>JBGSLF010000001.1:0-27151 GCA_041740855.1 Gemmata sp.
GCGCGGTGACGAACGCCACTCACCCGATGTCGTCGGGGTTCATGACCTTCACGAGGCCAACGCCACACGCCGACAGGAGCCGAGACGGAAGCACGACCACTTCGCACCAAGCACAAATACCGTGCCGAACAGTATTGGGCGGAAGCCAGAGTTGCCATTGCTTCACGCCGCCCGAAAGAAGTGAAGGCCCCCACATCGCCGCACCCATCCCGCCCACCAACCCAGCCATACCACAGGCCACAACCAGTTTGCGAAACACCAACCCGCACAGATGGCCCGCGGCAAATCCGTACACGGCGGGAACAAGGAGATACTTCCAGCCGTTGTAGCTTAACTGGCTGAAAAGATTGGAGCGGAACACAACGGCCAACGCGGAGTTGCCGCGAAACGCACTGCGGTCCGTGATCATGGCATGAACGATGAGCGGAGACATTAACAGCATCAGTAAGCCGAGACAAAGCAAGAAATGAATCCCGATCTTGACGAACCACGCCCGCCCCAGCGGCAAGCGTTGCTCGCCCCAGAAGCGGGAGACGCCGCGAATCTGTTCATCCGAGAATGCGGTGACGCCGGTAAGCACACCCGCGGCCAATGCCAGTGCGGGCCACGTTACCACGGGTGTCGATCCGGGGGCGATGAGCATTAATCCAAACAACAGCGCGAAGCCCGCCAGCACCAACGCGGGCAACCGGACCTGTCGCAACGCCAGCCACAACAGCGCACGCCCACCCAGCCAGGGGCGGCTCGCTTTACGCCCTCCCTCGGATTCCACGGCCGACCGGTCTTCCGCCGACCGGAGCCGGTCTGGCGATGTGAAGGCCCACGCGGAGAGCGCCAGGGGAATGATGAACATGCACACCAGGAACAAGATTGCTTCGGAAGATCGGATTGATTGCGCTCCGGGATAGCGTGAGAAAAACATGATGGGCAAGAGCACAACGATGGCGGCAACCACGGAAGCGGGTATGGCAATACCGATCGACCCAAGCGTGGTGCGTGAGAGCGTGGAGCCAAACATGCCCCAGACGAACGAGAGAAGCGCAAACACGGACACTGCTCTGGCCCAACTGGTACTGGGCACGATTCCGAGCACCGCGCCGACGCCCACGAGCAACGCAATCTGAACCGCGGCCAACCCGACGCCCGCCAGGAGCTTGGCCCACCAAAGCCGCCAGCGCGACACCGGCAACGCATCGAGGAAAAAAATGGTCCCGGCTTCACGCTCGGCCGCGAACACCGCACCGCCGCACACCATACCCGCCGTCACGGCCAGCATGAGTGTGGCGAGCAAGCCAAGGCCCAGGCTGTGAATCACATCGGCCGCCGGCGCACCAGGCGTGGGAGGTTCGGCCAGCGATGCGGCGAGGACCAACACTCCGGAACCGAGCACGACCAGAGTCGCACCGATCAGCCCTTGCTCCCGGAGTTCTTTCCAGACAACAGCGCGAATCATGGCGACTTGTTCCCGCTTTCCGGTTCCACGTGTGTGAAGTGTTTCCTCGGCTCTCAATGTGCAATCCCCAGAACGGGAAAGGAAACGTCAGTTGCACGGTGTCACTGACGTGACGGGCACAGCACAGCCAAACAAATGATTATCGCTGCTCGATCCGGCGCACCAACGGGATATGGCTGCCAGTTCCGTTTCCGTTGCTGTTCCCGTTCTTTGCCATCAACGCCGCATACACTTCTTCCAGCGACACCGCCGCATCTTCAAAATCACTCACACCCGGCACAGTGCGGAGCAAGGCAACGGCTTCGGGAATGGGATCTTGAACCAGCACTTGCCAGAAGTGCCCGGTGCCGTTGCGTTCCAGGAGTGTTCCCAGGCCGTTCGGATCGGGTGCGTGTTCGCTGAATCGCAAGCTGAACCGGCGAACTTTGCGGCGAAGTTCTTCGAGCGGTGCCGATAGAATCATCTTCCCGTCGCGCAGCAAGCCCACATGCGTGCAGGCTCTTTCCAGTTCCGCAATCGAATGGCTCGAAATCAGAATGGTGCGGCCCGAAGCGGCCAGTTCGACGAGGCTTGAAAGGAACTCGCGGCGTGTGAGTAGATCGAGGCCCGATGTGGGCTCGTCCAGCAATAACACTTCGGGATCGGGTGCCAACGCCAACGCCAGGCCCACGCGCGCGTAGCCGCCCTTGGAGAGATCGCGCAGCTTCTTGCTTTCATCCAGCCCCAGGCGATCGGCCCATTCGTGGAAGCGGGGAAGAAACCCCGTGCGGTGGAACGATGAGCTAAACCAGCCGATTTCGCCAACGGTCATCCAGTCGTAGAAGCGGGGCCGCTCGGGAACGTAGCCAACGCGGTGGCGCAGTTCCGTGGCTCGTGCCCAACAATCCAGGCCGAGGATCGTGGCCCGCCCCATGTCCGGCGGAGCCAGGCCGGTCAGGATCTTCATTGTGGTGGTTTTGCCCGCGCCGTTATCACCAAGAAAGGCAAAGACAGCGCCGCGTGGCACTCGCAAGTCTAGCCCATCGAGCGCTGGCTTGCCGCGGTATTGAACCACCACTCGTTCCGTCACGATTACATCATCGGACATCGCGCACATGCTCCGCTTCGCATTGCATATTGCCGGTTAGCTAGCGTGCGAAGAATTTATCTTTAACCGCGGGATTAACCACCCATTCGGCTGGCCATTCCCCGGCAAGGAGTTTCACAATCGCATGGGCCGGGAGCCGGGCCATATCTTCGCGAGATCGCCGATCCACTCCCGCCGTGTGTGCCGTAAGCAGCACGTTATCGAGTGTGAACAGCGGATTGGACCCAGGTGGTTCGGCCTCGAACACATCTAACCCCGCACCGGCGAGTCGCCCGGCTTTCAGGGCATCGTAGAGGTCGCCCTCATGCACAACACCACCACGGCTCGTGTTGAGCACGAACGCGGTGGGCTTCATCAGTTCAATCGTATCCTTGCGAATCAAATACTTTGTCTGCGGAGTCTTTGGCACATGTAGCGTAACCACATCCGATCGCTTGAGCAACTCTTCTAGCGGCACCAGCGTCACGCGGTTGGCTTCGCAGAAACCAACATCGGGTGCGATTTCCGTTGCGAGAACTTCAAAGCCGAACGCCGCCGCCCTTGTAACCATAGCCTTGCCGATTCGGCCAAGGCCAACAATTCCCAGTGTCGTTCCGCGCACAAACCCCACCGCACGCCGCGGCCATACGCCGTTGCGGATCAAGGTATCTTGCTCGCGAAGATTGCGAATCAGCGCCAAAAGCAGCATGAACGCATGCTCGGCGACCGCTTCTTGATTGGTGCCCGGCGCAAAGCAAACCGCGACGCCGTGCTCGGTGGCGGCGGCCAGATCAACCGCATCGTAACCTACGCCCGCCCGAGCGATCACCTTCAAGCCCGCCTTGGCGGCTTTCTCGATCACGGCCCGCGTATACGGTTCGCTGCCGGCGAGTGAAGCGAGGCAACCGGGAAGTTGCGCGAGCAATTCCGCCTCGCTCATCTGCACTTCCGTCTGCGCGTAGTCGTCGCGCGGCGGGTATTCAACGGTGTATCCCGCCCCGGTGAGAATGGGCGAGAAGACGTGTTCGATTGAGCGAAGCGGAGCAGGAGCAACGAGAACGCGGCGGTTCATTGTGGTGCGGCGGGTATTGGGTGAGGATGAATGGGTATTTTGTATGGAAAGCGCGCCCGAGATTGATGGCCGAGCGTGCGGCAGCGCGTTTATAAACAAAATACGAACCCGTGGCTACAAAGCGGTGTCTGATTGCCAAGTCCCAATCGCGTGGCTTTTCTGCGGATGCGTATATGTGTGCTTGGGTCGTTCGGATCGTGCGGATTACGCCGACGCCTCATAGCGCTTTGGCCGAATGGAACTTCTGGAATTGCCCCATGTTGCTTGACTGAAGACACCGCCGGTCTGATTATGTATATAGTACGGTTGCGGATAACCCGCACCGCATCAGCCGGCATGGTTTGGTCGAGTTATCGACCCTCCGGAGGCAGCACCACGACGACGGCGATACCTAACACCGTTGTGACGCGGCACCGCCGACCTCCGGAGGCAACCCCCATGCCCTGAAGGAGGTCACTTGAACACCGCAACATTGAGCACGGTGAGTACGGTGCCCGCTCCGAACGCCTCGGCCCTTCCCAGTGCCCTGCATCGGGCGTGTATCGCTGCGAAAGTCGCTGCCGATAACAAGGGCCGGGACATCGTTGTGCTAGACATGCGGTCTTGCACTCCCATCTTCGATTTCTTCATCATCTCGACCGGCGCAAGCCGCCGCCAGATTCACACTGTGGCGGAAGAGACCGACGCGGCCCTGCGAGCCGAAGGCGATTCGCGCATGGGCATCGAAGGGTATGAAGCGAGCAAGTGGGTTGTTCAGGACTACGGCGACATCGTCGTGCACGTGTTCGACCCAGACACCCGCGATTACTACAAGCTCGAAGAGCTGTGGGCCGACGCGGAAAAGGTGGACTGGGAACAGGAGATTTGAACCCCAAGCTCACGGGCGATCGTCCGTGGGCTTTCCTATAACGAACCTGTCGGCCGGATCGCGCCTCTGGTTGGGCGTCGGTCGCGGCCGACATCTCGTTTTCATAGCCTTGGATCTGCTGGCACCGGCAACAATGCTCGTGCCACGAGAAAAAGACCCATGCACCTTCTTCGCCATATCCGCACGATCTTCGCCCCGGTGATGCAAGAACTCACGCCCGATGCGGCGAAAGTGCCGGATTATCTCGCCATGATCAAGCCGGCGATCAACGCCGAGCACGGCGACTATCAGGCGAACATGGCGATGGCGATGGGAAAGGTTCTTGGCCAGAAGCCGCCCGAAGTCGCGAAGGCCATTGTTGCGAAACTTCCGCCCGGCGAAGTGCTCGAGTCGCCCACCATCGCCGGGCCGGGCTTCATCAACTTGAAGCTCAAGGATTCGTGGCTGGCGGAACAACTCCGGCGCATCGCCACCGATCCAAAACTTGGCGTGGAAACAGCCGCGAAGCCCCGCACGTTCGTGATCGATCTGAGCGGGCCGAACGTGGCGAAGCCGCTGCATGTGGGCCACCTGCGTAGCACGATCATTGGCGATTCCCTCGTGCGCATCCTGCGATTCCTGGGTCACACCGTCATCGGCGATAACCACCTCGGCGATTGGGGGCTTCAGTTCGGCATCCTGATTCACGGCTACAAGAACTTCCGTGACGACGCGGCATTCCAGGCCGATCCGGTGCGTGAACTCGCCCGGCTTTATGTCACCATTCGCAAGCAGTTCAAGAAGGATGACGACGACGAAGGTGGCCCCACGGATGACCCGATCAAGAGGGCGTGCCAGGAAGAGACGGCCAAACTCCACGCGGGCGATCCGGAGAACGTCGCGTTGTGGACGCAGTTCATGCCGGCGTGCCTGGAGATGCTGCGGCCCATCTATGAACGGTTGGATGTGAAGATCGATGTCGCACTGGGCGAGAGCTTCTACAACCCGATGCTGCCGGGCGTGGTTGAAGATATGCTTGCGAAGCAGATTGCCTTCGAAAGCAATGACGCGATTGTGATTCCCAACGCCAGAGGAATTGTGCCATCCACGGATGAAGAGCAGGCGACGGAAGAACCGCCCGCGATCATTCGCAAGCGAGACGGCGCGTTTACGTATACCACCACGGATCTGGCCACCATCAAGTATCGCATGGAAACCTGGAAGCCCGATGCCATGCTGTATGTGGTCAGTTCGCCGCAGGCACTCCACTTCAAGACGGTGTTCGCCCAGGCGCGGCGTTGGGGATACGAGCCGGTGGAGTTTCAGCACATTCCGTTCGGCTCGATGCTCGGCACCGATCGCAAGAAAATCTCCACGAGCGGCGGCGGCGGGGCAGAACTGGAGTCTTTACTCAACGACGCCGTGCGCGTGGGACGGCAGCGATACGAGGAGAGTGTGGCCGATCGCCGCGAGCATGGGCACGAGGTTCCCGAACTGAACGACTCCGAGGTGAGCATCATCGCGGAGACGATCGGCGTCGGTGCGGTGAAGTACGCGGACCTGTGCCAGAGCCGCACCACGGACTACGTGTTCGACCTTGAAAAGATGACCGCCACCACCGGGAACACCGCGACCTATATGCAGTACGCTTACGCCCGCTGCCGTGGCATCTTCCGCGAGGGCGAGGTGGACGAAGCCCCCTTCCGCACGAATCCGCCGGCCGTGATCCTCGGGCACCCGACGGAACGCGCTCTCGCACTGCAACTGCTCCGGTTCCCCGAAGCGGTCGAGGCGGCGGCGGCGGATTACTCGCCGCACTTGATTTCAGCGTACCTCTGGGATTTGGCGAAATGTTACAGCGGCTTCTATGACAAGTGCCCGGTGTTGAAAGCCGAGACGCCAGAAATCAAGGATAGCCGTTTGCTGCTGGTGGATCTGGTGAGCCGCGTCATCAAGAAGTCGCTGGAATTGCTCGGCATCCGAACCGTCGAGCGGATGTAGAATAGTCTGTGCATCGTGCGATGGGTTTGCCTGTCGCTTCCCGGTTCAAACTGCGGGTTAATCCCTGCTAATTGGAACTCCAATGTTTGTCGATCGTGTGGAATTGTTTGTGAAAGGTGGAGACGGCGGTCGCGGAATGGCGACCTTCCGGCGTGAGAAGTTCATCCCCAAGGGCGGCCCCGATGGCGGCGATGGCGGCGATGGCGGCTCCGTGATTATTCGTGCCGACCCGAACGCCGACAACCTCGCCGGCCTCACCATGAAGAAACACTGGAAGGCCAAGAACGGCGAATCCGGTTCGGGTGCGAAGTGCGCGGGAGCCGATGCCGAAGACATCATTCTGCTGGTTCCGCCCGGCACCATCATTCGCGATAGCGAACGCGGCAATGTGCTTAAAGATCTCGTTGAGATTGGCGATGAAGTGGTGGTGGCCAAGGGCGGCAAGGGCGGTCGCGGCAATGTTCACTTCAAGAGCAGCACCAACCGCGCCCCGCGACAGTTCGGACCGGGCGAACCCGGCGAAGAACGCCGAATTTCCCTGGAACTCAAGGTGATCGCCGATGCGGGGTTGGTGGGCTTTCCCAACGCGGGGAAATCCACGTTGCTCTCGAGGCTCAGTCGCGCGACGCCGGAAATCGCACCATATCCGTTCACCACCAAGCACCCGAATCTGGGCATTGTTACGGCGGGCGATGCGGGCTTCGTGCTCGCGGACTTGCCCGGATTGATCGAAGGTGCGGCGCAAGGCGTGGGGTTGGGCCACGAGTTCTTGCGCCACGTGGAACGCACGCGCGTGCTCATTCACCTGGTCGAGCCGTTTCCATCCGATGGCGGCGACCCGGTGAAGAACTATCACCTGATTCGCAAAGAACTGCACGATTACATTATCCCGCTCGATACCAAGCCCGAATTGGTTTGCGTGAGCAAGGCGGAACTGACCGGTGCGGACGAAGTGCGCGATAAACTCGCGGCGGAGTTGGGTCGCGAGGTGCTGCTGATCTCGGCGGTAACGGGCCAGGGGTTGCAAACCGTGGTGGGCCGCGTTGCCCTGATGCTCGCGGAGATTAAGCAGGTCGAAGCCGTCGAGGCGGCATTGCAGAAGAAGATCGAGTTCCGCACGGAAGCAACCATTCGCACGGAAGATTTCCAGACGACCGCGGTTCCGAGTATCACCCCGCCGAGCGAGCCTCGTGATGACGCCTGATGTGGTTGTGGACATCGGCAACTCCCGCATGAAGTGGGGCCGTTCGCAAAAGGGAAGTATCGCCGAGATGGTGTCGCTGCCGCTCGATGAGCCGGGAGCATGGACGGCATGCTTGGCAGCGTGGGGCTTGCAATCGCCGTTGCGGTGGGCGGTTGCCAGCGTCAATCCGCAAGCCCGTGAGCGGTTTCACGAGTGGGCCACCGATGCCGGCGACGAAGTGCGCTTCCTTGACGATTATCGTGCGGTGCCGCTGCATCACGCGATCGATGCGCCCGAGCAAGTGGGAATCGATCGCCTGTTGAATGCGTTCGCGGCCCATTGCATGGCGCATCCGCACCCCGCCATTATCATCGCCGTGGGCACCGCGACAACGATTGATCTGGTCGATGCGAGCGGCGTTTTCCAGGGCGGCGTGATCTTTCCTGGCCCGCGCCTGATGGCCGAATCTCTTCACGCACACACCGCGAAACTGCCACTGGTGGAAGCGCAATCACTACCGCCGGTCGTGGCTCCGGGCAAGAACACCAACAGCGCAATTCTGGCGGGCATTCGCGCGGCGATTGTGGGTGCGACGATCTTGCTCGTGACGCATTACGGCGAACTTGCGGAACAGCCCTGGGTGTTTATCACCGGCGGCGCAGCGGGCGACTTGAGCCATTTCCAGTTCGGCCCGCGTTACCAGGGCACGCGATTCATTCCCACGCTCACACTCGAAGGAATTCGCATCGCGGCGGAGACATTGCCGTGACGCATGTGACCGTGCTCACGCCGCCGGGCACGGGTGCCATCGCTACCCTTGCGGTCACGGGTTCGCGTGCGTGGGAATTCGCACGCCAACTCTTCCGCCCGACCGGAAAGCCATTACCCGAATTCGCAGAGCCACGCCGCTTCTGGTTCGGCGAACTCAGCGTGCGCGATGCCGGTGCGGGCGATGAAGTGATTCTCGCAGTCACGGGGCCAACTACCATTGAAGTGCATTGCCACGGCGGGCCGCAGGTCGTGCGATGGGTGGTTGAACACTTCGTGAAGCTGGGTTGCGTGGAACCAGAGCCAATCGCTTCTGAATCGCTGCTGAACTTGCTTCAACACGCACCCACACTCCGCACCGCGTCGATTCTGCTGGATCAATACCACGGCGCATTCGACAACGCCGTGCGGCACATCCTCGAATCGCCAACTCTCGACGGACTCGCCGAACTCGCCCGCTTCGCACCGGTTGGGCGGCATCTGGTGAAGCCGTGGAAAGTGGTGGTCGCGGGGCCGCCGAATGTCGGGAAGAGTTCGCTCGTGAACGCTCTGGCGGGCTATCAGCGGGCGGTCGTTTCGGAGATCGCTGGCACCACTCGCGATGCCGTCAGCGTGCAACTCGCCTTCGATGGTTGGCCGATCGAACTCACCGATACCGCCGGACTGCGCGATGCCGAAGGACTCGAAGCCGAGGGGATCGGCCGCGCGAAGCGGACGCTCGCGGAGGCCGATCTTGTGGTGTGGGTGATGGACGCGACCAATCCGGTCGAAGTGTGGCCCGATGAAGAGACGTTGGCAGTTGTGAAATTGCCAACAGCAACGCGATGGGTAATCGCAATGAACAAGGCGGATCGGTCGATCGGTTGGGCTCCCAACACGCCTATCGGAGCAATTCACCTTTCCGCGACAACAGGCGAGAACATTTCTCAACTCGTTGATTGGATCAGTTGTCGCCTCGTGCCCGATTCGCCCCTTCTCGGTGCCGGTGTGCCGTATACGCCGCAATTCGCAGACCGTGTCGAGGCCGCACAATGCGCACTCCACGCAGGGCAACGCGAAGAAGCCGCCCGCCTTCTCCGCGACTGCTTGCAACACGACTGATACAACATTGGCATCCACCTATGCGGAGAGTTTTCCATGCAGTTTGGCAAAGTTCTACGGGCGAATGGGGCTGCGGTTGTCGCCATCGAAGACGACAAGGTTTTCACCATCGATATCGCACTCGAACCGCATGTGACGTGCCTGGCGGATTTGCTTCTGAAACCCGACCCGATCGCCGCGGCGCGTGAACTCATCGATCCGCGTTTCGTCCCGGAACCGCTCGGCGGGCAGACGTTTCTCGCGCCGATCGATCGCCAGGAAATCTGGGCCGCCGGCGTCACTTACAAACGAAGCAAGATCGCGCGCGAAGAAGAATCTGTCGGGGCCGCGCAGTTCTACGACAAAGTGTACACTGCCGATCGGCCCGAGCTATTCTTGAAGGCCACGCCCGAACGTGTGGTTCACCCCGGCAACCCGGTGCGGGTGCGTGCGGATAGCAAGTGGAGCGTGCCCGAACCGGAACTGGCGCTGGTGATCTCGCCGTTCGGAACCATCGTTGGGTTCACCATTGGCAACGACATGAGTTCGCGCGACATTGAAGGCGAGAACCCGTTGTATCTGCCGCAAGCCAAGATTTACAAGCACTCCTGTTCCGTGGGGCCGCTCATCACACCGGTTGCGAATATGCCGCCGTTGGCCGGCGTCGAGATCAAGCTCGTGATCCTTCGCAACGGGCACATGGCGTTCGAGGGAACGACCACACTGGCACAGATGGCACGCACGCCCGAGAGCCTTGCGGAGTGGTTGTTCCGAGAGAATGAATTCCCACGCGGTGCCATTCTGCTCACCGGCACCGGGATCGTTCCGCCCGATGAATTCACGCTGAAATCGGGCGACGATGTAAGCATTACCATTGCGGGCATTGGCACTCTGCGAAACCCGGTCGAGTAACGCAACGAGCTTGCCGCATTCGTGGGTAAAATCCATCCATGTCCATTCGCGTTTCGAACTTGCGATTGTCGGTTGAAGAGCCGGAAACAAACCTGCCGGCTCATCTGTCGCGTGCGCTGGGCGTCAAGCCCACCGATGTGCGGCGTTGGCGGATCGTGCGCAAGGCGCTCGATCTGCGCGACAAACGCCACCTCCGCTTCGTTTACAACTTCGAAGTCGATCTCCCGGCCGATGAACTCGAAGTGGTGCGGCGCAGCGCCGATCGGCCGCACGCACCGGCTCAAGTGGAACTCCACGACGAACCGCCGTTCGCCATGCCGCAGCCGGGTTCGGCTCCGTTGCCGCATCGCCCGGTGGTTGTCGGGTCCGGTCCGGGTGGGTTGGTGTGTGCATACTTCCTTGCGTTGCACGGCTATCGCCCGCTGTTGCTCGAACGCGGCACGCGCGTGAACGATCGCATTCGCGATGTGAAGACCTTCGACGATGGCGGCGCGTTCCACTCGGAAAGCAATTATCTCTTCGGCGAAGGCGGAGCAGGCACGTTCTCCGATGGCAAACTCACCTGTCGCGGCACGGGGCCCGATGTGCTGCGCGTGCTCGAACTCTTCGCCGAATGCAAGGGGCAGCAACCGGGCAAGCCAAGCATTCTTTACTATCATCGCCCGCACCTCGGGAGCAATCGCCTGCCCGCCGTGGTGAAGGCGATTCGCCGCAAGATTGAAGAGTTCGGTGGCGAAGTCCGATTCCTCACACGGATGGAAGATCTGCGCTTCGAAGCCGACGGGTTGAAAGGGATCGCCACATCGTCGGGCTTCATTCCCGCGTCGGTGGTAGTGCTCGCCATCGGGCATAGCGCGCGAGATACGTTCCGCATGCTGGCCGAACGCAAAGTGCCGATGACGCAGAAGCCATTCCAGTTCGGTGTGCGAATCGAACATCGGCAAGAAGTGATTAACGCCGTGCAGTTCGGTCCGCGACACGAACGCTACGAAGAACTCCTGGGCAACGCCGATTACTCACTCGTCGCCAGTGGCAAGCACGATCTCTTCACGTTCTGCATGTGTGCCGGCGGGTATGTGATTCCGAGCGTGTCGCAAGAAGGGTACTTCTGCACCAACGGAATGAGCCTGAGTCGCCGTGATTCGCCGTTCGCCAACAGCGGGCTTGTGGTCACGGTGCCGGTCGAGGAATTCGGCGGAACCGATGTGCTGGCGGGCATGCGACTGCAGGAGAAGTATGAGGCGCGGGCGTTCGAGCTTGGCGGGCGAACGGAATACCGTTGCCCCATTCAACGGGCGAAGGACTTTGTCGCGGGGCGTGCGACACAAGCGGCACCGGCCAATAGTTACCCACGCGGGGTGACACCGTGCGACTTGCGAGAAGTGCTGCCGCCGGTCGTGGCGGAAGCGGTGGCCCACGGATTGCCGCAAATGGATCGCCGGTGGCAAGGTCGCTTCCTGGCCGATGCCGTGGTGGTTGGCCCGGAGTCACGCGGTAGTTCGCCCGTTCGCATCGATCGCGATACGGACTCGCGCGAATCGCCCACGCTGGCGGGGCTATATCCGGTGGGCGAAGGTGCGGGCTATGCCGGCGGCATTGTCTCTGCTGCGGTCGATGGCCTCCGAACCGCGCGGGCCATCATTGCGAAATACGCCACGCTATCCGCACCGCTCGAAGCCCGATAGCGAAAGACGCATGCTGGCGTCGCGCTTCAATCCAGATCCCACATCACGACGCGGCCAAAGCGCGCACCACTCGCCGCCGTGAGGCCATCCGGTGCGATTGCCAGACAGATCATGCCATCCATTCGCCAACTCCACTCGCCGGTCTGGCATCCCGTTGCCACGTCCCACATTTGCACGCGATTGCGCGGCCGCTTAACGAACAACGCACGCCCCTCGGGTGAGAACGCCACGGGCGGAAGCCAGTCGTCTTTGGGCGGCACGCCTTCTGGCCGTTCCAGTTGGAATTGCGTTCGCAGCACGACCTGCGGCGGCGGTGCGACGGGAGTCGCTTCTGCTTCCTCATCGGTTTCAAGCATAGTAATGTCGTTGTCGTTATCCGGAATCGCAGATGTATCGTAGACCGCGACATCGCGGCTATCGCACACCGCGAAGCGACTGCTATTGGCGGCGAACGTCACACGGATTGGCCGCGGCTCTCGTCGCGTTAATCGGAACGAGTGATCCACCGCAGCCACATCGCAATACAAAGCCAAATCGAACAGGCGCGGGCGGTGCGAACTATGGGCGTAAAACCCCCAACGACCGCAAGGCGAAAGCCCAAACACACGCGAATCGTTCAGAGCCCCCTGATAGTTTCCGAATTCAATCGAATCTCCACGAGTTAAACTCGCGCGATGCAGCGAGCGGCCCAGATAGTCGGTCATCACGAGTTGGCCATTTCGCTCCGCAAGGTCTGCGCCGCGGGCGTAGATCGGCCAATTCGCTTTGAACAGTTCGCCGGTTTGCACATTCACGAAGAAGACTCCGCGATCGGTGGTCACTGCGAGCCGTTCGCCGTTGTTGCAAAAGCAGAGTGAGCCGTATGCGGCCACGCGCGGAATTGGGATGGCGTGCAGCACTTGGCCGGAAACGCGATCCAGCAGAGTGATGCCCGTGTGCGGTTGCAAGGTGGCGAGTATGGAGCCATCGGGGCTGAAGAGCAATCGCGTGATGGGGTGCGTGGAATTCGTGGTTGCGACGAACATGGCGTGTCACCGGGAACAGGGGGAACGCCGATAAGGACGGCCCGCGCGCGCTGGCGGTTCGCCCGGAACTCGCAGCGACATCAGTCGTCCACATCGAATAGCACAAGCCGGCCGGAATCTGTGCCACACACGCAAGAGAGGCCATCGGTCGCGGCGGCGAGGCACGTTATCTCGCCAACGGCCCAGTCGTATTCACGCACCACTTGCCAGCTTTCCGCAGACCAAACACGCAGCATGCTAGTGCTATCCGCCGTGGCCAGATGATAGCCGTTGCCCAGGAACGCGGCATCCACGAACGCGGCACCGGGCGACGACGCACGCAACACTGTGCCGCCCGCGTGCGTTTCCATTCCGTACAAATCCGATTCCCACCCGAACAGCACCGTGCGGCTGTCGCGCGGGAACGCGAGAAAGCCCTCGCCAACATAACGCACCAAGTGCCGCCCGCTTAATCCACCCGAGATGGCGAACCGCAACTCGAATGTATCTGGGGCGATGCCGGCCACGAACGCGCCATTCGGGCTGATCGCGAGCCGCTGAAATGGGGACCAGAAATCGAACCCGCTGATTGATTGCCACGATGGCAATTCCCAGCGCAGCAGGCGTGCCGATTGGCGAAAGCCGCGCGTGGTCGCAATGAGTGTAGTTCCTGAAGGAGCAATCGCCACACCGCCGGCAAAGGCTCCAGGGCTTATCCGGATCGCAGTGGCACCCGGCGTGGTGGCGATGCGAAACAGCCCTTCCGCGAACGCGAACACCAGCCACTTCCCATCGGCCGTGAACACCATCTGGCCCACCGGCGTCGCGGTTGTCACGGTGTTGATGATCTGACCGGTTTGCCAATCGATGAGCGTGACGGCGAAGCTCGCCGTGGCCGCGAGGAATCGCCCATCCGGGGACGCGGCCACGCTGCGAACTGTTTCGTAGGAATCGAAGGCGTCGATCACCTGCATGGCCATTCTCGCCCGGAGCCAACCAGGAGCTTACCGGAGAGAGTCGAGGATTTCCATTCGCATGGCCGAGAGCGCCGGCACCAGACCGCCGAGGCGACCCATGACCAGCGTGAAGAGCATGCCCGCGGCGAGCGTTTGGTAATCGACCAGCACCGTGAGTGCCACGGTCTTCCCGCCGCCTTGCCCGCCACTGAGCGTGCTCTTGGCTTCGTAACCATTCGCCAGATAGCCGAGCGCGCAACCCAGCGCCCCGCCAATCGCGGCGAGCAACAGCGATTCGAGCATGAATGAAATGAGAATCTGCCAGCGTTTAAAGCCGAGAATACGCAGCACGCCCACTTCGCGAATACGGGCGGAGATGGATGCAAACATGGTGTTCATCACGCCGAACACGCCGCCAATCGCCATGATCAGCGCGATCATGCTGATGGCGCTCAAGAACTGCTCGTTGGTCTTCGTCAGTTCCGCATAGTAATCCGGCTCGGCATACGCCTTGAGCTTCTGTTGCGTGTAGCGGTTGTTCGCGGCGGTGAGGTGGAACGCCAGTGTGCGGGCCTGTTGAAGTGTGTCGCCTTCCGTGCGAAGCACAAGCGTGGTGAACTTCCCATCCTTGCCGAATGGTTTGGTGACAAACGGAATGTTCCGCACCCACACTTCGGATGCGAAGGTGGTGCCTTTCGTGCTCATCAAGCCCTTGACAACCCAATCGATATCGCCGAGGCGAAAGGTATCGCCCACCTCCAACCGCTCCTTGCCCGCGTCTGGCCCGAGTGTTGCGGCGGCACCCGAACCCAGCACCGCTTCCACATGGCCACGAATAATCGGCTTGCCTGCGGCATCGACTTCGCCGGTCGGCATCTCACGCACGCCGCTTGGCGAGAACCATTTCCCGCCCGGTTGCAGATCGATATCGTGAACCGCGCCGGCGACAAGCGGTTCTTCTACCGCTCGCACTTGCAGGAAACGGCGGCGCTTCGGTTCGCCCTCGGGCACCTTCACTTCCTGGCTCATCACGAAGTAGTTTTCTTTGCTCGCCAACATCACAATCCGCTTCTTCGGATCGGTGGGGCGATCGGTTGGCGGCGGCACGATCAACTGCGGATTCGCGGGGTCGCTCTCGTCGAGCATCGCCTGCTTCACACCGAACGGCGGAATCGGATTACCAAACGGATCGAGCGCCACTCGTTCGCGTTCGATGGCTCCCACGTCGCCATAGCCCAGATTGCTGAAGAGTTCATCCGTGGCACCATCGGACAGCACGAACACATTCCCCGGCACGCCCGTGCTGGAGTTCACCTTGTTCATGCCATTGACGAAGCCGAGCAGCGCGACGATGAGCGCCACCACCACCGTGAACGCCAGAGCGGTGACCGCGCTAATGCGTCGCCGCACCCAGAGATTGCGGAGGTTGTACGAGAGCGGCACGCGGCCCACCACCAGGAGCAAGCCCAGATCCGCGGCATACATCACGAGCATCACGATGGGCCAGTGGTGCACCATCGCGGGCGGAAGCGATTTCCAGATGGGTTGCGTGAGATACGGCCGAATCGCGGGCGGGAACTTCTCCAGTGCCAGTTCTCGTGCTTCTTCCGTTTTGCCCATGAAGCCCGATGGCGTGATGCCCAAGATCTTGCGTGCGATCGGTGCGAACTGACCGTTCTCCGGCAGCGGCAATCGTGTCACCAGTTCCACCGCAAATGCCAACAGCGCAATGAGCACCACCGCCCCGGCGAAAAGCGCACCGATGCGACGCAGCGACCGTGTGAACCACGTTCGCGCCGGCCGCACCGTATCGCTAAGCACCGCCTCATTCGGGCTAACCGCGGGCAATGCCACAAGCAACGCGGTTAACGGCAGCAGCGATAAGCCCAGCGTGAACACGGTGCTGATGACGGAAATGATTGCGCCGATAAACCGCCGCACGCCTCTGCCAATCCGAACCAACCGGGATGGTTGATCCGGATCAGAGGAAAAGGCAACGCCAGAAGTTGGGGAAGTATCGGACGCGGAAACCATGCTGCAAACCTCGGAATCATCATGAATCGCAATAACCCGCGGCGGTAACGACGCCGGCTCGTCTTTGTGAGAACCCGGGCACTGACGTGCCGCGGCTCGCATGAGGAAGGAAGAACCCGCGTCGTTACCGACGCCGGCTCACCTGACGCGTCGCCGGCTCGCCTTTTATCTTGTGAGCCGCGTTATGCCACACGAGCGAACACTTCGGATACCTTCACGTTGCGAGCCGTGAGTGCAGGCCCGATGCTGCCTGCGAACGACACGATCATGCCCAAGAGCGGACCATACACCAGCGCCATGGCGGGCACCTTGAATTCACCCAGGAAGGCAATCTGGAACTTCACTTGTTGCAACTGGAAGTACGCCAGCGATGCGCTGATGCCGCCGCCCAGGAAGCCGATCAGTAGTGCCTCGCCCAGCACGAGCGCCATCACATGCCACGGCTGGAAGCCGAGCACCTTCAGCACGGCCAGTTCCGTTCGGCGTTCGCGCACCGAGATGCCAATCGCGTTCGCCACAATCAGCGACATCATCGCGATCATGGCCGGTGCAATCACGTAGCGCATGAGCTTGAACAGATCCTTGAACGATTCCATGAAGCTGCCAATGCCGGCAGATTCGGTTTCCAGCTTCACCGTGGGAGACGAGAACTCCTTCTCGGCCAACTCGGCCAGTTGCGCGAGCGCGGCTTTGTTTGGCAATCGAATCCAGACCAGGTTCACGCACTTCTCGGCCAACGGGTGCTTCACTCCGGCCGCTTTCGGTTTCCGGGCCAGTGTTGCTGAGTCGGTGACTGTTGTCGCTCCTTCGTAAGAATCGAGTTGCTGGAACAGATACCGGTTGTTCATGAAGCCAAGGCCATCGTATTTGCCCGGTGGGAGCACATCGGCGATGATGAACGTGAACTCGATGTCCTTGTACATGGCCGGCGAATAGACCTTGATCTCTTGCCCCACTTCCACGCCCAGCGAATCGAGTCGCGCTTTGCTGAGCACGATCTTGCGCGGGTCGTCTTCAATCGCCTTGCACGCCGCGTACAGTTGGTCCCGCTGTTCCGAAGTGAGGCCCTGAACCAGATCGTCGTCGAGCATCGAGAAGTATTTGCCGTCTTTATCAATGTCGATCACACGCAGCGGATCGAGGCCGAACATGAAGACCGCGTTCTCGGGCCGCTTGTTCTTCGGATCGGTGGTCCCAAAGAAGAACGACCAGCTCATCACATCCGATCGCCCTTTCACCGGCCGCTTCCCTTCATCCATGGACATTGCGAGTTCCGCGATCCGATCCGGATAGCTGCGCTTCATCATGCTCGGGATGCTGAACTTCTCGGTCATGATCGCTTTGAAGTTGCTGTCCTTGTCGCTGAGCTTGTTATCCACCAGAGTGAGAATGGCGTAGATGAAACAGAGCACGAACGTGAGCACGAACAGGGCGAGATAGGTGAGGGCCGTTCGAAGTGGGGCACGCCGCAACCCGCGAAGCATGAGCATGGCGACCTTGAACGCCGTAAAGCCCGTCGCAGCGCCAACCTTCAACCCGAGTTCAAGCACATACAGCACGATGAAGAACACCGGCAGCGTGACCAACCCCAGCACGATGGCCAGGCCATTCACGGCCACTAGCCCGGCGAGCAGATAGAAGGACAACCGCAACATGGATGTGTCGGCTGGAATCGCACCAACGAATTCCGGCGGTAATGCGTCGTACACCTTCAGAACCTCCCGAAATCCGATGCGAGTGTGCAAAGTTGAATGGCTTGTGGTGCTAGACCAGCACGGCGGTGTCGCGTACTAACTGCCCCTTCTCCAGGTGCAGGGTGCGTTGAGCACGGGCCGCCGCTTTCGGGTCGTGCGTCACCATGATGATTGTCTTGCCCAGTTGGGCACGCAGCACTTCCATCAGCATCAAGATCTCGTCGGCGCTCTTGGTGTCGAGGTCGCCGGTGGGTTCGTCGGCAACAATCAACTCCGGGTCCGTTACCATGGCGCGGGCAATTCCCACTCGCTGTTGCTGGCCGCCGGAGAGTTGCCCCGGTCGGTGATCCATGCGATTGGAAAGACCAACCAGATCCAGCGCGGTGTTCACTTGTTTGCGTCGCTGCTCTTTGGTGAGCGGCAACAACAGCAGCGGAAGCTCGACGTTCTCGTACGCCGTGAGCACGGGCAGCAAGTAGTAGAACTGGAAGATGAAGCCGACATGCCGCGTGCGCCAGCGGGCCAACTCACTCTCGGACATCTCCGAGATGTGGTTCTCGCCCACCGTGATGGAACCTTCGGTTGGTTGATCGAGGCCAGCAATGAGATTGAGTAGCGTGGTCTTGCCGGAACCCGATGGCCCCATGAGTGCGAGGAACTCAGCCCGCCCCACATCGAGCGTTAAGTTACGCAGAACATCGATCCGCTCGGTTCCGCGTGTGAACGATTTATAAAGGTCGCGGACCTGAACGAGCGCAGTCGCCATGGGTTTCCTCGAATCAATCAGTTAAACATGCGGCCGGGGTTGCGTGTCATGGTTTGACGAGCCGGAAGCCTCAAGAAGTTTCCAACTATCCGTGGCCACGTGTTTGGTCGCTCCAGCCGGGATTCTTATTTCTTCTTTTCGCCGAATGGGCGGTTATACACCGTTACCGTGGAACTCATCTTGGGCTTCAGGAACGATCCCGGTTCTTCGCCGGGCGGCAGCTTAACCTTCACACGCACCTTGATGATGTTCTTGCTATCGTCCGCGATGGGCATGATTCGATCGATGTAAGCCGAATAGATGCGGCTCGGATCGGCGTCGGCGGCCACCTGGCAATCCAGCCCGGGTTTAATGCGTGCGATTTGCTTTTCGGGCACATCGATCTCGGCTTCGAGATCCGAAAGATCGGCCATGGTGCAGATGCCAGCCGCGACATTGAACGACATGGGGCTAACCAGTGCGCCGCGTTCGACGGACTTGGTGAGAATCGTCCCGCTAATCGGAGCTAGCACGGAGCAGTTTTCCAGAATGCGATCCGCTTCGTCCTTGCGAGCTTTCGCTCCCGTCACCTCGGCAGCCGCAGCTTGAATGCCGGCAGTAGCGGCGAGCAGATCGGCCTTGAGGGCTTCCACTTCTTTGGTGGCGGCGGTCACGTCGGCGCGTGCGGCTTTTTCGTCGGCTTCGGCAATTGCTTTCTTCGCGGTCGCATCATCTCGAACGGCGATCGACGTGACGGTGTTCTGCGCCCGTTCCAGATCGAGCGTCGCCTGAACGACAGTGGCGCGCGCTTTGGTGACCCGCGCATTCGCCGATTCTTCCATGGATTCGGCCTTGGCGATTCGGCTGCGGGTCGCGGCTTCGGTGGCTTCGGCGCGGGCAAGTTGCGCCTTGGCGCCCAGCACGTTCGCGCTGGCGCTGGTCGCGTCGTTCAAGAATCGCGCGTCGCGGATCTTGGCGAGCAACTGCCCTTGCTTCACCCGGTCGCCTTCTTTGAAGTTGATTTCCGTCACTTCACCCGACACATCGATGGGGCTGAGGTTGAGTTGCACGAACGGCGTGAGCGTGCCTTTAATCTGAAGGATTAACTCGCCGGGAGCCGTCTGCGTTGCGTTGGTGCCCGCAGGTGAAGGCGTTCCACCTGTGGGCGATGGCCCGGTTGCGCCCGGAGCGCCTCTTGGACCCATCAGCGCTCTTTCGCCGGAAGAATCGCTGACGCGATACCAACGCACGCCCACGCCCGCCCAGGTAATCGCCATGATGCCGCACAACACCCACGGCAACCAGGAGCCGCGGCTCGCGCCACGCCCGGTGCCGAGTTGATCCGAAAGCCGGAGTTGCTGCACCCGGTTAATGAGTTCGCCGTTGATGGTCGGCGAGGGCGTTTCGTTCGCAGTCGCCATAGCTTCAATCCTCAATCGGAACCGTGCGGGATGTTAGTAGCGGGTGCGGCGTGGGTGCCGTTACCTTGGTGCTCCGGTTGTTTGAACAACGGAGCAAGCATTTTGCGGCACGCATCGATCATGGCTGCCGGGTCGAAGGCGGTCGGATCGATGGTGAGCTGAATCTCAAGGCCCTGAATCATCGCCTGAATCACGCTGGCGAGGATCCGCGGTTCCACCGCATACGGCGGGTTCACGCTCGTGGTGATGTCGGCGGTAATCTGCTCACGCCAACCACGATACATCTGCGAGAGCTTCTCGCGATAATCGGCCCGATGGCTCACACGGGCGAGGAACGTGAAGAGCAAACTGAACAGTTCCTTGTTCCGCTCCGTCCAGTTCGCGTTCACATGATGATCGAGGGCGAAGTGAAGGCAATTCCATGCCTGACCGGTCATGGGTTTGGGGCCATCGCTGGCCATCATGCTACGGATCATGCGACGCAGCATTCGGTCGTATACCGCAAGCAGAATCAATTCCCGCGTCGGGAAGTAATAGGTCAGTTGCCCGCGACTCATGCCCGCACGCTGTTCGATCTTGGCGAGCGAAAGTTCATCGATCCCTTGCTCGGTGATGATGGCCTCGGCGGAATCCATGATTTCGTCGCGCCGCTTGCGTGCCGTGTCGGATAATCCGTCGGGTTCGGTTGTCAACCATACGAACGGAAGGCACTCCTCGTTTGGTCGCTCATTCGAGTTAAGGGAGTGTTCGTTCATGTGGCCGCGAAAACAGACTGAACAGTCTAGCTGACACGTTTGATTCTAGACCGAACAAACTAGTCGCGTCAAGTTTCATTGCCCAATTCAACCGATCCGCACATTTTATCGCGAAACGCACATATTGTTTACGAAGACGATTGCAATAGTGATCAATGCGAACGTTTTGATTGCGATGCAAGAGAACCAAGTCTGTCGGCTTGGGTGTGCTTTGGTTTATGCTTTGTTTCACCCCGCCTCACAGCTTGCCCAGATTGTCGAGTTATTCGCCAGTTGTTCGTTATCATCGAAAAAATCGACATCGCGGGCGAAACCGCTTAAATCGCACGATCCGTTCACCCGATTACACACGACGACGCGCTCTGATGGTGATCGGGGAAGATATGGCATCGTGGTGGCGAGGTGTGCTTCTGGTTTCTGTTGCGGCGGGCTGTTGCCATGCCCCGCCTGCGGTTCCGCCCCGCGCCGCGATGCGTAGCATGGCTCCCGTTAGCGCGGAATTGCCACCAACGGAGCCTCAGTCGCTGCTGCTTGATGGCAACGGAGTGGCACGCCCGGCTCATCGCACGCACCATCGCCCTGCGGGGTTGACGCACCGCCGTTTAACCGAGACGGACACGCTGCTTCGCGGTGCGGTCAACGCAGGTGGTGCGAATCTTCTGGACGACGAGAACCGCGTTCCGCCCGCTTCGAGCGAATCCGAATGCGGGCACGCCACGGATGAACTGCGGCAAAGTGTGCGGTATCACGCCGCGCTGGAACTGCGTAATCGCTCGGCGGCGGAAGCACTGGAACGCTTCTTTCAGTTAGTGGAACTCGAAGCCCGCACAGACTTGCTTCGCATGGCGTTCCCGGTACTCGAAGAGCTTATTACGCGGTCCAAGGAGGCGAACGCGGCCGGGATTCGCTTCCCATTCGAAGCGGCGGATCTGCTGTTGCAACGCTCGCAGTTGGTGTCGCAACTCGAACAGGCGGAGTATGGATCGAAGGTAGTGAACCTGGATCTGAAGCGTCGCCTGGGTTTGCCGTATCAGCCGGAATCCGAACGCTTCTGGCCCTCGGGCGAGTTCGCGGTGGCCCCAGAGATTACCGAAGTGGACGCCGCGGTCGAGATCGCGCTGGCGGATCGGCCCGAACTGCGTGGCCTGCGGGCGTTGTATCTTGGCTTGACTCCAGAGACGTTGCCCGAAGCCCGCACCTATCTGCGTGCCGGCAACCCGCTTCTGGGCACATCGCCAATGCCGTTACCCGTTCGCCCATTCGCGCGCTTACTCAAGCACAAGAACCCACCCGCCCCAACACTCGCGGCCGAGTTGGAAGTGCGACGCAAGCAACTCGGTGATCTGATTGCGGATCGCGAACGGCAAGTGGCCGATGAATCGCGCGTGGCGGCACTGGCGATGAACACGCAGGCCAAGCGCGTGGGGCTGGCACACGAACGATTACGCGAATGGGAAGAGAAGTTGGCCGAAGCGGTGCGAAAGCGGGACGCGAAACAGCCCGGTGCGGAGTTTCAAGAGCCACAGGTGCGAACGGACTGGCTCAAGGCACGCGGCGAGTTGGTTGCGGAGATTGTCGCATGGCATCAGGCTCGCGTGCGATTATGGGCGGCACAGGGTCGCCTCGCGTGGGACGCCACATCGCATGAAGCGGCCCAACGCGTTCGCACGCACAACATCCCTGCTGTTCCCAATCCGTAACCATCATGCCCGGAGTTTGGCTCGCAGATAGGCGACCTGACGCAACCGAACTTCATCGGGGGCGTCTGGGTCGAAGTCGAAAGGGCCATGCTCACGTGCGACGTATTTGAGCAATTCGAACGCGCGCTTTCGCAAAATCACTTCACGCCGTTCGAGTGCTTCCAACAGCACCGGCACCGAAGCGGCCCCGCGCGCATTCAACTCGTGCAGTGCGTGCTTCACTGTGTGGTCGTCGGCCAGGTGTTCCACCGCAACCCGCAATCGCTCGTAATCGAGAATGGCACCCGCGGTTCCGGTGAGAAGCCCAGAAAAGCTCGCACTGCTGGGCGGCGACACCGTGGGAAAGGGGAGCACATCCGGTTCGTGCTCGCGTGGAAGCCCACCCGCAGCCGCATCCTCGTCAATGTTATCCCTGCGACTGCGGAACTGCCGCGTGAAGCCATCTTCCTCGAAGCTGCGCCCCAGATAGGCATTGATGGCAACGGGATCATTCACCAGTTCGCGCGGCGTGCCCTTGGTTACCACCAGGCCATCGGTAATCAGATACACGCGGTCCGCGGTGCGGAAAACTTCACGCACGTTGTGGTCGGTGATCAGAATGCCAATGCCGGAATCGGCGAGTTCACGAATGTTCTTGCGGATGTCTTCCGTGGTGATGGGATCGACCGCGGCGAATGGTTCATCGAGCAGAATAAGGAGCGGTTCGCACACCAAACAGCGGGCAATTTCGAGTCGCCGCTTTTCGCCACCGGAACAGCGGGCCGCGTTATTCTTGCGAACGTGTTCGAGCTTGAACCGCCGCAGCGCTTCGTCGGTGCGTTGCCAGCGTTCGGTGCGGGAGAGTTTGCGGCCGAGACTGCGACTACGCGGCAGCGCTTCGAGAATCGCCAGCAAGTTCTTCTCTACGCTTAGCTTGCGGAACACGCTGGGTTCTTGCGACAGATAACCCATGCCACGCCGCGCCCGCTGATACATGGGCAGATGCGTAACATCTTCATCGTTAAACGTGACGCTCCCGGCATTGGGTGCGATTTGCCCGGTGGCCATGCGGAAGCTCGTTGTTTTGCCCGCACCGTTGGGGCCAAGCAAACCCACGACTTCGCCCGCGTTCACTTCAAACGAAACGCCTTTGACCACCATGCGGCGGCCATAGACCTTTTGCAACCCCTCGACTTCCAGCAGCGGCATGCGGCGGCCTCCGTGCCCCATTCAGACTCGAGCAGTCACCGGTTAAGAAGATGGGGTCATTACCCCAATTGCCACGCCAACACAAGCCAAGCTCGGCCGCACCGGGCGTAGCAAATGCAACTTGCGAAGAGATCGCGTGGAAGCGGGGTAAGTTGTGCCAGTTCTGGCGTGTGTACTTTGGCTTTCGGCGAGATGGCGTTGGAAATCCGGGAGTTGAGGGTATAATGTTGTTGACGTTTGCCAGGGATGGCGTAGACTCTGGGTAGTTAGGAAGCTCGCATTTTCTGGCGTTCCCGCCCCGGTGATCCGGGAAACGGATAACGCGTCTTGACTTCCCACCCTGCAATCTGGCACTGTATCACTCGGTTCTGTTCTCTAAGTAACCAGAAGTTTTTCAACTGGCCAAAGTGAACACAACCGATTTGAGTGCGACATGGGCACAGTCTGAATTGCGGTTTGTCTGCAGCATGGGCTGCGCTGAAGTTGAAGTTCTGGTGGATGTAATCCTTGAACCTTAAGAGCGTGTAAGTTTTCGCAGTTATCCCAAGGTTTCCTTGAGGGGGTTTGTCCCCCAACCCGTCCGGGGGCGCGGAATTCGCCCCCGTCCCGACCGGCCGATGCGACTTCAATCCTATCGCCGTGTCACGTATCCACTCTTGCTGAGGATCCTGTTATGCCCGACGCCAAGGGCGTCGAAGGGCCGCAATCGCGCCCCTCACTTCTCCGTGCCGCCGCTGCCCGCCGTCCGATTCGCAAACCAGGCGAATCCACCTCGGGCCTTCCTGGACCCAGCACGGTTACCGCTACCCCACCACCGGCCCCTCCCGCCGTGCGACCCGTTGAACGGGCCGAACGAGTCGAACGAGTGGAACCCGTGGAAAGACCGGCACGCCCTGTTGGCTGTCGGCTCGACGATCTTTACCGAATGCCCATGCCGCAGCTTTTCAAGCTCGCGGAGAAAGAGGGCATCCACGAACACACCGGCATGAGCCGTGCCCAACTGATCGTCGGCGTTGTCCGCCGGCAAGTTGAACGCGGCGAAGTAGTTCGCGGCTCTGGCACGCTGGAAGTTCTGCCCGATGGCTACGGATTCCTCCGCAGCCAGGCGCACAACTATCTGGCCAGCCCGGAAGACATTTACGTCTCTCCGAGCCAGATTCGCCGCATGAGCCTTCGCACCGGGCTGGTGGTCGAAGGGCCGATTCGCCTGCCGATCGAGAATCAGGACAACTTTGCCCTGATGCAGATCGAACTCGTGAACGGCCGCCAACCAGATGAAGTGAGCGGAGTTACCAACTTCGAAGACCTCACTCCGCTGCACCCCAACCAGCGCCTCCGGCTCGAAACCGCACCGGACGAACTGAGCATGCGGATCGTGGATCTCGTCACGCCCGTGGGCAAGGGCCAGCGTGGCTTGATCGTGGCTCCTCCGCGAACCGGCAAAACGATTCTGCTCTCGAAGATGGCCAACGCCATCATCAAGAACCACCCCGAGACATACGTCTTCGTGTTACTCGTCGACGAGCGACCCGAAGAAGTCACGGAAATGCAACGGCTGGTCAACAGCCCGAACGCCGAGGTGGTGGCGAGCACGTTCGACGAGCCGCCCGAAGAGCATATTCACGTCGCCGATATTGTGCTGGAAAAAGCCAAGCGAATGGTGGAACTCAAGAAGGATGTGGTTATCCTTCTCGATAGTATCACGCGGCTGGCGCGTGCGCACAACACCGAGACGCCCGGCGGCGGCAAGCTCCTCTCGGGTGGCTTGGATAGCAACGCCATGCAGAAGCCGAAACGCTTCTTCGGTGCCGCCCGCAATGTCGAAGAAGGCGGAAGCCTGACTATCCTCGCGACGGCACTGGTCGATACCGGTTCGCGCATGGATGAGGTGATCTTCGAAGAGTTCAAGGGCACGGGCAACAGCGAGCTTCACCTCGATCGCCGGCTTGTCGAGAAGCGGGTTTACCCCGCGATCGACGTGAACCGATCCGGCACGCGAAAGGAAGAATTGCTGTTGCACCCAGAGGAATTCGAGAAGGTTCGCATGCTTCGCAAGGTGCTGGCCGACATGCACCCCGTGGAAGCGATGGAACTGATCGTGAACCGATCGAAGAAGTCCAAGTCCAACCTTGAGTTCCTCCTCGGAATGAACCTGGGCTGATACGAGTTGATGCGAGCGGCTGGGTTCATCCCAGCCGCTTTCGCGATTACCCTTCCACCCCCGCTCGCGGACACTTGTCCATTAGCGGGGGTGGTTGCGTTTGATACTGCAGGCTGCAAGGAAGGCGACGGATTAACGCGCACTCGCGAGGTTACGAAACAACCCGCAGGCACTTCACATCCGCGGATGCTGGGTCATCGATCTTGTGCTTGGTAGGGAGTGAAGACCGCTGCGGTCATTCTTCTTCAGTGACCACGGCGGGGATCGGTCCGCTTCGGTTACCGGGAACGCCGCCCAGACCAATGAGAAGGTGACCGGTGCGATTGCTGCGATAGAAAGTGTAGTCGGTGCCATAGACCGATTTATCCGCGGGGTGCAAGAAGATGCCAAGGGTTCCCCACTTCCCTTCCACCAACACCGGTTCGCCTTCAGTGACATAGCGAACAAGTCCCGTATGTGTGACCGATCCGCCAGCGCGATACACTGCGACATCGCCCGCGAGAGGTGTCTGAACTTCCTGGTAGCCGTTCTCTTTCAGGATCTGCTCTACATCATCGCCCGTGAGTAAAAACTTCCCGCCGGTGAACACCCAACCGTGGCAATTGCTCCGTTCATCCGCAGGCCCCCGGCGAATGATCTGGGTATTAAGTTTCTGGCCATCGATGATCTTAGTTTCGGCCAAGCTCAGATCCTTGCTCGCCATTCCCGGTGTCGGAACCTTGACTTGCAGAGGATTGCCTTGATCGGTGAAAGCACGCACCTCTTCAGATACCACGGTGGACACTCGCCCGTGCATGATATCCAGTTCCGTCATCGTGTCGTCGAGAGCTTTATCATCAGCGGCGTTGAAGATGATGACCGAGCCAACGACGGTTCCGATTCCGCCCGCAATCAGCAAACACGAGCGAACAGCAGGCAAATGAACTTTGGCCATCGCATTCGAAAGGACCATGATCAGGCGACGCGAGCTGAGCACAAAGAATGGCCCGATGCCGAAGCCAAAGATCTTCGCAGCGGCACTTGTGTTAGAAGTGGTTGCAAGTTGATCGAGAGCCATGGCCATTGCCATTGCGACACCGAAGCCGAACGCGGTGGCAATGACGACACCGCCCAAGCCTCGCCGCGACAGAAGGAGTGCCAACGCCCCGGCCACCGTAAGCCCAAGACCCGCACAGATTGCGGGAAAGAACTGGCTGAAGTAATCGGCTTCCATACTGGGCACTCCGGCGAAATTGCAGTCCGCAATCAGGGCATGGCTAACGGGCAAACAACTTGAGGGGGTACGCCCAATAGTGTTCGGCACGGAAATTGCGCACGGGTTGTGTGGTGGGCAGGCGCTGGGTCCGGCCCGCCAACTTGACACCCAATCCTCCGTGCCGCCATGCCCCGCCACAGCAAACCGGCTCTTGCCGCGAAGTCCGTCGGC
>JBGSLF010000002.1:0-56813 GCA_041740855.1 Gemmata sp.
GGCTGTGGGCCGAGTCCCTTTTGCCACAGGCCGGTCAAACCATGGGTCTTGAACAACTCCCGAAGCCCGTGCGGGAACTCTTGCTCACCACGCTCGCACCTGCTGCATGACCGTCACAGAATCGGCATCAGTCGAGCTAAGTTAGATGGAAACTCAATCGAGGCTTCACGCTATAATGCAGCGATCATTGGTAAAAGTAGATATCCAGTGATGAACAGGGAGCCTTACCATGTCCGATTCGATTGATCGTCGTGGATTTGCGACTGCATTTAGTGCCAGTATTGTGGTCGGAACTGAAGCGTTATCAGCTGAAACTCCCATCGCCCCACCTCCACAACCCGCACCGGTCGAAGCACCTTTCGAACGCGATTATCCCGCCCCGGGCTTCCAGCCATCATGGAAGAAACCACAGATTAACCGGCGGTTAGTGCAGGACTTTGTCGTCCTGGCGCACATGGATCTGGATATGGTCAAAAAGCTCCTGGATAAGGAGCCGGCGCTGATCAACTCGACGATGGATTGGGGCGGCGGAGACTGGGAAACTGCTCTCGGCGCGGCTTCGCACATGGGGCGACATGACATTGTTGAGTTCTTACTGGAGAAGGGCGCACGCATCGACATCTTCTGCGCCACCATGATGGGCCAACTTGAAGTCGTGAAAGCATTCCTCACACTCGAACCGAAGCTAATCGATGCCAAAGGCCCACACGGGTTCAGCCTTCACTTCCACGCTCAAGTGGGTCAGGAGCGAGCAGAGAAAGTCCTGGATTACCTCCAAACCGTTAAGAAAGTCGAGTTGCGACCGGTGCCGTTCTTGAAGAAGGGGAACGCCCCCAAAAAGCCGGAGTAACTCCGTGATCCGCGTTCCGTGCCCGCGTTGCCAAAATGCTGTTGAAGTCGAGGATGATCGACGCGGGCGAACGGACCGTTGCCCGCACTGTGCGACCACGTTATCCATTCCCAAACTAGCAATCCCATCTCGCGCATCCCTAACGCTCCGCCGTGTGGATACTTCCCTTGCACCATCAGGTGATGTTCCGCTCGCACAATACCTGAATAAGCTCTCGCTGGTTGTGCTTCAGTCAGATGTCTTTGCAGCAAAAGATTTGACAGGCGAGTTTACGATTACAATCAGTTTCAAGTCTCCAGGCCAAGTGAGTTTCGCGGCCACAACAAGCCCACCCGAACTGATGCCCGATACCGTATCCCTCTCCTATCTCCTCGCAGGTCTATTTGCAGTTCCTGAGCCTCCCCTTCATATCACCTATTTCGACTACAGGCTTTCCTTTGTAATTGGTAATGAGTGAGTACGATACGCTTTGAGAATAATAGCTGCTCATTCATTAACAAGTCTGAATGATTGGTCAACTCGTATCATTGCAAGATTCGGGAAAATTTTTCAGCAAATACTTTGCATTTTCTACGGCATAGATCCTGTTAACACATCGATGCAACGCACCCCAATTGGCTTCCTATTTCGGGTTTTCATGCGCCTTCAACACAGTATGCAGGCCCTGTAGCTGTATTGCTTCATTTACATGTGATCTCGGGCTTTACATCATTATTGCTCCAGAAATATTATCCCTATCGCATGAATTTTATAACTGATCTTGTAGTCGATAACTTGGCTGTTAGCGTGGATATATCAAGTATGGCTTTGAGGTATTCGATCGCCCTTTGCTTCGATTATCCAAGCCACTAGCTAACAGGTGAGGTTATGGTTAGCGGGTCAAAGTATTCTGTGCGTTCGATGTTTTTTGTCGGCTTGTCGCTGTTGATTACGGCGTCTTCGGCGGTCGCTGGTCCCATTGGTAGTGTTACATTTGAAAAGGTGGGTCCAGGAATTGGCAGTGCAGGGCAGTATAACTGGAATACAGGTTCAAACACGATCAATGGAATTCTTTACACAGGATCGTCGTCAGCAAATCACTTCGTGGCTTTCTGCATGGAGCGTGCCCAATTTGTAAGCGGGGGCACGACTTACACGAACGAATTTCACTTTACCAATTTGGAGAGCGCTCCGAACCCGCCTCCTGCGATGAGTGCCGCGACAGCGAGTGACATTCGGATGATGTGGGCGGAATACAGGAATAGCTTGACAAACAATCAAAACAGTGCGGCGTTCCAGCACGCGGTCTGGAAATTATTGGATCCGAGCTACAATCCAGGTATAAGTGGCGGAGTTTTGAGCGATTATAATATGTTTCTTGATTCGAATACTTGGAACTCTGGGTCTGCAAATCTCATCGCCATGTCTAGCGTTAATTTTCAGGATCAAGTATTGGAACTGCGCCCAGGTTTCACTGTCGATCCTAACGGCGATATCGTCCAAGTTCCGGTGCCAGCGCCTGCTGGTTTACTCGTTGCCCTCGTGATGGGTCCGTTCGTGGTCTTCCGGCGACGGATGGCACGACGGACGAAGTGCTAAAATTGCCGCTGTGATGTACTAGAAATGTAGAATCCCCCCGTTGCATTCTTGGCGAACTGCTTTCGGTTATGGGTGTGTGAAAGGCGATATTCCAGGAAACCAATACTCCTTCACTTCTCACGGCTTTAATGTACGGAACGTTCCAGAGCCAATGTAACCGGGTATCATCAGCGGTTGTTTCCGTTAGGAGGGTTCATCATGGTGCGGGGGATTTCTTTACTTTTCGTTTCTCTGATCGGTGGCTTGGTCGCGGGTGACGAGCCGAGCGTGCCAACCAAGGCCAACCCTCTCTTTAACGGTAAGGATCTCACAGGGCTTGTTCCCTGGTTACGAGCCAGCAAGCACGAAGATCCGAAACGTGTATTTCGAGTTTCGGATGGTGTGATTCACATAACTGGGGACGACCTCGGATATCTCGCAACTGATAAGGATTATCGCAATTATCGCGTGGTGATTGAGTACAAGTGGGGGAAGAAAACCGATGGCGGAAAGTATGTCCGCAACTCCGGGCTTCTGCTCCACGCCACTGGGCCGCATGGCGGGGTGAACAACACCTGGATGTCATGCATTGAGTGCCAACTTGCTCAGGGCTGTGTGGGCGATCTGATTACCATTCGCGGTAAAGATAATAAGGGACAAATGATTCCGGTGACACTCACCAGCGATGTTGCCTTGGGGCCGGACAAACGCCCGCGATGGAAAGACGGCGGAACGAAAACCGTGTTCACCGGGCGGCAATTGTGGTGGAACAATCACGATCCCGACTTCAAGGAATTGCTCGACACACGCGGGAAGAACGATGTCGAAAGCCCACTTGGCGACTGGACGCAGGTAGAATGTATTTGCGACAAGAACACCATTACCGTGATCGTGAACGGAAAGACTGTGAACAAGGCGTATGATGTGTTCCCCGCAACAGGCAAAATCTTGTTGCAGTCCGAAGGATTCGAGTTGTTTGTGCGCAAATTCGAACTTCACCCACTCGGGAAATGAATATTAGAAATGCTTCCGTTGAGTCGGTGATCGAAGCGACAACTCCATCACAGACTCAACGGTTATAACTTCAGTCGAAACAACTCGATCACAGGCAAATATCGGTATCGCTGGTGTCGCAACCAAAGACCCGCAACGCGCCGCGAAGCGGTATCGCGAGCCACTCAGGACGATGCGTTAATTCATGGTCTGCTTCCTGGAGCGCTTTCTCAAGCAACAGCACCTCGAACAGAGTTCTGCGTCCCTGTTCAGTATGTGGCAATAAGTTCGAACCTTCCATAGCCGTAACGTATTCGGTGACGTAAACCCGTGCGATGCGGTCGTACCATGCGGTGGCCCACGGTGCGATGGCGTTAATATCTTCTTCGCGCACCAAACCAGGTGAACGGCCGCGAGAACTGGCCAGACCAAACAGAACGCTTTGAACGGCATAGTCGAAGGAACGCACTATCCCCGCCACATCGCGCACCGGCGAACGCTTCAATCGACGCTCCGCGATCGATTTGCTCGGTTCACCTTCAAAGTCGATGATGACATAGTCTTTACCTGTGAACAGGAATTGCCCGAGGTGAAAGTCTCCGTGGCAGCGTATGCGTGAGCCGCCAAGGTTCGGGTCCAGAACCACGCGGAACCGCTTGAGTAGCTCATCTTGAAATGAGATCAGGCGTTCCGCCAACCGCTTGGCCGATGCAGGAATTCGCTCTTCTTCCCGGGACAATCGATAGCAAAGCCGCCCGGTAATATTTCGCATCGATTGGTAGATCGAGCGTTGATAGAGCTTTCCGAATGGTTCCGGAGCGAATGCGGGGTTGGTGGGTGCTGATGCCAGCGCCAGGTGAAGTTCGGCCGTGCGGCGAGCCAAAATCCGCGCCGATTCGGTGAAGCCATTGACCAGTTCGGGAAGAGCCGCGGCGGTATCCTCTTCCGATTCATCCGGTCCAATCAACGGACCAGATTGTGGCGGAATGGGTGGTTGCTCGTGCGAAAGTGCGGCTACCTTTTCGAAGTAACTACTCAAATGATCGAGGGCATGCTGCCAACCCGTGCCCTGGTTTGGCACGTAGCGGTGCAACACCGCGAGTGTCGCCGCATCGCTCCCACGCCGCCGATATTCCACATGCCCTAAAACTTCTGCAGCGCCGTTGTAATCGGGTTGAGCGGTGAGAAAACGGCCGATTTCCAGATCGGGGTTCATCGAGTCTTCTACACGGCGGAAAGTCTTCAAAATGGCATATTCTCCAAACAATACAGAGGTGTTTTTGCGTTCGCTCTGTTGCAGCGAAATGGGAATCTCAGTTGGTATCTCATCGCGCAACGACGCTGCTTTCGTGGTCGGAATCGCAGCAAGTTCGTGCTCTTCTTGCCGAATCACCGTTCCGTTTAAAACGGCATCAAGAACTGCGCGGGCGCACCCCGGGACGGCCATAGCGGGCACCAGCACGCCATCTTCCCGATTCACGTTCACTCGAGCAAAACCGCATTTCTCGACAGGAACAATGAGCTGGGCTAATTCGCTATCTGGCAGATAAGTGAGAGGCAAAGATATCGTTTCGGGCAAACCGGAATGATACTCTGCCTTGATGATGAGAAACCAAACTTGAAACCCCCCGACAGTGATCGGGAAAACATCCGCAATGCGCGCCGCCGATACCACGGTTCCGGAAAGTTCAACGCCGCGGCGCAACAAGAACTCGGGTAAGAGTGCTTCGAGTTCATCCCACGATGCCCGTTCAAAGTGGGAGTGTATGGGTTGGTTGCCATGGAGTACTGGCAGCTCGGTTCGTGTGATCGCACCGTGAGAAGTATTGGCGTCCACGATCGTTGGCTCGGGGTTCGTGAGCGAGAACCAATAGAACCCATGTGGCCCGATGGTAATTGTGTATGGTTGATCTTCGACAGTGGGGAAGGGCGTCCGGCCAAAGAGTTCTTCAGGCACCGCCCCAGCGTATTCCTTCAAATCGAGAGAAGCGAATTGCACGAAACGCGAAAGGTTAGCGATAACCAGAATCCGCTCGTCTTCGTATCGCCGCACGAAAGCCAGAATCTTTGGGTTTTCCGGTTTGATGAACTCGATTGTTCCGCGACCGAAGGCTTTGTATCTCTTGCGTAGCGCGATGAGCCGCTTCATCCACCAAAGCAGCGAAGAAGCGTTATTCTGTTGCCCTTCCACATTCAATGCTTCGTAGTGATATTCGGGGTCGATGATGATCGGTAGGAAGAGGCGTTGTGGATTCGCACGACTGAAGCCGGCGTTGCGGTCGGCGCTCCACTGCATCGGAGTGCGAACGCCGTTGCGGTCGCCCAAATAGATATTGTCGCCCATGCCGATTTCGTCGCCGTAATACACCACGGGAGTTCCGGGTAACGAAAAGAGCAGTGCGTTCATCAACTCGATTCGCCTGCGATCATTCTTCAGAAGCGGTGCGAGCCGGTGGCGGATGCCAAGGTTGATGCGCGCGGTGCGATCTTGTGCATACGCCCGATACATGTAGTCTCGCTCTTCGTCCGTAACCATTTCCAGCGTGAGTTCATCGTGGTTGCGCAGAAACATGCACCACTGCGACGAATCCGGAATGGCTGGCGTTTGTGCAAGAATATCAATGATCGGGAAGCGATCCTCCTGATGCAAAGCCATGAACAAGCGCGGCATAACCGGGAAGTGGAAGCACATATGGCATTCATCGCCATCCCCGAAATACGCGACGGCATCTTCGGGCCACTGATTCGCTTCGGCTAGAAACATGCGACCCGGAAACTTCTCATCCACATGCTTGCGCAGGGCTTTCAAGAAGATGTGCGTTTCTGGCAGATTCTCGCAGTTTGTGCCCTCGCGCTCATAAAGATATGGGACAGCATCGAGGCGCATGCCATCCACGCCCATGCCCATCCAGAAATCGACGAGCGGAAAAATCGCATCCCAAACCGCGGGATGATCGTAGTTCAGGTCTGGTTGGTGGGAATAAAAGCGGTGCCAGTAGTATTGCCGGGCAACCGGATCCCACGTCCAGTTCGAAGTCTCGAAGTCCTTAAAGATAATCCGCGCATCCTGATACTTGTCCGGCGTATCACTCCAGACATAGAACTCACGCTCGGGGCTGCCCTTGGGTGCCGATCGGGCACGCTGAAACCATGGGTGCTGATCCGATGTGTGATTGATGACTAACTCAGTGATGACATACAAACCGCGACGGTGTGCTTCGTCCAGGAATTCCTTGAAGTCTTCCAGCTTCCCATACTGCGCATGGACACTGCCATAATCCGCAATGTCGTAGCCATCGTCGCGCAGCGGAGAGGGGTAAAATGGTAGAAGCCAGATGGCGGTGACGCCAAGATCCTCCAGGTAATCGAGTTTCTTGGTTAGCCCGCGAAAATCGCCAAAGCCATCCCCATCGCTATCGTGAAACGCGCGAACGTGCGCTTCGTAAATTATCGCGTCTTTGTACCATAACGGATCGTGTTCACGCATGATCGGCATCCGGCCGTGGAAATAGGTTAGAGTGGCGAACCAGTACACTGCAGCTATTGAAAACCAACCACAGTCTTGTGCTCTGCTACGATTTTCTTTAGCTCAACAAATCTCATTACACGTACCACAATTATCGAGGTATCACTGAACTAGCAAGAACCGTGCCCCGTGTTGGGTGAGTATAGCTGGTGAGGTAATGCCTTTATCGAATCGAAGTGTGCAATGGCATTGAACTACTCTGAACGCCGCACCTCTGGAATCTTGTTTCACCCGACGTGCTTACCCGGTCCCTATGGTGTGGGCGATCTTGGGCCAATCGCTCATCAATGGATTGAGACACTCGCAGAGGCCGGTCAGGTGTGGTGGCAGGTGTTGCCCATTGGCCCCACCGGTTACGGCGACTCGCCTTACCAATCGCCCTCTGCGTTCGCCGGTAATCTCAATCTCCTTAGCCCGGAGTTGCTAGTAAATGACCGGTTGGTTTCTCCGGAAGATGCGCGGGTGTGCGAGCATCCAGATGGGCCAGTTCCCTTCGAAACAGTCATAGTTGCGAAACGAAAATTGGCCGAAGTAGCTTGTAAACGATTTCACAGCGGAGATGTGCCCGAACTCCAGGCGGCATATCAAGCATTCCTTGAGAACGAAGGATGGTGGGCAAATGAGTACGCCCTTTTCGCCGCGATCAAAGAACGGTTTGGCGGCGCGCCCTGGTGGGAGTGGCCCAAGCCAGTTGCTATGCGCGAGACGGCGGCACTGACTCCGATCGCAACGGAACTGGCACAAACCGTCGAAGTTCACCGCTTCGGGCAATTCCTCTTCGATCGCCAATGGAAGGCACTCCGAAAACACGCGGCACAATTCGGTATCGAAATTCTGGGGGATGTGCCGATTTATGTAGCCGAGGATTCGGCGGATGTTTGGGCACAGCCCGATCTCTACATGCTCGATAACAATCGCAGGCCGGTTGTTGTCGCTGGAGTTCCGCCCGATTACTTCAGTCGCACCGGGCAACTCTGGGGAAACCCGATCTACGATTGGGACGCACACCGAGAGACCGGCTACGCATGGTGGACCGACCGCATGCGAAAAGCGCTACAACTCTTCGATAGTGTGCGAATCGATCACTTTCGCGGCATCGAAGGATACTGGGCCGTTCCTGCTGGCGATCTGACTGCAGAAGGCGGCGAATGGCTTTCGGGTCCGGGTGCAGATTTGCTTCTCGCATTAGAGGAGAATCTCGGCGAATTGCCGATTGTTGCGGAGGATCTCGGGGTAATCACTCCGGAGGTCGATGCCCTACGCGAACGGTTCGCACTTCCCGGAATGCGAATTCTTCAGTTCGCATTTGGTGGAGCTGTAGAGTTGCGATTCCTGCCGCACCGCTTCGAACCCAACCTGGTTGTGTATACCGGCACGCATGATAACGAGACGACTTATGGCTGGTTTGAGAACCGTACGGAACTCGAAAAGGCGCAATTCTTCGCCTACTTTCCCGAGGCGGAACGCGATCCCGTCTGGACCTTGATTCGCGCGGCCTGGAGTTCGGTCGCGCGGCTCGCGCTGGTTCCATTGCAAGATTTGCTCAACTTGGGGAATGAAGCGAGATTGAACTCTCCGGGAGTTGCCACTGGTAACTGGCGATGGCGGGCCACGGCGGCGCAGATATCAGATTCGAAATGGGTCGAGCGGCTAGCGGAATTTGGCCGCGTATATGAACGTGCGAAACCCGATCCCACCCTGCGGGCGGCTGTGCGAGGCCAATGAGCGAGCGACACACAGCTATTACGGAGCTACGGAGCAACTTTCAGTCGTACGGTCACGGGGAAATGGTCGCTATACCCACGGCCCAGTGCGTCGTCGTTGATACTTCCATAGCGCCACGGTCGCCGACCACGCGTGCCAAACCGAATTAATCCATCAGTGGGAACATCTACTGAATTCTGTTCGTAACCCCATCCCTTCGTGTCGAACATTCCGGGAGACACGCCGATCTGATCGTAGATGAGCGGCCCGCTGTAATAGAGCGTGCCATACTCCTCCGCCCTCTTACCGGACAACAGCCCGAACAATCGCGGCGGGTTGGTATCCGGCGTCACCACGCGCGAATCGCCGATCATGTGCAAGAAGCGATAGACCGATTCCGAATCGGGACTGTCGTTGAAGTCCCCGCAAACCAGCACATCGACCAACGGGTTCTCGCGGATAACATTGGCGTAGGCCTCATGGATCACGGAGGCGTAACGCGTTCGTCCGGTGTCTTCTCGTTCACCCTTATCGGTGATTTGCGAAGTCCAGTGTGCTGCGATCAACAGGAGGTCGTGGTTGTTAATTGTCACTACCACTTGCAGAATCCGCTGCCTGCTGCCGAGGAGTTTCGCCCTGCTTAATGGATATCGCGACACCACGCATGGTGCGATATGGCGGCCTGCGCTGAGTTCCTCCATGGCCACATAACGATAGGGCGGCGCACCCGGCGGTAAGTGGCTATTGAGTGTTTCTTGCAGAATCTCTGCGGCGCGTCGGCTTTCAATCTCGTTACCCACAACGATATCCGGCCCAATGCCGTTATTGAGTTTCAGCAACCACTCCGCAAGCCGTTCGTATTTTCGCTTGCGATCTTCGGGCTTATCCACGAACCAGCGATCGTAATCGGCATCGGGATACCCGCGGCGGTCATTGCGATCGTCGAACAGGTTCTCCATGTTCCACAAGCAGAACAGCAGTTCGGTGGAACCGGGCGGGAACGCGACCGTAGGGGGTGGCACGTTGATCAGTTGTGCCGGATCGGGTGGGGGATCGCTGGGTTTGCCTGCTGGCGGCGGTGCATTGCGGGCACGATTAACCACTAACAACAAGATGCCAAAGATAATCGCCACGCCAATGATGATGGCTTTGGTCTTCAAAGGCAATTTCATGAACGCAGCGGTCAATTGCCGTGTCAATTCCGCAGTGGGATCCTTCTTCCTCGCCATGTTATCCCCAATTCCCTTGCGAATCCGCTTTACCCAACTTATCGCGCAACACTGGCGTATTCGAGTTCCACTGGACAGGGCCGAACGGCATGGTATGCGGAAACCCTCAAAGATCGAAATGGGTCTGGCACAGGGGGAAGCCATGCGCATAGGCGTGCAGGCGGTTGTGGCGGCGTTGTCCGGGGCATGTGGGGTCGCAGCGGCGTTGTTCTTCCTTGCTCCTACGCGCCCTGCGGGAGCTGCTTCGAATGATCGCTATCAAGATTCCATCATGGCCACAGGTGCCGTGTCGGTGAGTCCGAAGATTCAGACTGATGGCGTGTGGCTTCTCGATTATAAGTCCGGCAAACTACTAGGCACCGTGATCGATCGATTGCAAGGAAAGATCGTGGGTTGGGCGGAAGCCGATCTCACGACCGAGTTCAATTTGCAAGCTCGGGCGGATGTGCATTTCATGATGACCACGGGATACATCACGCAGGGTCAATCCGCGTTGTATCTGGCAGAAACGACGACAGGTCAATTCGGCGTGTACACGATGGGCCCAGGCGCTAATGGAACAGGTGTGGCCATTCGTCGGCACGATATCACACGCTTCCGTCAACAGCTTCCGCCTCAAGCGGGTCAACCCGCACCACCGGCAGCACCCGCCGGACCGGAAGCCATTCAACCGCAGATTCGCCCCTGATCGGCAGAGTTGAATTCGGCGCTTGAGTAATCGTGTGCCATGCCTCACGCACCTCAATCCAGACGTGAATCATTCCTGCAGGTTCAGGGATCAGACAGGATTCCGACCAAGGATCGTGCTGATGCTGATATCCTGAGAGGAAAGATTCTGGCTCTGGGTTGGTGTCGCTTGTTTGAATTGCATCGACACAACCGAGAGGCAATTTATTGCACCGGGTTTGTCGATGATCGACTGCCACATTCATGCCGTGCCACCTAACTTACCGGGCACCGGTCCGCTATCGCCATTGCTTCGTCAACCTCCCGCAGTTGTTGCGGCGGAACTTCGTCGTGAGATGCAAATCAGTGGTGTGACCAGCGCGTTAGCAATGGGTTCCTGGGATAACCCGGAGGATGATCCACTTGGAATCAATGCCACGGTGGAACTGGCAAAACAAGTTCCGGGGCTGAAGGTGATTGGCGTTGCAGACCCCACACGGACGGAAGAAAGCCACTTTCGCAAAGTGGAGGAACTGTTAGCCGCCAAGCGTGTGGTGGCACTGAAGGGCTACCTTGGCTATTTGCATTTTGAACCCGCTCACCCCAACTATCGCCGCTATTACGAACTGGCCGCGAAGTATCGCATACCTGTGATGTTCCACACCGGCGACACCTATTCGCCTCGTGCGAAATTGAAGTACGCCCACCCCCTTGGCGTCGATGAGGTAGCCGTCGATCATCCCGACTGCCGGTTCCTGATGTGTCACCTTGGCAACCCGTGGATGACGGACGCAGCGGAAGTGATTTACAAGAACATGAACGTGTGGGCGGATCTATCGGGTTTGTTGGTTGGCACGGAGGAAGTGTTTGCCTCGGAAGAAGGAATGGAGGCGGCTGCGGAACTGGGCGATGCGATTCGCAGAGCGATCCGCTTTTCGGAGCGGCCGAATCGGTTTCTCTATGGCACCGATTGGCCGCTCGCCCCGATGACGGCGTACCGCGACTTCATCCTTGATGCGCTCCTCCCGGAATGGCACGGGCTGGTATTTGAGGAGAACGCTCACGTTCTCTTCCGATTCTGAATGCCACCCCGCTGAATGCCACCCCACGGATTGTGTGGTTTGTTAGCCTCAGTGAATTCGGTTCAAGTTCTTTCAGTACGAAGGTGAGAGATCGAGATGTCAACTTCCGATAGTGTCCGTGCTCAGGCTTCCGACCTGACTGCGCAGGGTTATCAGACAGATCTTTCCGGTAATAGCCCACCCGAAGTGGTTGCGAACTTGATCGATCATGCCGTGCGATTGGGTGCGAGCGACGTCTTTCTCTCGACAGACGAGCATGTGTGCTCAGTATCGATTCGCCATCTCGGAGTGGTGCGCCCGGTGGGATTGATGGCCTCGGACTTCGGCCGGCATTGCATCGCGCATTTACGCGCTGAAGCAGGGCTTGATATCGCGGAACATCGCAAGCCACAGGACGGCCGATATGCCTACGTTACGGGGACGGGAAAGACCATTGATCTGCGTGTTTGTTCGCTAGCCACTCTCTATGGTGAAGATATTGCTGTTCGGATACTGGATCGCGAAACCTCGTTATTGCACCTCGATCGGATTGGCTTATCGACTTCGGATCGAAATCATCTGGAGCGTTTGCTATCGTATCCCGGTGGGTTGATACTGGTGACCGGTCCGACGGGTTCAGGTAAGACCACCACGCTTTATGCTTGTCTTCAACACCTCAACGTGAGCCAACGGCGGATCCACACGATAGAAGACCCAATCGAATACGCCGTGCGAGGTGTTCGCCAATCACAACCAAATGCGAAACACGGTATCCATTTCTCGGATGTGTTGCGTGGGATTGTTCGGCAAGGGCCTGACGTGATCATGGTTGGCGAAATCCGAGATCCGGAAACCGCTCATACCGCAGTTTCTGCCTCGAATAGCGGCCATCTGGTTCTTGCGACCTTGCACGCTCCGCTTGCGGCTGGTGGAGTGGCCAGCATGCTCGCGTTCGGCGTGGCTCCGCACTTTCTCGCATCTTCCTTGATTGGCGTTATATCGCAGCGACTGGTGCGGACCTTCTGCCCCGAATGCCGCTTTCCCGTCGAAGACGCACAACTCTCCGATGCATCGACCCAGAGGCGATACAGAGCGTTAGGTTGCCCCGTTTGCCATTACACCGGCTTTGGCGGCCGGACAGCACTGATGGAAATCATGGAAGTAACAAGGCCCATCCGAGAATTGATACAGAGCCGTGAGCCGGCGCAAGTGATTGAAGAACAGGCTTATCGCGAGGGAATGTCCGGATTCTTGCAATCGGCGAAGGCGCTCGTTGCGATCGGCTCCACCGATTTTGCCGAAGTGCAACGCTGCATCCCACCCGATTGCCTGCGAGGCGAAGAAAAGGTTTGAGAGTTCGCAGTTGTTCGTTGAGCGGTGAACCAAGTGATTGTTCGGATTGCTTCACCGCTACCAGTGCTGCAACTATTTTTTGGGAGCCGGATCGCCATTCACATCGTAATCCGCTAACTTTCGCACCCAGATATTGCGGAAGCGGACGGGGTTTCCGTGGTCCTGGATGTTGATGGTGAACTCACTGAACTTGTTGTTGAACTCGGTTGCATGGTGAACCACAACACCGTTGTGCAGTACTGTGATTTTGCCGGGCTTGATCACCTTTCCCGCGTCATCCGTTCGCGGAACATGCGCAATGATGTCATAAATCTGCCATTCTCCCGGCTTGCGGCTCGCGTTCACGAGTGGCGGATACTTGCCATAGAGCGCGCCCGCCTGGCCATCAGGGTAAGTATCGTTGTCGTAGGAATCGAGGATTTGGACTTCGCCAAACCCACCAAGATGGATTCCGCTATTTCCGCGCCCCTGCCCGTTCCCTTTCACTTCTTTCGGCGTGGCCCATTCAATGTGAATTTGTGAATCGCCAAACTTCTGGATGCTCATGATTCCCCCGCTGCGCGGTGCGATCTCGGCGTAACCATTCTCGATTTTCCACAGCGGTTTGGCTTCATCGCCTTTCTTCCCGGATCGAATCCATTCCGGCGCGAGGTCTTTGCCATCGAATAACAGAACAGCGTCTGCGGGCGGCTTTCCCGGTGCGTTCTCCGTGCTGGCCGTGCCTGGCTCCACCACCTTGGGCCGCGGGCGGTTTCGGTCGCCTGCCTTATACTTCACGGGTTCTTTTTTGGGCGGTTCTGACTTTGGCTCTTGAGCCATTAAGCTGAACGCGGCAACAGCAAGGAGTGCTGCTGTGAAGAGGGAACGAGGCATGATCCAGCTCCGGACTTGATCGTAGGGATACCAGCGGGAGAACAGCGAGAAAGTAAGAATACCGAACCCGAATATCGGAAGATAGAGACCGTGTGTTGCCTCAGAGCTTCGATCGGCGTAGGCTTGGTGAGATTCCAGTTGGAACCATCCAAGGCATTCCAGCTTCCTCGCCAGGACATACCATGTCGCAACTCATCAATCGCCGAACCGCAATCAAGACTGCCGCAGCGACGTTCGCTGTGCCATTCGTGTGGCGTCATCACGCACATGCCGCACCAAGCGAAACCGTGCTGCACGCCAGCTTCGGAGCCGATGGGATGGCGTGGGCGGATATCACGTCTCTCTCGGCGAGCAAGAACCTGAAGCTTGTCGCCGTTGCCGAGGTAGATCAAGCCCGATTAAAGAAGGTAAAAGATAAGTTCCCGGAGTGTCGCGTGTATAGCGACTTCCGCGTGTTACTGGACAAAGAAAAGGAACTCAACTCGGTCAACGTATCAACGCCCGACCACATGCACGCCCCGATCGCCATGACGGCGATGAATCGCGGGTTGCATGTGTATGGTCAGAAGCCACTCACGCAAACTGTGCATGAAGCGCGCCGACTCACCGAAGTGGCAGCAGAGAAGAAGCTCATCACCCAAATGGGGATTCAGATTCATTCGCACCCGGTTCACAAACTTGTGGTGAAACTGGTACAGGATGGCGCAATCGGGAAGGTGAAGGAAGTTCATTCTTGGAGCGGGAAATCGTGGGGCGATACCGCTCCCAAGCCCGATCGAAACGATCCGATTCCCGAGGGCTTCGACTGGAACCTGTGGCTTGGCGTTGCCACCGAACGGCCGTTCATTGGCGGCGGCTATTATCACCCCGGCAACTGGCGCAAACGCCTCGATTTCGGAACTGGCACCTTTGGCGACATGGGCTGCCACATTCTCGATCCTGTTTTCGGCGCGCTGGGTGTTGGGAATCCGCTTTCGATTCGGTCCGAACTCCCTGGTCCTAACGAATACAACTGGTCGTTGGATGTGCAAGTGAAGTATGTGTTCCCCGGCACTGCTTACACGACCGACACCGTGGCTGTGACGTGGTACAACGGGAAGGTGCGGCCTCCACTCGAAATTCAGAAGCTCATCGGCGGAAAGCTCAACGATCAGGGTTCGATCTACATCGGCGAGAAAGGCGTCATGTCCTCGCCCTATATCGCCACACCGGTATTGCTCCCCGCCGACAAGTTCACCGACTTCAAGATGCCCGAAGTGAAGGGCGATAACCATTATCTTCAGTTCGTCGAAGCGGTGCGCGGAAACGACAAAACCTCGGCTCCGTTCAGTTATGCTGGCCCGCTCACCGAGATGGTGCTGTTAGGTTGCCTTGCCACGCGCTTTCCGAAAATGGATTTGAAGTGGGATACGAAGGGATTGAAGTTCACGAACAACGACGCCGCCAATGCGTTCGTTAAGCGTGAATACCGGAAGGGCTTTGAAGTCGCAGGGTTTTGAGAACGGTGCATGAAGATACGGGATCGTGATCGCAGGGTGGCACGATCCCAACATCATCACTTCAATATTGCCGGGGCTGATTGGGTGGCGTGTTGCTCATCCAGCCCCGTATAGACACCGAAGTCGTTGAAGAACAGCCTCTTGGCCAGCCGGTAGAACACATTCTTTTCCGGCACTTCCGCCGCGGGATTGTATTGCGACGTTCGCGGAGTCATCGCTTCCAGTTCTGCAAGTGCCGATTGGCGGGCGGTCGCATCTTTGGCTCCATGTGCTTCCACCAACTTCTTGAGCAAGTCCGGGCGTTCGAGGACAATGCATCCGCGAGTAGTGCTTGCGGCGAGTTTCCGGAACCCCGCAAGGAAAGCCGAGTTCACGAATTTCTCTTTGAGTGGGCGAGGATCGGCTTCGCTTGAATGGATCGATTCCGTGCTGAACTGCACGATTGGGCATGGCTCAATTCCGCCCCATGGGTTGATGTGGTGACTAATCCCGTTGGCGGCGGGGCAGAGCGCTTTGCCATCGCCATCGTGGTAAGCATCCACGATCACGATTGGCTTCTTGGCACGCATTTCCACAACGAATTTCCGTGCGAACAGTGCTTGTTCCGCCGTCAAGCACAAGGCCGGATTAGGATTTGGCCCCATCGGGCGATACACGTGAAACCAGGTGTAGAGTACGCCCATTTCAATCAACGTGTCGATCCATTCTTCACGCAATGTATCGTCAATATTGGTGCTAGCCAGGCTTGTGCACACTCCGGTGAATACGCCGGCTTTGAGGGCATTCTGCAAGCCCTGCATCGTCTTGCTTAACACACCCGCTCGCCCGCGCCGTTGATCCGAAACAATCTCTGTGCCTTCGACAGAAATCAATGGCGTCACGTTACCCAGTTGCCACATCCGCCTGGCACGCTCGGGCGTAATGAAGTGGCCATTGGTGAAGATCTGGAAGTAGCAATCGGGGTGCTCGGCCAACATATCGAGCAAGTCGGGATGCATGAACGGTTCGCCGCCAACGATCCCGAAGAACACATTCCCCATCGCCTTGGCTTCACGCACGAGCTTGTGGAATGCGTCCGCGCTAATCGTCTGCTGCTTCATGCTCACATCAACCCAGCAACCCTGACAGCGGAGATTGCAAGTGTTGATAATCGACACATACAGAAATGGCGGGAAGAACTGGCCCTGGCGCATCCGCCTTTTGTGCTTGTGAACGGAAAGCGCACCCTTGACTCCCATGTTGTATGCGAGCTTCCAGAGTAAACGCTTATCTGTTTCCAGCAGAACACGCTTGGCAAGCTTGAGCGATGCAGTCAGAGCCACGTTGAACCTCGGCGTGTAGTTCGGGCGGTGTAGTCGAGTTTATCCATAGCACTGGCGGACATACAGGGGAAAGAGTTCTGTTTGACCATGACGAAAGCGGAGGAGAGAATGCGGCAGGTAACAATCCTGGAGGAGTCAACATGTCACGTTTCAGCCTTTTGGCTGTCGGAGCGGTGTTCGCTTTCGCAACACCTGCAACCGCAGCGGACCCTCTCCCAAACGTGGTCTTTATCCTGGCCGATGATCTTGGTTGGACGGATCTCGGATGCCAAGGCTCCAAGTATTACAAGACTCCGAACATCGACAAGATGGCTGGCGAAGGGCGGCGTTTTACATCTGCCTACACCTGCGGGCCAAACTGCCAGCCCACGCGTGCGGCACTCATGAGCGGGCAATACGGGCCACGCACCGGCATCTACACCGTCGGCAGCACGGCACGCTTCGACACCACCATGCGGCCGCTCGTTCCTGTCCCAAACGCTGAACAATTCCCACTCGACAAAACCACTCTCGGCGAAGCCATGAAGTCGGCAGGCTATGCAACTGGCCTTTTCGGGAAATGGCACCTGGGTCAGATGGGCAGATTCCACCCATCACAGCGTGGGTTCGAGTCGGCTATCACATCGATGGGGACACATTTCAACTTCGTCACTCAACCCAAAGTCGATTACCCCAAAGGCGCTTACCTTGCGGATTGGCTCACCGATCAGGCATTACAATTCATCGACACCAACAAGGCCAAGCCATTCTTTCTCTGTCTTCACCACTTTGGTGTTCACAGTCCGTATCAAGCGAAACCGGAACTCGTTGAACGCTTCAAGAACATGCCAGGTGTTGGTGGGCATTCCGATCCCACTTATGCCGCGATGATTGCGTCCGTGGATGAAAGTGTTGGTCGCGTGCTTGCGAAACTGGACGAATTGGAGCTCTCCGAGAATACTCTCGTCATCTTTACCAGCGATAACGGCGGCGTCGGCGGCTACCTTGATGCCGGAGTGAAGGCGAATAAAGATGTTACGAACAACGCACCACTTCGCGGTGGCAAAGGAATGCTTTACGAAGGCGGAGTTCGCGTTCCGTGGATAGCGCGTTGGCAAAACAAAGTGAAGGCTAGCTCCACTTGCGACGAACCGATTAACAGCGTGGATCTCTACCCAACACTGCTCGAACTTGCGGGGGCGAAGCCAAAAGCCGAACAACTTCTCGATGGAACAAGTTGGGTATCGCTCCTGACGGGAGATGGCCAACGTGCGGAAGGTCGCAAGCCACTGTACTGGCATTTCCCGGGTTACCTTGGTTCGGGAAAAGATATCTGGCGCACCACACCCGCTGGTTCCATGCGTGCTGGCGACTGGAAAGTGATTGAGTTCTTCGAGTCCGGTAAGATCGAACTTTACAATCTGAAAGATGACATTGGCGAGAAGAACGATCTCGCTGCGAAGATGCCAGACAAGCTCAAAGAACTGCACAGCATGCTGGTTGCATGGCGGCAAAGCGTGAAGGCCCCAATGCCGACGAAACGCATGAAGTAATTAATCGAACCGCTTCCCTCATAGCCAAAGCTGGCAGTAAGTCATCGAAGCTGTGAGGGAAGGGCACGGCTCGCGGCTTAGTCAGCACCAAGTCCCGGGCCGTTCAAGATAGCTGTGTACATGGTTCCATCGGTAATGGTGAACACGCCCGGAAATCTTTCTTCCCACTTCGCGTTGGCCGCAGGGCAGTATTGCCGTCCATTGGATTCAATCGCCGCCACGCCGGGTATGTGGGCCGCGATTCCCGCCGAGTGAATTAACGATGCTCCCACGCATGTGAGATCCTGCACGCAGCGGAACATTCCATACTTCTGTGCGGCAGCGGCCAGCAGCAACGTCTGCGTTTGGCCCTTGCAGGCTTTGAAAGCAACGCCGGTATAGCCCATTTCCCGCGCAAGATGCAGACTATCCAGATCGAGCAATGATTCGTCGATGACCACCGGTTTGATCTTCGATACCTCGTGCATCCGATTCCCCGGATTCGCCCGCAAATCGCGGGCCGTGGGCTGCTCCACGTACTGAACCCGATCGAAGCCCGCCGGCGTGCGTGCCTGGAGTTGCCTCAAGAATTCGAGCAGGTATTCGACATTCTTGCACCGCTCGTTGAAATCCAGCGAGTAGAACCACTCGGTGACACCGCGTTGTCGCTGCACATCCTCCGCGACTTTATTAACCGCCACCACGCGTTCCACATCCCAACTGAGATCATCCCCATTAAGCTTCACCTTCATGTGGGTGAGGCCGTCGCGGGCGATCCATTCTCCAAGATGTTCCGGAAGTCCATCACCGACTGGTGTGGTGACTTCTGAAGTCGTTAATGGGTCGAGTGCTCCGACCAGATGATAGAGTGGCATTCGCGGCTTGGGTTTGATCGAAACATAGTCATGAAGCCAATCGTCCTCGAACTCTTCGCCAAGATAGTGGCCAAGGTTGTTGTGGAGGAACTCTCGACTGTATGTTTGGTAGCAGTTCAACCCATATAATTTGCCATAGGCATCGTGCAGGGCGGCATCAAATGGCGACGCAACAACAAGTGTTGCCAGTTTGGGTACTGCTTCTGTCATTTTGGTCATGCTTGCATAGTCTTCGCCGGCCACAAAGAATCTGGGTTCTAGTTCGTCGGTAATATCGATCGGGTGGCCGATAAGGCCGGACATTTGATACTGCCCGGCGATGCGCGACGTGATGTACTTCATCCCATCCAAGGTTTGGTCATAATTTAACGAGCGGCTTGGCCAGGCCCACACATTGCCAAGAGGCATCGAACCACAACCTACTGCACGCTTACCGCTCTGCGATTCGACATGTAATGTGACATTCAGGACGGTGGCTTTATCCAGTGCAACTCCGCCGAATTTGATTGGACTGCGATACCGGAAGTCTTCGTACGTAATGGAAACGTCGCGAACGGTGATGTCTGTACTACGCATGGGAAGCCGCATTAGTGGTCGGGGTGAAGGAGTTGGCATACACCCCAGTCATTCACCCCAGGAAGAGGACACCTGTCGATAGGGTACTCCTTCGATAAGGAACCTCAATCACCAATCCGTAAACAGCACACCCATGATTCCAGACTGGCAACTCCCATTAGGTGTTGATCGCGGGCTTTGGGATTACCTTCATGCCACCGAAATGGTTGCGAGCTACGACGACCAGATGAAGACTTCTCCGCTGGCGAGTATCGATATTGCATTCTGTGAACGTGCATTTCCCACACCTGGAAAACTTCTTGATCTTGGCTGCGGAACGGGACGCCTTTGTGCGCACTTCACTGTGAAAGGCTTCGATTGCGTCGGAGTCGATCTCTCGGAAGCCATGCTTACCCAGGCACGTCTCAACGCTCCCCACGCAGAATTCGTACGAGCAAACTTAACCGAACTTGATGAATTGCCTACGGGTACATTCGACTACGCGGCGTGCCTGTTCAGCACACTCGGGATGGTTCGAGGTGTGGCGAACCGCACGAAAGTGATTGACAACGCCTTTCGCCTGCTCAAGCCCAGTGGGCGATTGGTGCTTCATGCTCACAATCGCTACTTTCGCGGACTCGGGTGTAGTCGTGTTCTCTGGCAACGCTGGAAGACGTTAATGGCTCGGCAAGACGCCGGCGATGTCACGATGACCCAAGCCTACGCTGGTGCACCGTTAACACTGCACCACTTCACCCGAAGTGGAATGATGAAGCTTCTCACGCAAGCAGGATTTGAGATCGCAACGCTAGAAGCGTTCGGTATTGATGGGAACCACGCCACGGGTTCGCGGGTATATGGTTGGCTTGCTTGCGGTAAGCGCGAGTAATGAAGAGAGGCGGCCACCTTGACAATGTGACCGCCTGATGGCGTGTACTTACGAGGCAAGTGAAAGTTCAATCACGTTCATACGCAAGCGAGTTGACGAAACCGACGACGAATTATGCCACCAATTCCCATGGCACCGAAGGCAATTCCGAGTACGGCAGCGGGTTCGGGCACAGGCACGGGCGAGAAAGCAATCGCCACGTCGTTACCACCCGTCAGACTGTTTGTGAGGGAGTTGGCACCGTAATAGATGTAGCCGGTCGTGCCTCCCAAGTTCAGTGATGCACCATTCGATAACCCACTGAACGTTCCTTGCAACGCATCCGAACCATCATTGACGATGATGAACAACTTGTCGGTGGCTGTCGGGTTGTAGCTCGCCAATCGGGTAGCTTGTAAGGCTGCATTACCAAGGTTAACCGTACCCGTTACGTCGAGTTGGTCGTGCTGACTACCCGCAGTTGCACCGTTCAATTCAACCACGACGCTAGAACCAGAATTGAACGTGAGGTTTCCACCGAGCGTGAGCTTACCTGGCCCACTGTCGCCGGGTGCAATCTTGCCACCCGAGTTAACAGTTGTTGCTCCGCCAACCCTACCACTGCCTGCGAGTGTGCCTGTGCCACTAACGGTAACTTCACCCGAACCTGTGCCGGACTCAGAGCCACTTTGGCCCATTACAACCAAGCTGCCTGCAGTGACAAAAGTTCCACCAGAGTAATTGTTAATTCCTGTGACAGAGAATGCACCTGAGCCAGATTTTAATACCTGACCGACACCACTCACTGTGCCGCTAAAGCTTGAATTGGTGGAGCCAGTAACCGCAAGTTGGGCAGTGGGAGCTAAGAGGTTAATGACCGGGTTCGTGCCGCTCAGGTTCGACAATTGCCCGGTGCTAAAGGTGCTGATATCGCCAACCGTCAAACCGCTGGAATTGTTGCCTATAGTTGTTAGTCCAGATACCGTAACTGAGCCACCATTGCTAACTGTCAGGCTTCCCGCACCACCCGAAGCGAGTGTTCCCGAAAGCCCGCCGCCGGAACCCCTAACGCCAATTCCGAGATCTTGGGTGTTCACCCAGTTTGCAGCATTAATTATCACACTCGCCGTGCCGCCGGTTTGACCACCAATTGCAGAGTTCACCGAGCGAAGTGTCCCGTCACCGATGAAGGCGACATTCGATGTGCCCAGATATTCCGATAGCGCAAATGATGGACTTGCATTTGAGGTGTTCGTCAGATCAAAGATGCGACCTGTTGGGAGGTTGAAACTCACAGTTCCGCTGCCGGTCTGCCGCAAACTCAAACGGTTAATCGCCGTCGTTCCCGATCCAGTGGGTAAATCAACTTGATAACTGGTGTCGGACCAACTGCTAAAGATAGCGTGCTGCGTTGAACCTGGAGCGCTACCGTTGTACCAATTGGAACCCGTCAAGAAGGCGACGGGTGCAATTGGCCCGGCGTTGGGTTGCGGGCCGCGTGTTAACGGCTCTCCGGTTCCGCTGGGTACATTGCTCCATCGAATCTCATTTGTACGAGTAGGAATCACTTCGGTGACACGCGTTCTCCAGTTGTTCGTACTGGATACATATTCTTGGATCGTCCAGAAAATGCCGGGGTCAGCGGGATCGATCGTTGTTGCACTGTAGTCGCCCCACCGATTGCGAGTTCCGCCAAATGTGACGACATACGAGCCTGCCCCAGCAGCAGTCACGGTGTTCTGTCCCCAAGTAACCGAGTTGGTGGTCGATGAACCGTTGTAACGGCCAGCGGTGTAAAAGCCACTGATATAAGTGCTTGAGTCGGATCCCGAGTAACCGATAACGATGTCACCATCCGGGTTCACCGCGATCGAAGGAAAATAGACATGCAGGCCCGCAGGAGTTGGTAGTAAACCCGAGTCTTCAAGGACATTTGTAACCGGATTAATGCGATACCATGCAATCTGATTGACAGAAGTTGGGGCCGAAGCAGTGCCACCGCGAACACTATGGACTGCCCAAAGTTTGCCATTCACCAGGACGGGCTGGGCTGAGAATCGCGTATCCCCCGTATCAACGGTGGTCGAGGTGCCTCTCTGCGGCGCAAGAACAGGAGATGCCCGTGGTGTAATGGGTATCCACCCTCCAGCACTCAAAGTTGGAGAACTAACATTACCCGTGATACCTGTTAGCCGCAGATATCCACTCGATACATAACCATCTGCAAGAATGTAATGTGTATTGGAGGTCGCGTTGTAGTCTGTGGCAAAGTGTGGGGTAGTCCCAAGCGTGCTTGAGGATAGCTGGCTTGGAGTGAAATAGGTTGAACCAGATGCATTTCCGCTAAGTAGGCTATTCTTGGGAATCGTGAGAATAGAACTCCCAGCATATGTGCTACCCGACACCGAGAACATGTTATGACCGATACTGATCCAATCTCGTGAGATGCCCAGTCCCGGGAAGTCTGCCCAATTGGTTCCTGCTGAGTCTGCTTTGAAATTGAAACCAGACCATGAACCTGTAGGGTCTGCAGTAGCAGAAACAGCGACTAGGATGGAGCTGCTACTGCTCCTCGCGTTGTTATCCGCCATCGCAAACCATCGGCCAGAATTACGATCAAATTGAATTCGTGGATCGAATGAGGAAATACCACTTAAACCTGCTCGAGTTGTCCAAAAGCTATTCAATGATCGCCGCTCAATGTCTCCACCGGTTTGCTTGTTGTAAATAACGAACTGTCCATTCACCATTTCAACGAAGTGATTGGGACCTACGGCACCGCTAGTGTCAGGCGGAATGGAATTGGTCTGGCTAAGTGTTGTGCCACCAAAGTTGGCACCAATATTCGACGTTACCTGAGCGTTCAATGGCTCGGCAATACATATAAATACCAATAGCGAGAGGCACCGCCTGAAATAGGGGTGGAGCATGACGATTATTCCCATTAACGCGGGCGGGTGCGAATCCGATGAAACATAGTTGCCAACTACCGTGTGTCAAATGCTGCGATTAAGACTTGGACCTGATTTGAGTTGATTCTGCAGGACGAATCGTGGCTGTGTCGAAAAGTAAGCTACCTCCCGAATATATACCTGACCGAAATTTCACCTAGGCTAGCTAATTCCCCCAATTCGCCTGTGTCGGCATAATGCATCGAAATACTCATTGCGCATTATTCTCGAGATTCGCAGTCGCATTCTACTAATCAGTTGAATATACTCGTGGAGAAATAAACTCTTCAATAGATTTAGCCATTTGAGCAGGATATGTATATTGAGGATAATGAGAACAATTACTGATTATAACCTCTCGTGCATTCGGAAGGAGTTGCAAGAGGTCAGCCCTGCTAGCAGGAGGGACCAATCGATCCCTATCACCTGAAAGAAGTAAAATTGGAATATGAAGATGTGGTAATTGCGATAGATAATTGGTTTTGTGAATGGTAAGCGCTCGCATTGCGACCGCGTGTATTGGAGTGTGCCCTCCCTGAATTAGAAAGTAATCCGCAACAACTTGCGACATTTGCTCAAATGTAGAATCCTCGATCCGGGTCAGAACTGTCTCGAACAAGAAGGGCCAGTCCGCAAGCCAACCCGGGAAGAAGCGGCCCACAATCGCAGCTCGCCACTGCCAATTGCTTAGTGGACGATGTGCGAAGCCGTTTTGTAATACCGCATGTGTGAAGCGATCAGGATATCTGTAGAGAGCATCAATTGCAATGAGTGATCCAAACGAAGAGCCAACAACCGCCACTTTCTCAATACCCAACTGATCCATTAAGGCAATTAGGTCTGCAGAGTAGTCGAAAAGCTTATAGCGGCTGAGGCTTGAACCGTCGGTTTTGCCGTTTGGTAGTTCATAGCCAATACATTGAAATCGAGAGCTCAGTCGATTCATCACCATCAGAAATGCTTTGGCAGAATCGGCCATGCCATGAACAAACACAAGTGGAATGCCAGATCCACATGTGAAATATCGCATCCTGTAGCGATTGGTATTCAAAGTAGCTTGAATCGCAGTGGATTGAAATGCTTTAATCGCGGATTTGAGATCGTTATCGGATACGGCAACCATATCGCCACTTCATTTGCGCAAATACGGGAATATATTTCTACTTAGCTAAGCTATCGAAATCATGGGTGTTATAATTGTGGATGGTACATATGGCTAAAGAACAACCAGTAAAATATTATTTTCGCATTGTCACTACGACATATCGGCACAAATTGTTTAGTTTTGGAGCCAGGCGTAATAAACGGTCGTCAAATTTGTGACTAGAACTCCAAACATTTGTATTTCGCCAAACTCTTTGAACCATCCCGAAAAGCTGGAAGCCTTGAATATCTACACTCTTAAAGAGTGATTTGAGCGGATCGAGATCGTTTCGCCTGAGTGGACGTTCATCAATAGTTCTACCTTTGCCTGGGTAAGGAAGGAATCGACGTGCGAATCGGAGAAGCGGATTCTCACCCCATGGTTCACAGAATACCGCGACTCCTCCGGGCCGCATAACTCTTATGAGTTCTCGACCAGCTTCTGTCATATCGAGATGATGCAATATTGCATTTCCCCAGATAATGTCGAACTTGGCGTCGGGAAATGGTAACTGTTCTGCGTTTGCCTGAATGCATTCAACGGATACATTGTTTGCGATTGCTCGGGCGGCCGCTTCTCGAACATAGCCAGCGGAAAGATCAAACGCTGTCACCTGTGCCCGCGCCCGCGCCATAACAATGGCTGCCATTCCGTGACCACACCCGTAATCCAACGCCACTTTTCCTTTCATTGAACCTAGTTTTCGAAACGCAGGTCTTATCCAGGTTTCGTGGTCAAGGAACTCTTGATCAGAGAATTTTAGATTCGCTTGACCATTGCGAAAGCTTTCAGATCGTTTTGCAGCTTGTAGATCGTGAAATTCCGCTTCCGCATCAAGCCTCAACATGGCTTTCATTGTTATTTCTCATGTCGCACTTCGAACACTGACGCCACATGTCATGGCGAATGGTGTCACAGTTTACCTGAACACCATATCTGTGCGAGATCACTTTGGTGGTGGCAAACCGCACGTGAATTGCACCGTGCGAAGTGAAGCAAATCGTAAACCGTAAATCGTTTTCCAATAACCAGTTGTGGGAATCTATCATGGAAGTTAAAATCACTTGCGACAGCGATTACGCCACATATCTGAAATCAACACCCTGAATCTACATGTTGATTTCCTTTACCCTGTCACAATTCGTAGCAGTGTTCTATAGTTCGACCTGAACACCTTAGCCAAAGACGGTGGAGTTTCCCGCATGCGATTCATTATCGCCAAAGAATTCTATCATCAGATGCTTCAAGCTCCGTTTCACACGCCAGATTGTTACGTTCGACCAGGTGAATATCTTCACCATATGTATTTAGATGGAGTAAAATATGTTATCGCTCCTGCGGTGTTGGCATGCCTTGCAGAAGCAGAGGCGAAAGAAGATCATGAAGCGATATCACATCTCAAGCTACACAAATTACATTATGAAGCTCTGTTAGCTGATGCAGAGCGTAACGGGACACTTACTGACGAAGTGACGTTGCTGGGCGATGCGCCGCCATCGGACGATGAAGATGAACTACCTATAAATGCCAGTGCCTATACTCCGCGAGTTCCCGCTCGATGGGAGGATCTTGGTCTCGATTTGCCATTTGTATTTGAAATGGTGCTTCGAACAATATATGCACGAGGGCAGATGACTGGCGGAGAACTCGCGAACGAACTTGCCGCACCTTTTTCAGTGATGAATCCAGTCTTTCTCTCCATGAGAAAGCAAATGCTCATCGATATCGTTGCACAGAGGGGAAATAGTGGTGATGCAGGGTTTGTATACGAAATCAAACCTCCCAAAGGTACTGCTGCACTGCAAGATGCAATTGAGAAAACATCTTACGTTGGCCCACTACCGGTCCCATTTGCTGACTATGTTGAATCTGTTCTCGCTCAGACGATAAAGAAGCTCGTGGTCACACGACGAACTATTCGGAAAGCATTCGAAGACTTGATAATCACCGAAGACGCATTCAATGAGATCGGTCCTGCAATCAATTCTGCACAATCGATTTTCTTTTTTGGTTATCCGGGCAATGGAAAAACGAGTGTAGCAGAGCGGATTACCCGCTTGATTGGAGATAGTATCCATGTCCCTTACGCTATTGAAGCAAACGGCCAGATCATCAAAGTATTCGATCCAATCCAGCACACAGTTGTAGCCGAAGAAGGGCAGCAGGATGAGGGTGAGGCATTTGTCAAGCGAGCAACTCATTCCGATCCACGTTATGTGCGAATCAAGCGGCCAACTATAGTGGTAGGTGGCGAACTAACGCTTCCCATGTTGGATCTCAAATATAATACGGCTGGCAAGTTCTATGAAGCACCACTACAGATGAAGGCAAACGGCGGGATCTTTATGATTGATGACTTTGGTCGTCAACAGGTAAGAGCGATGGACCTTCTCAATCGATGGATCGTACCTCTTGAGAAAAAATACGACTACCTCAATACAGTCACGGGCACCAAGGTAGAGGTTCCGTTCGACCAGATTCTAATTTTCAGTACAAACCTGGATCCAAATCAATTGGCGGATGAAGCATTCCTACGTCGTATTAAGTTCAAAATCGAGATACGGGACCCAGACGAATCACAATATCGCCGGATTTGGGAGTTGGTATGCAAAGGGCGACGCGTGGAACATGATGAGAGGGGAGTGGATTACTTAATTCATAAGTGGTACAAGCCGAAGAATAGGCCGTTCCGCATGTGTCAACCTCGTGACATACTAGATCAGATGATGAGTATCGCGAAATACAATATGGAACGTGTCAATTTTAGTCCGGATCTTATTGATGCCGCATGTGCGACTTATTTTATTAGTGAAGAGCAAAAATCCTTCGGTGCTAAAGTGTCGTTATAATACTATCTGCGCTGAGTGAATCACGGCAGTATGGACTATCCATGCCAATACATGGCGGCACTGTTGGTAAAAAGCTGCAGTGGCTATTGAACTGCAGCAGTCGCATAACTCGAACATCTTGCTTCCGCCAACCTTCACATACTTTGAATCAAATCCATCGATGCTCCATTTCTAGCGGAGCGTGAATCATACATAAGTTCAATTGGAATAATCACATGCGCCAACCAGTTCGAACTGGTTGGTGCATGTGAGCAGTTGCACTTGTTTCGCTTCCTTTTGTGGCGTTACTCTACGACACAAAAGGTTCGACAGGGAGGCTGTGTGTTAGTGAATCCTAAAACGAAGCGGAGGATCGGGCTTGCAGTGGTATTTACTGTCGTCGCTGTTTGTGGTGTCTTCGCATTGCAAACTAGCACATATGTTCAAGTTCAATACTCATCTTGGCGATTCCGAAACGCTTCTTCAGAACAAGATCGTCTCCAAACTGCAGAAAGTCTTGCAGCACTTGGTAAGACTGGGTTGGACTGCATCGTCGTATACATGGAGTCGGACAATACTCAACTGAGTGAACCGGCTGCAAAGTATCTTGTAAGTTACGTCGATAAATTATCAGAAAATAATGATCAGCAAGACTTTCTAATTACTAAACTCGTTGGCCATTTAGCTCATAATACCACTGATCAATCATACTTAGTTATGCAATTCGTGCCAGTTTTGTTGAAGAAGACAGAGGGAAAATATTCAGATGTATTAAGGCGTGTGGTGTCATCCGCTCTTGGTGCTTCAGAACATTCTGTGCGGTTATTTGCGATTAAGCTCTCGCTTCATCCCCATATCAAGACTCATTCAGAACTCTTGCCCCTCTTGCACGATTCAAATGCCGAAATTCGGCAAGCGGCATTATTTGCCGTAACCTCCAACAACGATGAATTGATGCTGAGTGATGAAGAACTGTTTGAGTGGCTTCACGATTCCGATGCATCTGTGCGAAAGGTTTGTCTCGATGCGTTGCTGAGTCGGAATCGATCTGAGTTTGAAATCGCTCTCGGTTCTCGGCTAACTCATCCCAATCCGCTCGAACGATTGCGATTATTACTCGATCTCCGATATGATGAGGTGGCTGATCCTGAACCGTGGTTGGAGCGATTGAGCCACGATCCCGAACCAGCTATTCGGGTTGGTGCAGCACGCGTTATTATCGAGGTCGCTCGCACTCGCAATATCACACTTCCGCAATGGACTGCGCGAATGGTAGCCAGTGATGAAGACCCCACAGTTCGGCGTGTGGCCAATTACTATTTGGGTCTGAGAGGCGAAAACAATCCGGGTAATGTTCGCCCTGTAAGTGCCCCTTGATTCATAATATCGTGCTATCGCACTGAATACCGTTTACTATCGTTACGTATAATATCAACCAATCTATGTTGCTTGAATCATTCACCTCGGAATGATCGGTAGCACGATGTGGGATGCGACTTCGCCTCCAAAATAAATGGTGTTGTCGGTGGCGATCATCCGGCGGTGCTGCTGAAGTGGTTCCCCGGTGTTGGGATTCACATCAAACCTTGGGAAGTTACTGCTCGAAACATCAACGCGAATGCGGTGACCTTTAGCGAATACATTCGAGGTCGGATACAGATGTATCGTCGCTTCATACACTTTTCCGGGTTCCATGAATTCGGATTTCTCTAGTGAATCTCGATATCGCATTCGCACGATCGAATCTCCAATGTTTAAATCCATACCAATTGGGTAATCTCGGTTTGGTGGGTAGACATCAATTAACTTCGCGGTGAAGTCCGTATCAACTGCCTGCGAGGATACAAATAACTTCACCGTAATTGGCCCCGTGACTTCCACGTCCTTCTCAAGCGGTTGGGTTTGAAACACCAGGACGTCGCGCCTTTGCGAGATTGGGAGTTCATCTTTGGCGGACAGAGTTTCCTTTCGGCATCTCTGGTCAAATCCGCCCGGTTCCACGAAGCCCGTGAAGGACGATATGTTCCCGCCAATTGTTGGCACGGGATCGTTCGGATCGAAGCGGTAAGTTTCGCTTGCCTGCTTGGCAGGCTTGTTCATTCCAAGTGAGCCATTTGCTTGCATGTAATAGAGCGTATATTTTGTCCGTTCCAGTGGAAATGACTTTTCGTTTCGCCAATGTCCGCCGTGTTGCAATCGGCCGTCCTTCGACTTTCGGCCGTCACCGCCTCCCATCACAAAAATGCGAACGGGATCTTCGCGATCAATACCATTATCAACACCCCTCAGCCACCGCTCAAACCACCGAAACCGCCACTCGTTAAAGTCTAAAGCTGCATCAACGGGGAATTCGGCATCGCCCGCGAAAGGTTTCGATTGTGCCCCATGTGTCCATGGCCCAATGATCAATCGTTGTTGGGCGGTCTTCGCCTTCGAGAGTGCTTGCCAGCTTAACACGGTTTGCCGACACCACGAATCGTACCATCCCGTTACATGGTAGACCGGCACGTTCGCATACTGTTTGACGTTTTCGATTACCGATAAGCCCGGCTGCTTCCAGTACTCATCGTAGTCACTATGCTGCATCACTTTCGTGAGCCAAGCTTCAGTATCCGGGACATGTTTGAGTGGCGTTGTGCCAGCTCGGAATGGAAGGCGTGAAAGATGCTGTGGCACAATTAACGCCTCGCGTGCCAAGGCTACGCGCAATTGACCATTTGCCAGAGCTTCACGCGAGTTCGGGCCACCATGCAAGAAGGCCCAGTTGAAGAACCTCAACTCAAATGCCCCGGAATGGCGTATCCCCGCAACACCCGCGTTTGCCACCGCATCGACCGGAATCATACATGCCAGCCCGGGCGGGTTTTCGCAGGCGAGTGCGTGCTGCGTTCCGCCTACATAGCTCGTTCCAAAAGTCCCGACTTTACCCGAACTCCACGGCTGAGAAGCGACCCATTTGAGAACATCGGCTCCATCGTGCGGGTCGTCGAGCAACATCCGCCATCGCCCTTCGGATGCGAAGCGGCCACGGCAATCGTTCACTACCACTGCGTAGCCGCGTGAGGCGAACCATCGGGCAGTCTCAGACTCGCGGCCCTTGTCGTATGGCGTGCGACAGAGCAGGGTGGGATGTTTGCCTTCAATTCGCTTTGCACCCTTCGCCGGCAGGTAGATATCCACTGCGAGTTTGGTGCCATCTCGAACTACAACGACTTCACCCTTCTGAACCATCACCTGGAATTGCGGTTCCGACTTTTCGACTCCCTCTTCACCAACGAGATGATTCGGGGCGAGGCCCAGAACCAGAGCGATCATTGCGAGGATTGCCCAGAAAGAGCAACGCGACATGAAACACCTTGGATCAAGGGAAGGCGATTAACTATCCGTCACGCGAAAAGATCGTTCACCACTCGGCCGTGGACATCTGTTAAACGGAAGTCACGCCCGGCGTGCTTGAATGTGAGTCGCTCGTGGTCCAGGCCAAGTAGTGCGAGGATCGTGGCGTGTAAGTCATGGATATGGACCTTATTCTCAGCCGCGTACCAGCCGTAGTCGTCTGTTGCACCATATCGGAGGCCGCCCTTCAGACCGCCGCCGGCCATCCAGATGGTGAAACCTTCCGGATTGTGATCGCGGCCGTCGTTACCACCGCCTTCAACGGTTGGTGTGCGGCCAAACTCACCGCCCCATAACACAAGTGTGTCCTTCAACAATCCACGGCTTTTGAGGTCTTTGAGTAGTCCCGCGATCGGTTTATCTACCTCGAGCGCGTTCTTCGAATGGCCTTTGCGCAAGTTACCATGCTGATCCCATTGCACGGCAGAATCACTGTGCGTGACCTGAACGAACCGCACACCGCGTTCGGCGAAGCGGCGGGCAAGCAAGCACTGCTTACCAAATGGGGCAGTTGTGGGGTCGTCCAGCCCATACAGCTTCTGTGTTGCCGCCGTCTCCTTTGAAATATCTTCGGCTTCAGGCATCGTACTTTGCATGCGAAACGCCAACTCGAATGAGTCGATGCGACCTTCAAGTGCGGCATCCGGTCCCGTGCGAGCCAGATGACCGCGGTTGAGATCGCCAATCAAATCAAGCTGTTTGCGTTGGGCAGAAGTTGAAAGCCGAGGGTTCTCGATGTATCGCACCTTGGCTTGTTCAACCGGCGTGCTGGCATTGCCGATCGGCACACCTTGCGTTGCCGCGGGCAAGAACGCCGAACCCCAGTTGTTCACTCCGCCATGGGCAAGTGTTGGGCAAACGGTAATAAACGATGGAAGATTGGCATTCTCTGTTCCTAATCCGTACGACACCCACGCACCCATACTCGGCCTGATGAAGTTGTCGCTTCCGGTGTGGAGCTTCATCGCCGCCCCACCATGGGCGGGATTGGTGCCGTGGAGGGAATGCACAAAGCAGATATCGTCGACACATTGCGCCACATTCGGAAAGAGTTCGCTAACCGGACTACCACAATCGCCATACTTCTTGAACTTCCATGGCGACTTCAGCAAGTTTCCCGTCTTGGCGAAAACCACACGCGGCCGCTCACCGGGATAGGGCTTTCCGTCGTCACGATCGAGCAGCGGTTTGGGGTCGAATGTGTCGAGATGGGAAGGCCCGCCCTTCATGAATAGGAAGATCACTCGCTTGGCACGAGGTTGAAAATGCGGATCTTTCGCCTGCTTGGGAATCGGCGGCTTTCCTTCATCTGCCGCATGGGATTGAGCCAGCAAATCCGAAAGAGCGAGGTAGCCAAACCCCAATGCGGATTCGCTCAATAGTTCCCGCCGTGATGGCATGTGCATTATTGGACCCACTCATTTGATGTAGATGAACTCACTTGAGGCCAACACTGCCTGACACACCGCCGACCAGGATTTTCGTTGTCGCGTTACGGGGTCGCTGCCAGCATCTGAGAATTCCTTTTCGAATGTTCTGATAGCCGAGAGGATACGCTCTATTTCCTCAGGTTCTGGCTCCCGACCCAGCGCAAGTGCAAACAGCGAGTGAACGCGTTCGCTATCGGAAAGTTTGGCGATCTCGAACACACGATCTGTCAGCGCATCGCTACTTCGCATGGCAAGTGGGCTATTCATGAAGAACAGAGATTGCGTCGCAACGGTCGTTGTCGATCGATCGCCGTTCAGTACGGCTGCGTCCGGGGCATCAAATAGCTGGAATACGTCGTACAGGTTGTTGCGAATTACGGGAAGATACACAGACCTTCGATCGCTGGTGTAGGTCGTCAGATCCTTCGAAGTGTGGTCGAACAGATATCCGCGATTGTTGACATGAGTCAGGGCAGGGCCACCGGGTTTGCGATCGAGAAGCCCACTCACCGCCAGTAGCGAATCTCGTATTGCCTCTGCTTCGAGTCTCCGGATGTTCGCACGCCATAGCAACCGATTCTCTGGATCGATCAGTGCCGCTTTGGGGTTATCAGTCCCACTCATCTGGTAAGTGGATGAAAGCATGATGCGACGATGGAGTTTCTTCAGGCTCCAACCATCTTTGACGAAATGTGAAGCAAGCCAGTCGAGTAACTCGGGGTGGCTTGGCTTCTCTCCCAGCAGGCCAAAGTTATCGACCGAACGGACAAGTCCAGAGCCAAAGTGCCACCGCCAAACGCGGTTCACGATCACACGCGCCGTGAGTGGGTTCTCCGTTGAGGCGATCCAGTTCGCAAGTTCGAATCGCCCGCTGGCATCCTTGGGCAGAGGCGGTTGTTTCTCACCGGCCAGGATGATCGGGAAGCGGCGAGCTACGAGTGCACCCGGTGTGAGGTGATTACCACGGCGGAGAAGGGGAATATCAGTTGGCGTTCCTTCTGTTGCTCCCATAGCCGAAGGCAACACTGGCGCGTTCTTGTCGCGATCAACCAACTCCGCCTGTCGTTTCTTGAGTTCTGCCTTGGATGCTTCGTCTGCCTTTCCGGTTAGTTCTTTGATATAGGCTTTGAGCTTAACTGTTTGGGCTTCGTATTCCGCTATCTTCTCGGACTCTTCCGCCGTGGCGAGACTGTTCTCATGCCACTTCGCAACTTTCTTGAAGTGCTCCATCGTCTTGGTACTGGCGAAAACACCTGCAAGGCCGTAGTAATCGTGGATGCTAATCGGATCGAACTTGTGATCATGGCATCGGGCACACCCAAGGGTTAGTCCGAGCATCGTGCGGCCGAGTGTATCGACTTGTTCATCCACAATATCGAGTTCCATCTTCTTCTCGTCCGGCTCGGCCAACACTTTGGGGCCAAGTGCCAGGAACCCCGTTGCGATCAGCAACTCGTTGCGTTTGTTGGGATTGGACGATGGAAGCAGATCTCCCGCAATCTGCTCGGTCAAGAAACGGTCGTAGGGTTTGTCGTCGTTGAATGACTTGATGACGTAGTCGCGATATCGCCAGGCATTGCCATGCGCGACGTTCTCATCCAGCCCGTTGCTATCGGCATATCGGGCAACATCGAGCCAGTGCCTTCCCCATCGCTCGCCATATGCGGGTGAAGCGAGCAGTCGATCAACTACTTTGGCAAAGGCATTCGGGGATTGATCCTTCAGAAAGGCTTCAACATCTTCAGGCGTTGGTGGTAAGCCCGTTAAATCAAAAGTCGCACGGCGAATCAGGGTGCGTTTGTCTGCGAGCGTTGCGGGCTTCAACCCCGCCGATTCCAGTTTCGCAAGGATGAAGCGATCGAGATCGGACGCGGACCATTTGACATTCTTAACATTAGGTAGCGCCGGAATTCTGACTGCACGGAATGACCAGTGCGATGACGGATTCGGTTCTGGATTTACCGTTGCAGGGAATGGAGCACCGCGTTTAATCCAGTTCGTGAGGTCCGCAATCTCAGAATCGGTAAGTTTGCCTTCGGGCGGCATGTTTGAAACGCCCTCGGCGTGTTTCACAACGCGGAGAAGCAAACTGGTTTCTGGTTTTGTGGGAACGACAAGCGCTTCCCCAGACGCACCGCCTTTGCGAATACCTGCCACGGTATCGAGACGCAAATCGCTTTTCTGTTTCTCGGCACCGTGACATCTGACACACATATCGATCAGAAGCGGGCGGACTTTCCGCTTGAAGAACTCGATGTCCGCGGGTGATGCCTTAAAATCAGAGAAGGGCATTGCCGTAAGTAGGGCCGATGCGATCAGTGGACAAAGTGTTGTGATAAATATGATCATCGATGAAATTGGTCTTGAGGCAATTGTGTGGCGGGGAGGCTGCTTCCAAGATAATCGAGTCACGCACGGTTCGATAGATGTGAACTTAAAGTCTGGCGGCAGAATCGCGTGGTTTGTTCCAATAATGCAATGGTCAATAAATCGGGCTTAACGTCCGTCCGTTCACGTCAAGTCATTCGACCAGTGAAACGCAGATAATCTCGGTGTCGTTCCGGATGAATGCGCACTTTCCGGAAAACGCAGGGTGGCTCCAAACAACCTTGCGGCTGAACGCGGTCCCTGTTGGTTCCAACACCTTGGCTCGCGACAACTCTTCGTACTTTTCTGGTGATAGCTTGGCAATGATCAATTCGCCCGTTTCCGAGAATAGAAAGTATCGATCTCCGTTCTTCACAATGAAGGCCGTGCCATACTTTGCACCGGCAAAATGCTCTTCTTCATCAATGCCAATTACGGGTTTGAAACTAAACCAGTGCCGCTTACCGCTATCAAGATCAACGGCTCGCAACATGCCCGCGTGGTCAACACCATAAATGGTTCCGTTGTCGATGAATGGTGTCATGTTAATGGGGTAAAGCCCGCGCGTTCTGGTCGCCATTTCCTTACCTTTGGCCATCGGCTCCTCCCACAAGGGCGTGACCGATTTACCCGAAGGATCGAGTTTCAGAACAACACTGACTCCACCAATACCGGCCACGAACAATCGATCGCCATACTGTCGCGGGGCCATAATGGCCATGTCGAAGGCCGGAGTGAGACCCACGGACCAGAGCGGCTTACCGCTATCCGGCTCGATTCCATTAACGGACCGCGAGTGCCACACCACGATCTGGTCCTTGCCTCCAACCGTAATGAGCGTTGGTGGGCAATACCCGAGTTCCGGAGCAGATAACGATCGCCACTTCTCTTTTCCCGTTTCCTTATCAAACGCCATCACGACTGATCCTTCTCCGCCCACCATACAGATCACGAGATTCTTGTAGACCAGTGGGTGCGCACAAAAGCCCCACTTGGGGAGTTTCGCATGAAAATCCTTCAGGAAGTTCTTGGACCAAATGACCTCACCAGTCATCGCGTTCAGGCAGATGAAATCGCCCATTGCCCCGAGGGTGTAAACTTTGTCATTGTCAACGGTCGGGGTGCAACGCGGCCCTGCGGGAAAGCTGATCTGATAAGTGGATGCGTACTGGTGCATCCAGAGTTCTTTACCGTTGCGTGCATCGAGACAAATAACTCGCTCTTTGCTCGGAACAGGTGGCTTGTCGTTAAACGGGTCACTCGGGTTCCGCGCTCCCATATCGAGCACTCGGTCTGTGACATAAACTCTTTGTGAAGCAACTGCAGGACCGGAATAGCCATCTGAGATGGGTTTGCGCCAAAGGACTTTCGGGCCACCCTCAGGGAAAGTCTTGAGGATGCCCGTTTCGGTCCAGATGGCATCGCGGCTCGGCCCCATCCATTGCGGCCAATCCGCTGCAGATAAGGGGAGGGGAGATGCAACAAGCACCGCGAAGGCGATTCGGATACAGCTCATAACGTGTTTATGCTTCGGTATGGAATGATAGCGAAGATCTAATCAGTATACCTTTCGCAAACACCTGCACTTACACACTTTCAAAGTAAACAGAAAAGTCCAACTGATCTGCGAAATTGAGTGCTTGATGAAGGAAAGCTAGCAGGCGACATTGCGATCACCGCCAAACTCAACACAGTCTCGAATTGCTTTATCGATTACGTTCAACACAGATAATACAACACCAGGAGGTGATTGAAAACTCTCCAAAGGAAACGTAATGAAGCAGCGCTTATTTACACCAGGCCCGACGCCAGTTCCTGAAGAAACCTTGCTGGAACTCGCACGTCCGGTGACTTACCACCGTTCACCCGAAGCCAAGGCCATCCTTGCTGAGGTCGCGGAAGATCTCAAATATGTCTTCCAAACATCGCAGCCTGTTCTCACGCTCACTAGCTCCGGAACCGGTGGGATGGAAGCTGCTGTAAGCAGTGCGTTAGCTATCGGAGAGAAAGCCATCCTTCTTACTGCCGGAAGATGGGGTGAGCGATGGCGCGGAGTTCTCAAAGCATTCGCCGCAGAGATCGTGGCTGTTGAAGTGCCGTATGGCAAAGCGGTTACTCCCGAAATGCTTGAAAAAGCACTGTTGACTCATCCGGATGCGAAAGCCGTTTTCGCCACCTTGAGCGAAACAAGCACAGGCATTGGGCACGATATCGAAGCGTTCGGCAAGATCACCTCGAAAACCGAAGCCCTTCTCATGGTCGATGGGATTAGCGGACTCGGTGCCATGGAATTTAAGATGGACGCCTGGAATGTGGATGTGTGTGTGACCGGTTCTCAAAAGGCGCTGATGCTGCCGCCGGGCTTGGCTTTTGTGAGTGCCAGCGAACGAGCGTGGAAGACGATCGAAACCACACCTGTTCGGAACTTTTACTTCGATCTGCGACGCTACAAGAAGTCGCTGGCGGAGAGTGACACACCGTTTACACCAGCGAACACATTAATTCGTGCACAACGGGCTAGCCTGAAGCGCATCCGGGCAGAAGGGATTGAAAACCTCTGGGCACGCCACGCCAAGATCGCAAGTGCTTGCAGAGCAGCGGTCAAGGCCATGGGGCTAGAACTCTTTGCCGAAAGGCCCAATAACGCACTTACTGTCATCACTGTGCCGGCCGGAATCGACGGCTCCGCAACACTGAAAAAGCTCGAGAAACTCCATGGCTTCAAACTCGCCGATGGCCAGGACAGCATGAAGGGGAAGATCTGGCGGCTGAGTCACATGGGTTACACCGACGCCTTCGAGGTTCTTGGAGCGATCAGCGCGCTCGAGCTTGTTCTGCTGGAAAGCGGCTTCAAAGTTGATGCAGGTTCTGGCGTGGCGGCGTTTCAGAGAGAAGTCGCCAAGAAATAAATGTCGCCGACCTACCGATGGTTTGAGATTGAATTGTGAAACCGTTAACGCTCGATGGTCTGCGCTTAAGAGATGCTTGATTACTTATTGCAACGGCTTGAGCAGTTCGCAGAGCACAGCCATGCGAACCGCCAAGCCGTTCGTGACTTGGTCCAGAATTGCCGATGAGGAACCGTCCGCCACATCAGGTGTAATTTCGACACCGCGATTGATTGGCCCTGGAGCCAGCAACAGCACGCCATCCTTCGCACGCCGCATTCGGTCGCCATCCATGCCAAACAGCAGGCGATACTCTCGAATCGAGGGGAATAGCCCGCTGCGTTGCCGTTCGAACTGGATACGAAGCAGGTTCACCACATCGCAACGCGGGAGAATGGCATCGAGGTTGTCGGCCACTTCAACGCCCAGGTTTTCGATTCCCGCAGGAACCAGCGTTGTTGGGCCGCACACGATGACATGCGCACCCAGTGCCTTCAAGCCGCGAATGTTGCTACGGGCCACACGGCTATGCGCGATGTCTCCTACCAGAGCGACCGTTAGCCCTTCGACTCTCCCCAACCGCCTGCGAATCGTGAGTATGTCTAGCAGTGCCTGCGTCGGGTGTTCGTGTGCACCATCTCCGGCGTTGATCACATGAACGTGCGGCCGCAAATATCGGGTGAGAATGTGCGGTGCGCCAGGTGAAGAATGTCGCACCACCACGGCATCGACACCCATGGCTTCAATGTTCTTCGCTGTGTCGATGAATGTTTCGCCTTTGCTCGTACTCGATCCGCTAGGTGTGAAGTCGATGACATCCGCACCCAAACGCCGTGCGGCGAGGCCAAAACTGACTCGCGTACGCGTCGAGGACTCGTAAAACAGGTTAACAACCGCCTTGCCTTTAAGATCTTCGCGCTTGGGTTTATCTCCCACACCCACGCCCAGAAACTCTTCAGATGCATCCAGTAAACGGGTGATCTGGAGAGCTGATAGTCCTTCCAAACCCAGCAGATGCTTCACGTTCATTCCTCAAAATTGGGCCGGTTGTCTGGTGAATCCTGTGTCACGCTGCTAAATCCACTACCGTTCACTTCACGATTTGTCCGCGCTGTCTTCACAGAATCTATAAGGGAGCGACCTTGGGAGTAGTAGACAGGAACTGGTTAAACCCAGACCGCGACAGTGTACTCGCTCAATGTTCATTAGAATGAGTGAGATGAAAGGTTTTCCCAAACGTCGTGTTCTCTTGTTAAGTGCAACAAGGCTTTGGAAGTGACCTCGGAACTACCCACACAATCGCCCTCTCTTTCAACGACGAAACCATCAATATGCTTTGGTTCCTCGCTATTGGCTTGCTACTGGGGCTGGCACTTGCCTTACAAGCTGGCCTTGTTGCGTTCGCTGGCTATGTGCTGCTGGGGGTGTTTTTGCTTTCACGCTATCTCACGCGTTGCTGGGTGCGTGATCTCCAAGCTGAACGGACTTGCGATGCGACTCCGCTAGAAATTGGCGGTTCCGTTGAATGCACCATTACACTTCAAAACGCGGGAAAGCTACCCGTTCTTTGGGTGTTAGTCGAAGATCTGATTCCGGACTTCTCGCCGCGACAAAAGCAATCGCGCATCTCAGTGAAAGGAAAGCGATTGCAAGTGCTGAGCCTCAGAGCAGGCCGCTCCAAAACAGTGCGATACTCGGTCACCTTTCAGATGCGTGGCTATTACCCCATTGGTCCAAGCCTGCTGGAAACAGGCGATGTATTTGGCTTGCATCGCCGGCACCGCATCATTGGTAAACCTGTTTACATCATGGTCTATCCCAAGATTATTCTGTTGCCCAAATACGATTTCGCATCTGAACGCCCCATCGGAGAGATCCGCCTCCAGAACCGGCTATTTGAAGATCCCACACGCACCGCTGGCGTGCGTGAATATCAGCTAGGCGACCCACTGCAACGCGTTCACTGGAAAGTGACTGCCCGAACCGGAGTGTTGCACTGCCGGGTCTATGAACCGACAAGCCTGGCAGGTGCAACGATTTTGGTCGATTTCCATACGGATAGTTTTCCCCCTCGAAGTGAGCCATACCGCTCCGATCTTGTTGTAACTACCGTGGCGAGCATTGCCTATTCCGTCGCCATGTTAAACCAGCAACTTGGGTTGGCCAGTAATGGCCGCGATGCCGCAGACCGCATTCGTGAAGAATCACTTGAGCAGGAACGAACCACGGAAGAAAGTTATCAAACGCGGGATGCTGCTCGCGATCGTTATGAGCTTATCCCGGATAACGACCGGCTTCGTCCTGTTGTGGTGGAAACCCGTCGCGGCATCGATCAGTTTCAGAAAGTGCGCGAAGCACTGGCTCGGCTCGAGCTAACCGATGGCTTTGGCTTTAGTCAACTCGTCCTGGAGATGGCCCCACGCCTACCACGCGACGCGACAGTGATAGCAGTTCTGGCCCTTGTTACTTTGGTATCTGCTGTTGCGCTAGGCACACTTCGCCGACAGGGCTTCGCGGTGACGGTGATTCTGGTTGGCCTGGACGAAACGCAGAAGTTAGAAGCACATGGGCGTCTGTTAGCAGAGACGATTCGAGATATTCGCTACGTGAATTCCGAAGACGTACTCGCGCATCTGGGTAGCAATTCCGCAACACACAGTCCGGCCACGTATTCAGTCGATATACCACTGGCATGAGTCGTTCCCGCTTGCTCACATTCGCGCAACTCACCCGCCTGCCGAACGTCTTCACGGCGTTCGCGGACATTGCACTCGCCAGTGCCGCTGGAGCTTCGGTTCTTGCGGAAACGCCAACTTCATTCTGGCTCTCGGCGATTAAACTCGCTCTCTGTTCGGGTTGCTTATACCTCGCGGGTATGGTTTGGAACGACGTATTCGACCGCAAAGAGGACGCGATCGCCCGCCCGTTTCGCCCGATACCCTCTGGCCGGGTTCGCGTCCGAACTGCCATTCTCCTTGCTACGGTCTTATTGGCCGCTGGGTTTTCTTTCGCCATCTGGGCGGGTTCAACCGGCGAACAACATTGGAACGCAAACCCCCTTGGATTTGCCACAGGAATTACTCTTGCGGTTCTGGCTTATGATAGCTGGCTGAAGCACACACCAGTTGGCCCGTTGGCGATGGCATCGTGCCGATTCCTCAATGTGTTGCTAGGGCTTTCGCTTATTCCACTCGAAGCTTTGGATCTTGGCACACGCTTGCATCTTGCGGGGATTGTTGGCACATACATTGTCGGAGTGACGTGGTTCGCTCGCACAGAAGAAGGCCGAAGCAACCCGCGCTATCTGCGACTGGCAGCCGCTGTCATTGGTGTGTCACTTATCCTGGCAGTCGTACTCAAGTCTAATCTCGAAGCCAGGCCGGGCACCTGGATTTTCCCTTACTTGCTCGTTGCGTTTGGCTTCGTTATTGGTTTGCCAATCAGCAGTGCGATTGCAAACCCTGGCCCGCGTCAGGTGCAGGCCGCGATCAAGCGGTGTGTCCTTGGCCTCATCGCACTCGACGCCGTACTGGCGACCGCCTTCGTTGGCGCTCCCGGACTCTCCATTCTTTTATTGTTGCCGCCCGCGCTCGTGATTGGAAAATGGGTCTACTCAACTTAACCACAGAGGGCAGGGCATGACTGTTGATCGCCGCACGTTCCTGGTTGCCGGAGGCACCACCATGGCCGGACTTTTTACTGCTGAAGCATCCGCAGAGGAGCAACCTACCGATCCAACTGTTGCGGCCCAAGGCTTTATTACTGCCCACGAAACCAAACTGCGACCACTCGACATCTCCGCCGGGAAAGCGTGGTGGACTGCGAACATCACGGGTGAAGACAAGGATTTCAAAGCCAAGGAAGAGGCACAGAACAAAATCGATGCGGTTCTCTCCGACCCGAAGCCCTTTGCGGTGTTGAAGGGGATCAAAGCCGCCAACGACGCCGGGAAGATCGAAGATCCCTTGCTAAAGCGGCAGATCAACTTGCTGTATCTCGCATATTTGGAGAAGCAGGTGCCCGCTGATTTACTCAAGCGAATTACCGCAAAGGCGAATTCCGTCGAGCAGACTTTTAATGTCTATCGGGCCAAGATCGATGGCCAAGAATTCGCCGATAGCAAGGTTCGCAGCACACTGAAACAATCGACAGATTCCGGCCTGCGGAAGAAAGTTTGGGAGGCGAGCAAGGGGGTGGGGGCCGCTGTTGAAAACGATCTGCGCGAACTCGTCACTCTTCGAAACGAAGCAGCCACCAAGTTAGGCTTCAAGAACTATCACGAGATGATGCTTACTCTCAATGAGCAAGATGGAAAGGCACTGGTTGGCCTCTTTGATGAACTGAATGAACTCACCAAAAAGCCCTTCACAGATGCCAAAGCAGAGATTGATGTTCGCCTGGCCAAGAACTACGGCGTGAACGCGGGCGAGCTTATGCCCTGGCACTATCACGATCCGTTCTTCCAGGAGTCGCCCACTGTTTTCGACGCCAACCTGGATGCGCCGTTCGCCAAAGCGGATATCCCCAAGTTGTGTGCCACTTTCTACACCAGCATCGGTTTACCCGTGGACCGCGTGCTGGCGAACAGCGATCTGTTCGAAAAGAAGGGGAAAAGCCCGCACGCCTTCTGCACCGACATTGATCGCGAGGGAGATGTCCGCGTGTTGGCGAACATCGTACCCAACGAGTATTGGATGGGAACGATGCTGCACGAACTGGGGCATGCGGTCTATTCCAGCATCAACATTCCGATGAAACTTCCTTATCTGCTTCGCGGCGAGGCTCACATTCTCGCGACAGAAGGCGTGGCAATGCAATTCGAGCGGTTTAGTAAATCGCGCACCTGGATCGAGCGGATGGGCCTTCGCGTTGAGAACGCCAAGGCGTTTGATGAAGCCGCAGCGAAGACGCAGCGAAACCAACTACTGATCTTCAGTCGGTGGTGTCAGGTGATGTTGCGTTTCGAGAAGGCGATGTACGAAAACCCCGGACAAGATCTGAATAAGCTCTGGTGGGATCTTGTGGAACAATATCAGCAGGTCAAGCGTCCGCAAGGACGCAGTGCGCCAGACTACGCTGCCAAGATCCACATTTGCAGCGCACCGGTTTACTACCACAACTACATGATGGGCCAACTGTTCGCTTCGCAGGTACATCATTCGGTCGCCCAGGAAGTATTCAAATCGGACACACCAAAGTCCGTGATTTACAATGACAACAAAGCCGTCGGCACATTCATGAAAGAACGGGTATTTGCTCCCGGTCGCACGTTGAACTGGAATGGACTCACCAAACATGCGACGGGAGCAGAACTCAACGCCAAGGCGTTTGCGAGCGACTTCCAGTCCTGACAAGCCCTCGTGCGGTAAGGAATGGTAGTTCAGTTAGCAGTGATGTGTGGCTTGTCTTCGACAATGGCGAGCCACCTATCTTTTCATCAAATCGATAGAGTCATCACGCACGCAACGACTTCGCGATTGGCTTGTCTTGCACATCGCAGCAAATGCGAATCTGAACATCTGTTCCGTTAATCTTTACTGATTTATGTAAGATTCTATTCGCATTTTCGCGCTCACTCCATTATGACCGGGTTGAGAGTAAGGGATGGTTTTCGTCCTGGCACTCGAAACAGTACAATTCAAGGAACGCAACAATGGATCGCCGCGAACTCTTTGGTGCCATGGGTGCAGTAGGAGTTGGGCTATCTGTAGGAAGCACAAGCACGGCCGCCCCGCATGGTGCCGCGAAGCCGGGTGATGGGCCGATGACAGGCCCGCACCTTCACTTCTGTGGCATTCACATGGCCAAGAAGAACCCGAAACTCCAGTTCGTTACACAGCATTACTGCGCCGCTCACACCGGTGGCTCTGCGGGTGATGTCTTTCAATGCGTGCTATTTGATGGAACAGGTACCAATGCCAAACTTCTCGGGGTGGAATACCTCATCTCGGATGAGGCGTATCGCAAACTACCCGAAGATGAAAAGCCCTACTGGCATGCACACACGTATGAAGTGCTCGGCGGCGGGCTGATCGCACCGGGAATGGAACCCAAGGATGAAACGGCCTTCATGAAAGTGGTGTTAACCACTTGGGGCAAGGCGTGGCACACCTGGCCTGATCCCTCGACAGCAGTTCCCGTGGGTGAACCGATGCTCATCTGGTCTCTGATGGGTGACGGACAGGCCGATCCGAAAGTTGTAGCAAGCCGGGATAAAGAGTTCCGCGTAAACACTGACGAGATTCGTAAGGAACGAATCAAAGAGTTCAAACTCGAACCGCCGAACGTGGCGTTTCCCAAAGACGTGAACAGCATCGGTCGCCAGTGGACCAACTCGGGTGAAGATAAGCCCAAGAAGGACTCGGAATAACAGGGCAGGGGAGGAGATAAGGAGTTGTGCGTGTAGCCGATCGCGCGAATGCGATCGACTACACGCACTTGGGTAAGTCTGGGTTTGAGATCAACCCCATGTCACCAGTGCCGGTTCGAAAGAGTGTGGCAAGTTTGTATGTTTGGGCAGCACACGAATGCTAAACCCAAACTGACCACTCGCCCGGCACGGGACCGTACCTGTGAATAGAATGGAAGCACCGCTGCGCATGCCATCTGCCCGGAGCGCTGTCGATCGGGGCTCTGAGATTTCTCCCATTGCGTCTAAAACGCCGGAACAGATTTGCACGTCGACATCATCTGGTGAGAACTTACCGAGGTTGACTCGTACTTTGACTGGGAATTCCGAGCCAACACGAAGCGTTTCCCCCGCAGGGGCATCGATGGATTCGATCCGAACAGCTTCCCAATCATTGCGTAAACGCTTGCGCCAAACCGCGAGTTCTTTAGCTTCTTTAAGCTGATTTGCGCTGAGAATTGCAGCACGCCGGTGGCTGGGGATATAGCAGCGCTCGGCGTATTCTTCAACCATGCGATTCGTGTTGAAAACGGGGATCAGTGTGGAGATGCTCCGCTTCATCCGGCGAATCCATTCGCGGGGAAGCCCATCGCTCCCGCGACGGTAGAACATCGGCACAATGTCTTGCTCGAGTAAGTCGAGCAGGGCACGGCTTTCGATTTCGTCTTGGTAAGTGAGATCGGTGTATTCTTCGCCTGCACCAATCGCCCAGCCATTGTCCCCGTCGTACCCCTCGCACCACCAGCCGTCGAGAATAGACAGGTTCAGGCCGCCGTTACAGGGTACTTTCATGCCACTTGTGCCTGAGGCTTCGAGCGGTCGCCTGGGGTTATTCAACCAGATATCAACGCCTTGCACCAGATAACGCGCCACGTTCATGTCGTAGTCTTCGATGAAGACCACACTGTGACGGTATTCGGATTTGCGTGCTTGCTGCACAACGCGTTGAATTAACTCTTTGCCGCCGTTATCCCTTGGGTGGGCTTTCCCCGAAAAAATGAACTGCAGTGGTCGATCCTTGGCGTTCAACAGGTTGAGCAACCGCTCGTTGTTGCGGAAAATCAGGTCGCCACGTTTGTAGGTCGCGAAGCGGCGGGCAAAGCCGATCGTTAATGCGTCCGGATCAAGAATTTCGTCTGCAGCAGCGATTTCACTGGGCGGTGCTCCGCGACGCTTGAGTTGAGCGCGCAAACGGGTCCGCGCGAATGCTACCAGCCGTTCCCGCCCGCGTTCGTGGGTTCGCCAAAGCTCCGCATCTGGGATGTGATCCACGCGCTTCCAGATCGCAAAATCGGTGGGCCGTTCTTCCCATTGAATACCGAGATAACGATCGTAGAGTTGGGCGATTTCCGGCGAAAGCCAACTTTGGGTGTGAACGCCATTCGTGATGCTAGTAATCGGGACTTCACCCGCAGGCAAGTTGGGCCAAAGGTCTTTCCACATCTTTCGCGAAACACTGCCGTGCAGTTTGCTTACACCGTTTGAAACATTGGCAAGGTGCAAGGCAAGTACGGTCATCCCGAACTTTTCCTGGTCGTCGGCTGGGTGTTGTCTACCAAGTACCGCAATGCTCTCGCGATCCACTCCCATGCGAGATAAGTATCCGCCAAGATATTGCTCAATCATCGCCATCGGGAACGCGTCGTTGCCTGCGGGCACAGGGGTGTGAGTTGTAAAACACGTTCCCGCCTTCACTGCTTCGCGTGCGGTAGCAAAATCGAGCTTGTGCTCGTCCATGAGTAACCGGATTCGTTCCAGACTGGTGAACGCGGCGTGCCCTTCGTTCATGTGGCAAACCGTCGGCATTTTCCCGAGAGCTTTGAGTGCGCGAATCCCACCAATGCCAAGAATGATCTCTTGTTGAATGCGTGTGTTCTCATCGCCGCCATACAACTGAGCCGTGATCGCTCGGTCTTCGGGCTGATTTTGCGGAATGTTAGCATCGAGCAGATAGAGTGGAACGCGGCCAACCTGGATATGCCAGATTTTCAACTTCACATCGCGGCCAGGCAGGGGGGCTTCAACAATAATTGGCTCGCCCGCAGCATCCAGTTCTGGAACAAGCGGAAGCGTGAAGAAATCGTTCTCCGGGTAGCGCTCTTGTTGCCACCCTTCTGCGTTGAGGTACTGCCGAAAGTAGCCTTCGCGGTACATCAAGCTAATGCCAACGAGAGGAATACCAAGATCGCTCGCACTTTTAAGGTGATCGCCGGCCAGCACTCCTAACCCACCAGAATAGACTGGCACACTTTCGTGGATGCCAAACTCGGCAGAAAAGTAACCTACTCGTGTACCTGAATCTTCCGGAAACGCGGACGAAAACCAGGTCGGAGCCTTGAGATAGTGATCAAGAGAGCGCGCAACACGATCCATGTGTGCCAGGAACCCATCGTCGCTAGCCAGTTCTTCGTAGCGTGCCTGACCTGTTGCACCAAGCAAGCGAATGGGACTGTGGTCCAAGGCCTCAAAGAGATCCGGGTTGATACGCCGAAATAGAGCGACCGCGTCTGCGTTCCAGCACCACCACAAGTTGTAAGCAAGTGTTTGGAGCGGGCGAAGCCGATCAGGAAGTTTAGGCAATACGGTGAACGTGCGGATCGTTCGGCCGGACATGCAGCACCCTCAAGCGAGAGAAACAATGATCGGAGAGGACATTTCTAAGGCAGTAATTTAGGCAAGCTGCGCAACAATTCAATCGTTGAAGCGGGTTAAGAATAAGTAAGCCAAGTCTGCCCTTCGGGTGATCTAATTCTCCGAATTAATCTTCTAAGGTTCTTCTCATTACGAACATCAAAAGTTAGCGATCAATCGCTTAATTGATTACCAACCGCACGTCCTCAGACAAGTGGTCAGTCAGGTCACCGCAAACCTGACATTTTTTTCCTTTTGAGATTTGCTCGTGAAACAATCTTCCTCACATAACGCGTGCCGCATCGGATTTACTCTTATCGAACTGTTAGTTGTCATCGCCATCATTGCCATTTTGATTGGACTCTTACTTCCCGCTGTTCAGAAAGTGCGTGAGGCTGCGGCACGCATGAAGTGCCAGAACAATCTGAAGCAACTTGCTCTGGCGTCACACAATGTCGAAAGCCAGACCGGCAGTTTCCCACCAGGCATGCCACGCTTGTTGCAGATGGACCCAGCAAATGGATATTCATCACCAACCGATACCAATCCGGCACCGGGCGAACCGCCACTTTGGCTAGTGTGGGGCAACAGCAGCACCTCACCGCGATTCGGTACACGTTGTTTTGGTCCTTCGTGGACCTATCAGATTCTCGCGAATATGGAGCAATCGGCTCTTGACTCAAGAGTCCCCGCAGCACTGCTTGGTGATAATGCCGAGGCGAATCCGCCCGACAACATGGACGGCGTACCTGCTCGCCGCCCGGATCGCGACGTGCAAACCGGCTTGGCAACGCAGATTCTTCGCTGCCCAAGCTCCCCCCATGAATCGGATGTTCATTTCAACAATCTCTCTCTGGAAAACCTTCTCAAAGGTAACTACGTGGCGTGTTGGGGCGGTGGTGATTACGGTAGCTCCGCTGTCTGGGGTGGCGGGCGAAATGGTGGCACATTTGGTTTGGCACTCGTCAAGAAATGGCCGCATGCGGAACGCATGGGCACGGGGAAGGGGACCAAGATTACAGGTATGGTTGATGGCACTTCGAACACGGTGATGTTCAGCGAACTGATCCCGTACACCGAAGCGCTTGATGGTGCAACTAGCGCGAGCCCAAGCGGGCGAAATGTGGATATTCGTGGCGCTGTGCTGGTGCCCGCAGTGGGTGGCAACATGTTTACCACCTTCACCGCCCCCAACAGCACTACACCAGATCAAATCATTTCTTGCGAATCGCGCATGCAAACAAACCATCCACTCAAACTGAACTGCACCCAAAACCAGACTGATGGAAACACCTGGGCTGCAGCACGCAGCGTACACACGGGCGGTGTGAATGCAGCGATGGCCGATGGAAGCGTTCGATTTATCCGTGATGGAATCAATTTGCAGACATGGCAGGCAATGGGCACCAAGTCTGGTGGTGAAGCGTTCTCCAATGTCGATTAATCCGTATCGCCTGCAGGCTGGGTCACCACTGGTGATCCAGCCACTCTTGTCAGACAAGGAAACCCATGCTTCCGACAAACATCTATCTACTTTTCCTGGCTACATTGGCTTTCCTATCTTTTGTCGGTTGCAGCAAACCAACTCCCATAGGTCCAAGCTATGGCTCAGATGATGGGAAACTAATCGCAGATGTGATCGATGAATTTAATGATGCGAGGTCCGACCAAAACAGTTTCAGTTCGCTATTCACTGGCAAAAAACAGTGGACTGCAAAAAAGTACGATCCATTTCGATTTGAAATTGAAGGCCAACCAGACGTGACAAGCAACTCTGCGACGGCTCGGATCAAGGTCCTAAATGATGGTGATGGCAAAGAGCGTGGTACGCAAACGTGGTCGTTCGTGAAGGAAGGCGAGAAGTGGAAGATCAAGACCGCTCCACTCCCGTAAGTCCTGCGGTAAATTTCGAGCGCGGGTTTATCGTTTCACCCACGTTCGATCTATTCTTTCTGGCGAACCTCGGGTGGGTTTTACTCCTCTTGCCGGGGTTTGCCTCACCATCGGATACAGTAATTGACTTCTAGCAGATCTACTTTCTTACCCTACCCCACCGCTGAATTACCCTAATTCTGGTCGCGACAGATCCAGACCGGCGCGATGGCCGCAATATCAGGTTCGCCCTTGTTGCTGTTGTGTGGGGTATCGTGGTTATTGGTGCCTTTCTGGGCACCGGAGCGTTTCTCTGTTTGGCGATGATTGATTACGTGTGGAATTCGTGGCACTTTGCCAGCCAGCACGCGGGTGTGTTGCGGATGTATAGCCGCAAAGCCAGTGGAGGTTGGGAGTGGCTTGAACGCTGGGGTTTGCGTGGATTTGTTACCTATACAGCTCTTCGAGCGGCGGGTTGGACCACGGGATGGCTTGAAGATAATACTTACTCACTAATTTGGCTTCAGAGAGTAGATTGAGTCTGGTTAATGATCCCGCTGCTATTGATTGGATCGAACCTCATTGGGGCAAGTGCGATTCGCACGGGAAAACTCATCTACTTGAGCAGTGTGAGTGCCCTATACACTGGATTTTTACTGAGTTTGCATTTCGATCAGTCAAATCTCGTCGTGGTGTTCGCCGCCGCGGGCTCAATGTTTCACGCCGTTGAATACTTGGCGGTCGTTACACATTACGCCCACAGACGAAATACGGTTGGCAGCGCATCTCTATTTCAACGAATTTCAAGATATTGGCTACTGTCCTTGGTGATATACATACTTTTAATTGGAAGTATTGGGATCTGGATGAGCACACCAGAAAATGGCGAATTGTACTTCTGGCAAGGTTTGAATCTTTGGGCGGCTTTCCTTCACTATTCGTACGACGGAATGATCTGGAAGTTGCGGCGAGTACAAACCTCTAATGCACTGGTTGTGAACCCAAAATGATCGAGACACCAAAATACATTTTGTTCGGCCTGATCGCCATCATTGCTCCCGCGTACGTTCTCCATCTCACAAGCGATACTGCCCGGCTATCACAGGGAATGACGCAGGGTCCACGCATCTTGAACTGCTGACGATGTAACGGGATAAGCATACACCGGCGGTAGCCCAGGAGGCACCGCCATGTCGAAGTCGGAGATAAGTTTCGCCCGGTACTTTGCCGATTTGCCCGACCCGCGTGTGGATCGGACCAAGTGGCACCGACTCGACGACATCCTTGTCATCACCCTGTGCGCGGTCATCTGCGGGGCCGACAGCTTCGAGGAGATCAAGCGGTTCGGCGACGCCCGCGTGGACTGGCTCAAGACGTTCCTGACGCTGCCCAACGGCATCCCCAGCCACGACACGTTCAACCGGGTGCTCTCGGCGCTGGACCGGGACCAGTTCTCGGCGTGCTTCGCCCGGTGGATGACCGACCTGTGCGAGGACACGGGGTTGCGGGCCATCGCGATTGACGGCAAGGCGTGCCGGGCGGCCCCCGGCGACACGTTCAGCGGGTGCTTGCACCTGGTCAACGCTTGGGCCACCGAGAACAACCTGTTCTTGGGCCAAGTGGCGGTGGCCGACGGGTCCAACGAGATCGTGGCCGTGCCCGCGTTGCTGAAGGTTCTGGACCTCAGGGGCACGCTGGTGACGCTCGACGCGGCCTTCTGCCAGAAGGTGATCGTCGAGCAGATCCGCGAGCAGGGCGGTGACTACCTGGTGACGGTGAAGGGGAACCAGCAGACGTTGCACCGGGCCGTTGTCGCGGCCTTCGAGAAGGCGGGCGATGCGGAGTGGGCTGTGCGAGATGGCCTCGTCGGTGGAGGACGGGCACGGCCGTCACGAGGAGCGGTACGTAACGGTGATCCGCGACCCCGAAGGGCTGCCGAAGGGTTGGGCGGGTGTGGGGGCGGTGGTGATGGTCGGTCGGGAGCGTGCGGTGAACGGCACGAACACCAGTTCGGCGCACTTCTACCTCACAAGTTTGCGTGTCTCGGCGAAGGAGTTGGCGGGTTACGTGCGTGGCCATTGGCGTGTGGAGAACGGGTTACACTGGTGCCTCGATGTGTCCTTCCGCGAGGACGCGAACCGCACGCGGGACACGAACGCCGGTGCCAACCTGGGCGTGGTCCGACGAGTTGCCGCCTCGCTTCTGAAGCAGGACAAGGGCAAGGGCAGCATCAAGGCCAAGAGGCTCAATGCCGCCTGGAATCCGGATTACCTCGAACAGGTTCTACAGGGATTCAAAGACAATTAGATGCGTTGACCCTGGTATTTACCGAGATGAACAGCGATGGACAGAAAGCACTGCGTTATACCAACAAGTTTATGGAGAGTTAGGTGCGGTGAGTACAAATCAGATAGTTCGAGATCTGCAAATGTTAATAATCGATGGTATGGTTTTTAACGCAATGACTATTCGCAAGCCGCAGGAAGCAGAGCAAGTCTTGCTTACAGTGTTGATACAAGTACCTGAAGAGTCAGCATACTTACGCCTCCAACTGGGCCGGCATTATGCGAGCGGAGGGCCGCCCAAACAAAGCCTTGAACCAATTTGAAATGGCAATAGCGCAGGGCAGGGGACGGTATGACAATCAGGCAACTAAACTGATAACATCGCTGAAGACAACCTCGTGCGCGTGCCTATTGAGAGCAAATTAAGCCCGTTAACGAACTAGCATACTGGTCATTCAGTTGCCACATTCAGTATGGGCGAATTAACTATACATAACTAACGTTATCGGACCTGTAATGCATCTAGCCCAAATATCAGGATTCGCCGTCGCAGGAATCGTGTCCGATAATATATATTATGTAATGTTATTATCACCTATGTCAGCTGTGATCTTAATTGGAGCTGTGTATAGGATTGGGTTTCGTCGTGTAGTGTTGGACTATCTTGGCCGGGTGGTAAATGCCCTTCCGCAGTTTGGCCCAAGTGTAAGGCTAGACAGCCAATGGCGAAACGCAAACTCACACCTGAGCAATTGGCGGCGGTGGAAGCACTCGCCAAACTGTGCTGCACCCCGAAAGCTAGGCGCGCGGTAGAGTTGGGATAACCTGAAGTGGAGGAGGTATCCCAATGGTGAAGCCGAGAAAGTTGTCCGCGGAGTTCAAGGCGAAGATTGCGTTGGCTGCGTTGCGAAAAGAAACCACGACCGCTGAGTTCCGCCGCAAGAATCAGCTCGTGGCCACCTCGGAGTATTCACCGGATCATCGTAACTGGCCCAACCGGTTGGAAAACAAGCAAATTACGGGCCTCAATGCAGCAGATTGGGAGGTTTTGGAGGAAGTGTACATGCGGAAACGTCAGAGCTGTCGCGTTCGTCAGGCACTCACCGCGGTATCGTTGCGGGCCTTGTGGAGATGCTAAGCGGGTTGCTTGCGGACGGAAGTGTTCATGGTTTGCGGCTCCGAATCGGGACTGAAAATGGCTTTGGGAAAGTGAACCGAACCTTGACAACCGCCGATATGTCCATTAGTCTGGAAAAGTGGACAAGATAAAAGCAGTTGATGCCTTCGCGGCTCTTTCGCAGGAAACGAGACTGACAGCGTTGGGAGTATTGGTCGAGCATGGTCGCTCCGGGTTGCCTGCTGGCGATTTGGCTGATCGGCTGGCGATACCACACAACACACTGTCCTTTCATCTATCGCATTTGGTGCGGGTCGGGTTGGTTACATCCCGGCGTAATGGCCGCCAGGTGATCTATGTTGCCAATATCGACGAGTTGCAAAACTTGGCCCAGTTTCTGCTCGCAAATTGCTGCATCCGTGAGAATGCGGAATCGCCTCCCTGTTCATCCACATCTGATGGAGCATGTCCATGAAGTGTCTGCGTTTCAACTGGACCGACCGTTCAACCGGTCGTCTCTGTGCAACGAAGGTCGAGAGGAGTTGATGATGAAAACGGTGCTGATTCTCTGAACGGGCAATTCCTGCCGTAGCCTCATGGCTGAGGGTCTCTTGAACCATTGGGGACGCGGACGCTTCAAAGCGGTAAGCGCTGGAAGTTTTCCCACGGGACAGGTCAATCCGATGAGCCTGTAAACACTGGCCCGTCACGGTTTGCTGACCGACGGTTATCGCAGCAAATCCTGGGACGAAATTGCCAATCAGCAAATCAACATTGTGATTCCGGTCTGTGATGCCGTTGCTGGGGAGTCCTGACCGTTTTTTCCGGGCTGGCCAGTCAAAGCTCATTGGGGTGTGCCCGATTCAACCCGTGCCGTAGGCACTGCCGAAGAAGTCGCAGCGGTATTTGACCGCGTCTATACCCAACTCGAACGGCGAGTCAAAGCACTTGTCGCCCTGCCTGTCGAGACGATGCCGCAGAGCGAATTGGCGGCGGCATTGGCTTCGATCGGAAAAGACCAACTCTGAACAGCGATACATAGGAGATCGAGATGACCAAGATTGAAGTTTATGACCCTGCACTCTGTTGCAGCACCGGCATTTGTGGCGTGGGTGTTGACCAGGAAAAGGTCACTTTTGCCGCCGATGTTGACTGGCTGAAAAGCCAAGGGGGGCAGATTGAGCGTTTCAATCTGGCGCAACAACCGATGGTTTTTGCCGAAAACCCTGTCGTCAACGGATTTCTGGGGCGGTCGGGAGCGGAGGCACTGCCGTTGATTTTGGTCGATGGCGAAATGGCCTTGGCTGGCCGTTATCCGAATCGCACGGAATTGGCGAAGTGGGCGAAGATCAGTCTGCCTGCGACGGACACCAAACAAGGCGGCGGTTGTTGTAGTGGCAATCGTAGCTGCTAAATCCATTCTCTTGAAGTAATCGAACATGATGAAGTTTCTCGACCAACTCCCGAACTTTCTCTTCTTCACCGGGAAGGGTGGCGTTGGCAAAACTTCACTGGCATGCGCCACGGCCGTTCAACTTGCTGATGCAGGGAAAAGAGTGCTGCTGGTCAGCACTGATCCCGCCTCGAATGTTGGACAAGTATTCGGAATTGCCATCGGCAACAAGATCACACCGTTCGAGTCGGTGCCGAGATTGTCCGGCTTGGAAATCGACCCACAAGCTGCCGCGCAGATCTACCGCGACAAGATTGTCGGGCCAGTTCGTGGAGTTCTGCCAGATAACGTGGTCAAGGGCATCGAAGAACAACTCTCAGGTGCTTGCACGACGGAGATCGCTGCCTTCGATGAATTCACAGCACTGCTGACCGATGCGGCAATACTCAGAGACTACGACCACGTCATCTTCGACACGGCACCAACGGGGCACACCATTCGGCTGTTGCAATTACCGGGTGCATGGAGCGGTTTTCTGGATGAAGGCAAAGGCGATGCGTCCTGCCTCGGCCCGCTCGCCGGATTGGAAAAACAACGAGAAAAATACAAATCTGCGGTGGATGCCCTATCTGATCCTAACCAGACGCGATTGATGCTTGTGACCCGCGCGCAAGCCACTTCACTACGCGAAGCCAATCGTACCCACGATGAATTGTCCGCGATTGGTTTCAGACGGCAGTATCTGGTGGTGAACGGGGTTCTGGCCGCAGCCGATACCAAAGAAGATCCGTTGGCTTTGGCCGTATGGCGACGGGAACAGGCCGCGCTAGCCGCTATGCCTGATGCGCTACGAACTTTGCCGATCGATCATGTCTCGCTTAAGTCATTCAATCTTGTCGGGCTGCCTGCCCTCCGCCATCTTCTGATTGAGGGAGGAGTTGTGTCTCAGGAGGCCGTTGCCACGTTGCCAAAGCTGCAAGCTCCCGATCTCGCCACGTTGGTTGATAGCCTTGTGGGCGATGGGCACGGCTTGATCATGTTGATGGGCAAAGGCGGTGTCGGCAAAACAACGATTGCCGCCGCTGTAGCGGTCGAGTTGGCCAGCCGTGGATATCCGGTCCATCTCACCACTTCCGATCCCGCCGCACATCTCGCCGAAACGCTGGAAGGCTCCCTTGATCACCTGACAGTGAGCCGAATTGAGCCACACGTCGAGACCGAACGATACCGCCAGCATGTCATGGACACCAAAGGAAAGGGCTTGGATGCACAGGGCAAAGCTCTCTTGGAAGAAGATTTACGCTCACCCTGCACCGAAGAAATTGCAGTATTCCAAGCCTTTTCGCGGATCATCCGCGAGGCAGGAAAGAAGTTTGTTGTGATGGATACGGCTCCGACCGGTCATACCTTGCTATTGCTCGATGCGACTGGGGCTTATCACCGCGAAACAGCACGACAATTGGGTTCAAGCGGCATACATTTCACCACCCCAATGATGCAGTTGCAGGATGCCAAGCAAACCAAAGTCCTAATTGTTACTTTGGCTGAAAACACACCGGTGCTTGAGGCTGCCGGTCTGCAAAGCGACTTGCGCCGTGCCAACATCGAGCCGTGGGCCTGGATCATTAACAACAGTTTGGCGATGGCAAATCCAACGTCGGCTCTGATGCGCCAACGCGCGTCAAATGAACTTGCCCAGATTGAAGCGGTAACGACACTCCATGCCAAGCGTTGGGCGGTGGTTCCGTTGCAGGCAGAAGAGCCTATTGGCGTCGAACGGTTGAAGAAACTCGCACGGCATTCCGTTGGTTGCGACATACTGGCTGCATGTGAAGGCGGCAATGGGGGAGAATAGCCCCGCATTGCACTCGCATTGCAGTCACGTTGGATTCACATTGCAATTGGGCTGACAGGATTCGAACCTGCGACCTCTTGGTCCCGAAGCAACCCAACCCGTCGTGCCGATCTACCTGAATCGCCTTGGAATGGAAGTACTTTAACGCGGTCGGAGTGTCTGGGCAAGGCGAGCATTTCCGCGCAATTCGTAGCAGTTCTTCGCAGTACCGAACACCGAAATCCAGTACAGATCCAGTACAACCCAGTACACGACGCCCACGCCGACGAAGGGTAAGAACAACTCGAAGCAGAACGTCCTGCGCGAACGGGTGAGGTAAAGGGTTCTGTCGGCGTGGTACTGCGGTCGTTGAGGTTGCACGAACCCACCGCACGGTCGCGCGTGTCGGGTATGCCGGGTGCCTGTCCCATCGAGAGAAGGAAAATTTGTCTGCTTGTGGGTTGAAAGTGCGGTCCTATCCGCCGAATAAGTTATGCTAGACCAATCGAGCCACCGATTGGGGCAGGCAGCCCCAAGCCGTGATCTTCGGGGCGACGTATTTTCTGGTTGTAAGGCTCAACGGATCTGTGCCAGTTCAGAGCATCAGGAGTATCCCACTTTAACTGATCCCACCCGAGGCCATGCCCCCATTGCCCAAAACCAAGACGCTTCTCAGCTACAGCGACTGGAACGAGTGCGTCGGCCCCTACTGCTTTAACCCGAAGAACGCCGGAAAGCGTGTACGACTGGCGATTGACCCGCTGGTTCTGCAACGCGCCGCGGCGGAGGGGGCGCGTCATCACCACTTTGCAACTCCCAAATTGGCTGCGGACGATTTCCGAGTCGCGGTCACGACGCACATCGACCAAGTCGGCTGGGACATCGGATCCACCTCGCGCGGATAGATCCCTTCGGGGTTGGCGAAACTCGCCCTGCAGGTTTTCGCCGTTTTCGGGATCGCAGCTGACGATGAAGGGGGCAACAGTTACTGGGCAGCGCTGTGGGACGCGCTCGGGCGAGCGGTCGAGAAACGTGGGATCAAGCCGGAGGATCTGGACGCCGAGACTCACCAACGCAACTGGTCGGCGCTGACAAAGTGGGCGAACGAACAGAACAAGGGTCGGCTCGTTTCCGACTACTCCCAGGACCAGCACGACATCGTTGCGGATCACTGGGTCATCGATTCGGACGAGGAGCGGTGCGCGAGCCCCGGACGGAAAATGAGTGCCCGCAGCGTGATCGAGAACGTGAGGCACTCGCCGCCAGGGATGACACACGAGAACTTATCCGAGACGCGGTTCGCTGGCAGGCGAAGTTGCTCGATTAGCGATTCAATGGGAAACGCCCTACGATCCTCAGCCTCCAACCAGTCATCGGTGTAACGCAAGCAGAGGTTCTGAAGGTCACTCTCCAGCAACTGGGTCCGCCCGTACAGTTAGGGATGCACGTCCGCCGTGAGTTTGTACCCAAGATAGAAGCCGTCCCAAATCGTTCCGTCTTCGGCCGTGATTGGAATCATCGTGTCACAGGTTTCGGGTCCCGGTTCAGGCCATACGCCAATGAATTGGATGCGGCCTCGACGAACCGGCACGCCCGATTGCCGGAGTTGGCGACCCACTTCAGGGATGGTCACGTAGACCTGCGGGAACTCCAGCTTCCACCGCATCGGCCTGTCCATCGTCGCGCCTCATTCACGGACCGGTTGATTGTGTCTTTTTTCTCGGTCGGTGATGAAGCATGGTCTTAACCCGTTGCCTCACGGTCTGGAAGTAGCAGAGGCTGTTCCGGATCGAGGTCTTCAGGTCGGCCAGGGTGTCGAAAAGTCG
>JBGSLF010000003.1:0-10132 GCA_041740855.1 Gemmata sp.
CGACTTTTCGACACCCTGGCCGACCTGAAGACCTCGATCCGGAACAGCCTCTGCTACTTCCAGACCGTGAGGCAACGGGTTAAGACCATGCTTCATCACCGACCGAGAAAAAAGACACAATCAACCGGTCCGTGAATGAGATGGACATTTTCGACAGCATCCTTGGCGCAGGTGTCGAACAACTTGCCGGACGATATGCGACACGGCACATTTTGCAGATTATTGCCTACCTGAGGACGGTGCTGGATGATGTCGTTGAGCGGGCGCACACGACCCAAAACAGGCTTGGTCACGGGGAAGAAGTGGTGCCATTCATGGAGGAGTTTCTAGATTGCTTTCCGCAGGATCGCAAGCAAATGCTTCAGAAACGACGCTACGATTAGATTTGAACTAGGACACTCCTTGCGGTTGCAATGCGTTCTCAGCAGAAACAAGATGTCCAGCGAGAGAGTCGTGCCGTTTCTCTCGCCGAACTTGGTGTTAGCTTGCAAGGTTTTCGGCATTGCCCTTGCAGGGTGCGGCTGTCGATATTGGCATCTTGGCGAGCCGTGTGTGTGAACACACGGGTTTCTTACACAACCCGCGTCATCACTGACGCGGCTCGCCAATCACTTGCCATTAAGCGTTATCCGCAGATTACGCAGATTACACAGATTTGAAATCAGAAGACAAATAACAGAGACCATGCGTGTCTTCTGCTCTTCGTTTTGAAATCTGCGTCCATCTGCGTAATCTGCGGATCACTCGGCTTTGGCTTTGGATTTATCGCCTTGTGTGTGTACACACGGGTTTCTTCCACAACCCGCGTCATGACCGACTCGCCTCTGATGTTACTTGCGTTTGGTGTTGTGGTCGCCCTTCATCTCGAAAACCGTTTTGCCTTCGGATGAAGTCGCGGTGAGATCCCAGAGATAGCCCACATCGGTGGTGAACTTCCAGTTCATCGCCAGCTTTACACCATCGCCCATATCGGATTTCCAGGCCAGCGTGCGGGTCTTGGCGTCGTAATCGCCCAGCCATTCGACTTCCACTCCAGCGGAATCGTAGAGCCAAAGGCGATAGCGTTTCAATGCCGGGTCGAAGGTGATGAGTTCAATCACACCGCGATCATCGGCCGCGTTCGTGCCGAGCATGTGCAGGAATGTGCCGCCATACGCCGTGGTCACAACCGATTGCCCCTTCAGGTTGATCGGCCGCCCCGCCACCTTCAGTTCCGTGTTCGTGTCCCAGGTGCCGGTAAGTTGTTTCAGCAAGGGTGTTAATTCGCCGACGATGGGCGGGTCGTCGTTTCCGGGTGGCGGGAAGGCGTAGGTCTTGATGGGCTTGGAAGGCTTCGCACCGCTCGTCGCCCCGAAGAAAACGAAGAGCATCTCATCCGTGGTTTCTTCGCCATAGCCCACATCGCGCGGCGGTTGTGTGGGGTTGTTCGAGTTGGTCGCGGAGTTATCGAAGGTCGCCCGCACTTCGAGCTTCGTTCCGGCTCGCACCGCGATCGGTTCCTTGAACCAGTACGTTTCTTGCCAGCGATAATCCCACGCAGGAATATCCAGCAGAACGGTTTCCTTGCCTCCCGGCGGTGTCATCAGAATCTTGACGGACTTGCCAAGCAGATGCATGTGCGGCAGCACGTTGTGCAACACGGCATCGGCGTGAAGGTAAATCGCGCCGCGAGCGGGGTGAGATGCTGCGCCAGCGGGAATCTTGTCCCAGGCTTTCAGGCCATTGATGATTAGTGTTTGCCACGGCTGTTCGATGGGGCCTTTGGCGAAGTAAAGCCCCACGCGGGTGCGATCGGTGGCGAACTGCCCGTTGCGATGGTAATGCGTCTGGATGAGGAAGTCCGCGCCTTTGGGCAACTGCCAGCCCGCGCCCTGCGGCACGAACTGCGGCATCTGCCCGGGTGCCCATCCGCCGATTCCGCCGAACTTGGGGCTTTCCCCCGCTTTGTTCGCAGGTGGCACAAACCCCACACCCATGCCAACGGTGTAGCCCGGTCCGCCGTCGAGCAAGAGCTTCCCGCGTTCTTGCTCCTGTTGCTTGCGTTCCAGGTCGCGCGCCTGACCGGTGGTGTCGAAGTAATGGAGAGTGTGATGCACGACACGCGGATTGCCCGGCTTCACATCGTAACCCACGATCCAGCGATCTTCGGTTAAGCCAGTTGGAGCGACGAACACGCGGAACATGTCGTTGCCATGACCCGCAATGCGGAAATCGTTATCCGCCGAGAGAATGAGATCCGGCTTGCCATGCCGCCAACCATCGGTGCCGAAGTCTGGCGGCTTGGGTGCGTCCTTGATGTCGCCTTCGGGCGTGTTCGCGTCGGCCCAGGCGGCGAGCGTGGCGATTTCCTTCGCCGTTAATTTCCGCTCGCCCTTCATCGTCACGCCACCGGTCGCGGACCACGGCGGCATCTGCTTGTTGCCGGTGAACTCTTTAATATCCGTGGCCCAACGGCGAGCTTGCTTGAATGTGGAAAGCGGGAACGGTCCCAGTTCGCCCTCGCGATGGCACACCACACAGTGCGCGTTCAAGATCGGGGCGACATCTCGGTGAAAGGTGATCGGGCCGGCGGTTTGCGGCGCGATCTCGGAATAGGTGATCTCGCAGCCAATCGCCTTCGTCTCGGCATTCGCCACCGGCTTGCCCGCCAACACCGCCGCGAGTGCATCCGCCATATCGTGCGAAGTGATCGTCGGGTTTCGCTTCAAGCGGGCGGAATAGCCATCATCGATTCGCCCGCGATAACGCACCACATTACCGCCATCCAGAACGAACACTTCCGGAGTCACTTTCGCCTGCAATGCGGCGGCGAACTCGCGTTTGGCGTCGTGCAGCACCGGCACCGTGAGCTTGAAGCCCGCGGCAGACTTGGCGACCGCTTCGCGCGTGTCGTCGGTAGGTGCAATGAACACCACGGCCACACCCTTGGCAGCGTGCGTCTTGGCGAGTTCGTTCAAACCGGCAACGTAGGAATTCGAAACGGGGCACTCGAAAGAGACGAACACCACAACCGTGGCGGCTTTCCCCTTCACGGCATCGAATGCTGTTGCGGTGCCATCGAGCGATGGAAGTGTGACAGCGGGGGCTTTGGTGCCAATCACGGTTTCGGGTTTAGTGTCGGCCGCGACGGCAACGGGAGCCAGTGCCAGGGCCATGATGGCGAGAATCGTGCGAGACATCCTGTGTTCCTCGTGAAGACGTGGCGCAGTGATTTTACCAACTGCAGCCGCGATCGGTTTCACAGCCTGGCGAAACCGGCCATATCTTCACAAGCGAACCAGGGTGCCATGCAACGGCATGCCGACTCACTTCCATACCAAACCACACTCCGGCGGCTTGAGTTCGACTGAGTCTGCCGATGCCCTACCACGACTTGAGATCCGGCACCCGCCGAATGTTAGAACTGAGTTCACCGGTCCAGGCATCGAGTTTGCCACGCCGACCCCGATCCTCGGGCTTGTGGAAGAATTCGACATACAGCTTTGGGGGCTTGTCCGCCGGGAACTCGGCCGGGTACAGGGTGCGTAGCCGCTCCTTCACGTCGGCCACAGCGAGGGTCTCGCGCCCGGTCTCCGTCTCCCCCTCCTTCACCACCACCCACCAGTCCGCCGGGGCGCCGTTGAACAGCACTCGGGAGAGGAGTCCTTCATCCCTCGGGGGGGCGAAGATCACCCGCCGTCCCCCCTCCTTACCGGGCGGAAAGGCGTAGACATGGACTTCCGTCTCCCACGGGAGGCTATCGGTCAGGGACGGTTTGCGGATGATGAGCGGCGGCCGGGGGCCGGTATACTTCATGCTCCACTCGAAGTCGATTACGTCCCGCCCGGTCGATACCAGACGCCGAACCCCCACTTTGACCGTCCACTCCACCCCGAGGGTCTTCCATGCCTCCTCCCAGTCCGCTGGGTAGGAACCGCGTTCAAAGTAGTCCCGGTAGACCCGGGTGTCCTCGACCGCCCGCGGCATCGGCGCGGCGGGCAACCCCGGTTTCACCTCGATGGGCGGCGATTGGGGTTCAGGCGCAGCGCAGCCCGCAGTTAACAAGATGAAGGCGATCGGTAGTGCGAGGAATCGCGTGGTCATGCGGCTCTCCAGACTCGGCGCTCCAGAAGGGCAACAATGTCGGTTTGAAGTATACCAGAGTGTCCGGTGTGTGTTATCCGTCCCAAAGAAATGGCCCAACCTTAATGGCTCCGTTATCAGGTCGAGCAATTGCAGGAAAAGCTTAAGAAGGAATAAGATATTGCCGTGCGTCTTGAGTACGATCAAATAAGAATATGCTGCGATTGAAAGGAGAGAGACAATGTTCCGCATCGCAACCTCTTTCGCTGGCTTGCTTGGACTCATTGTCTGTTCCGCTGCCGGCACGGCTCCGGTACCGAAAGAGAAAGAAACGCCGCGCCCGACGGTGGCCGCGCTGAGGCAGGCAATGAACAAGAGCCACCTCGGGAAGGAAGTTCGAGCGATCGGCAAGCAACTCGGCGAGACCCCTGTCATTGATTACTTCTTGTGGAGTGGCGTCCCTGAAACAGATCGTGAAGATGATCATTTCTTCCTCATATGGAAATCAAAGGGGATCGATATGAGTTTTTTTGATGGTAAATTACGGGCGATTTTTCTCTACAACGAAGGTGCTGATGGCCACAATCGCTATGCCGGAGAATTGCCCGAAGTCCTCTCATTCGACGACGATGTGGCGGCCATCGAGAAGAAACTCGGGAAGCCGGATGATGTCACTGAGCTCCCCTTCCGCCGCATTCTGGGGAAAGGCCCAGAAGTCGCGGATGTGATTTACGATTATGATCAAAAAGGTCTGTCGATAACGACGCGACAACCGAAAGGCGGTCAGGCAAGAATCCATGACATTTCTCTAAAAAAAGCCCGCTAAGTTAAGGCGGGTTGAGATACACCAATCGCATGGTCATGCGGCTCTCCGGACGGGCAACAGTGTCAGTTTGAAGCATATCAGAGCGTTCGGCGTGTGTCACCCGACCAAGTTGGAGGATGGCCCCGCACTCGACCCTCGTCTCAGCCGAATCAAGGCGCAGCGAGTACCAACCCGGACCAAGCTTGCGTGAGAGCACGCGTTGGTAATCGGTGCGGTGCCCAGGTGCCGTGCAACGACATGCCGACTCACTTACACACCAAACCAGACTCCAGCAGCTTGAGTTCGACTGAGTCTGCCGATGCCCTACCACGACTTGAGATCTAGCACCCACAGGTAGTAGGAGTGGAGTTCACCGGTCCAGGCATCCAGGTTACCATACCACCCTCGGTCTTCGGGCTTGTGAAGGAACTCGACGTATCGTGTTGGGGGTTTGTCTGCCGAGAATTCGGCACGTGGGGTCTGGTACGAGGTCTGAGGCGAGGTAGCGAAGGATCGCTGGCTTGGCACAGGAGTCAAACATGGTAGTGCTATTGCTTTCACTGACCCAGATCATTCTGATAACCGGTGACCCGCCAACGCCGAAGGTTGAGAAAGCGCCGACAACAGAATACGTGCGGCTTCTGGCCAATTCGGGGGAGATGCTCTGTTTCGCCGTGTTGATGGAGTATGGGGCGGCAGCATTTCCGGCGTATGAAACGATTCTCACCGATCCGAAAAGTGAGATTGGTGAGATTGCCGGTGTTCTGAGTGCCCTGAACTTTGTCAAGGCACCCATAGTGCAATTCCGACGCCTCGTGGTGCCGTACCTGTCGCACAAGGACAGGATTATCCGCGAGCCAGCTGTCGGGTTGATGAAAATCATCGGCACCCCGGGGGAAGGGTCCATCCTCATCGCCCTGCTCTCCGACGAGGATAAGAGCATTGCCCACCAGGCAGCTACTGCACTCGCCAAGGTTGGTGGTGTACGGGACGTGATTGCAATGGACGCATGGCTTCGGGCTGGTGTTGCCCACCGCGGTGAGCCAAACTACCTCATCCACGTCAAGAAATGCCGCGACGAGTTGGAAAACCGTTGGAAGGAAAACCCGGTTCCCAAAGGCCTTCGCGACAGCCCCGCACCGTGACGGCCACCTGAGACCCACAAATCACGAGGCATCGAAGAAGTGGACGATGCTGATCGTGGGTGGATGGCAGCGTTGAACCACTTCCCGATCGTGTTTGAGGGTCGCATGCTCACGCGACCCGAAAACTGACAGCAAACCTCATGCTACCTCACCACGAACGGTCACAGAATCGGCATCAATCGATGCTTCAGTCTGCGGCCCAGTATCGCACGATGCAGTACAGCGCCTGGAACGCATCTTTGAGGCCGATCTTCTTTCCTTCTTCGTAAGTGCGGCCCGAGTAGCTGATCGGCACTTCGTAAATCCGGTGTCGCGGTTGCCCTTTCCGCCGGCGGGCGATCTTGGCCGTCACTTCCGGCTCGAATCCGAAGCGGTTGGATCGCAACTTCATGTTCTGGATAATTTCACGCTTGAAGACTTTGTAGCACGTCTCCATGTCCGTCAGGTTCAGATTGGTGAACCAGTTGGAGAGCATGGTGAGGCCCTTATTGGCCACGGAGTGCCAGTAATAGAGCACGCGGTGACTCTCGCCGATAAAGCGAGACCCGACAACCACATCGGCCCGGCCATCCAGAATCGGCTGGATCAGTTTGGGATATTCCGATGGATCGTATTCCCAGTCGGCGTCTTGCACAATCACAAGATCGCCCGTGCAGTGCTTGAACCCCTCACGCAGGGCCGCGCCCTTCCCCATGTTCTTGGGTTGATGGAAAACCCGCACGTTATCGTGCTGTTGTTCGAGTTGAGCGAGAATGGCGGGCGTGCCATCGGTCGAAAAGTCGTTAACGAGAATCAGTTCTTTGGGAATCGGCACGGCCTGAACGCGACGCACGAGTTCGGCCAGCCAGCGTTCTTCGTTGAACACGGGAATGACCACCGACAGCTTGAACCCCGGCGGAATGGGGTAAATGCCGATTTGCCGACACGCGGGCACGCCAAGAAGCTTTTCGAGAATCTCAACCCGCAGTGCGGGGTTGGCCTCGAAACGCTGGGCCAGCGCGGTAAGTTCGTCTGGCGTTCCCATGGGGTGATTGGGCGTTTCGTCTGGTTTATCCACGACGCGGCTCTCCGGTGCGTTCGCCAAGATCATGTTCGTATGTACTCCGGTCGGTGCGGGTTAGAAACTTTAGCACACGCTCGACCGGAACGACGGGACAACGCGAAACCCGTGCGTGAAGGGCGTTATCGCCTTCCCCAGAACACCGGGTCCGCCTTGACACACATTCCCCGCTAACGTAGGGATGTCTCACGTTCGTCAACCCCCGGCCCGGGAAGGAACCCGCAGGCCGTGTTCTGGCCAGGAGGCCACACTTGAGCAGCCCTACGCCCGTTCCGTTATGCGACATCCACGCCCGCTACCGCGCATTGCGGCCCCAAATCGAGGCCGCCGTGCTGCGTGTGCTCGCTTCCGGGCAAGCGATTCTCGGGCCAGAAGTGACCGCCTTCGAGAAGGAAGCCGCGGAGTTTTGCGGGGCGGAATTCGCCGTGGGGTGTTCATCTGGCACCGATGCGCTCGTGCTCGCTTTGGCGGCGCTGGGCATCGGCGCGGGCGATGAAGTGATTATTCCGCCCTTCACATTCTTTGCCACGGCGGGGGCCGTGCGTCGCGTGGGAGCCACGCCGGTTTTCGTGGATATCGATCCGCTCACGTTCGATATCGATCCCGCACAGATCGACGCCAAGGTCACGCGCCGTACCAAGGCCATCATGCCGGTTCACTTGTTTGGCCAGTGTTGCGATATGGACGCAATCTGGGAAGTGGCCGAGAAACATCAACTTTATGTGGTGGAAGACGCGGCGCAATCGTTCGGCAGCGAGTTCCAAGGGCGGCGTTGTGGCACGCTCGGAGCCGTGGCGGCCATGAGCTTCTACCCGACCAAGAACCTTGGCGCGTTCGGCGACGCCGGTCTGGTTACGACCAACGATCCGGAGATCGATCGGAAGCTGCGTGCATTGCGGGTTCACGGGTCGGAAGTGAAGTATTACCACAAGTATGTGGGCTACAACATGCGGCTCGATGCGATTCACGCCGCTGCACTGCGCGTGCAACTCCCGCACGTTGCCGAGTGGCTCAACGGCCGCGAGCAAGCCGCACAGCGCTACGATCGCATCATCGAGAAAGCGGAGCTGCAAGGCTTCATGCAACGCCCCGTTGTGAAGCCCAATCGCCGACATACCTTCAACCAGTATGTCATTCGCGTGCCGGGCATTCACCGCGACCCACTCGTGAAGCACATGAAAGAGAACGCCGTGGGCGTGGAAGTGTATTATCCGCTCAGTTTGCATGAGCAGGAATGCTTCCGCAATCTGGGCTATCGCACTGGCGACTTCCCCACAAGCGAAGCCGCCGCGGCCACTGTGCTGGCGTTGCCGATGTTCCCGGAGATCACGGAGGCGCAACAACGCCGCGTGGTGGAAGTTGTTGGGATGTATCTATCGCAATCCGTGCGAAAAGCGGCTTGAAACGCGTTATTTTCGCAAATGTTCCCGCCACCAAGCTCCTGCTCGGAGCCGGAAGCATCTGCGTACGCCCACGGGTGCGACTGTCGATTTTGGGATCCTGGCGAGCCGTGTGTGTGAACACACGGGTTCTGGCACAACCCGCGTCATCACTGACGTGGCTCGCCAATCATTTGCTTTTAAGATTTATCGTAAGCGTTCGGTGAATCTTTCAATTACCCACAACTTTGCTCCTCAACTCGAAGCCGTGGAGGATGTCGGCGAGTCGGGTAAGCCCGCGCCAGACCACCATGTTGCCAGGCGGCGGGTCATTCTCGCGCGCCAGGTAGCCGCCCAGTTCCGCGATCGCCACCAGGTAGTGGGAGACCGTCCGCTTCGGTGTCGGCGTGTCGGGCGTCGGGGCCGAGTTCGTGAGCATCCGGTCCAGAACCTCGATCTCGGCCGCTGTCAGCGCCGTCTCGGGCGGGTCGTCGGGGGTCGCGCGGGTCACCATCGTCAGCCAGAATACCCGCCAGCCGACGACACACAGGACGGCCAGCAAGTTGGTCAGCCGCTCGGCAGTGCGGAGCTTTGCCTGCTCGGCTTGGCACCCGGACTTCAGCACTTTGTGATAGGTCTCCAGTTTCCAGCGCGACGCATACCAATCGAGCTTCTCGACCGCTGAGGCGAGGTCTTCCACCGGCAGGTCGGTGAGTAGTCTCCACCGGATCGGCTCCCGACCCACTGGTATTCCTCGCTCGTGAGCGTGGATCACGGTCAGCGACAACGCCGGGTAACGCTTCCGCTTGCCGACCGGCGGGTGGACCGTCATCCGGCAGAACCGCAGGTAAACCTTGGCTTTCGAGACCTGCCCTCGGTCGTCCCTGACCTCCACCTCGTGGCTTCCTCGGATCGGCTCGCGGGCCATAGCCTTCGCCACCGTCGTCTTCCCCCGGCCGGCAAGCCGGTCCACGCATGTGCGGACCAAGAAGTGCGTCCCCGCATCGTGGGCCGCGCAGAACAGCTCGTAGATGTCAGCCTCCCGATCGCCGACATGGACACACCGGGAGGGGTCACCCAACTGTCGCGTGGCTTGCGTCAGGTTCTCGAGCCAGCGGACGCTCTCCTTCTCCTCGATTGGGACGCGAGTGGGATTGATGGTCCGCTTGAGGGCATTGGTCCCCTTGAACTTCTTGCGGGTCCAGAACTTGACCGCGGCCAATCCCAGCGGGACGCCAGCGGTCGTGAGCGCCAGGCTGGAGTGCATGAGCAACCCGCAGACGGTGTGGGTGACGTGCCGGCCCTTGACGAACGAGAGTTGCCCGACTCCGTCGGGTGTGTCCCGAGAGAAGCTGAACTCGGTGGTGTCGTGCAGCACCAGCACCGTCCCGGTGGTGGTCACGAACCGGGCCGTGGTCGCGGCGAGGTGACCCGCCAAGATGATGCCTTCGTCCACCCGAGGGTTGCTGAAGAACCGGTACGCCGCCTTGGTCGCGGCCCAGTCCTGACACGCGGCCGGGATCGTTCCGCCGATCCGTTGGCCCAGGTCGGCGAGCAGTTTCCCGAGCCGACCCTTCAGCCGCTGGTCTGGGAACTCGCACCCCTCCAGTTCCCGCTCCACCCAGAGGTCCATGTCGGTGCCTCCCATCGCGGGCGACTCCGAGCGACCTTCCCTCATGTC
>JBGSLF010000004.1:0-8508 GCA_041740855.1 Gemmata sp.
GAAACGCTCTCGCCGTTCATGGCGAGTCTCCTGAACTGTTGAGGAAACGCGGCCGGCAACTCGCTGAGAATACCCGTTGCCTATCGACCAAACCGACAAAAAACACTCTCATGTCCCCAAGAGTCGCGGAGAACCATAAAAACGAAGATACCGGGGCGGGCTGAACACCTGTCCTGACACACCTTGAAGGACAATCCACTTGCACTCGTCCACCACAGGTTGTCCTCCTTGACACACCTGGTCGCACCGGGATGGTTCTTTCGCTGGCCTCTCATCTCACGACCACGACAACGGGCTGTCACAGACGAGGCGGTGCCCATCGAGTACCAATGCTTACACAGCCGCAGGATCGAAATGGGCGGCTGTTCGCTGGAACTGCTAACGCGGTGAATGCAACGGCCGCAGTGGTTTTACCGCTTGTGCGAATGCAAGCGACAGCCCAAGCCACAGCCCTTTTGGCCGCCATGGCCGCCGAAGGCACAATCGCCGTTACCGTAATCCTGAATCCCGAACCCGGCACCGGGATCGGCCAGACCGCCCACAGCGGGCACCATCCGGAATGTACCGGTCGAGCGGGCGAAACCATCGGTGCCGCCCAGCAGGTACAGGCCCGTATCGTATGGGTAGACGCCATTCGCACCGACGAATACGCCGCCACTCTTGTAGAAGCCGCCACCCTGCGTTGCAATGGGCGGGCCGGGTGCGGGCGTGGGGCCGGGAACGGGCGGAGGATTGAGCGAGGGCATCAGAGGCGGCGGCCCAACCTCCATAAACTGGGCATCCGCACTGGCCGATAGTGCCACGGAAACCATCGCCGCGATCAAGTACCGCTTCATGCTGCGACTCCAATAGGGTGTACGCAAGAGTGCCCCGTTGGTTACAGCCGGTCAACGCGATTCTCCGCATGGTGAAGCAGGTCGTTGCGTGTTCCGGCGGCATATTCGCGCTCCATCGTTCGAGCACGCACAACCGGCCCGCTCGCTAGCTTTTGAAATGTCCGCGGAAGCCACCGGGATTCTCCACCAGTGGGCCATACATCTCCGGTCGCCGCCAGTTCACGCGGTCAATCTCATACACCCCGTGGCAGTGAACCGTGCGTTTCTGGCGAGCCGCGGCCGGGTTAACTTCGATGAGGAAGATCTCTTCGACATCTTCCTTCGCCCAGTGGAGCACGTTTCCGAGGTAGTCCGCGGCGGAACTGAGGCCGATGTAATGGAAACCGGTTTCGTCGCCGATGCGATTAACAGCCAGGTAATAGATGTGGTTTTCCCAACTGCGTGCCGCCGACACAAGCTCTGCCATTTTGCGGGCGTTCGTGGCCCAGTTGGTGGGCAACACGATCAGATCCGCACCCAGCAGCGTGAGAATGCGGGAGGTTTCCGGGAAGCTGCCATCGAAGCAGATGTTCAGACCCAACTTCAGCCCGCCCAGATCATACACGGCGAGTGGTTGGTCGCCCGGATCGGTGAAGCGATCCGCACCCAAGCAGGGCAAGTGGAGTTTCCGATATCCCGCGACAAATCCATTTGGCCCGACCAGAGCGCACGAGTTAAACAGCTTGCCATCCGAAGCGGCTTCGACCAGCCCGAAGACGGCCCACACGTTGCGGCGAGCGCATTCCTTCGCAATCGCATCGGTGCTGGGTCCGGGAAGTGGTTCGGCCACGGTGCGAAGGTGGTCGCGGTTCTCGTAGCCGTAGCCGGTCAGAACGCACTCGGGAAAGACGATCAACTTCGCACCGCGATCGGCCGCGTCGTTTAACTTGCGAACAATCGCAGCCAGATTGGCGGGTTTATCGGCCAGAGTGCAATCCATCTGCACCCCCGCAACGGTCCAAGTGTCGGCCATGCGAAAGACCTCGATGAGTGCGGAGGTGCCTTGGGAAGGTTGAATCCGAACGCGACTCAGGACGGAACCTGAATGATCTCGCGGCACGATGAACAACGCACTTTCCGCCCGGCCATTGCGACCGGCACGTTCAGACGCGTGCCGCAACCGGGGCAATTCACCTGTAACGTACCGGTAGGTTCCGCAAATGTGAGGGCGGAAGCGGAAGAGGAAGAGGATGCGGTAGCTTGCGGGCGGCGTGGTTCCTCGGTGGGGCGCTGCGGAGCGGGGCTGGAATTCGATGACTTCACGCCTTCTTGAACGATGGCTTCCATGATCGCCATCCCTTCCTTGATCTGCTCGATCTGCTTCGGCGAGACTTTCAACTTCAGCGCTTCCACCGTTCCGCCCGTCGAAATCACACCCACGATCACCCGACGACTGCTAAACAGAAACATCAGGAGAAAGATGATTCCGACCAACACAATGAGCAACAGCAAACCGAGGATCAAATATTCCATCGGCTTGGCGACGACGTGAACGGTCGAAGCGATATGTGAACGCGGAATGTACGTGGTTTCATCGGACCCGAATGTCGACTTGTTAATCCGAAAGCCCATGTGATCCATGGTGATTGTCGATTTACTTCCCATCCCAAAGAGGTTGGCCAAAAAGTTCCCACTCTTGGCTCTGAGCCGGAATTCCCTTTCGTCCGTGTCCGCTTTGATCGCTTCGATCGACATCGGCGGTTGAAACATTGCTTGCATCAGTGGCACGGGCGTTCTCCGGTGATTGGCACCACATTGGTGGTGCGCGAAAATGTTGGGTTAGGTAAAAAACTTCAGGTGCGGAGTGCGATGCGTTACCGACGACTGAGAGCGGAACTCTTCACTCCGCACAGGATCCCGCAATCGAGGGAACAGTTGCCGCTGCGATTACTGCAAAACACTCAACCTTCGTGATGCCCCAGTCGTACTTGCGTGGAAAGATTCATTGCAGGCGCGAAACTTTCGCCTTCAACTGATGGTTTCAGTTTGGGAGATTATTTCACGAAGGGGGGTGCCGGTTCTGAATGAATCAATCCGCACCACCCTTTGGCCTCGTGGCTCTGTTCCTCTAATGACGAGGAACGACACTCCGTCGTGCTGCCACTCGCAATTTATTCAGTTGACGGCTTCAGATTTCGTTTATGTAAACAAAGCCCGAAGTGAACGCCCGGCCAGCGGAATTATTTCTTTGTTACACGTTCGCGAGCCAGCGCGATGAACGCCAGATATTGCTCGGCCCCGGAATGGCGATAGTCCGGTAAGCCCCAATCCGGGACCGCAGGCAATCGTGTCAGGAGGAAGCGCCGTTCGGCTTCCGGGATGTCGCCTTCAAAGAGGTACAGTAACCCGCGACGGAAGAAGAATGCGGTCTGGAGATCGCGGAAGCGTTTGAGATCGGCTTGCAACGCCAGGAACTCGTTGGCTGCCACCAGCGGCGCGAAAGAGCGGGCCACCAGATCGAACGTGGTCGGCGAGGCGATCGCCGCGAACAAGGAAACCTTGGCCCAGTCTTCCACCGATGGCTTGATCGCGAGGAACGGCTTGGAATTGAACTTCGCACGCACTTCGCGATTGCGATCTTCGCGGATCACCGGGCCATCCATTTCTTCGAGCATTTTCCCGGCGTCGGGGTAGTTTCCTTCCAGCAAGAACCGCTGATAGAGCAAAGCGCGGAACGTATCGCGGATTTGTGGCACCGCCAGTTGCTGTTGCGTGGCGGAATCGGCGGCGAGTTGTTCGAGATCTCGGGCGGCATCGGCGAGGCGACCCACCGCCATTTGCAGTGCGACGCGGGTGAGCAAATAGCTAATGGCTTCTTGACCGAAATCGCGTGATGGATCCATGTCGCGCGATGTGAGGAGTTTGAGCGCTTCGCCGGCCAAGTTGTATTGCAACGCAAGGCGGATTTGTTCCGGCAGTTTTTGGGCGGCCCGGCGCGTTTCAAAGGCGTTGTTCGCTCGTGCCAATTCCGTTTCGACGTTCTTTACGTCTTTGCCGATTGCTTCAACAATCGCCTTGGCCCGCTCAGGGTCTATGCCAAATTCGTAGCGGGCGTATTCCTGGGCTTGCAAGAATGCCTCGCGTGCCAGATCCAGCGGAAGCAGAAACGGCCCCGCGATGGCACCCTGCCCGGCTCGCTGACTGAGCGCGGGCACACGAACGGGCCGATTCCCTTCCACGACAAGCACACCCGTGGCATCCATCCCGGTGAGGATGCCGAACCCCGGTCCGCCAACCGATAAGCCGGCAGCAACGCCATCGTACTCCCGGCGACGCCCGAGATACGCCTCTGCTAGCGCGGCGGCAACTTGTGTAGGCGAAGCCGAATATCGCCCCAGGCGGAACTCTTCTGGTGGTGGCAACCGATCCAGGCACTGCCGCAGTGCTGTAATTTGTGCGATCACGCGATCGCTATCCGAGATTGGCAAGTTCGGATCGGATACCGCCTGATACAGCGCATAGTAGCCATCGGGGCTATCGGGCACTGAAGCAATCGCCGTGCGCGCAGCCCGAAGCGCAAGAAACGGAATGGCTCGCGTTCCTTCGGATGGTTGCATCGTCGGTAGCACTCGCGAAATCACACCAGCCATACCTGTAATGCGATCGGCCAAGAATGCCGTCACACGCAAAGCCATTTGGCGTTCTTCCAGGAGCTGTTGATTGAACTGCTGATAGGTGCGCCACATGATCGCTTCATCAGCACCGGGCGGCGGAATCGATGGCGCACGCACGAACGCATCTTCCCAACCCCCGGCAACGGGGGCGGGTAAGACTTGCCCTTGCGGTATATGCTGCACATCGGGGCCGAACGCCAGCATGATGGGATCGACGCGGAGCGAATCGAATGTCGGCTGCCCCGGCGTGTTCGCGAATCGCCAGCCGGTTAATGCGGATCGCCCATCGAAGAACCAAGGCGACCAACGCGATGGTTCGTTCCACTGATTCACAATTGCCAGCGTGGCGAGTGATCGAAGTGGGTACGAATCGCCGGGGCCAGAATGCAAGCCAACGTATTGCGCGTTGTGGCGTTTCAAGGTCTCCTCGAAAGCCTTCCGGTCTGGCAACTCGTCCGATGGAATCAACCGCATGCCATTTCGCACGGCGAGATAATCGGCCCAATCCGGGCGATGGTAATTGAAGCGGCTGTTAACAAACACTTTCTCCAGCGGGGCAAACCAGGCGCAGTAATTGGCCAACTCCACCGACGCGATAATGCCATGCGCTTCGGCCGGAAGGCGGCCCGATTCACGCCACGATTGAAGCTGCCGTGCTGCGCGAACCATCGCCGGATCGGCTTCAACTTCCCACGCCACATGGCGGACATACGCCGGGTTGGGAGACGGCGGGTGAATCCATCCGGGCCACGCAAACACGCACCCCAGTAACACCGCCATGAGCGAAAGCACGCGACCACCCGCCGACCCCAGAAGCAGGAATCGCGTCTTCGGGTCGCCCCAAGTTTTGAGCGTTGTTCGCGCGGACAATCCGTTTAATTGGCTCGCAATAATGGGCACGGCCACGATGGCGAGGAACGGAATGGCATAGATCGTCAGAAGGCTCAGACCGGCGAATCCGATCCAGAGTGCCACATGGGCCAAACGCAAGCGTGATGAACCTAGCGCTAACAGCGCGCCGCCACCGATGAGCAACACGCCGAAAGCGAAACCATTGAGGTTATAACCCAGCGGTGCGTTATTGACGTACAGGCGATCGAGCGGAGTAAGAAACAGTTGCCGTAATCGCGGGTCCGCGGTGAGTTCCTTCGGGCCAGATAATTCGAACGGCACCTGCCACACGCCAATATGGTGTGGGTTCAGCATGCATGCCAGCAAACCGATCACAAGCGCCTTCACCAGAGTGGGCACATCGGGCAACGGGCCAAGCGGCAATTCATACATCAGTTCGGTCTCGGCATTCGCTTTCTCTGGCGAATCGCTCGGCACGGAGCCTTCGGTCTTCCGCTTGCTGCCCTGAACCAGTTCCCCCAACAACACCAGCGAAACGGCGAGCGGACCCACGAAGAACCATTCATCGGTGTTGGCCCATACCCAACACAGCACACCAAACGCGATCGGGAACCGCCAGGATTTCGCCCCTGACACATGGGGCATGCGGAAGAGAAGCAACAGCGTGATCGCCAACAGGAGCATGGAACAGATGAACGGGCGAAGTTGGAAATATGGTGTGGAGGCAAGCACCGCGATTGCGGCAGTCGCCGCCCAAGGCCAAAGCGGGAACGACGGCCGCCGAATGAGCATAAGTAACACGAAGGTCATCGCTACCAAAAAGGCTTTCACCGCGACGAGCGCTCCGCCAGTGCCGGCGTCACCATGAATCAAGTACGCCGCGGCGTCAAAGAAGATGCTGTGATTAACCCAGGTGCGATCGCCGGGCGCGAAGCTGAATGGATCTGATCCGGGAACATACTCGCCGGCCAGCAACCGTTTGCCTGAAGCGAGGTGCACCCATACATCCGAATTCCTCGCGAGAAACGAAGCCGCGAGAAACGCCAGCACAAACGTGGCCACACCAAGTGCGAAGTCGGCACCGGAGAACCAACCGGGCCAAACCGCCGACGGGGCTTTCGGGATCACCGGCACATCGGGTGGCGTTTCCGCAATATCCGCAGTGACCTCCCCGGTGGGTATCCCCTCAGTTATGGGTTGGTTGGGTTCATTCGGCTCGGGTGGCGGTGGCGGCGGTGCGGAAAGCTTCACGAGAACCTCTAATACATCGGATAGGATCACTCGGCCCCGTGCGTTCACCAATCGCTTCCGCATGATCGCGGTTCGCTAGAAGCCAGCAAGCACTCATTACTACGCGAAAGCGATGGCCTTATGCACTAGACACGCTAGGTGCGATGGGACATACGGTCAAGCGTTGGGTTGGGTTCATTGATCGGGCTGAACACTCCAGGAAGGGCCTTCATCGCGTATTTCATCATCATCTTGTTGCTGTATCGCGTTCCCATTGTCATTGGAAACGGGATAGAAAAGGAATGCCTCCTGTCGCAACAGATACTAACCCGCTACATCAATGGAAAACGTTGTTAGCAAGAGGAACCGCCGTGTCGAACCAACCGGTGTCGGCCCCCGACGAATCCGAGAACGCCACGCCGTTCCCCGTGGAGTCAACCTCCACACCATCCGGCACGGATAGCCCGCCTGCCAACCTCATCGGGCAAGGGCTATCGCTGGAAGCGGTGCGGACCAACTGCTTGCTGATCCTCACGGTTCTGGCGTGTGGCGCAGCGTTATCCTGGTTGCGGCCTGTGGTTGTTCCGTTCCTGATCGCGCTCGCCTTGTTTTATCTGCTTTCGCCCATCCGCGGTTGGCTCACTCGGCGGTTCGATGCCTCAGATAATATGTCGCTGTTTGGTACCGGATTAATCGGGCTTCTTGTCGTGATCATTGTTGGAGTCCTGGTTTGGGCCTGCGTGGCCGAAGTGACGCGCGATGCCGATGCGTATTCTCGGCGATTTACCGATGTTATGTCTGGCCCGGGCTTCGAGAAAATCGTCTCGTGGATCGGCTTTGAGCGCGACGCCAGTTCGGGGCGCGTGGTGCTGATCTCTCCTGATCAAGCGCGACGATTTACCCGCTCGGCTGTTGAGTGGTCGCAGGCGCTGCTCACCGACACGTCGCTGGTTCTGATCTTTCTGCTGTTTATGTTGCTCGGCGGAACCAATAAGCGGGTGCAATCCGGCGGGTTGCCCGACGAAATGGCCATTCGTGTACGGCGTTATCTGGTCGAAATGTTCATGTTCTCGGTTATCACCGGTGTGTTGGTGGCAATTATTCTCGGCTTGCTTGGCGTTCGTTTCTGGCTCTCGTTCGGATTCCTGGCATTCGTTTTCAACTTTATCCCGACAATTGGCCCAACCGTGGCCACGCTGATGCCACTGCCCATCGTGCTTCTCGACGACACCCTTCCGATGTGGGCGAAGGTGCTGGCGATCGCGCTACCGGCGATGGTGCAAGCGACAATCGGAACTGTCATTCAACCGCGATTCCAAAGCAACACCCAGGGGCTTCACCCGGTTGCGAGTATGTCGGCGTTAATCGTGTTTGGCATGCTCTGGGGGTTGGCGGGCGCGGTGCTCGCTGTGCCACTTACAGCCGTGATCAAAATCGCTTTCGAGCGTATACCCGGCGGCCAACCTTATGCCAACTTGCTTGCGGGTAGGCTAGACGGAAGCGACCACGATGTGGGTAACAAATCCGTCGGCTGAGTACATCTCCCCACAAGTAGGGAAGAGGAACGTCTGCTGTAAGAATGTCGGTGACGCGAGGCCAAAGACCACTGCGGATTCATTCATTCACTACTGGCACCCCCCTCCGTGAAACAATCTCCCGAGCCGAAACCATCAGATACCGGCATAAGTTTCTTGCCGGTGACGAATCTTTGGCGTGATTACGAATTCGGCATCACAAATCTTGCGTATCTCGCGGTAATCAACCTACCAACTGTTCCCGCAATTTCGCTAAGCTGTACTGATTCACGGACCGGTTGATTGTGTCTTTTTTCTCGGTCGGTGATGAAGCATGGTCTTAACCCGTTGCCTCACGGTCTGGAAGTAGCAGAGGCTGTTCCGGATCGAGGTCTTCAGGTCGGCCAGGGTGTCGAAAAGTCG
>JBGSLF010000005.1:0-2622 GCA_041740855.1 Gemmata sp.
TCCATAGCCGGGGCGAGTGCAGAAACGCCTCGGGTACGCGGGTGAGTCCAACCGGAATCTATGCGACGCGGAGTTCAGCTCCTGCGTCCAACCCGTTGCACACACCCGCGTCGCATAGATTCTTTTGCGTTAGGCCACAGAAGGCGTTCTGAGTGGTCGCCGCATGATCGACGCAGAGGTGTCGCTGTACCTCGTCTCCCGCGCCCGGCTCGCCCGGCTCCAGAAGACGGTCGGCTTCCCGGTGCTGCCGCGGACTCGCGAGTTCGTCAAACTGCGGAACCGCGAGCAGGGCGACTACTTCGCGTTCACCGTTGTCCAGGTCACGCACCGCGAGGGCGGTCCGACAGAGCTGTGGTTGCAACTGACCACTTTCACCGACGGCCGGTCGGTGGTCAGTTTCATCGAGGACGGCGAGCTGGACGAGTACGTCGCGGGCTACACGCAAGAGGGCTGGGTATTGGCTTCGGTTGTGCCCAACCGCACATTCCGCGAGGATGGCACGTCGGTGTGCTCGGGACTGGCCGGGGACGGCTCGCAAGAGGCCGAACCGCTCTGATGGCCAAGCGACATGAATCAAGCTGATGATTCCGGGGCGCGGCTCACTCAAGAGAAAAGAAACCCGGTCGCTCATGCGACGCGGCTCACCTTCATTGCGGCTCTGCTCACCTTCGGAGCAAGACACCGGGCACTGACGTAACCCGGCTCACATTCCTCGTTCGGTGAGCCGCGTCGCGTGAGCATTCGGCTTTCCGCTCGTATGGTATCCTGAACGCATTGCACTCCTTGCTTTCAGGAACTCCCATGTCCGCCGATATTCTGGATACACCGCCCGAAGCGTACGAACTCGTCACCGCCACGCCCGGCCCCACCGGCGAACTTCCGCTCACCGATGAACTGCTTCGGAACGCGCCAAGCGGCGATCTGTTCGGGTGGACGCAGAACGTGGGCATGGGGTGGAACCCCGCACGCATGGGCGGCAAAGAGTTCACCATACTCAGCACGCATGGCGGGCTTCGCGCGGAAGATGGCACACCCATCGCGCTGGGCTTTCACTCTGGCCACTGGGAAGTGGGGTTGCTCGTGAAGGCCGCCGCCGAGGAACTCGCCCGCTTGCGTTGCATTCCGTTCGCCGGTGCGATCACCGATCCTTGCGACGGCCGCACGCAGGGCACCCCCGGCATGTTCGATAGCCTGCCGTATCGCAACGATTCCTCGCAAGTGATGCGTCGCCTGATGCGGTCGCACCCCACGCGCACCGGCGTCATGGGCATCGCCACCTGCGACAAGGGACTGCCGGCCATGATGATGGCGCTCGCCTCGCAGCATCATCACCCCACCATTCTCGTGCCCGGCGGCGTCATGCTTGCGGGCACCGACGGCACGGAAGATACCGGCAAGGTGCAGACCATCGGCGCGCGTTACGCGCATGGCGAGATCACGCTCGAACAAGCGGCCGAAGCGGGTTGCCATGCGTGTGCGTCGCCCGGTGGCGGCTGTCAGTTCCTGGGCACCGCGGCCACTTCGCAAGTGGTGGGCGAAGCGCTCGGCTTAACGCTGCCGCACGCCGCACTCGCACCTTCGGGCCAACCCATCTGGCTCGATATGGCGCGTCGTTCGGCCCGCGCACTCGTCGCCATGTCTGAACGCGGCATCACCACCAAAGACATCCTCACCGAAGCCGCCTTCCAGAACGCGCTCGCGGTGTTCGCGGCGTTTGGCGGAAGCACGAACCTGCTGCTGCACACGCCCGCGGTCGCCTTCCACGCTGGCGTGCGTCGCCCCACGATCGAAGATTGGACCTTCTATAATCGCCGGGTTCCGCGTCTGGTCGATGCGCTTCCCAACGGCCCGATCGGCCACCCGACCATCCGCGTCTTTCTCGCGGGCGGCGTTCCCGAAGTGATGCTTCACCTGCGTGAACTCGGCCTGCTGCAACTCGACGCACTCACCGCGAGCGGCCAGAAACTTGGCGCGGTGCTCGATTGGTGGGCGAAGTCCGAACGCCGCACACGCCTGCGTGAACTGCTTCGCACGCGCGACAACATCGACCCGGATACCGTCATCATGTCGCCCGACGCGGCCCGCGCGCGCGGCCTCACCAGCACCATCACGTTCCCGCGTGGCAACCTGGCACCGGAGGGTTCCGTCATCAAGTCCACCGCGATCGATGCGAGCGTCGTCGATGCCGATGGCGTGTATCGCAAGGTTGGCCCCGCGAAGATTTTCATCACGGAGAAGTCCGCCATCGCAGCGATTAAAGATGGCAAGCTCGTGCCGGGCGATGTGCTGGTGCTGTGTTGTCGCGGCCCGCTTGGCTCGGGCATGGAAGAAACGTACCAATTGACAAGCGCCTTGAAACACCTGAAGTGGGGCAAGCAAGTGGCGGTGATTACGGACGCGCGCTTTAGTGGCGTCAGCACCGGTGCGTGCATTGGCCACGTTTCGCCGGAAGCACTCGCGGGCGGCCCGATTGGCAAGCTCCGCGACGGCGACCGGATTCAAATTCACATTAATCGCAACACGCTGGAAGGCACGATCGATCTGATCGGCGACGCGACCGGCGACCACAGCCCGCAATGGGGCACCGCCGAACTGGCGAAGCGCGCCCCACGCCCGGACCTG
>JBGSLF010000006.1:0-150766 GCA_041740855.1 Gemmata sp.
GCGGCAACCGCTCCGGGGGCACCCATACCCGGAACGGGCGAGATGCCAGGGAAACCCGATCCGCCGGGGCCACCCGGGCCACCTGGGCCGCCCATGCCACCTGGGCCACCGCCGAAGCCAGGACCACCAGGGTAACCGCCAGGAGGCATACCGCCGAGAGGCATACCGCCAGGAGGCATTCCACCGGGAGGCATGCCGCCGGAGTGATGCCAGGTATTCGAGCCATTCGCTCCGGGCACATGAGCACAGGTTGGGCAATCTGCCCCGGCTCCACCTTTACCAAACATTCCGGCCTGCTTCACGCCATTGTCGCCACCAGCGGGCATGGCCGCTCGTGCCGCCAGAACGGGCTCACCGTTTGGCCCCTGATACCCTGTGATTTGCTTGCCGCGGCTCACTGTGCCGAATCGGCCAGTTGATGCCTCGGCTTCAACTCCAGGTCTGTTATTGGTATTGGTATTGGTGTTAGTGCCGGTGCTCACGCACCCGCCGCCAAACCCGGCCAGCAATGCCAATGTGGTCGCGGTACGCTTCATGTTTCCCCCGGCTACTTCGATAAACACACGTCAGGAAACTTTTCGGCTTCGGCACCGACGGAACTTTGGACAAACCCGGAACAACCGTTGCAGAAGTTTGTCCTCGCAAGCAGATGTCGGGTCGGTTTTGGGCTGTCATTACTCCGGTTCTGATTGAGACGATGAAGCAAGTTGGGATCTGCATGTTGCATTTTTGAAGACCATTTCGATGGCCTAACCGCTACTCGTTAACCCATATTGGCGGTGCTTGTTAACTGGCGAAGTGCCGCATGGCTTCCGCACGGAGTTACCAAACCGTTACAGCACATCCAATCTGTCGTGGTTAGAATCCCGTCGTTAAAGAAATGAGTCTTTTGGTTACGTTCGCATCACCATTCGGGAGAAACCGTTATGCTCTCCAGCTTCTCTAGAGCCGCCGTTGCTATCGCAATGGGTGTCGGTCTTGTGGCTGTTCCTGCTCGCGCGCAAGACAAGCCTGCTGCCCCGATTGCTGCGAAACCCGCTGATGTAGCTGCCATTCCCATTGATTTGGTTCTGTGTCTGGATGTGTCTGGCAGCATGAACGGGCTGATCGACTCCGCCAAGATTCGCTTGTGGGACATTGTGAACGAATTGGCTCGGCTGAAGCCCACGCCGAACCTTCGCGTCGCTCTCTATAGCTATGGTGCGAGCACTTACACTCGAGAAAGCGGATGGGTCCGTAAGGAGATCGATCTCACCGAAGACCTGGACGACGTTTACAAGGCACTCAACGCCCTGACGATTGCTGGCGGCACCGAGTTGGTGGCACGTGTCTCCAAGACCGCGCTGGATGAACAAAAGTGGAGCGGCGATAAGGGAGCGTTGAAGTTCGTATTCGTGGCTGGCAACGAACCCGTCGATCAGGATCGCGATGTCGTGCTGGATGATGTGGCGGCTCTTGCCAAGAAAGCCAACGTGATTCTCAACACGATCTATTGTGGTTCTGGCGGCACGCCGGAAGCTCTAGGTTGGGAGAAGTTCGCATCGGCGGCGGGCGGAAAGTACATGAACATCGACATGAACAAAGCGGCCCGCCAAGTGGTGATCAAGACAGAATTCGATGAGCGGATCGTCAAATTAGGTGAGGAGCTGAACAAGACGTACGTTGCATATGGTGCGGATGGGAAGGAACGCCAGAATAACCAAACGGAGCAAGATCAGAACGCCTTAAAGGCCGCACCGGCGGGTGGCTTTGGCGGCGCGGCGGCACCCCCCGTGGCGGCAATTGCTCGCGCACAATCCAAGGCCGGCGCACTCTACAAAAATGCAACCTGGGATCTCGTGGACAAGATGAAAGATAAGGATTTCGATATCGCCAAGATCAAAGAAGAAGACCTCTGCGACGAATTAAAGAAGATCAAGCCCGAAGAACGGCTTACCTATCTCAAAAAGAAGGCCACGGAGCGGGAGGAACTGCAAAAGCAGATCGCGGATCTCTCTGCCAAGCGCCAAAAGCAGATCGACGAGGAAGTTGCCAAGAAGCCCAAAACTGACGCCGATAAAGCGCTCGATGAAGCAGTGAAAGGGCTGATTCGAGAACAGGCGAAGGTGAAGGGGTTTGAAGTCCCCAAGTAGTGCCCTCATCATCGCAACGAGTGAACAACGTGGAACGGCTGGCTACCAACTGGTCGTTCCTTGGCTTTTCCTTCAGGTGGCACTTTCTGTTCTGTTTGACAAACGAGACCACCGGTTCTCTCGTCTTGAAGATGTTCGGTTGTGATGTTCCAGATGGTTCCGGCGCGCGGAAGATCGTGATCGCAATCGCCCTTCTCATCCTACCATTCCGCCGCCAGGAGACCTGCGATGCCTAAGGCTCGAATTGTGGTAGTCGAAGACGAACCCGCTATTCGCCGGGGCGTGTCCGATGCGCTTCGCCTGAGCGGGTATGAAGTGACGGAAGCGCCCGATGGCGTGATCGGGCTTCGTGAGGCCGCCGCTGCGGGTGTCGATCTCGTGCTGCTCGACATCATGCTGCCTAAACGCGATGGCCTCGAAGTCCTCTCCGAACTGCGACGCACGAACCCGACGCGGCCTGTGATATTGCTAACAGCTCGGGGAAGTGAAGACGATCGCGTTCGCGGGCTAAAGATGGGTGCCGACGATTACGTGGTGAAGCCCTTCTCGGCCAAGGAACTGATCGCCCGGGTCGAAGCCATGCTTCGCCGCACGATGAAGCCGGTGGTTGAAGTTGGCGTAGTGACCGTAGGCTCTGGAACCATTGATTTGCATCGCCGCGAGATTCGCTGGGCCAATGGTTCGCGTTCCGATTTATCCGAAACCGAAGCCGCACTTCTCACCTATCTCGTTTCCAATCGCGAACGTGCCGTTTCGCGAGAAGAGTTGCTTTCTCGCGTCTGGGGGATTGGTACTGCCGGGCTAGAGACTCGCGCGGTTGATATGCACGTGGCTCGCCTGCGTGCCAAACTCCGTTGCCCGGATGCAGCAGAGCCGACTGCGGAATCGGAGGCCATTGTTACGGTCCGTGCCCACGGTTACATGGCCGGCCCCGCTCTGGGCATTCCGATCGAATGTTGAATTCAGAGCCTGGGATTGTGATGTGCGGTGTGCATGCTACGATCATCTTTGAGCTTTCATCATGAGCCAGGAGTGTAGGTCATGCGGCGCTTGCCCGGCGCGATCCGGTGGCCGGTCCTGTTTGTTCTGGTCGCCTCGCTCGTTTTTGCCGGGCTTGGATGGGTAACGTATTCGGCGCTCGAAGTGGAGCAGGCGCAGCGCGAAACGGCCGCCCGAGCGGAACTCGGCAATAGCATTCGTGTGGCACTCTGGCGACTCGATGGCCGAATGCTTCCTACACTCGGAGTTGAAGACAGCCGACCGATCTATCACTACGATTCCGCCGATCCTGCTGGCGACTTTGGCCCCGCAGCCACTCCGCTACTCGTTGCGACACTTCCCGACTGGATGCAGCTTCACTTCCAACTCGACCCCATTCACGGCTGGTTATCGAACCAAGCGCCTACTGACGAAGCAGAGGCGGACCGCGTGCGCGAAGCATGGACCGATCTCCCCTTGCGGAATTGGTATGGCGGGCGCGAGTCTATGCTGGCCGAGTTGAAGGCCCGTTATCCCGTGCGAGAAACCTGCGAACTCTTCGCTGCACGCGACAGGGATATGCGTGGCGGTTTCTTGCCATTTGCGGCTCCGCTCTTTGCGGAAGTGGCTCCGGACTCGGCACCCACTTCCACGCCGCGGCCAGCGGTCTCACCGCCATTGCCGCATTTGCAGCCCTCGCCTAAACCCGCGCCGCCAACAGAAGCCACGACGCTATATGCCAGCAACGAGTGCTACTGCTTGCTTGGCTTCGATTTCGGCATCAAGCTGCCAGATCTCACGAACGCAGGCACAGCGTACTCACCTGCAGAAATCGAGAAGAATTCACAGCGGATAAAGGAGCAGCAATCGCAATTCGCCGTTCCAATTCAAACGCCGGGTAACGTGGTGATGCGTGGCGGAGTGAGGGTGTCAGAGGTGGAACCCGGTTGGGCCGATTTCGCGCGTCGTGCTCAGACGTTCAGTAAAGGGCTTGGCGAGGCGAAACAGGCGAACGATTTCAACTCACGCAACTCGCTTCAAAACTACTACGCCCAGAACAACAGCATCCCGATTGTGCCCGGTGGATTGGGCATTGGGAGAATGGATGTTGCCAAGCAACAGAAGGAATATCAGGATTGGCTTGATGTGGAACGCTTCAAGAAGCTAAACGAAGAGAAGGGGATTGCGGAGCAGAGCAAGAAACCATCACTTCCGAATAATGGTTCTGCGAAACTTACTCTGGATTCCGGATTCACTCCTCCCGGGCAACTCAAGAACGACACGGGCTTGAACTCCGCAATTCCACGCCCGGTGCCTCCTGGCGAAGATCGCCCTTCGCCGCCGATGATGGCATTTCCCACACCTGTGGCCGTACACCTCGGGTCCATGCGTCCGCAGTGGATCACGGCAGTTGATGGAACGGATATGCTCGTTCTGGTTCGAGCGGCACAGTTCGACGGGCGAACGGTATATCAGGGCGTGGTACTCGATTGGAAGAAGCTTCAGGACGAGTTGCACAAGGAAGTGAGCGATCTTTTCCCGCAACCAGAACTAATTCCAGTTAAAGATCCCGCAGGTGTTTCGCCCGATCGCGCGATGACGGCGTTGCCGGTGCAACTCGATCCTGGCCCGCAACCACCGCTTCCGCAGGTGGGCCGCACGCCGCTGCGCATCGGCCTCGTGCTCGCATGGCTGGCCGCCATCATTGCGGTGCTTGCGGTCGGCTTCAGTGGGTATAGCCTGATCGATCTCGCCGAACGCCGCATTCGGTTTGTTTCCGCCGTTACGCACGAACTCCGTACCCCACTCACCTCGCTGCAGATTTACCTCGATCTGCTTCGCAGCGGCATGATCCGCGATGAAGATAAACAGCAAGAGTATCTGAATACACTTGCCACGGAATCCGACCGTTTGCACCGCCTCATTGATAACGTGCTCGATTTCGCACGCCTGGAGAAACGCAGAAAGAAGAGAGATTGCCAACCATTAGCGACGTGCGAACTGCTGAATCAGGTGCAAGCCACCTGGGCCGCACGGTTGCAGCAAGACGGAATGGAACTGATCGTGCTATCAACGCTTCCTCTCGAACACGAAGTGAAGACAGACGCAGCGATGGTGCAGCAGATACTGGGCAACCTCATCGATAACGCCCGCAAGTATTCGGCCGATGCCACGGATAAGAGGGTCTGGCTCCGCGCCAAACTCGAACCAAGCGGTGGGGTGGTGTTGGAAGTGGAAGACCGGGGGCCTGGTGTGCCACCAGGCGAACGAAAGATCATCTTCAAGCCGTTCCGCCGTGGTATTCAGGCCGATGCCAGCACCGGAGGGGCAGGGCTTGGGCTAGCGCTGGCGAGATCATGGGCGGAGGTGTTGGGCGGGGAACTGTCCTTTCAACCAGCAGATGGCGGCCAGGGTTCTTGCTTCCGCCTGCAGCTTCCCTCCAGTTAAAGCCCAGTTTCACTACATCACCGCTCGTGCCCACTTTCTCTCATTCATATCTCACTGACACTCGAGCGGAAAAACTCGGTAAACTAGAGAGGTGATTAAAACCGCCTCACAGCGTCAGATTATTATTGCCCAGTCTGGCGACAGGCGGTATGCACTCGCTCCACGTGTGACCACCTTCGATGGAATGTTTGGTTAACCCGTTGGGGAACGGCTACCAGAGTTACAGTTCCGAAGAAGGCACGCTTTTCTGGGGGACCTCCATGCAACTGCGCTTCGGCACCCAATGGGGTGCGATCTCGATTCGAGGCCTACGGAGGTGGCTACCCGGCGTTCTCGCCGCCGCCGGCCTCGCCGGTTCAGCGGGCGCGTTAGCCGCTCAGCCGCCGGTTCTGCAACCACCGGCGGGCCAACAGCAACCCATGCCGATGCCCAACCCGAACCCACCCGGAGCGGTTGTGCCGATTCCGGGTACGGGTGGCCCTGCGGGAATGGGCACTGCGGCTCCGGGCTTGCCGGCCGAAAAGACCGTTACCGTAAGCTTCAAGTCTGCTCCGTGGGATGCGGTTCTCGATTGGTTTTCCAACGAAAGCGGCCTGACGCCAATTTACTCCGTCAAACCAACGGGAAGTGTGACGCTGCTTCCGCCCAAGGATCGCAAGTTCACGATGGGCGAAGTCATCGACCTCTTGAACGAGGCGATGATTCAGCAGAAGTTCATTCTCGTTCGCCGGCAGGTGTCGTTCACCATCTTGCCGTCCGACGAAAAACTTGACCTGAGCCTCATCCCGCGAATCGAGTTGAATGAACTCGCTCGACGCGGGAAGACGGAACTCGTTCAAGTTCTGATCCCGCTCAAGACGCTGGCCGTGGAAGAAACCGCACCGGAAGTGCAGAAGATGCTGACCCCGTTCGGGGCCGTGTCCATGCTTTCCAAAACAAACACACTCGTGATCGTTGACACGGCGGGCAACATCAACCGTATCTACCAGACTCTGCAGGAAGTGGAGCAAAAACAGAACGAAGGCGACTTCCTGACGCACAAGTTCCTCTACAAGAAGGCCAACGAGGTCGCTGAGGAACTCAAAACTCTGCTCGCCGACAAGGACACGCAAGTCGGCGTGAGCGGGGCAACGGCGGGTTATCAGCAGCCGTACTACGATCCCCGCTATGGCGGATACGATCCCCGCGGCGGCGGTGGAGACCCACGTTCCGATCCGCGTTACGATCCGCGCCGCAGTGGCTCTTCTTCGAGTGCAACCGGCCGTGTGAAATCCGTGGCAATCACAGTGGATGTGAAGAGCAACACGGTCACGATCACCGCACCGCCCGAGAAGATCGCGCTGGCCAAACGCATCATCGAAGATCGCGATAAGCCACAGTTCGAAGGGCAACGCCCACTCGTGCTGTCGGATCCAGAGCTTCGCAAGTACCCGGTTCCTCCGGGTTCCGCTGATGCTCTCGCTAAAACGCTGCAGGCGCAAAGCCCGTCGCTTCGCGTGTTGGCGATCCCGGCGAGTAACGAGATCATGATTCTCGGTACTCCGGAAGAACACTTCGATGTGATGCGGATCTTGAAGCCAACCGAGCAAGCCAGCTCTGGCCCCGAGACGGCCGTCATCCCGTTGTTGGTTACCGAACCAACCGAAATGGCAGCCAAACTGGCCAAGCTCTTCCCGAGCAACGCCAGTGGTGGAGCCACCATCGAAGCACAGGTAAGTGGCCAGCCTGGTCTTATCGTGAAGGGCACAGTTCTTCAGATCGAAGAGATTCGCAAGGCTGTTGAGGCGATCGAAGGCGTGAAGCCCGGTCAAGGCTTCAATGCCACGAGCCGGACCATTATCATTCCGGATGGAAGCGCTTCCGTTCTCGCGGAGCAGATTGGCCGCGTGATGAGCGGGTTGGGTCGCCCGGTAACGGTCATCGATCCGAACAATCCGCCCAAGCCTGTGCTTCCGGGTGGCATTCAGCCCGAACTGCCGCAAACAAACCCGCTGCCCGGTAATCTGCGTCCGGGTATTCCGATGCCTGGCGCGGTACCGCCTACCCAACCGATTCTGCCGAAAACCCCGACGAGTCTCCGGGAACCATTGCCCGGCCGCGACATCGGTCTTGTTCGCGCACAAGTCGTCGATCCAGCAGTGAAGAATCCGAAGGCCGTCACCATTCAGGTGCTCGGTAATCGTCTCATCGTGAACAGTGATGATCCGGAATCGCTCGACATTCTCGCCGGGCTGATTCAGTACTACAAACCGGGCGGTGCTCCAACTGAGAACCTGTTCAAGGTGATCCGCCTCAAGAACGTCTCGGCCCAGGATGCCGCCACGGAACTAACTGAGATCTTCAACGGCCCGCAACAACGCCAGGGCGGTGGTGGCCAGCAGGGCGGCGGTCGTGGTGGTCGTGGTGGCCAAGGTGGCGGCGGGTTGCTCGGTGGCCTGCTCGGCGGTGGTGGCGATGCGGGTGGAACGACTGCATCGGGTGCCAACCCCAACCGAATCCGTGTTGTCGCTGAACAGGGAAGCAACTCACTCGTAATCGTGAAGGCTAGCCCCATCGATCTGTTGACCATCGAGAAGCTCCTTCGGGACTACATCGATGGCGGTCAGACCGAAGAAGCACTCGTGATGCGGCCTTGGATCGTCAGCGTGAATAACGCGGATGCCGCCGAGATGGCAGCGATCGTTCGTGAGCAGTACAAGGCGGCGATGAGTACGGGTTCGAGTGGTGGTGGGAACGCGGCTGCTCTGCCTTTCCCGTTCGGTCAGCCGCAACAGCAGAACAGCCAGCAGAAGCCGGCGGCGCTTTCGGTGAGTGTTGATGATCGCAGTAACAGCTTGATCCTCAACACCACGGAAGCTCTGGCTCGTGAAGTGGCGTATCTGGTCGAGACTCTGGACCGCCAGACCGTCGCGACCACAGAAGTGGTGAAACTCGTTCAACTGAAGGGTGTAGACCCGATTGTTGTGCAGCAAGCCATTAACGCCATTCAGGGGATAAACACGACTCAAACCACTGGTGGCTTTGGTGGCGCGGGTCGAGGTGGCGCTCAGGGCGGCTTTGGCGGCGCTCAGGGTGGCTTTGGTGGCGCTCAGGGCGGCTTTGGTGGTGGCCAGGGTGGTTTTGGTGGCGGTGGTGGCCGAGTTGGTGGCGGTGGTGCGGCTCCAGGAGGTGGCGGCACCAGAGGTGGAGGTGGAGGAACAAGAGGTGGTGGCGGGGGAACCCGCGGTGGCCGCCAAGCCTTCAATGGCGGACCAGAGGGCCCCTTAAATTTTGACTACCGGGGCATGGAAGCCCCTTCGGCCCCTGTCTCAAACGCACTCTACGATCCGACACTGGATCCCAATCTTGGCGGAGACTTCGACCGGACCTACCCCGTGCAACACCAGTACGGGGTGGCCCCTGCGGCGGGGCAAGTGCCTGCTGCGGGCGGTGCGCAACCACCGGCTTTTGGTTCGCCCATCGCTCCTGGCACGCAGGCACCGCGCGGAACCATCACCGCTGTCCCGCTTCCTGGGCTGGACACGGTGGTGATTCGGGCATCCGATTCCGGAGACCTGCAACTCATCCTCGATCTCATCGAGATTCTGCGGCAGTCTGCCAAGGGTGCCCAACCCAAGCTGGAAATCATCCCGCTTGAGTATGCCGATGCCAACACGGTTTCCAACTTCCTCACCACGCTGTTCTCGCGCGTTTTAACCGCGGGTCCGGGTGGGAACTATCTGCTGCAGCCGGGCCAAGGTGGCACTGGTGGTGCTCAAGGGGGCTTTGGTGGTGGTCTGGGACAACAGGCGCAGAATCGCGGCGTCTATTTCCTCGCAATTCCGCGACTCAACTCCATTCTGGTTGCGGCACCGGAGATCCGGTTCCCGGATATCCTCAAGGAGATCCGCCGCGTCGACGTGCCGCACTCGGAAGCGGTTCGCCCCAAGGCGTTCCGGCTTAAACTGGCGTCGGCCCAGATCATCGCAACGCAACTGCAGCAGTTCTGGAATGCCCGATTCCCCGGCGATAGTCTCACTGCGAATCAGTTCCGCGTGACCTTCGATATGGGTAGCAACACGGTTTTCGTGCAGGCTAGCCGGGCCGACCTGGAAGACATCGAAGCGCTCATCAAGCAATGGGATACCAACGAGTCGCTGTCGGTGAACGAAGTGCGGATCTTCCCACTGAAGAACGCGATTGCCGCTGAACTCGCTCAGGTTCTCAGTAACGCTCTGACCTCGAATGTGGTCAATCCGCTGGCCCAGGCACAGTTCACCAACCCGCAAGCTCAGTCGGCCGGTGGCACGGCGCAACTCGGCGTGACGGGTGTCGGTGGCCAGGGGCAGTTGGGTGGCCAGCTTGGCGGGCAGTTGGGTGGCCAGCTTGGCGGGCAGCTTGGTGGCGGTCAGCTTGGTGGCGGGCAGCTTGGTGGCGGGCAGTTGGGTACCGCGACGCCATCGATTACGGCCTTCATTCCAACGGTTGGCCTCGCAAGTAATGGGGGATTGGTAACCAAATCCAACACCCTTCGATTCTACTCCAATCGCGATGGCCAGGTTGTCGAGTCCGGGATGCTGGCGGATGTTCACTTGGTGCCCAATGTGCGGACTAACGCCATCATCGTGGCCGCACCGGAAAAGACAATGCGCTTGATCGAACGGCTCATTGATAGCCTCGATACCACGGTAGCCGCTGCGGCGTACATCAACGTGTTCGAGCTGAAACGGGCCGATGCCACACTCACGGCGAACCTGCTTCGCCAGTTGTTCACCGGCCAAACGACTGGTGCCGGTGGTGGTGTGGGCGGTGGGTTGGGTGGCCTGGGCGGCGGGGGACTGGGGCAACAAGGCGTTGTCCGCCCGATCCTCACGCTCTCGGGTGATCCTTCTCCGGGGGCCAACCTGATCGATCTGCGGCTCTCGGTGGACGATCGTACTAACTCCATCATCGTCGCCGGGTCGTTGAACGACCTGGATACCATCCGGGCTATCATCTTCCGACTGGAATCTTCGGATGTTGCTCAGCGTTACAACGAAGTGTACAAGCTCCGGAACGCGGCTGCGGCAGACGTGGCCAACACCATCCAGACGTTTGTGACTAACTCGTTGAACGTCCTCACAGGCGGGAACTTCCTTACTGCGTATCAGACTTTGCAACGGCAGGTGGTCGTGGTTGCTGAGCCGGTGAGTAACACCGTGCTGATCAGCGCGACGCCGCAATACTTTGGCGAGATCAAGCGGTTAATCGAGAAGATCGACGCGCAACCGCCGCAAGTGGTGATCCAGGTGATGATCGCTGAAGTGCAGTTGAACAACGCGGAAGAATTCGGGGTGGAGTGGGGCATTCAAAGCCCGGTGTTGTTCGCCCGCGGGCAACTCGGGATCACACCCGATCCGAACGTAGGGTTTATCTTCAACACCACCAACCCACTGAGCAACCTGAACTCGTTCGATCCCAAGACGGTTGGCTTCCAGGGGATTTCCCAACTGGGCGTGGGCCGCGTGGGAACGCAGGGCTTCGGTGGCTTCGTGTTCTCCGCTGCGAGTGATTCGCTCAATGTGCTGATCCGAGCCTTGAAGGCACAGGGGCGGGTAGACATCCTCAGCCGGCCACAAGTGCAAGTGGCCGACAACCAAACTGGCTTCGTGCAGGTGGGTGCGAACTTCCCGTTCTTAAGCTCCAGCACGTTGACCGGCGTGGGAACGGCTCAGCAGTCGATCGAGTACCAACAGATCGGCGTGACCATGCGAGTGACGCCACGCGTGAACCCGGATGGCAAAGTGCTCATGCGAGTTGAGCCGACTGTCTCCAGCGTAAGTCCGTCGCCGATTAACCTCGGTAACGGTGTTCTGGCACCGGCGTTCAACGTGCAGACTGTGCAGACCACGGTGTTGGCCTCGGATGGCGAGACCATCGTACTGGGCGGATTGATCAGCAAGCAGGATCAGCGGCAGGAGAACGGCTACCCGTTCTTCAAAGATATCCCATATATTGGGGCACTCTTCCGCTACCGCACGCACCAGGTGCAACGTCGCGAAGTGCTCATCATTATGACGCCGCAGATCGTACGAAGCGAATACGACCAGGCCCGGATTCTGGCTGAAGAATCGGCGAAGATGCACTGGTGCCTGCCGGACATCGCTCGTTACCACGGGCACGGTATGGAAATCATGGGGCCAGCGGCTCAGGGTGCTCGGCCAATCCCCAACCCTGGCCCCACGACGGAAGCGTATGCTCCTGGCCCCGCGTACTTCGGTGCTATGAACGGTCCAGGTGCGGGCATGAATCCTCCAGGTGCATACGGCGCTCCGAATGGTGCTTATGGTCAGCCGGCACCGGGTTATGCTCCACAACAGCCGGGTGAAGCGTATCCGCAGGCACAACCGCAGCCGCAGCCGTTCAACAACGGGATGCCACCCGCAGCGGTTCCCGGTGTCGGGGTTCCGGTTCCTCCGCCAGCGCCTCCGGCTCCCGTTGCCCCGTACCAGCCGGGTGCGGCGTACCAGCCAGGTACCGCAATGCCTGGTGTGCCAACGCTTGCTCCTATCCCTGGTGTGAATCCTGCGGGTTGGCCTGCGGGTACTCCTGCCGGTATCACTGGGGCCAATGTGACACCGATTGGGGCAATGCAAATGCAACCCGCACAGCAGATGCAGCCAGGTATTCAGCCTGCAATGCAAACGCAGCCGGGAGTTGGTGGCGTGATGATGCCCGGTGGGGCAGGTTATCAGATGAGGATGCCCGATGGAAGTGTGTACGGTCAGCCACCTGCGCCGCCGGCACAGCAGACTTCGCCCACGGCACATCGCGGGTTCACGATGCAACAGCCTCCGCAACAGGCACAACCGGCGCAACCGCCAATGCAACCCGCCAACACTGGCGAACCGAAAATGCGGGGGATTGGATCCCCTGCAACTGGTGACTCGAAACCTAGCGCCATGGAGGGCGGGAAATGGGACGTGTTCGGTCGCTAATAGCTGCCGCGTCGATCCTGGCCTTCGGGCCAGGGTGTGCTGGTAGCAAGTTCTGGAAGAGTGATGAGCCAGAGCAGATGCCAGTGGGAGTGCCATCGGCCCCACTTTCCTCAACGCTGAGACCGGCGGTGGGAGGCAACATTGTTCAGGCGTCGGCTACAGAAAAGGCACCGACTTCGACTTCCTTCTCGCCCTTTGGGAAGCCGACACCGGTGACGGAAAAGAAAGTGACCGCTGCGGAGATAACGATCTTGTGGCGGAACAAGATCGATTTCCTCCCGGACCCCGCCCGCAATGGCGAGATGGGGCCAGGGCTTGTGGGGCAACTGTTCCTTCTCGGAGCACGTGACCAATTTGCCCCGGTCGATGGGAAACTGGTGGTGGCTCTGTATGACGAAACGCCGCGGCCGCCGGGCGTTCCGCAGAACAAGCCCGAAGGGTGGGAGTTCACCAAGGAAGCGCTCAAAGGTTTGATCACACCCGACGAGCGATTCGGAATGTGCTATGCCTTTTTCCTGCCCTGGCCAACGTACCGAGCCGATGTCACGCGGATTCGCGTAGCGGCTCGCTATGAACCAGAAAACGGCCACCCGTTGTATGCGCAGGAAACCAAGATCACACTCGATAACAGGACTCCTGGTAACTCGGACGCCAGCGGTGGGTGGACGACGCAGCAGATTGTTCCTGGTCAGCAGTCGAGCGGGTTCACGGCTCTCGGTGGGCCGCCTCCGGCAAGCGGCACCAGTCCAGGCATGGGCATGGTGCAGACGGGGCCATCCGCAATGGCGGGCAATAACATGCCGCCGCAGAATGCGGTTGTGCCATCGGCGGGTCCGGCGATGCCGTTATCGCCATCGGCTCCTCCGGGGCAGCTCCCGCCAGCTCCGGGTAATTTCGGGGCAGTCTCTCCAGTGGGGCCAGGTGTTCCGGGTGCGGCAGGCGTGCCGATCAACATGACCAACCTGCCACCGATCGCGTTCACTGCACCGCGACCGCAGTAATTGTGATTGTGTCCACAGTGCTATCAACCGAACGGCCAGCATTTGCTGGCCGTTCATCGTTTACGTTCGCTCTTCTGCCCGCACTTCGGGTAGACTTTTCTCAACAGCACTTCGCACACTTCCGTTGAGACTCAAACAACCGGAAGGCGCGTTCGAACGTGTCGCCAATCGAGAACCATCATGCAATCCCGCCGAGTGTTTCTGGCTTCCGCCGCTACTTCGCTGGCAACGGGTTTGGCGAATCGCCTGGGTGCGGCCGACACGCGAAGCATGGCCGGTGTTGCACTCGAACCATTCGACGATCTGCTGACACAATTCATCGCAGCTAACGCAGTGCCGGGTGCCGCGCTTGCGGTGACTCGCGATGGCAAACTCGTATACGCTCGCGGATATGGCTACGCCGACCGTGAGCAGAACAAACCGGTCGCACCCACTGCGACTTTTCGCATCGCGAGCATATCGAAGCCAATCACGGCCGTTGCGATTCTGCAACTCGTGGAAGTGGGAAAGATCAAGCTCGACGATCCCGCATTGAAGTACGTCCAACTCAAGCCATTTCTGGCGAACGGTGCGAAGGTCGATGATCGCTGGGCCAAGGTCACGCTTCGCCAGTGCCTGCAGCACACTGGCGGGTGGGATCGCAGCAAGGCGGGCGGGTTCGATCCGATCGGCATGCCCGCTCGCATCATGCAAGAGATGAAGTTAAACGCTGCACCCACGCCGGAAGATGTGGTTCGATACATGATGGGCAAACCGGTCGACTTCGATCCCGGCACGCGCTACGCCTATTCGAACCTGGGCTTTCTGGTGTTGGGCCGCGTGATCGAAACGGTGACCGGGGCGAAGTACGAACCGTGGGTGCGGAAGCATGTGTTAACGCCAGTGCAGGCGGATGGAATGTATCTTGGGCTCGGATTGCCAGAGAACCGCACGCCGGCCGAAGTGACGTATTACGATTCAAAGCAGCGAACCGGACCGTGCCTGTATGCGCCGCGAAAGGGCGAGCAAGTTCCGTTGCCCGATGGTGCGAACAACATCGAGGGCTACGAAGCGCATGGTGGGTGGGTTGCGTCGGCGATCGATCTCGTACGCTTTTCGTCTGCCTTCGATGAAGCGAACAAGTCGCCGCTGCTGTCACGCGAATCAATCAAAGAGATGTGGGCACCGCCACCGCACGCGGCGAAAAATTCCGAGACGTACTACGCCTGTGGTTGGAATGTTCGCCCCATCGCCGGCAAGGGAAATGACAAACGGAACGCCTGGCATTCTGGCCTCATCCCCGGCACATCGACCATACTGGTACGGCGTTGGGATGGGTTGAACTGGGCGGTGCTTTTCAACACGGAAGCCAGCCATGAAGGTAAGGTGCTTTCCGGCTTGATTGATCTGCCGATGCATATCGCCGCTGACGCGGTGGAATCGTGGCCGAGCTAGTTGCGCGGGGCCGACCAGGCCCGCACGATTCGGAATAAAACAATCCGGGAATAATTCTTTCACATTCGCATCTTGAATAATGACCCGTCGTGGGTCGTCGCGGTGCCGGCGTTCGACCGGTGCAACATCCCACCCGACCTCATCACCACCCGCACCACTGGCAAGCATTGCCAGCACGGGAGGCGAATTGTGTTTCCGAGATTTTCCAGCACTCAACCCGGGAGAAAACCCCAAATGCAAGACACCGCGTTCGGCCTGCTCGCCGGCGGAGCCATGCTCGGTATCGTTGCCACCATGTGGACAAAGATCAAAGGCATTGCGTGGCGCGCCGTCGGCTTATTTGTTCAACGCGTCGAGATTCCAACCGAGGCCGGGCACGAAGCTCTGGTAGCGCACCTGATCACCAATTATCGCCGTTCGCGTAATTACGATCGCATGTACGGTGCCAGTTGGGAGTATCAGCGCGACGGTCGTTATGCGCTCGTGCCATACGAAGTGTTCGGCAATCGCACGCTCATCCTGTGGAACGGTTGGTTCCCGTTCCTGTTCTCGAACCAGATGGAACGCAAAGCTGCCAGTAGCAAGGGCGGGGATAGTTCGTCCGGTTCCGGGATGAAGGTGTATTCCACGGTCACCTTTATGCGTGGAACGCTCGACCTCGAGAAGATCCTGCGCGAAGCCTGCATGTACCGCAACAACATCTCGTGGGCTGTTGAAGACGAACAGACCGCGAAGCAGAACCGATTCTGCATTCACCATGTGCCCAGTCGCGGCGGCGATAACAGCGAATACGCCGGCAGCAGCGATGGCCTGGCGTGGTATCAGCAAGGTTGTTACCGCTTGCTGGCCCACAACCCCGAGCAACTCGGCAAGGCCCGCACCAATAACGGCAAGGCACTCGATAACCTCATCTTCCCGCAACGCGTGAAAGATCTCATCAAGGAGATCGAACTGTGGCGGAAGAGCAAGGATTGGTATCTGGAAAAGGGGATTCCCTGGAAGCGCGGCATGCTGTTATACGGGCCTCCGGGCACCGGTAAGACCGCACTCGCCCGTGCCTTCGCGGAAGATCTGAACATGCCGATCTATGTCTACAATCTCGCGGAGATGGGTAACCACGAGTTGATGAAGGCATGGACCGAGATGCAGACCAACACGCCATGTATTGCACTGATCGAAGACATCGATAACGTCTTTCATGGGCGTGAAAACATCGTGCGGCGGCCGGGCTTATTCCCGATGATGCCGATGGAAAAGAAAGACGGCGACGGGGGAGGCGATGGCAAAGGCGGCCGTGGCGCAATGGCTCCGCCTCTGACGTTCGACTGCCTGCTGAATTGCCTCGACGGCGTGGAACGTGCCGATGGGATCTTCACCATCATCACGACCAATGATCTTTCGAAGATCGACCCAGCTCTTGGGCTTCCGCGGCAACTCCCGGACGGCACCACGGAGTTCATCAGCACGCGGCCGGGCCGCATCGATAAGGCCGTGGAACTGACGTACATGAAAGCCATCGATAAGAAGCGAATGGCGGCCCGCATTCTCGGGGCGTACGAACCGGAGCATGTCGAGATGTTGGAGTTCATCGATCGCTTCCCGGATCTGCCGGAAACACCGGCGCAGTTCCAGGAACGATGTGCTCAGGTGGCACTCAAGTGCTTCTGGCGCGACTTGCGGTACAAGCACACACACCAAGAGATTGGCGACGGCGTCTTCTCTGGTCTTGTGAATCGAATGCTGGCCAACAGCCGCAATTGACGTAGACGTGAGTGGGAACAGGTTGCGGAGCTTTCTTGTCGGATGGATAGCGGTATCCGCCCGAACGCAACCCTCACTTACAACCCCACGCCAAGCTATGTCTGGTCGGGTCATCATTGGGGTCGTCATTTTCTTTCTGGGTGTTGGTGTCGCACTGGTCGTCACTCTTATCCAGAAGACACGCTTGAACGCGAACCTCGTAACCTCCCGGAACAACCTCCGGGATGTTGCGTTTTTCGCTGCGCATCACGCCAATCCGAATCCCAAAACCGATGCAACGAAGTTGCCGCAGGAGATTCCCGCCGCAACGATTGTGCTTCCCAACGTCCCGCCGGATAATCGCCTGAGTTGGGTCATCGCGGTGTTGCCAGCGCTCGATCAAAGCCGGCACACAACGCAAGAACTCCTTAAGCGGTTCGCGCTCGCCGAACCGTGGAACGCGGAGTCGAATCAACAGGTTGCCCGCACCCGATTGCCCGTTCTACTGGTTCCGGAGAACACGCCGCTTGTTCGCCCCGATACGCCCGCAATCACCTGCTACGTGGGGATTGCGGGGTTGGGTGCCGACGCGGCAACGCTCACTCTTGTGCCCGGCGTTCCGGTGCCGCCGCGGGCGGGCGCGTTTCGCTACGATGCCGCCACACCATTCGACCGGATCGAAGATGGCTTGAGCCAGACCTTGCTGATTGGCGAAACCGCGTTGGAACCGGGTGCGTGGTCGCGCGGGGGAACGGCAACCGTGCGTGCGTTCGACGATGCCAAAGGCGTGAGGCCGTTGATCGGCGCGGGCGGGCAGTTTGGCGGATTCTTCCCGCGTGTGGCGAACTTCGCACTCTGCGATGGTTCAGTGCGAAGTTTCACACCGGAAACGACACCCGATGTGCTGTTTCGCATGGCGACCATCGCGGGCGAACAGGGTGGTATTCCTGTTCCGGATTAAACGCGAAATCGGCCAGGGTAAGTACCCCAGCCGATCGCCGATGTTCGCAAGAGATCTCGCCACCACGACTGTCTTACTTCTCGCCATACGCCTTGAAGGTGTAGGGCTTATTGGCCGGCTTTGCGCGTGGTAGTGAAACGGGCACACTGTTTGTGGCGGGTGCCGTGAAACCACTCGGGTTGGCATCTGGTTTCGGCAGCGGAACCGGATTGGCTGGGCCACCATCGTATGGTGCCAGTGGAATCGGCTGAACGGCTTCTGCGGGTGCTGGCTCGCGGTTCAGAAGCGGGTTGTTCGCACCACGCTGGCCAAGCGTGATAACTGGTGCCATCGCATCTTCGCGCGTTCCGCTAATTCCCCAGTAGAACCCGCCACCAAAGCTATTGAAGGAGCCGCGGAAGAACGTCACGCTTGGCGAGGGGACAAACGTCCGGAAGTTGCTCACAACAACGGGGCTTCGGAAAGAAGAGACGCCCCAGGTGTTCCAACCATTCCAGGAGTTCCAGCCAGGATTACGCCAGGTGTTCCAAACCGGGCTGCTCCAGGTGTTCCAACCGGGATTACCCCAGGAGTTCCAGCCGGGATTACTCCAGGTGTTCCAACCCCAACCGGGCGAAGTGACAAAGCCGCCGCCAAAGCCAACGGAACCGACGACGAAGCCCCGTGGTCGGTGGCACCAGGTAAGTTCGTTATCCGCTGCTGCCGCCTGTGCCGCTGTGCCTTTACCACCGAGAGTCATCGTCGTGTTCGCGGACGGTTCACCGCGTGTTGGCTCCGCCGCCATCGCACCGCTATTCATCGCCAGAATCGCCGTAAGCGCGCTTGCCCCCAACCGAATGGTGTGTGCCATTCTTTCCTCCTGATACGGTCCGAAGACCTCCGATCATGATGGCGTCTGAAGTTCCGCTGGCTTGCCATCCACTCGGATTCTAAAGCCGTGCGTTGCTAGAAGGAAGTGAAGCGGCCGGAAAACCGGAAAAATCCCCCCACGCAACTCGGCTTTGCGAGAACCCATTTCCTGTGGCATGCTTGTGTTTATACCTCAACGATCACCTCTCTTCTCCGAGGCGATGATGCGTCAGTTCTTCGCGCTCCTCATATTGGTTGGGCTGTTTGTCGTGCTTGTTGGAAGTCAGTTCGTGGCGTCCGATGGCGATAAGCTGGCGAATATCTCTCGGCTTACACTAGCGAAGTTGCAGAAGGGGCTTTCGCCGTCGCTGAACCTCGCGGCTCCCGTGGAGGCGTTGCGGCGCGAATTACCCACGCGACCCGAAGATGACGTTCGCTCTCGGTTATCCGCGGATAAGCGGCTTGCGGGTGTGGACGTGACCGTTATCGGTGAAGGTTCCACAATACGGCTGCGGGGTGTGATGCCCGATGCGAAAGCCAAGCGAGTGGCATTGAGTTTGGCCGAGAACACTGCTGGTGTGGAGCAAGTCGCAGATGAGCTTGGTGTGCCCGAATGATGTGGCACAGATTTTTCAGATTGAAAATGTGCGAAGGCCGCGAGTGACAGAGTTCGAAGACCTTGACGGGTGCTTCAACCTTTGTGACTCGCGGCCTTGGTGCTCATGGCACATCGCGTGGATCAATACATGTCGTCGTAACCGCCGGAGCTGCCCTTCTTGTCGTCCTTCTTCTGCTCGTCAGCGATCATGGCTTCCGAGGTGAGAAGTAGAGTCGCAACGCTGGCGGCATTCTGCAGCGCGCTGCGAACCACCTTCGTCGGGTCGATGATTCCCTTCTTCACCAGGTCGGTGTACTCGCCGGCGCGGGCGTCGTAGCCGAAGTTCTTGTCGTCCTTGCGGAGCACTTCGCTGGCAACCACGTTACCGTCTTCGCCAGCGTTCTCCACGATCTGGCGGATCGGGGCGCGACACGCGCGAATCACGATCTTGTAGCCGACCTCTTCATCAGACGTCAGCCCTTGAGGGCTTTTCAGACCCGTGCTCGCGCGAAGCAGAGCGGTGCCGCCGCCGGGCAGAATCCCTTCTTGGTGTGCGGCCTTGGTCGCGTGCATCGCGTCCTCGACACGCATCTTCTTTTCCTTCACTTCGCTTTCCGTTGCCCCGCCGACGTTGATCTTGGCGACGCCACCGGACAGCTTGGCGATGCGTTCGCTGAGCTTTTCCTTGTCGTAGTCGCTGGTGCTCTTGTCCAGTTCTTTCTGGATGCTGGCGATGCGGGCCTTGATGTCGTCCTTCTTGCCGGCACCTTCGATCACGGTGGTGTTATCCTTGTCCACCTTGATCTTCTTGGCGCGGCCGAGCTGATCGAGCGTGACGGCTTCGAGCTTCATGCCGAGGTCTTCGAAGATCGCAGTGCCACCGGTAAGAACGGCGATGTCTTGCAGAATGGCCTTACGGCGATCGCCGTAGCCCGGTGCCTTGACCGCACACACTTGCAGTTGGCCCTGGGTGCGGATCACGTTAACGACCAGCGTTGCGAGCGCTTCGCCATCCACTTCTTCGGCAATGATGAGCAGCGGCTTGCGTTGTTCAACAACCTTTTCCAGCACTGGAATCAGGTCGCGGCTGCTGCTGATCTTCTTTTCGTAAATGAGGATGTAGGCGTCTTCGAATTCGCACTCCATCGTCTCGGCGTCGTTCACGAAGTACGGCGAAAGATAACCGCGATCGAACTGCATCCCTTCCACGAATTCGTGGTTGGTCGTGATGGTCTTAGCTTCTTCGACCGTGATCACGCCGTCCTTGCCGACTTTATCCATGGCCTCGGCGATGATGCTACCGATGACGGTATCGCCATTGGCAGCGACGGTGGCGACGTTCTCCAGACCCTTCTTGCCGCCAACGGGAATGCTCATTTCCTTCAGGCGTGCGACCACGTCTTCAACGGCCTTCTCGATGCCACGCTTCATCAGCATCGGATTGGTGCCGGCGACAACAGCCTTCAGCCCTTCGTTGAAGATCGCTTCGGCCAGCACAGTGGCGGTGGTGGTGCCGTCGCCTGCCACATCGGAAGTCTTGCTGGCGACTTCCTTCACCATGCTCGCGCCCATGTTTTCGTAATGGTCGGGAAGTTGGATTTCCTTCGCGACTGTTACGCCGTCCTTCGTGACGGTCGGGCTGCCGAACGATTTCTGGATGATCACGTTGCGGCCCTTTGGCCCAAGTGTCACCTTCACAGCCTTGGCCAGTTTGCTGATGCCGCGCTTCATGGCTTCGCGGGCTTCTTGATCGAACGCGATTTGCTTGGCGCTCATTTCGATTTACCTCGTGTGGTAAGTGGGTATGCGATTCTGGTTGTTGGTTTGCACTGCCAAGGTTGCGGGATTGGTCGCACGCAACATTCGGAGCCGAACTCCGATCAGTCGATAATGCACATTACATCCGATTCGTGCATGATGAGGATTTCGCCATCGCCGGCCTTGCGATCTTTGAACTCATCCCCCGCCCAAGACGTGAAGAGCACTTTGTCGCCCGCCTTCAGTTGCATGGCGGCGCGACTGCCGTCCTTTTTCAAGCGGCCTGGGCCAACGGCCAGAATTGTGCCACGCTGCGGCTTATTCTGGGCGGAATCGGGGAGAACGATACCGCCGGCGGTCTTGGAGTCGGCGGATTCGCGACGAACGATAATCCGGTCGGCGATCGGCTTCAGATTGAGTGCCATCAGGCTTCCTCACGGTGGAAAACGCAGTCCGTGTGAAGCCTTCACTGCAACAACCGTGCCCCGCTGATTCAAGCTATGCCAAGATGTTGATGAGAAAGGGCTTGCGGCTACGAGCCAAATTGAATCTGCGATTCGTCCTGCCAGGATTGCGGGGGCAGGGCCTTCGCAGGTGACGGATTGGCAGGAATGCCAACCCGCTTCGCCCGCGTCTCTGTCACATCGCTCACACCGCTGGTGTTTCCTTCACTGCGGTGTGGGCCGGCTTGCGGAGTTGCAAGTTGATCATCTCAACCAACACGGCGAAGGTCATGGCGGCGTAGATGTAACCTTTGTCGATGTGTTGCCCAAGCCCTTCTGCCACCAGCATGACGCCAATCAGAATGAGGAAGCTCAGCGCCAGCACTTTCACGGTGGGGTGCCGATCCACGAAGTGCGCGATAGGTGTCGCAAAATACAGCATCACCATCATGGCCAGAACCATGGCGACCACCATCACCCACAACTCTTCCACCATGCCCACAGCGGTGATAACCGAATCGAGTGAAAAGACGATATCGATAACGGCGATCGTGAAAATCACATTCGCAAAACTGACAGCACCCTTCACGGCAGACCCTGTCACGCCGCCAGCTTTCTCGCTGCGGGCATGCTCCAATTTCTCGTGCATCTCGATCACGCTCTTCCCAATCAGGAAAAGCCCGCCGCAAAGCAAGATGATATCCCGCCAAGAAACCTCGCGAGCTTCCATGTCGCGGAACAAGCCAATGTCGGGAAGTGTGAAGACAGGTGCCGTTAACCCCAGCAAGAAGCTAAGCGAGAAGAGGAGCAATAAGCGCGTGCCCAACGCTGCCGCCAGCCCAATTTTCCGTGCCTTCGGTTGCTGCTCTTTGGGGAGCTTTGCCGCGATGATCGCCAGGAAGATGACGTTATCGACACCCAGAATGATCTCCATGGCAGTGAGCGTGAGAAGCCCGAGAAGTATCGCCGTCAGGGCGACCGGCACCTGACTGATCACACGGATTTCGCGAATCTCAGCCTTTTTCAGGATGGTCCGTTCGCCTTCTTCCGGAGTGAATTCAAACTCCTCGGCACTCACGCGGCCCGATTGAATGGATTTGTCGGTGAGCCGAACGGTGTCGTGCGATGAGCCATCGGGGTCCCGCTGAAGCGTGATGCGCTTAATGTGCGGGATATTGATGGTGGTACTGCCCGAGTTCGTGATGAGCGTAATCGCCGAGAGCTTGAGTGTCCCTCTTTTCGGCGCTTCTCCCGATGCGAGCTGAATTTCCACTGTGGGCAAAGGCGAGGCGTCCTTGTCCGGAGGACGCGGCGCATCGGAACCGGGCTGAGCAAACGCCGGAAAAGCCAACGCGGCAAGGAGAGTAATCCCAACACCAATCGCAATGGCAAACAACGGATGTGCGCGGCGAGTCATGTGTTGATTCACATTAGATGATGAACGATTGAGCTTGGCTGGGAAGAGTATATCAATTTGCGAGTGAATGCGGTTCGCAGAGCGCGAACTTCGAAAACGTCAGAACAATGATCGACCGGAGCGCTTCATCCTTGGGCACTCCGGTCGATTCGGGCCTGACTGTGGGCATCCTTGCCCCAGGCCTCACGCTAGAACAGTGGGGGAATCCGTGGCGAGGCGGAGGAAGCGATTTTCCGCCTCGTGTCTTCCTAACACCATGCCCGGTGCGATCCCTGCAGCGGGTTTCGGATCAAGCCCCGAACCTGTTCGGTCGCGTGCGTCGTGGCGACTTCCCACAATTGCTGTTCCAGCAATCTTTGGGTCGTCGGGTTATCCGGGCGGGAATCTCGGCAAGCACGAATCTGGGCCGGGAGAGAACGCAGCGAGTTCAGTATTAAACTGAGTGCTGCCTTGGTGGCCCATTGTGCTCACCGAGCAGTGATATCGCGAACTCTGGGATTGGGTGTACCAGCGAGAGCAGTGTATGCGATTGGGCGATCTTTCGGTAGCTGGATGACCATTCCCGATTCCTCGTGTGAATGCAGGCCAGTGGGGGGAAAGTTACCGTCTTTGGGCAGGATGTCAACGGGTAAACCAGTGGCAATGGACTGTCAATATATTTTCGACGTAAACCAAATCATAAAAACGATTTGCGCGAATTGCATAGCGTTAAGAATTGTGAGTCAAGAGCTTACTTGGACGAATCGACTGATGCTGTACATGAATCAGACACGCGCCCCAAACCTCGTGCAGCAATTGAGTTTGATACCATTCGAATTGGTGTGTGAAGCGAACGAGAAGAAAATAATCTTGGAGCAGAAAAAGTCAAAAGCCTCCACCTGTGCCGTGTGAGTCATCCTTCGGGAACCCGCTATGTGAATGGGTGCCTCTCGGGTGGGTTTCGGATCCCGCTACAGTCTCGCCGTTGATAGGCGAGGACGGGCTTGCGAGCGCCAACCGAATTATAATTAAGGCTCCCAAAGCAGGTTATTGTAGGTTCGCCAAAAGCATACGACCCATCACGAACACTGCAGAGGTAAGTGAATGATAACGTGTTGTCATCAACCAGCCAAGCGGAACCATGTGTCGAGTTGTGGCGGGGGTTAATAGCAGAGTTAACCGCGGTTGTTGATGGACGCGTCTTGCCGAGAAAAACCTTGAAATCGCCTTATGCGTTGAATAATCAAGATAACAGTGTAGCGCGAAACCATCGCACTCGTGTTCTCTTAAACGAGTGATAAAAGTGCTAGCGTGATGTGAGTGTTAGCGGGGCATTCGGCCGATGAGTTCCGCGATCGGTTCGCCGTCTTGAAGGATTGGAATAGGGCGTCCGGTGCGATCGTGATAGACCTTGTTCACGTCGATACCGAACTGATGATAGATCGTGGCGAGCAGGCAGTTGCTATCCATCCCGCGATGGCTCGGTTCTTCACCCCGCGCGTTGGTTGAACCGACAACCTGCCCCATTTGCAAGCCACCGCCCGCCAGAAGCACACTCATCGCACGCGGCCAATGATCGCGACCTGGGCGACGGCTGGCATCTTGGTAAGCGATTCTTGGCGTCCGACCGAATTCACCGCAAAAGATGAACAAAACCCGCTGATCCAACCCGCGTTGATACAAGTCTTCGATAAGACCGGATACGGCTTGGTCGAAGATGGGAAACCGTTCTTCATGAGCTTTGAAGATATCGACATTAACAGAGTGATCGTCCCAGGTGGTCGTGATACCGTTTTCGGGGCGAATCCGCAAATTCGCCTGGCACTGCACGAATCGCACACCCGCCTCGACCAACCGTCGTGCCGTTAGCAGGCTCTTGCCCCAGTCCGTGTTGCCGTAGCGTGCTTGTGTTCGCAGGTCTTCGCTTTGCAAATTAAACGCTTCTCGCACACGCGGACCGGCCAGCAATTCAACCGCGCGACGCTGGAATTGATCGAACCCCCCGGAAGATGCGGATTGTTCTAACGCACGCGGGAGATGATCGAGCGCTTGAAGCAGATCGTGGCGGCGACGAAGCGTGACTGTTCCATCCCCATCGAGGGCGAAGTCGCCGCGCGTTGCTTCTGTCAGATAAAGGGGAACGGGATCGTATGAATTGGCTCCGGTCGAGGTGCTCGGGTTGGGTGAAGGCATGAACGGCGCGTATGCGGAGCCAAGATAGCCAGGGCCACCACCATAGAATTTCGTATTCCCCACATACGCGGGAACATCTCCTGTGCGGCCTTCCAACTGCTTGGCGACAATCGAGCCAATATCTGGGTATTCAGCATTCTGAAGATTCGCGGCCACCGACGAATAGCCGGTTAGAAAGCGGTGCGTGCCTCCCGAGTGTTCGGCCCGTCGATGGTGCAGGCTGCGGACGAGTGTGAACTTGTCCGCCAATTTCGCAAGCTTTGGCAAATGCTCAACGATATGAAGACCCGTCACACTCGTTCGCGCGGGGCGGAATAGCCCACGGATTTCCTCTGGTGCATCGGGTTTGAGATCGAACGTATCCAGATGGCTTGGCCCACCATTCGCCCAAAATAGGATCACGGAGAAGTCGCGATTGATTGAGCGGTTGCCACTGGTCTCTGCGGCAAGCAACTGCGACACGCTCGGTTCCGCGCCGCATACGAGACTTCCCAGGCTCAGCCCTCCGAGCTTCAACCAATCGCGGCGATGCATAACGCGAGTCATACCGGCGGGCATCGTGATAGCTCCGGAAAGCCAGGGTTTTCACTTCAGCGAAGCAGTCATGTCCAGTAGCTTTTCCAGTATCTTGTCTGCGGCTTTTTTCTCGAGTCGGTTGGTTCCCAGCCAGGTTTCGTACCCGCCGAGTTCGTGCTGTTCCGGCGTGGGCAAGTAGCCGTAATATCCGTTGTTGAGCGAGACGATGAAGCCAGGCTTCAGTGCGTTCTTGGCTTTGAAAGCCAGGCCCGTTTCAACGAACACCTCGCACGGAATGCCTGCGAGCGCCGCATCGCCAATTCGCACCACCTGGAGTGGAAGTTGGATCGAGTCCGGCCATTCGGCCAGGCGCATCGTTCGCTCTGCATAGATTCGATCTAGGGGTGCCGCGCCCTCCGGCTTCGGTTGAGCGAGCAGCACCTTGGCTCGGGCGAGTTGGTCCGGGGTGGGATGGCGGATTCCGGTTTCCAGGTATTCCAGCTTTCCAGCGAGCGGAACCATGTTCTTCCATTCGATCGCCTGATATGCTTTGTGTGCGGCGGAGGCAACGCGGTCGGCCACTTCTTGCATCTTGGCGTATGGTTCGTAACGTTCGCCCTTCTTCGTGAAATCGATGTTGTTGATGTTCCCGCTGGTGCCGTTTGAGAGCATGGCGACGAACGGTGGCGATTGCCGATCGGCTTTGAGTTGCTGCTGCATGCGATCGCAAAAGACCGCGAAGTAATCCGCCGAGATATCTGTGCCAGGAACGCCACCGACGTAGTGCAAGGAATAGCTAGCGTACAGTGCGATCGGGCGGCCATCGGGCGTCCGCACCGCAAGCACGGTTACTTCCGGGTCGGTTGGGCCGGCGGGCTTTTCAAGATCCGGGCTACCGCGTGGCGGATTCATCTTCACGCGGTCGGTGGTTTCACCAAACGGGTTTACCGGCACCGTGCCCGCCTTCATGAACCAGCGACGATTGAACACTTCACGCGGTTCATTCCCTACCGCCCAGCCGATCTGTGCAGGGGCCAAGTTCTTGATCGCGCGCTTCACACCATCAGCAATGCGGCGAGCGACGAATTTCTGGTAATCGTCCAGATCGGCAGCTTGGGGAGCGAACCGGTTCTTGCCCAGCGCGCTGGTGGCCGAGTGCGTGTGCGTGCACGACATGAACAGATGCGAACCGAGCAGACCAGTTTCGGTTGTCACCAATCTACGAGCTTCATCGAAGAGAGCTTTCTCGGCTCCGAGCAGGTCGCAGACCACCAGTGCCACGCGAGCTTCCCCGTTATCGATCACCAGGCAGCGGGCGTGAAGTTCATCGTGGATATTCTCGGAGGGCACCGGCCGGAAGCCGCCGACAATCTCGCCCCCAATGGGTGGTGTGATGTTGCTGGTCGCAGCGCCCGCACGCAATTGCGGAGTGACTTTCTCCTTGGCTTTCTCTTTGATGGGTTGAGCGAATACTGTGGCACTGCCGATCGCGAACATCGCACCGATCAATAGGGCATAAGCGCTGTAACCCAAGAAATCTCGATGCGTGCGAGAATGAAACATGAAGAAGACTCCGCAGCGTGGGGCGCTCGGCAACAAAACATGGCGTTCCCGCGTGAACCGCGGCTGGTGTGATGAACGCCTGGATGTGTTAGTGTGATTTCGCAACTAAGGCGGGTCAAGCGATTTCCCAGCCTTTGTTGCGTCTGATCGCTGTTCCCGGCTAACAATGCGCTTACACCGCTTCGCCCAGTGTTTGCCCCTCTGCTTGCCCATTCAACGGAGGTGCGATCGGGTGCTCGCGATCCAGAAAGCGGACCTTCACGGTCGGCCCCGCAATGTGGTGCAGCAGGTGGCGGGGCAAGTGGCATCGCACGACCACTTCGTTGGTTTCATCGTGGAATTCCTGGCGATAAACCTCTGCATGGGCGTTCAGGAACGCCAACACTTTTCCATTGCCCGCTTCGGTCACAATCTCTGCTTCGGCAAACTCCGAAGCCAGTGATTCCATCACGGCATCTTCCAGCCCATCGATCCCTTCGCCCGTCAATCCGCTCACAGCGACTGCCTTGGGATGATGAGCTTCCAGAACTTTGAGAATCGAAGGATCGGTGAGCTTATCGATTTTGTTCAACACCAGGATGGTCGATTTGTCACTGCAGCCGAGTTCTTTCAGCACTGCGTTGACGGCGAGAATGTGGTCTTCCGCCTGCGGGTTGCTGGCATCCACAACGTGCAGTAGCAACTTGGCGTACCGCGCCTCAGATAGCGTGGCCTTGAACGACGCAACCAAGTGGTGAGGTAGATCACGAATGAAGCCAACTGTATCGGACAACAGCACGCGGCCCCAGTCGCGAATGTGCCACTGGCGTGTGCGGGTGTCGAGCGTCGAAAAGAGCTGATCTTTAACGTGCACGCCCGCCTTGGTGAGCGCGTTCATCAGGTGCGATTTACCGGCGTTGGTGTAGCCCACAAGAGAAACGGTGTGCTCCCCCGATCGACTCTTCACCTCGCGTTCCTTGCGGGCTTGCACCTCCACGAGTCGTTGCTTGAGGTCGCGAATGCGGCCACCAACCAATCGGCGGTCCACTTCGAGCTGCGTTTCACCCGGCCCGCGTAGCCCGATGCCACCACCCTTTTGTCGTGAAAGGTGCGTCCACATCCGCTTCAGCCGAGGCAGCGAATACTCCAACTGAGCCAGTTCCACTTGCAGTCGCGATTCCACGGTTTGCGCGCGTGTCGCGAAGATATCGAGGATAACCTCGCTTCGATCCAGCACTTTAACGCCAACCGACTTTTCCAGGTTGCGGGCTTGTGCAGGCGAGAGATCGTTATCGAAAATCACCACGTCTGCATCGGCCGCTTCAACGAGGTCCGCGAGTTCACGCAGTTTGCCGGTGCCAATATAAGTGGCGAGCTGAATCTCGTGCCGCTTCTGTGTGAGTTCGCCCACAACGACTGCACCGGCGGCCTCGGTCAGCCCGCGGATTTCGTCGCACGGATCGTTGGAATGCCAGGGGCGAAGGGGAAGTGAAACGCTAACGAGAACGGCTTTCTCGCTGGAAACGGAGAATTGGTCTCGTTGAGTGTCGAATGCTTTACTGATGTCTTTCCCCTCCGGGAAGTGCCAGGGTGGTGCGGGCTTCCTTGTAGTTGGTCGCGGACACGCATCTGGTGTCGCAAACAGACTTATCTCACACTAAACACCGAACGCGAAACACGAAACACCAAAAACAAATCCGCTCAGGGTTGGAGGCCCTGAGCGGTGAGAAGGTTCAGACTAAACCCGATCAATTACTGCGATTTACTTCCCGCTATCACCGGCGTTCCGCACCGGGGATCAGCGGAACCGTCGGCATGGTCACAGACTTCGCAGTGCTGAACACCGGATTGACCCGGAAGCTCATCGATTGCCGATCCTGGCTAACCTTCACGGTCGCTCGCAGATCGGCCGTGTTGGACCCAATGCCAGGCAGAGTTTTCACGGTGGTTGCTGTAACCAACGGAAGATTCGGGCCACCACTGGTTGAATCTGGACCGCCCGCGAGCGGGCCGAAGCCACCACCAATGCCAGTTGGGCGATCCGTCAGTGTGCCACCGGTGGTGTCGGCCCGGAAGTCGTCCTCCTCGGTGGTGATTACAGCCAGTTCCGTTCGGCCTCCCGCGTCGAGCTTGATCTCAACCGGCCGTGGACTGGAAAGGTTGACTGTAATCAGATCATGGGCTTCTCGCGGAGTCCCCTTGTGTTTGGTGATCTTCAACGTTGCGGTGCCGCCAATCGGCTTGCCGAACGCTTGTTTCACCGACACCGAATATGCTCCGCTGAAGGCCACTGCGGCGGTGTAGACCTCGGCGCGATCATTCCGTTGTTCGAGCACATCAGACTTCAGAACCCCGCCACCAGTGGTTCGCTTCTGAGTCGAGGAACAGACCGATCCGCCCGGTTCGGCGACCACCAGATCGAGGTCGGCCGCACCTTGCCACAGGAGTTCGATAACAAGGTCGCGTTGGGTTTGCTCCGACAGCGCCTTGCGGAGTTCATCGGACTTCCCGCCCGCTTCATCCACGCGGCTAATGAGCTTCGGCAGCCGTGCCTTGACCTGTCCGTGGTAGTCGATGCCATCTTGGCTATTCCAATCGCGTTTAAGCAATCCGCGAGCGGCCCAAACCACGGCGTCGGTCTTGATATCATTACCAATGTCGGCGTAAGCCAGGGCGTTGGCATAAGCCGCCGGCATATCGGGTGCAACTTCGGCAGCTCGCTTACAGAACGCAACGGCCTGCGTGCTGTTCTTCAGATCCGCTTCCGCCTTGGCCGCTTTCAAGTACGCCTTGGCATCGTTCGGGTCGAGGTCGATCCCGGACACGGCCGCACGCTCCACATCGATCGCATTCGCCTGGCTGGCCTGAAGAGCGATGGCGAGCGACTCGTGTGCCCATGCGTCGGTGGCCAGCCCCTTGCGGAGCGAACCCTTCAGCACTTCGGCCGCATGGCGGTACTCATCCATTTCCATAAGGAACTCGGCACTCGCGACGATCAAGCCGGGATCGCTCACGGTCAGATCGATCGCATCGTTCCACATGCGGGCTGGGTCGTTGCCGAGCTTCTTGCGAAGCCCAACTGGATCGACCTTCGGATCTTTCAGCACGACCGGTTTGCCAATTGCGGCCTTCGGATCTTTCGGCGCGGGTTCCGGTGGTTTAACACCAGGCCCGATAGCCACGGCTCCACCACCCGGTGCTTTCGGGTTCTTCGGCCCCGCTGCCATACCATCGACTGGTCGCAGTTTGAGCGAGGCAGCCGGGTGATAACGGCTCGTGCCACGCACGATCAACGCACGTGCCGGCGGATAATAACCCAGCGAGTTCAACTGGTTCGCGGTGAGCAGTGGCGCGTCCATGGGAGGAGCGTTAGGATCGATCGGGGCGTTGGCCACTTGTGCCCACTCGCCGCGAGCGACTGTCTCGGTGATCAGGTTCAACAAGAGCTGGCTCTGGTCGCCACCTTGAATACCGAACTGGCCACCCAGGTTACCGAACTGGCCAAGCTGACCGCCACCCACGCCGAGTGCACCGGCACCGAAGCCCTGGTTCAAGCCCTGGTTAGGGTCTTGCCCCACGTTGCCGAACGGTCCAGGGTTGCCGCCGAAGCCCGCACCACCCACACCGCCGCCACCGAAGCCGCCGTTGAACCCGCCGCCGTTGTTGCCGAACTGCGTGTTCGCACCAATAACCTGGCCGAAAATCGCCAACTGCGACTGTTGGAACTGCAAGTTCTGCTGCAGCGTAGCTTGATTAACGGAACTGGGAATCGGTATCACCAGATCGGCCACATCGAAGGTGCGTGTTACCTTCTCTTCGAGGCGGCGATTGAACGTGGTGATTTCAACGTAGTCCGGGCGAACGATGTATGTCGCGTTCATCGAGAGCAACACGATATCCAGGAAGGTGCCAAGCTTCATACCGCGGAGTTGAGTCGCGGCAAGGTTGGGTTTCTTCTCCTTGATATCCTGAACTTGTTCAGCGCGGAAGTATTCTTCCATGATCACGAACGTGACGGCATAACGCTTCGAGAGTTTCTGCAGCATTTCGAAGAGTGGAATGTCGTTCAGGTTCGCATCATCGAGGTTCACTTCCTGGTTCTCAATGGTGTTCTTGAGCTGAATCTGCGACTGCGTGGGTGCCGGTCCCAGATTAGAGTGCTGGTAGGCTTCTTTGCGGAGCGATGTCAGTTCACGCCACACTGCTGCGGGTGGGAAGTGAACAGGAGGTTCATCGGGGTAAGGAATGAACGACTTCTCAGTTTGCATCATCGTGAGAAGGTAACGGTCTTCGCGAATACGAACGAGTTCTTTCCATTCGCGGAGTTGCGTGGCCTGCTGACCAATGATGTAGCTGGCGACCGCTGCGGGCGGAATCGTCTGCCCTTTCACGATCCGTTCTTGAATCATCAACTGGGCTTCTTGATATGCCAGTTCGAAGCGTGCTTGCTTCATGAGTTGGCGGAACTGATCGATGCGGTTCTTGGTTCGGGCTTCATCGTCTTCCATCCGGTCGAATTCATTGAGGCGTTGCCGTGTGCGGGCAATTGCTTCGCGTTCGGCGGCTGCTTGCCGCTTCACTTCGGCACCCTTGAGGAAGATTTCCCGCATCACGGCTTCGAGGTCGGCAGTCATTTGTGTGCGTGCGGCGTTGCCGATCGCATCGTAAGAAGCGATCTCATCGCGTTGCCGTTTGAGGTCTTCGTAAGCCGCATCGGGATCGGTGCGGAGGAGTTCTCGGGCACGGCGAATGGTTGCGTCCACAAGCACGCGGTAACGCTGTTCTTCGATCGCACGGCGAGCGCCGGCTTCGCGAAGGGCATCGGCTGCTCCGGGAGGAGGTTCCGCACCGGGAGCCGCACCAGGAGGAGGCAGCGCACCTGGATCGGGTTGGCGAGCCACTTCTTGAATTACCGTTCGGGCGACGGCATCCGGAGCCACCTTCAGGGCGTTCACTTGTGCGGAAATCTTCTTCTCGAGATCCGCCTTGGTGAGTTTGCCCGTCTTGAGTTTCTCGATCAAAGTCAGGCCCGCGATTGCTTCCGGATCGTTCGGGTCGATCTTCTGTGCGGCCTGATACAGCTTGGTTGCGGCGTCCCATTGCGATTGAGTCACGGCCCACACCGCCTGCACCAAGAACTCGTCCTTGTACAGCTTCACCTGCGTGCTCGAGATGGCAAGTGCGCGGTCTGAACGCAGCATGGCGGGGGCTTCTTTGTGTGGAGCATCACGCCATTGATTCACCAACATATTCAAGAAGAAGTTTTCAATCTGTGGAACGGGGAGTTTCTCACTCAGGTTCACCGCGACTTCTTTGCCCGAGACAATGCCGTTCACCGATAGCGTGATGGTTTCCGCAGCCCGTGCCAGCTTGCCCATGACGAGAGTCGGGCGGTCGGTTCGTAGCGGGGGCAGGCGAGTCGGGAACACTTCGGCCACTTCATCGCCGAACTTGAACTTCTCGGCTTTAACGACTGGCGTATCGATAGACTTGAGCAAACGAGCGGCGAACTCGGTCCGCGTGCCGGGGTTCGTCAGATCGGTTTCCATACGGATCACGGCCCCGCCAGTGAGGGCGGCGAATCCGTGCAGGTTCTGTGGGTTCACCTTGATGCCAAGAGGAACCGAGAACAGCGCGACATCCGCGTTATCCATGCGTGTTCCGAGGGCAACACGATCTTCTTCGGTAATCGGGTTGAAGGCACTCTCGCCGTCGCCCAGCAACAGAATAATTTGTTGGCGTTCGCGGGAGGGTGCAATCGTGGCCAACGCCTTGTTCAATGCGTTCTTCAGGTCTGTTGCACCCGAGCCGTATTCGGTTTCGGTGAGTGAGACGGCCGCTTCACTAACTTCTTCGGACTTGGGAGCGAAGAAGCCCTTGGTAAGCGATCGCGTTGCGGCGGGTGTGCTGGCAATCCACACGCTGACGCGATCCTGCGGACTTAGACTATCCGACAGGGTGTTCAGAATCTGGCGGGCCTGGCGGAGCGGGATGCCGGCCTGACTGGCGCTGGCATCGACGATCACAACCAGATCTCTTGGGCGTGCCGGTGCGGCCTCAACCGTTGGCTTAACTTGCCAGGCGAAAAGCATTTCGCCGTTTTGCAGTTGATAAGTGAGAGCCGGGAGCTTGGAAAACTTGGTGAGTGCGAGGTCTTCAACGATGCGGCCACCATCGGGCCGACCGGGATCGACGGCTATTCCAGGGCCAGAGCCTGGCCGCATGTCGCCGAACAGTGAGGTGCCGGCTGCAGCGAGGGCGGCCGCCACCCCCAGCACTGCAGGCAACACCCGAAGGCGTTTCAGGAATGACATACCCTGCGCTCCTACTGGTGGACGGTTACGGTCGCGGTCGCCCGTCCTGGTGAATAACAAACTATAGCCTGATTGTACGACACGCCGGGATTCCGATGCCACGGCAAAACGAGCGGGTCGCTCGCCCCGAGAGACACCGGATAGCCCGAACAGTTACAGGTGATGACCAAAAGCCAGACGGAACGGTTCAAACCGAGCCACCCGACTTCCACCATCTCCGGTTGCAACTCTACCCGGTGTAACGCTGCGGCTTGGTTCTCGTTGGTAGGTTCAACGCTGTTGTGAGTGGTTTAACAGCTTACCCGCCATTCAGATGGCGGAACCGGCGCGACCGGAACGGCCGGTTGGCGCGGTTCTGGCGTTCCTGCGGAGACATGCCGCAATCAGCTTCGGCGATTGCACGAACGTTTTAGCTCCGAATGGAGACCGCATACTTATTGAGAGAATCCGAGTGGCTGTTTCAATTTGACTTGCGCGATCCGCAACCTAGGCTCGTTTTGCACAGTTAATAGCGACTCCGAAATACTTAACCGTGATCGAAGCAACAAGGTTTCGGAGAAAGACGCGGCGCTGTGGTGGTTTCGATTTATGAAATCGCTTTAAGGTTAATTAAATTAACGCGTTCGGGCTATCGGTTGAGCCACGGAGACGAGGCCGAAGGCCTGGAGCGTTCCCTTGAGAAAGCTCGAGTGCATGTCCGCAACTAACACCCCTGATCAATCGAATCCCATCTCCGCTTCGGAACTCCGTCGCCGTTTGTTGGCTTCGGCACCACCAACGACAGCCGAAGGTGCTCCGGAACCGTTGAGTGCGGAAGCAACACCCGAGCTATCGTTGCCCGAAGAACCGGATCATGCCAAGCCCGGAAGCCAACACGATTTGCTCTCTCGCCTGAGAATGCCTGGGAAGTCTGGCCCCATTTCGATCCCCGTACCGCGGGCTGTTCCGTCGGCACCGGTGGCACTCGATCCGTTATCCAATCTTCGGCCGTCGATGAGTCGCCGAACTGCGGGCAACGGCTCGATTGCCGGTGCGTTGAACCAACTTGCCGGCCTTCCGGAATCGACAAGTCGTTATTACGACGATTCTTCCCACGCCGAGATTCAGCGCATTCGCGGGGAGAATAAAGAGCTGCGGAGTTTACTGGCCGAGATGAAGCAATTGCTGCAAGAAGCGAGCGAATCGGAACAGCAACTGGTGATCAAGGAGAAGGAGTTCACGGCGGCACTGGAAGAGAAAGACGCACAACTCAACGAATTGAGTGCCCATTTGGGTTCGATCGAGGAGCAGATTGCCAAGGGCGAACTGGCCCCGCCTCCGCCGATACCGAAGACACGAACCGAACTAGAAGAATGGGCCGATGAATTAGAGAAAGAAAGCGCGCAACTTCAACAAGCTCGCAAGCGGATCGATCAAGAGCGGCGGCAGTTGCGTGAAGATGAGGAAGCGCTCGAAAAGCAGATGCGCGAGATGGAAGTGGCCATGGCTCGCGAACGAGCCATTATTGCTCGACAAGAAACCGAACTCCGGCGTTTGAGTGCCGAGATTCAGCAGGAACTCGAACTGATGCAACGGGGCGATTCCAGTTTGCGTGAGCACATGGTCAAGTTCCAGCGTCGGGCGCAGGAAGTTCTTGTCAAGCCTCCGAGTGGCGGACCACCTCGTCGTTAAGTGTTATTGCAGTTGCAGGTAGAGATGTTCCGGCGACCTGCATCAAGCAAGTTTGTGCCATGACTTTCAACGCTTGCGAATGGGAGTGGTGAATTGCGCTTCTTCGCACTACGCCTTCCATATCGGTGTTGATCCCTTTACCTCTCTTCGTTATTCCTCCTGCTCGCTACCTCGCGTCAGGAGATGTCGCATGTTTCGCAAACGCCGGTCAATCATACTGACGACCGGTTTATTGCTTCTTGTGCTTTCTGCGACGATCACCGGCATTGGCTTTATGCTGAAGTGCGAGCCGAATTTTTACGCCAACGCGGCGTGCCCGCCGGATTACGACACGCGTGAGAAAGCATCGCGCGTGCTTACTCGCCTGCAAGACCTCAAGACTGATATCCGCACGAAACCCGAATGGGGTGAGACCTTCAGTGCCGATGAACTGAATTGCTTCTTCGCCGAGATGATGACGCCCGCCGGTAATTTCGCTTCCATCCTGCCGAGCGGCTTCCATTCCCCACGCACTGCGATTGAAGGTGATTCACTCAAACTTGGTATGCGCTACGGCGATGGCTTCTGGAGCGCGATTGTCTGGGTTGAACTGCGAACCTGGCTCGTTTCTGAAGAGATCAACTTGATGGCTGTTGAGGTGCGCGACCTTCGAGCGGGTCGGCTTGGGATCGGCGCGCAATCGGTGCTGGATGCCATTGCCGAAACAGCTCGCGGATCGAATATTGATGTGACGTGGTATCGCCATAACGGCAACCCGGTCGGGCTGTTTCGTTTCTTTCCCGACCAACCGAGGCCCGCTTCGCACATTCTCACACTCGAAGCCCGCGAAGGGAAGTTGCTGGTGGCCGGGCGAACACTGTCTTCCGTTACCGCGCCCACGGCGTTGGCCCCATGATCGCACTTACTCAAAGCGAGAAAGATAGGTGCTGGAAGTGGGCTGCCAGATTACGCATCGCCCCGCGATCTTCTCGCCGCGCAACTCGATCTCGATTCGGTCGGCGCATTCCACTAGCCATTTGAAGTGACCGAAATCCCAGCGAAGAACCGCCCCACGCCCGCCCGATACCGGCCCTTCGTAATCGAGATACGCGGATCGGTGGTCTGCATTAGGCTCCGTGGGAATATCGGTGCCCAAAGCGGGAATTGCGAGCAATCGCCACGCGCGAAGCACCGGCCCCGCTTCAAGCAGCAAATCCCAGTGCAGCAGGGGCCAATCGTGCTGGAGGATGACGAACCGAGGCATAAGCTGTTGTTGGGAATGGTCTACGAACCGCGCCGTGTTAGGAGTAAGATGCACGCGTTCGGTGTGGACAAGCGAGATGGCATCATGGCGAAGTCAGATAAGAAGGACAAGAAGGAATTGCCCGACGGAACGGTGAACATTTGCCGCAACCGCAGAGCGTTGCACGATTACGAGATTCTCGATCGAATCGAATGCGGCATCGTGCTGGTGGGCACGGAAGTCAAAAGCCTGCGTGCCGGTTTTGGCAATCTCGAAGATGCTTACGCTCGCGTTGATGATGGTGAAGTGTGGTTGATTGGTGCGGAGATCCCGGAATATGAGTTCGGCAACCGCTTAAACCACAAGCCCAAGCGGCAGCGAAAACTCTTACTTCACCGCAAAGAAATTGAACGATTCGCCGACAAAGGAACCGATAAAGGACTGACACTTGTTCCGCTGCGAATGTATTTCAAAGAGGGCAAGGCCAAGGTGGAGCTGGCGATCGCCAAGGGGAAACAAACCCACGACAAGCGCGAGACGCTCAAGCAAGCCGACGCAAAACGGCAGATCGACCGCGTGCTAGCGACGCGACGCAAACGATAAGCTATGCTCGGTTTGGTTTGGTAGCTAATGCGATCTTTGCCGTCCTGATTGGAAAAGATCTGCCACACCAAGGAGGGTGCGGTGCGGGTTATCGCACTGGTGGAATCGATTGATCATGTCTGCTGCCGTTATCGCATCGCCGCCTATCGCGATGCATTTGCGGCCGCTGGTCACACGCTTGATATCTGCCCCATTCCGCGTTCTCCACTTGGCCGGCTTGGCATCGGTCGCGGTCTTTCTGCCGATGCGATTATCCTTCAACGCAAGTTGCTCCCTTCCTGGGCGTTGTCTCTCATTCGGCGTCGCGTCCCGCGTCTCATTTTCGATTATGACGATGCCGTCTGGCTGCGTGATTCTTACTCACCCAACGGGTTTAACGATCTCAAACGCCAGAAGCGGTTTCGCGCCACAGTTGCCGCTTGCGATCTGGTGATCGCGGGGAATGAGTTCCTCGCCCACGAAGCGCGACAGCACACTTCGCCCGCTTGCGTTGCGATCATTCCGACGTGCGTGGAACCCCAACACTACCCTATCGCAGCACACCATGAACGCGCTGGCCTGCAACTCGTTTGGGTTGGTTCGTCCAGCACGCTTCGCGGTCTGGAACGATTCACGACAACGTTATCTGCGATTGGTCGCGCAGTTCCCGGCACACGCCTGAAACTGATCTGCGATCGCTTCATCACCATTCCCGATTTAGCCGTTGATAATTGCCCGTGGTGTGAAGAGAGCGAGGCGGCAGAAATCGCGGCATCCGATGTGGGAATCGGTTGGGTGCCGGACGACCCGTGGAGCCGGGGCAAATGCGGCTTGAAGCTCATTCAGTATCACGCGGCGAGTTTGCCCGTGGTGGCCAATCCGGTCGGGGTGCAAGCCGACATTGTTCACAACGGCGTAACGGGTTTCCTCGCCAACGATGAGCGCGAATGGGTGGCCGCTGTGTCGAAACTCGCGGCCAACTCGACACTCCGCCGGCAACTCGGTGTTGCGGGTCGGCGGCATGTTGTCGAGCGGTATTCCGTCACCGCGGGAGCAAACAAGTGGCTTGCAGCTCTTGAACAGTTATCGCACGGATCATTGCGAAAATCAGGGTAAGGAACCAGCATGCTCGCCCATCTGAAGCAGAAACTGAATCGGAAAGTAGAGAGCTTTCGGCGTCCGCCGACGCTGTCAAGCGTTCGCATGGGCGATCGAGTTTGGCATCTCACGCCTTTGGCTTCCGAATGGTTCGGCTCAAATGGTCCGCAACTGGAACGATGGGTCGCTGATGGCATCGCTCGCGTCGTGAAGGCGAACCCGGCTCGCACCGTATACCGCGTGGAGCTAGCGGTTGGCACAGTATTCGTGAAACATTGCCGCGTCATCAATTCGAGGGCATGGGCGCGCGAAATCGTGCGGTTGCCCAAGGCGCAACTGGAGTTCGATAACGCACTCGCACTGCGCGAACGCGGCGTGCCCGCTGTGGAACCTCTAGCGTGGGGCGCACCCGATTCTTCCTGGCCATGCGAAAGTTTCGTAATCACTCGCGGGGCGGCGGGGGTGCCGTTCGTCGATTATTTGGCCCACGATTTCCTGGCACTTGCCCCGCATGAACAGCAGGCCACACGGCGTAAACTGGCAGTTGCCCTCGCGGAGTTCTTGGCTCACCTTCACGATGCCGGTGTGGCGCACCCCGATCCGCATCCCGGCAATTTGCTCGTCGAATCGTGTGCCGGCAACGGCGTGCGGTTCTCGTTAATCGATCTTCATGGCGTTCAACTGGGTCAACCGCTTTCGTGGCACAAAAGCCGCGACAACCTGGCACTGTTCAACCGCTTCTTCCAGGTGCGGACACATCGCCCCGAACGGTTCCGGTTCTGGCAAGCTTACCAGCGCACCCGCGTTGCGCGGGATTTGTGCCAAGCAACAGAAACTCGCGAACAGGCGAAGGAGTTGGAACGGGCGACGCACACTTCGAACTTGCGATTGTGGGCTGGTCGCGAGAAACGGTGGATCGGCACGAGCCGTGCGGTTCGCCGGGTGAAAGCGAACGGTGGGGCGATCGATGGCTTCGCCGTGCGCGATCTTTCTGACGACTTTCTCCAGGGGTTGCTCGCCAATCCAGACGCCGCGTTCAACCGACCCGATGCTCGCTTGCTTAAAGATTGCTCGAGCTCGACCGTTGCCCAACTTCAGATGCCATCGCCTTGCGGCGCAGTGCCCGTGCTGTTCAAACGCGTAAATACGCGATCTTGGGTCGATCCCGTCAAGAATGTGTTTCGCAAATCGCCCGCATTGCGATCGTGGATGAACGGACACGCGCTCCGCGATCGCTGGCTCCCGACGCCACGCCCGCTCGCCGTTTTTCACCACCATCGCCTGGGCTTTCCCACCACGGGCTACCTGCTCACAGAAATGGTTCCGCAGGCGGTGCAACTCGACGATGCCGTGCGAGCAGGTTTTGATCGCGACGCCGCGTTTCGGCTCGCCCGCGTGCTACGCCAGATGCACGACCGTGGCGTTTCTCATCGCGATCTGAAGGCGGCCAATGTCTTACTCGGCCACGGCAAAGAACCCGCGTTGATTGATCTTGTCGGAGTTCGCACGCAAACCACGCTCACTATGGCGCGGCGAGCAAAAGAACTCTCACGGCTCAATGCGAGCTTTCTCTTGGCGGGTGTGTTAAGCCGCACCCAACGGCTTCAATTTCTTCAAGGCTATCTGAGTGCGGGGCCGTTGTTCGAGGAGGGCTGGAAAAGCTGGTGGAATCTGGTATCGCGGGAAACGATGGCGAAGGTGGCCAGGAACGCACGGAAAGGGCGGCCTGTTGGCTAAGTTCTACCGGCGCAGTTCGGGCGGTTTGTGGTGAAGCCTGCCCGCGAATTGGGCATCTTCGTTTGCGAATTACTCGCATAACTAGCACAATTGTGAAGACCTGCACATTCGGCGACCGAATGAATTATGGTTCGCCTGATACCAGGCGGCAAACCGGTCACAGGGTGAACCGTATGCCGTTCCCGATGCCAAGCAATCGAGCCGGAAGCCGCGCCGCCACTGTGCTGGCGTTGGCTGCTGCCTTGCTCATACTTCCGTCGGGTTGTGAGTCTCTGCCCAGTCCGCGGCCTGCGGAACCCGTCGTTCGCTCGGCCGAACCCGCTCTGCCCGCTCCGGCGGTTCCCACGCTTCCTGGTAAACATGCCACACGCCGCGGCTGTTGTGTTTTCTATCACGATTTCGAGATCGACCGTGATAACCCACTCTTTGCCGAACCGGAAATCTTGCCCGAAGAGGTTTACGGCGAACTCCGCCTTCCGGAAGGCAACGCCGTGGTGCAAGTGTTCCTGTTCGATACTCAGGCCCGCTACGAACGCTATATGTTCGATGAGCAATTTGGGCGTTATCGGAAGCAACCCGTTCGCCGGGCGTATTTCTTTGCCGAACCGCGCATTGGCGGCGGGGACGAACTGAAGATCTTCACCTGGATGGGAGATCACCTCCGAACCGATCTGCGGCACGAACTTACCCACGCCCTACTAAATGGGGTGCTGAAGCACGTTCCGCTGTGGCTCGATGAGGGCCTCGCAGGATACTTCGAGCTTCCACCGAACCATTCTGGAGTGAATCCGCAGCACCTGGACACGCTTCGCCGCAGCGCCTTCCAGCCTGATCTGGCACGTCTGGAGAAGCTGGATCAGGTGAAGCAAATGGAGAAGCCCGAGTACCGCGAGGCGTGGGCCTGGGTGCATTACATGCTTCAGGGAAACCCCGCCGCGCGCAAGGTGCTGTTGGATTATCTCCAGGCATTGCGCACCAATCCGAACCCTGGCCCACTATTGCCCAAGCTCCAGGCCGCTGTTCCGGATCTCGATCAAGCACTCGCGCAGCATCTGGCCGACCTCGAATTCATCGGACCGGTGCGGAAATAATCCACGCTCGTGCGACGATCACGGTCGCAACTCGCCTTCCTTCCACCCGCACCTTCTCTGTAGCCTGCTAACCAGTGGTTTGGTTGCAAAAGTGGCTTCACTGCGTGAGGGCGGGTCCGGTCATGGCTAATGTGCTGCTCGGAGCGACCGGAAGCGTCGCGGCAATTCGCATCCCGGCCCTATACGATGCACTGACCGCGGCGGGCCATACCGTGAAGGTGGTGGCGACGAACGCTGCCACCTTCTTCTTCGATCCCGCCGCAGTCGGCGCGCCTTCAGGCGTCAATCATCCTTCTGAGAGGAATCCGGATCGGGTAGTTCTCGATGTGGACGAATGGCCCGGCCGCGATACCGGCGATCGCTATGTACGTGGCGACGAAGTTTTGCATATCGAACTGCGAAAATGGGCGGATGTGTTCGTCATTGCGCCACTAGATGCCAATACGCTGGCGAAGTTAGCTGTGGGGCTGTGCGATAACTGCTTAACATGCGTTTGGCGTGCGTGGGATATGGCTCGCCCCGTGGTTTTGGCTCCCGCCATGAACACGCAGATGTGGCAGCACCCGTTCACTCGCAGGCATTTGAAAGCCATCGCCGCCGATGCGGGAGCCGCGCATCTTCCCATGCACCTGGACGATACACACCTCATTGCTCAGATCAACGATCGCAGCAAGCAGTTACGCATCGTGCCACCAGTAATTAAGGCTTTGGCTTGTGGCGATGTGGGTATCGGTGGGCTGGCGGATGTCTCCGATGTTGTTGCCGCAGTGAATGAACTTCTGGCTGTTCGGTCGGGTATATGAATGAATGGTGTGGTTATACCGGCTGGCCTTCGCGCGGCGGACCCGTGATCGTACTATCTCTCCTACAACAACCCGCTCTGGGACGCCGAAGTCCGGCGATACTCAGCGGGATCTGGGAGGAATCTGGATGAAGGCCATTCCAGCCGCGATTCTGGGTGTGATGTTGATGACACTGGGCACAGCCGCACAGGCCCAGGATGATAATGCCAAGAAGCTCGTGGGTGTGTGGGTAGTAGATAAATCGAGCGGCGATCTGCCCGCAGGCAGCACCGTTGAGTTCACCAAAGATGGCAAGCTCAAAGTTGCTGTGAAAGCGGATGGGCAAGAACTCAAGTTCGATGGCACCTTCAAAGTGGAAAAAGATAAGATCATGATCAAGCTCATGATCGATACGCAGAATCTGGAAGAATCGATTACGATCAAGAAGCTGACAGACGAAGTGCTCGAGATCGAAGATAAGGACAGCAAGGTTGACACCTTCAAGAAGAAGAAGTCGTAAGGCGGATGATCGCCAACATCAACCCATCCACGTTTGTGGGTGGGTTTCTTTATTTCATGGCCCGAACCTGATGAGTCGTTGTTCTCTCAACTGAAATGCGGCAAACTAATCTCGCTGGACTGTGAGTGACTTTACTCGCATGCCGGTTCTCGGGTGATGCTCGTTGTTCGTGCTGCGTTGGGGAATGTTATGCCTGCAGAGCTCGAGTTCCCGATTGGGCTGGTATACCGCAAGATGGGGCCGGGCGTGGTGCAGGCGGAGGTGTTGTTCTATCCGGACCTCTCACGATTAAGCGCGAACCGCCGGAACGCGAATGCCGCGGTGTGCCGCAATCTGACTAAGCTGATTCCGAAATTCCCGCCGGAAGAACTGATTCGCTTTCGGCGGGCCACAGAGTCTCATGTGCAGCCATTCAACTTGCTGCTGGAGCCATCTGTTTCCAGTGAAGCGTGGCGCGATCCGCTGTTTCTTTCGTTCCACGCCGTTGTCTGGACTTATCCTCAGCCAATCACCGAGCCATATTCAAGTACTCAACGCCCGGTGCCCAAGCCCGCTGCGGTGGTGGCCCGCGTGGTGGAACTGGGGATTGATGTCATCGCCACGGCCAAGGAAGATCTCATTCCCATCCTTCAAACCGAGACGCTCGCGGCTCTGCGCCGGCTTAATCTCTCTGTGAGTCTCGCAACACTCGCGCGGGTTCAAACTACACTTGGCTTGGACGTGGAATGGATCCGCCTTCCGGTACGGATACCGTCGCTGAAAGACCGCGCGATTCGAGCGGAAAGCAAAGACGAAGAGAAACTCACGCTGTTGCAACGGATTGCGACGCCCATTGATGAGACGGGCGAAGCGGCTTACGAAATCGAAGATCAAATCGATGAACTGGAGAAAGCTCTGACGGCCAATCCGCCGCAAAGTGTGCTTCTGATAGGCCCAAGCGGAGTGGGGAAAACGGCATCGGTGCGGCAACTCGCCCGCCGATGGCGTGCAAAGCCTGCGACGCCGCCGATTCTCTTCACAAGTGGGTCGCGGATCGTCGCCGGGCAAACCGGCTTTGGCATGTGGGAACAGCGTTGTCAGGATTTGATCAAGGAGGCACGCCAGAAGCGTGTGGTGATCCATCTCGGCTCGCTGGTTGAACTGATGGAGGTGGGAAAGAGCGAGTGTAATCACACGGGCATCGCGAGCTTTTTGCGGCCTGCAATTGCGCGCGGCGATTTGGTGTGTGTGGCCGAGGCTACGCCCGAACAACTACCTCTTATTGAAAAGCAAGATCCGCAATTGCTCGATGCCTTCCGCCATCTCACGGTTGAAGAACCGGCGGCGGAGAAGGGGAGGGCGATTGTGGCGTCGTTCGCACGAGACTTCGCCAACCGCATCACATTTACGCCAAAGCAATCGAAGAAACGAAGCAAGCGTCGTCGGCTGAGGATTCTCGCGAAGCAGAAGTTGGCGGAATCCCAGACGCTTGTGCCAGCCGAACTGCAACAATCGCGGTCATTGTCGGCCGAAGGACTCGCTGCAATCGATCGCCTGCACCGGCGTTACGCGACATATTCCGCCTATCCCGGTCGCCCGCTTCGCTTCCTCGATAACCTGATGCGCGATGGCCTACCCGGCGAACCTGTGACCGAGGAAGAAGTGTATGCGGCCTTCACTCGCGAGACCGGATTACCGCGATCGGTGATCGATCCCGCCGTGCCGTTCGATCTCGAAGCGACCCACAAATGGTTCTCGTCGCGCGTGATTGGCCAAACAGACGCCGTGAACATCGTGGCCGATCTACTCGCCACGGTGAAAGCGGGCCTGACGCGGCCCAATCGGCCGATTGCTTCGCTTCTCTTCATCGGGCCAACGGGCGTTGGCAAGACCGAGATGGCCAAGGAGTTGGCGGAGTTCCTCTTCGGCTCGAAGGATCGCCTCACGCGGTTCGATATGAGCGAATTCAACGATCCGGTGGCGGTTCGCAGGTTGATTGGCGGGGCATTTGGGCGCGAAGGTTTGCTCACGGCCAAGGTGCGAGAACAGCCATTCTCTGTGCTGCTCCTGGACGAAGTGGAGAAGGCCGATCCTTCGTTCTTCGACCTTCTCTTGCAAGCGCTGGGCGAAGCTCGCTTGACCGATGCCGGCGGGCGACTCGCCGACTTTCGCAACACGGTGGTCATTCTCACATCGAATCCGGGAGCAGAATCGTATCGAAGAGGCACAACGGGCTTTGTGTCGTCCTCTCCGAGTGCTTCCGAAGCGGTTGCCCATTTTACGCGAGCGGTTGAGCAGTTCTTGCGACCGGAAATGTTCAATCGCCTCGATCGCGTGGTGCCCTTCACGCCGCTCACCGCCTCGACGATTCGCCGCATTGCGGATCGGGAATGGGAGAAGGTATTGCTGCGCGACGGCGTTCGGTTTCGCGAAGTCGCCGTCACGGCCGATCCGCAGTTGCTCGATCACTTCGCCGCCGTTGGCTTCGATCCGCGCTATGGTGCTCGACCGCTCAAGCGAGCCATTGAAAAAGAACTCCTCGCCCCACTCGCGCGGCAGATGAACCGCCATCGTGGTGACACACCCTTGACAGTAACGGTGGGCATGGCGGGCCACGTGCCGAATATTGTGGTGCGGCCCGTGCAGGAATCGCGCAGCACCCTGAACAGTGAGCCAACCGGCCCAACGGGGAAACTCGCCACGAGCGTCCAGATCTTACGTCGCTGGCATCAACTGGTTGCCACTTCGTCCATCGTTCGCGAACTGGAAAACGAGGTCTACCAACTCACACTCGGCGAGTCGCGCGTTTATCGCAAGCAACGCAAGAAAAAGCGCGTCAATCTGACCGACGCGCAGTTGTTGGCACGGCTGGGCCGCCTGCGCGAACTTGCAGACGAAGTGAAGCGACAGCGCGAGTCTGCGTTTGCGCTCGAAGATCTCACAGTCACGGCGTTCCACGATCAGGGTGAACTCGATGCGGAATGTGCAGCGAAGTTGACACTCGCGAACGCCGAGTGGGATAAGCTTCTGCTCCGATTATATGCTCTGAACGCGCCGTCTTCGGATGCCGTTACGCTCGCGCTTTTCTCCGAGCATCGCATACACTTATCGGAACTGGCATCGGCTTACTGCGCGGTGGCGAAGGCCGCCGGTCTTCGAGTCGAAATGGTGCGGTTCGACCTGCCAGGAAGCGGAACCAATACCACGTTGCCACCTTTGCCATCGCCCGCACCGGTTGCTTCCACACCGCTTTCCAGCACGGATGATGCAACGATCGATACCACCTTGCCGCCAACCGCATGGCTTCGCGATCGGCTTTTCGCAATGCACACAGCACCGCCCAAACTGCTTCTCACTCGCACTGCCCTGCAACCCGATCGCGTTGCTGATTTCCATTCGGAGAACACCATCGGCTTGGCGTTGATGTGTACAGGCAGTGGCGCGCATGTGCGGTTCTGGGGCGAAACCGGGCTACATGCGATTCGCACTCCCAATGACCACGACACTGCAAAGCCCGACGTGTTGGTAATGACCTCTGGGGACGCTCTCTTGGCGTACCGCCCGCCCGAGTTGGCCACTCGCAAAGGCTTCCTGAAGAATCGCGAGTTACGCCGAGAATACGATCTCACCAATGGCACGATGCGCGACGCGGCACTATCGCAACTGTGGACCGGCTTTCATGGCCATCTGGCCAACTGGCTCGATCCGGCCATCGCCGCGAGTATGCGATTGCGATTGCTAAAGTTGATTGTCGAGTAATTGCCCGGAAACTACTCCGGTTGCCAGTTCAACCCTTGCCCATTGGCAACTCGCGTACTAGATCTTTTCTTGTCGAACGAATCCGTAAGCAGACAACATCATGGCGACCATCTTCACAATCCTGCTTCTTCCAATCGCGACCAAGGCGATGGGTGCCGCTATTGTGGTTGCGTTCGCCATGGCCGCGGCGGCCGCCGCAGCAGCCCCTTAACTCCGGGTTCCCGACACGATTCATAACCGTCGGCCCCGGAGTCCAACTCCGGGGCTTTTTGCGTTTCCTCTTTCTCAAGGAACTGCTGTGATGCCCTCGGCCCCGCTCTCCCGGTCGGAGAAATCCCGCCGCACCACTGACTCACCCATCACCTACTTCATCAAGACGGCGCTAGAAACGCCCGGCTTGATTTCGTTTGCGGCAGGGTTAGTCGATGAAGGATCGTTACCAGTGGCTGAGGTTGGCACGGCTGTAGCCGAGATCATGGCGGATCCTGCCACCGCGCGTGCGGCTCTTCAATATGGTTCTACGCAGGGCACATCACGACTCCGCGAACTCGTGCTTAACCAGGTCTGTGCCGCGGATGGCGTGCGCGCCGAAGAATTGGGCCTGACTCCTGCTGATGTGTGTATCACAACAGGATCGCAGCAGTTTCTCTATCTGCTTGGGGAAACGCTCTTCGATCCAGGCGATATCGTGATCTCTGAGGCACCGTCGTACTTCGTGTATCATAGTTTGCTTCAATCGCACGGCGTGAAAGTGCTTACGGTGCCAATGGACGAGCAAGGCATGCGTATGGATGCACTCGAATTGTGCCTGGAGAAGTTAAAGCAATCCGGCGAACTGCCTCGGCTCAAAGCCATCTACACGGTTGATTATTATCAGAACCCAACGGGGCTAACACTCTCCGCCGAGCGCCGCCCGAAACTCGTTGAACTGGCCCGCCGCTACAGCACCGCGCATCGTATCTTGATACTCGAAGATGCCGCCTATCGCGAACTCCGTTACACCGGCGAAGACTTGCCGAGTGTGAAGCGGTTCGATCCGACTAATGAGTTCGTGGCATACACCAGCACGTTCTCCAAGCCGTGCGCGCCGGGATTAAAAACGGGTTACGCGATTCTGCCGCCGGATGTTATGTCCGCGGTGTTGGATCTGAAGGGAAGCCACGACTTCGGCTCGACGAATCTGTCGCAGTATGTTCTCAGTCGGTTGATCGAAACAGGGGCATACAGCCGCCATGTTGAAGTGCTGCAAAGAGTCTACCGCCAGAAGCGCGATACGACACTGGCCGCGTTAGAACAGGAATTCCGCGATGTGCCCGCAGCATCGTGGACTGTTCCAACGGGTGGTTTCTACGTCTGGCTAACACTCGAAGGAATGGATACCGGGCCTGCGGGGCCGCTTGTTCCCGCCGCATTGGAAGCAGGCGTTCTCTATGTTCCCGGTGAGTTTGGTCACGTTCCGGATGAAAACGGATGGGTGCCCAAGAACCAGTGCCGAATCTGCTTTGGTGTCGCCACACTCGAGGAGATTCCGGAAGGGATTCGCCGACTGCGCAAAGCAGTTGACACGGTTTGTGCAACGAAAGCGCGTGGCCACCTTGCAGCAGTATGAGAAGAGTGAGTCCGAGAAGAGTGGCTGCGGATTTTGGCCAGTAATTCGTTTGTGAAGTTAAAAGATCCGACACGATGCCAAAATCTCTCCCCACTGCATTTGCAAACCGCCTCCCCGCAATGGCATGGGTTTGTTAAAGTGAGAAAGAGTCGCGACGTTCGCGACACGTTCTCACACGGGTAACGGTGGACACCACATGCGGATCGGGGTTGTGAGCGACACCCACGACCGCCAGGAAGCGGTCGCGGAAGCAGTCCGACTTCTGATGGAACAGCAGGTTGAGTTGATCCTTCATTGCGGGGATATCGAATCGCCTGAAACCGTGCGGGTCTTCAGCCCAATCGCCACGCATTTCGTGTTTGGCAACTGGGATAAAGATAAGGCCCGATTGGCAGCGGTTATCAAGGAAATTGGCGGCACACACTACGAATCCTTCGGTGCGATCGAGCTTGCCGGAAAGCGGATTGCGTGGGTTCACAGCCACGAGCGGCACCAATTGCGACAGCTCGAAAACGCCGATTTCTTCGATTATGTCTTCTACGGACACACTCACGTTCGTGAGCAACACCGCACCGGCAAGACTCTTGTCGCCAACCCTGGTGCGCTCTTTCGGGCTAATCCCAAGACCTGCATCGTTTTGGACGTGTTAACGGGCGAGATCAAACCAATCATTGTGCCGGTGTCTCCCAAACCCAATGTTAACGGCAACGGGCTCAGTTCTTCGTCGTCCGAAGTTGGCATCATTACAGTAATCGTGCCCGAACCCGAATCCGAGGTATCGTCGCAGGCCGAACCTCCTCCGCCAGAATCATCGCAGCCGTCCGACTGATGCCTAGCTTCATTGCAGCTTAGAAGCCGATCTGCTTTCTCCGCATGCCCGAGCATTTCTTCTGGCAAACTCGCCACAACGCCTCGGGGTTACGAAGACGAACAGCATATGTCATTCACTTCACGACAGTGCCCATCTAACCCGCATTGACCGCGTCTCCAAATTCCCGTTACCCTCTCGCACGAGAGAGTATCAACAATCTAGCCATCTTTGTTGGCGAGACCCTTTGGAGAATTACGGATGATAATGCGCCCACAGGCTGTTTTGAACCAACCGAGTCGCGAACCAAGATACGCAAGGGCACTGCGCGGTATGGCCGAACAGTTCGCACGGTTTTGTGCAAACTCCAATAACAACAAGGGTGTCGCGGGGCCACTTTCGCGTCATCCTCTGGTTTACTCGCTGATATGCATGATTATTGCCTTTGCTCTCACGAGCGAAGCCAAGGCGGGCTTGGTGCCAATTCAGGTTTCGGTTACGCCATCGGGTGGGCTTCACCGCTACACGTACGCCGTATTGCTCCCGACCGATGCTATACTTCGCTCGGGCGATTACTTCACCATCTACGATTTCGATGGCTACGTTGCTGGGTCGGATAAAGTGAGCGGCAGCCCTTATGCGAACGATTGGACGTTCGAGGCGAATCCGTTGGGCCGCACCCCTTCGGGCGTGACGCCGACCGATAGTACAAGCATTTTAAACCTGACATGGACTTATAACGGACCGTTGATCGGGCTGGAATCTTCCGTTGGGCTTGGGAATTTCTGGGCGGAGTCGCCTTTCCCCACAACCACCAAATCCTGGTTCGCCGCTCGCACCGGCACAACCGGCGGAAGCTACGACGACAACATCACCCCGACAGTGGTGCCGGTGCCAACTTCGGCTCCGCCGGTTGTTCCCGAGCCGAGTACTTTTCTGCTCGCAGCGCTCGGATTGCCACTGCTGGCAATAGTCCGCAGCCGTTTTAAGGGCCAGGCCACAGAGCCACGGAAAGTCGCGATTGACACGAATCCGGGATGAGACTAAACATCTCGCCGGTGTGGACCGACTGGGATTCATCGACGGAGGGTTTGTGAATCCCGGTGGGCTGTTTGGAACGCCCAAGAGTTGCCTTTCACGGAGGATGACCTCATGATTCGTCGGACCTGGATTGTACGCCTCTTCGTTGCCGCACTTCTAACAGTTGCTGCAACAGCACCGCTCAAGGCCGGTTTGCTTCCGGTCTCTGTCAGCATCCAACCGGATGCCGGCAACTATCGGTGGACGTATTCGGTTGTGCTCCCCACTGACATGAAGTTGCAGTCGGGAGATTACTTCACCATCTACGACTTCGCGGGCTATGTCGATGGAACTGGCAAGGTTCTTTCGCCACACCCGGACGACAGCGCTGCGGCCAACTGGGAGTTCTCGACGGCCAAACTCGGGCCAACACCGGACCGCCTGAACCCCGGTGATAACCCAGAGATTGATAACCTGAGCTGGAAGTATAACGGGCCAACTATTCCGGTTGGCAAGTTGACGCTCGGTAACTTCACTGCGATCTCGATGTTCGGCGAAAGCCAGATCAGTTTCTTCACCGCAACCAACCCACGTGCACTGAATGGTGAGATCGATAACAACATCACCGAAACACTGACGCCGATTGGCATGGACACACCGCCCACGCCCGGTGTGCCAGAACCAACCACACTGGCACTGGCCGGTCTGGGTTTGCCACTGGTGGGTGCCGCTCGATGGCTGCGTCGTAAGAAGCAGTGATCGGCAGTCCGCAGATGTAGATTGATGAAATTGTAATCGCATCGGAGCCTATCCATTTCATTGGGTAGGCTTCGCTCATTTCAGCGTCGCAAATCTCGCCTGTATTACGCTTGATGGCTTCGCGTTACCATAAAGAAGAATGAGATCCGTTCCGTGCGGTAGGAGTCAGGATCGTGCGATCACGCCAAACCATTTTTCTCATCTTTGCACTTATTGTTGCGATAACTCCTTCACCACTGCCAGGCCAGGACAATAAGCCGCCAGCACAACCTAGCGTTGAACAACTCGTTACGGATCTCGGCCATCCGGTCTTCTCGGTTCGCGAGAAAGCCCAGGCGGAACTGTGGAAGCGGGGCGATGCTGCGATTCCTTTGCTGGAAAAGTCTCTGGCCGACGAAAACCCCGAAGTGGTTCAACGCGCGCGTGAATTGCTTAACAAGTTTGCGTGGGGCATTAGGCCCGATACGCCGGCTGCGGTCGTCAAGATTCTTCGCCAGTATCAAAACGGCGATGTTAATGAGGAGAAAGCCTCGGAAACGCGCAAGGCCGCAGTGCAAGACTTGCTTCAGCACGGATCTGCCGGCATTTCGGTGGTCAAAGCCCTGTTACAGAAATCATTGCCTGAAGCAGTGAAAAGCGAACTCGTCGAACAGGTAACCGCGTATGTGCGGCAAAACGTACCGTTGCGCCTTTTCGATCGCCAAGAGAATGAAGCAGCAGAGTTGATTGGGCTGTGTGCGACCGGCTTAACGACGGCGACCACCGCCGACTACACCGTGTTCCAGTTGTTAAGTGGAAAGGTGCCGCAAGCCATTAGCCAGGCCGAGAACGCGCTGAGCCTGAAACGCCAAGAGCTTGGCCACAAACTAGTTCTGAGCCACTTATACCGAGCCAAGGGCGATTGGGCCAAGGCGCGAGCCACATCGGCCGATTTGCCACGACCTGATGAAGCACCCAACGTTGCCGCTCAGCTTCTTGAAGAAGCGGGCGATTGGGGAGCACTGATCGAAGTGGGTTATGGCAGCGAGCTGAACCACCCGGATGCGCTACGCCTTTCGTTGTTGCGACTGGCGGGCCGCACGAAGGCTCTGGACGCACAGGTTCGCAATCTCATCAAGTCCACCAATGAGTTTTCATCCACGGAAGAAGTGTGGGAGTCGGTCATTGCACTTCTGGCGAATCATCGCGCGGAAGAAGCCACCAAGATCCTATTAGAACGACGCCAACACTTGGGCTTGCTCGGCGAAGTGATGATTCAACGGCTGCAATACAAGGACGCGCTCGAGTTGACCGTTGCTGAAAAGGAACTGCGGCCCAACGAGAAGTTGGATCTCGATCTGCGTCGCGCGCGGATTCTCATGCACATCGGTCGTCGTAGCGATGCGGTGCAGTTGTTCAACTCCGTGTACGAAGGAATGCGTGTGCGTGCCAAGGATCGCGAATCGAGTTCGCCGATTGTCTCTATTCGGTCGCTGCTCCGCGCGGAGATGCGTGTGGGGTTGAAAGATCTCGCGGCCGAGCATGCGGCAAATTTCATTGCGATGGGTGTCTTTCAACGCAGTGCGAACGCGCCAACGGGTGAAACCGCTTTCGAGATTCTCTTTGATCAGGATGCGATTGCCGCCGACACGCTTTTCACCGCACTGCGACAGAAAAAGATTCCGGGCGATGAAGCCGGTCGCACCATGTCGCATGTGCGTGATCTTCTGGGTGGAAAAGCGAACAAACTTGCCGTTGATGCCGCCATTGTCGCCGTTCGCGAAAGCCGAAGCGAAATTGAGGTGGAATCCACCGATCCAGGGGTCCATCGCTCGGCTTCCAAGTCGTTCGAATCGCAACAGCAACTGACCATTGCCACACTGTGCCGGGCGGCGAAACGTTACCCGGAGGCCGAAGCCGCTTACGAAAAGTCCGCTGAACTCTCAGTGGAAACCGGCGATGTGAGTGTCGGCCGAGCCTGGGCGTATGGCACTTCCGAGGCGTATCTGCCATATGTGGAGTGGGGCAACTTGCTTGTCGAACAGGGCCAATTTCGCGATGCGGCCAAGCGTTATCTCCAGGGCTGGCGGAAGTTCCCGTCGCAACCGCTGCCATTGTTTCTGTCTGGCAAGGCACTCGTGCAAGCGGGCGAACGCGAAGAAGGGGAACGCCGTATCGAACTCTCGCACTGGGTGAGCTTGGGGCAAGAGCGGATTCGCGGGCGGTTCCTGGAAGATCTCGTTCGCGCGGGCGAAGGAAAAGCGGCGAAACGCGAGACAGAACTGCTACTTCACGGATGCTGGTGCCAGGATTACCACTTTGGCAATGTCATGAATCAGGCGGCGAAGGCTTCTGCCATGATCAACGATTTCACAACCGCTGAGTTATGTACGCAACGATCACTGTTGATGATGCTCAAGACGCCGAACATGTACTATGTCGAATCCGTGGCGTACATGTCGGTGCCACACGATCTCCTCATTAACCGGGCCAAGGCGGCTCTTGCTGCGGGCCAAGTCGGCGATGCGATGACAATCGCACGCCAGGTTCTCGCCATCACACCGGGCCACGTCACGCTGGTTTCGGGAATGGTTCCCGCACTCGAAAAGCTCGGCAAGAAAACCGAGGCGAACGAACTCTTTGGCACGGTCTGGAAAGCCTATGAAGCCATGCTTGCGAGCTATCCCGATAGCCCCGCGGCGCGAAATTCACTTGCACTGCTTGCTGCGAATTGCCAGCGCGATCTGGAAGCAGGTCTTCGTTATGCCACCGAGGCGGTGAAGGCGTTTCCCGAATCGGTGCCGTATCGCGAAACCCTCGCGGAGATTTTGTTTCGCAAAGGCGAACGCGATAAAGCTCTGGAGTTGATGACGAAACTCATCGAAGAAGAACCGCGGAAGCGTTTGTATCGCCGGCAACTCGTGCGATATCGCTCGGGTCCACTCGATGGCCCAAAACCCGATACCGAAGATTGAATCGCCCGGATAGGCGAAGGCCTCATACCTCGATCACGGCATCCGGAAAGCGGCTCTGTAACGTGGCGTGCTCCCAACCGCCGAAGCCATTGCCTTTCAAATCGAGATGATTCAACCGCAGGTGCCGCGTTTCCACAAGCAACCGCACCGCTTCCTTGCTGAGAGCATTCTGCGACAGCCCGAGCCATCGGAGCTTTGCCGTCTCTTGTAGCCGTACCAACTCCCGCACGCCTTCGTCTCCCACGCGTTGATTCGCCAAATCCAGCAGCACCAACTGCTGCCACGGAATTGCCCAGCCCAGATCCAGAAAGGCCAGCGGTCCCGCGTTGCGGCTGGCAGCGAGATTCGTGAGATGAAGTCGCTCGACACGCCGCAAACAGCGGCTCTGCAACACGTCCCGCAGTTGCTGCGATGTGAATAACACATTCCCCACATCCAGTTCGCGGATGTCTCGATGGTTCGCACGCGGGAGTGCCGCCGCAAGAGATGGCCCGAGATGGGGATTGTTCGCCAGGTTCAGCCCCGCGAGTTCCGGGAATGTGCTGCCTTCCAGCACACCCGACAGCCACTGCGGCGGAACCGGATTCTCCGGGAGCGATAGATCACGCAGCCCGCTCAACTGAGTACACGATGAAAGCAGCGTGAACTCTTCCGGCGTAAGCCGGCTCATCGGGGCGAAGGCCAGTCGGCGAATCTGTTGAAGTTGCGGAGCTGTGAACACGCGGTCAAGTTGTTCGGGAAGGAAACGCAAGAAGCGAAGCGATTGCACAGGTTCAGCGGCGAAGAGTTCCGTCACATGTCGAACGAAATCGCTGGGATGGAGATCGAGATGCCCCACGAAACCGCGCAGGAACACGGCTTCAACCTCGCTGGGCAAGTGGCTTGTCCATTGATCGCCATATTGCAGTAATCGAGCGTTCGCCCGATCGGCTGCGGTCCTTGCGTGTAAGCTGAAGGATTCTGCAAGTTCCGCTTCGATCTGATCGCGAATGACAGCGGCCCGCATCGATTGATTCTGCTCATCCAACCAGTCGGCGTAAACGAGCCGCGGCGTGTCTTCATCCGGAGCCGCGATCACTGCTCGGAGTAAGGCGTCGCCATCGCTCATGAGAAGTGACCCATCTACCTCAGACACGGCTCAATCGCTTTATCGCCCGCTCGAACAACACTCAATCACAATACTGCTTCAAAGATACACAAGTTACCGCACTGGGTGCGAGGTTCCTGAGCATAGCCTGGAATCAATAAGCCACAAATGAGCCACGCAGGTGTGGGTTTTTTCGATGTCTCGCAACACATGCAATCTGCATATTGTCGTTCAAAGTGTCTCTTGCGTTAATAACTGATGAGAAAAGTGTGGTTGGTGGTAGTGTGCCTTTCCATGCAAACGAAACTTGGAAAGTACAGATAATGTGCATGATTCGGATCTAAAGAGTGATTCTGTCAGTACTTCAATTCGCAAAATCCACGCGAAAATTTGTTGACAATGTTGTTACAAAGCTTTAACTTCATAAACACGAATTCTTCACAAACTCGCTTTTCTAACTGATCCTCCCTTTACATTCATTTGGCGTAAATTTCATCACAAAACGTAAACGTACTTGATTGTGTTTGTGTGATGATCTGCCGCAAGAGTTAGAGAGGACGTGGGCTTGGATGATGGCTTAGAGCAACAAAGGTTTGTTCCGCACTGCTACAAGAGTTGAGACGCATCGCGGGGACATTGCTAACAGGTAAGCAAGAGATTTCGATGAGGAGAATTGCTGCGTTAGTAGTCACGACGAGACTAGGTTGCTTAAAGTTGCTGCATTGAAGTTCCTTGAACTTACCTGGAACATCAAGGATAGAAATGGCGATGTTTGAAAGCGTAAGTCTTTTTGGAATAAGGTTTTGTTATTGCTGATGGGAGGTAAATGAGATTTCGGTTTTTGATGGCTCAAGATTTGCTTAAGTATCGGTGAGTAATCAATACCTCCAACGCATCGTTATCTTCTCACCCCTGGGAAGCGAAGTCTCGAGATATTACTACTCGTGACTTTATTCCCTACCCCTTTTTCTTTTCTTACTGGAGTTGCTCTATGAATGAGTATCGAAATCGTTCAAATCGGAGTGGAGGATTCACTCTGATTGAGTTGTTGGTAGTCATTGCGATCATTGCGATTCTAATTGGATTGTTGCTTCCAGCGGTGCAGAAGGTTCGTGAAGCAGCGGCTCGGATGCAGTCCGGCAATAACCTCAAGCAAATCGGTCTCGCGGTCCACACCTACCACGATGCCCAAAACGGTATGCCGCCAACCACCGAGTGTAATTACACCTATACACATAATGGAACTTCTTATGCGTATACATCAGGTTCTTGCCTGTACACCTTCACACAGATATTGCCATACCTGGAACAGCAGGCACTGTTCGAACAATACAAGGCGAACACGGGTGCGACGGTCGATTTGAAGATGTTCCAGGATCCATCAGATGCCACGGTTGGTCAGACCACATCGGTTGGCCTGAGCAGTTACTTGCCCGGCTTGTCGCAGGACATCTATTATGTTCAAAGCCCATATCAATATCGCAGCGGTCAAGGTGTTTGGTCCCCAGGATCTTACAATTACACCTACATCGGCGGTCCTAGTACGAGCAGTGCTTCTGGTAGTAAGAAGCGTTTGATTTCGCAGATTTTCGCGGACGGTGCTTCGAATACCCTGCTTGTTGGCGAACGTGTAGCTTTCTGCTCTTCGGGTGGAACCGCCATATGGCGTAACATGCAAGGCCCGAGTTCTTTTTACTACAGCTATACCAGCGGACAGATCTCGCAAGGTGGCCCAATTGGTTTTAAGTCGGGTGTCACCAGCGCCACATGCGGGTCATTCTTCAACACCTATTACATGACGACACGGAGCGGACCGGTGCAGATCGTGTTGGGTGACGGTAGCGTTCGCGGTGTGAATGCGAACCTATCCACCGCGATGGCTGCAAACCTGTTCAACCCTGCCGATGGTGGCGTTGTCAACCTCGACTAAGTGGATTGATGTTGAGGTTACTTTCATTGTCTGATTACGTCGAGAATTGTCGCCACAGCTTGCTGCTGATCAAGTGAAGTAGGCTATTAATCTTGTGCGTGTTATCGGGATTTACCTGGTTTGTGATCGTTTCGAATCAGGTAACTATCTCTTCATAAAGGGCATTGGAATGTCGGTTTATCTATCGTTTCGGCGTAAGGGTTTCACTCTGATTGAGTTGCTGGTAGTGATTGCCATAATTGCGATCTTGATTGGTTTGCTGTTGCCAGCGGTGCAGAAGGTGCGTGAGGCGGCTGCTCGGATGCAGTCCGGCAACAATCTGAAGCAGATTGGCCTCGCTGTGCACACTTATCACGATGCCCAAAACGGCATGCCGCGCGTCAACGAATCCAACGCAATAGCCACTTGGGATGCTGCTCGAGGTGGATATACAAGTTCAAGGAGCCTTTCATCGTCATTGAATACGTTTGTTCTGATTTTGCCCTATCTGGAACAACAGGCATTGTTCGATCAGTACAAGGCGGGCACGGGTGCAACGGTCGACCTGAAGATGTTTCAGGATCCTTCGGACGCCACGATTGGCCAGACAACATCAATCGGGCTGAGCAGCTATTGGCCAGGCTTGGCTTATGACTATTATTATGTGCAAACTCCTTACGCCTTCCGATCTACCAGCGGTGTTTGGTCGTCCTCCACAACCATTACAACCTACTCAGGTGGAGCCAACAATGGTCAGCAAATTGGCGGCACTACAAAACATCGCCTAATCTCGCAGATTTTCGCGGACGGTGCGTCGAACACCTTGCTTGTCGGAGAACGTCCTGCTTTCTGTGGCTCAACCTCCGCCGCTTGGCGTTCAGTGCAGGGTCCGAGTCAGCAATATATAAGTCAGACCAGCGGGATTACCGAAACCGGTCCGCTCGGGTTCCGATCGGGTGTTACTAACCTAACTTGCAGTACACTGTTCAACTCCTACTACATGACGACGCGGAGCGGTCCAGTGCAGATCGTGTTGGGTGATGGTAGCGTTCGCGGCATTAATGCGAACCTGTCCACCGTTATCGCTAGGAACCTGTTCAACCCCGCCGATGGCAACGTTGTCAATCTTGACTGAGCTAGTTTGCTCACCAGGGCGGCAGGGACTTTGGTCCCTGCCGCTTACTCATTCACCCTCAAAATCATCCAGGGAGATCATCATGAAGTTGTGTCGGGGTATTTTGTATTCCTGTTTAATACCCGCACTCCTTGCTGGTTGCACCGGCGCGGAGCCCACAGGCGACCTATCTGGTGCCGTCACGCTCAACGGTTCTCCGCTCAAGGGTGGAGAAGTATCCGCCTTGAACGATAAAGATGAAGTGGTGGGTCGATCGCTTGTGATTGATGGCCGCTATGATATGACCATGCTTCCACTGGGTGCGACAAAATTAGTTGTTGTGACGCACACAGGAGACGGGCAGCCGGTCACGAACATCAAGCCGGTCGGGCCTGATGGCGCGCCTCCACCAAATATCAAAATTAAGGACGAGGAAAACAACGGGCTTCCCGCAACGCTCGATCCGGTGCCACTGAAATATACATCGGCTAAAACGTCAGGCTTTCAGGTCACCCTGGTTAAAGGCCCGAACACCCTGGATCTGGCAATGACGGGTAAAGGCGAAATGCCCCCGAAGCCAATCATTCGCCCCTCCGGACAACCGCCGATCGGTATTCCTGGTGGCCCTCCCGGCGGATTTCCTCCCGGCGTACCACCGCCTCCTGGTGGATTCCCTCCTGGCGTTCCGCCACCTCCGCCACCCCGCTAATCGTATCGGGTTGGATTAATCGGGCAGTACACAACTGTTTTCACCTGACGATCGTTGGGTGAGGGTGACAGATTCAACCTATGTCACCCGTCAACACACCCATCCCCAAGCTCTATTCTCTGCGATCCCGAGAAACGCATCTCTGCAATTACACACTTCCTCTGAGCGTTGTTGTCCGAAAAACCATTTCCCACTTGTAACCTTCCGAATTGTTAACTTGATGCCAAAGACAGGACAGAGATTGCCTCTCATTTTACGATGAGAAAACCTCATTTTTTGCTCATGTTGTACTCATTAATCTCTGTGTCTGCATATTTTGTTAGCACAAAATGAGTGCACAAAAGATCAATTCTCATCTGTTGTGAAAAAAAAGTTAATGTTTGTAAGTTTTTTGACATCAGTAATTTAGCACAATTAAGCGATGCTTAACAGAAAGAAACACCTCGGATGGCGTAACAGTTGCCTTCATTTTTAACGCTAGTTCTCGCTGCTAGCTCTCAGAACTCTCATGTTCTTCTTTCCCAAACTTGCTCATGTTCTGTGAACCTGGGCAAACATCTCAGGAGTGCTCCCATGCGCGAATTCCGCCCGTTCGGACGAAAGGGTTTTACCCTGATTGAATTGTTGGTAGTGATTGCTATTATTGCGATTTTAATTGGTTTATTGCTTCCTGCAGTGCAAAAGGTGCGTGAGGCAGCAGCTCGGATGCAATCGGGCAATAACCTGAAGCAGATTGGCCTCGCCGTTCACACCTATCACGATGCCCAAAACGGCATGCCACCAACGAGCGAATGCAATTACGCTTACACCGTACTCCCCACCAATGCTAACTCGTATTCAGTCAGAGGTTCCTGCCTTTATACATTCACTCAGATTCTGCCGTACCTCGAGCAACAAGCCTTGTTCGATCAGTACAAGGCGGGCGGAACGACAACAGTGGATCTCAAGATGTTTCAGGATCCTTCGGACGCCACGATTGGCCAGACTACCTCGGTTGGGGTGAGTAGCTACCTGCCAGGACTTTCGCAAGACATCTACTATGTTCAAAGTCCTTACCAATATCGGAGTGGTCAGGGTGTTTGGTCGCCTTCTTCCTATGTTTACACTTACACCGGTGGAAGTCGTGACGGAACGCAGACCGTTAGTGGTAGCAAGAAGCGTTTAATTTCGCAGATTTTCGCGGACGGTGCTTCGAACACCCTGCTTGTTGGCGAACGTGTAGCATTTTGTTCGACGAGTACCACCAGCACTACCGTTGGAAATACGGTGTCACGCACTTCTTCTGGTGGCACAGGACTGTGGCGAAGTGTGTCGGGGCCAAGTTCGTTCTACTACAGCTACACAAGTGGATCGATTTCTCAGGGTGGCCCGATCGGCTTCAAATCGGGTGTGACTGCGGCCAACTGCGGTCCGTTTTTCGGCTCTTATTACATGACGACGCGAAGCGGACCGGTGCAGATTGTGCTTGGCGATGGGAGTGTTCGCGGCATCAATGCGAATCTTTCCGCGGCGATGGCCAAGAACCTGTTCAACCCCGCTGATGGTGGCGTCGTGAATCTCGATTGAGCCGGATCTTTGCAACGAATCGTTGAGACAGGTCGAGGGCGTGCGTCACATGGCGCACGCTTTTTCGGTTTGGGGCTGAGCAGATGTGAACACATAGCATTTTGAGTCGCAAGAATAGAAAGAAGGGCAGCAAACGCTGCCCTTCATGTATTGGCAACTTTCGCTTGCCGGTTCTCACCAGAAGCGCACACGCCAGTAGTCTTGCGGGGCCGAGTTACGGCCCAAGTACCAGTGGCCATCTTCCCATTCCAGGGTCACTTTCCGCCAGCCAAGTGGAACCTTGGGGAATGGATAGTACGGGCCAATGAACGGGAAGGCGTTGTACGGGTGAGCCGTTGGGTAAGCAACGCGGCTTATGTTGTTATAAGGGGCGTATGTCGGCCAGGCGTGCGGCGGAAGATTCGGGGCACCCATTTCTGGCGACTGCTGACCCGCAAAACCGAGCGGCACAGGTTCAACCATCGGGTTACCCGGCGGTGGTCCCAATGGCGAGAGCGGCATAGGTGGCACTGGTGCCGGGTTCACGCCTGGATCTTGCACCTGCATAATGCCTGAAGCATCTTGGATGCCGGCACGAACAATAATAACTCCGCGAACCGTCTGCACATCGCGGATGATGCGATCGCGCTGGGCGGCATCCTTGACAGTACCCGTCAGGGTAACCATGCCATCTTGAGCGGAAATTTTGATCTCGGCTCCGCTCGCAACATTCGTTGCTCGCAGGCGGTGGGCCACGTCGTCCGCAAGAGTTTGATTTGGATTAGCAACTGAGACCGGAAGAGCAGGCTGTTGGGCCAATGCGGGGCCAGCCAACCAAAAACCAGCAGCCGCTGCAACGGGGAATAAGGCGCGCACTTTCACAATCGACCTCCTTGTGCTTGAGAATGTGCGACCACACTCGGACACGATACTATGCACGGGGAAAGTCGATCGGTCCAACGACTTGGTGGATGGAAACCAATACGCAACGCGAATGTGCGCCTCAAGTTGGTCATAACCGATTTCACGCCATCATTCGGCAAGAGCGGATCGCTTGGCCGGCGAAATCGCAAGGTCGCGGCAGAATTCTTCAAGTCTCCCCGCTTGCCCTTTCTTCAAACGGTGCGGATAGTGAAAGGGTGAAACCTTATTCTTTGAGGGGGCGGGCCAGTTCGCTATGCTTGAGAAAACACAGGTACGAATCGTGGCGGGGAGCTTGCGTGGTCGCAAACTCACGGTCGTAGTTCACGAGGGGATGCGGCCCACGCCACAGATGGTGCGCGAAGCGCTCTTTAGCATCCTTGGCAACGCCGTACCCGGCCGGGCGTTCTACGACATCTTCGCGGGCACCGGCGTGGTCGGGTTGGAAGCTGTCAGTCGCGGGGCCACCTCTGCACGCCTCATCGAGAAAGATCCACGCCAGGCCACCGACATTCAGAAATACGCCGAGGAATTCGGCATTGGAAGCAAAGTTCAGGTTCTGAAAGCGGATGTGTATCGCTGGGCGGAGCGGTGGATTCCGCTTGGTAAGGAACCCGTCAATCTCTTTCTCAGCCCGCCGTTTCCAGACCTGAGTCAGAAGGCGGAAGAGTTCCTCACCATGGTCCGCACGTTATTGGAGAAGGCACCCGATCAATCCGTGCTCAGCATTCAGGCCGAGCAAGGCTTCCCACTCGATCAGCTTCCCACGCCGGAACTTTGGGATGTGCGGAACTATGGCCGAAACATGCTGTTGTTTCTCGTGAAGGGCGACGAATTACCCGCAGAACCGCAAGTGGAACAAGAAACGTGATCGTCCGCGACGCCACCGAAGCCGATTTGCCCACCATCGTCGAGATTTATAACGCCGCCATTCCAGGCCGAACCGCGACCGCGGACACCGAACCGGTAACCGTCGAATCTCGCAAGGCGTGGTTCGCTACCCACGATCCCGCACGCCGGCCGTTGTGGGTCGCGGAAATCGATGGCGTCATGGTGGCGTGGGTCGGCCTGAGTTCCTTTTACGGTGGTCGCCCCGCCTACAACGCCACGGCCGAAGTGAGCATGTATATCGCTCCGGCTTTTCAGAACCGCAAACTTGGGCGCGAACTGCTCGAACGAATGATCGCCGCTTGCCCGCGGCTTGGCGTCAAAACCCTGCTTGCGATGTACTTCGATCACAATGAAGTCAGCCATCGCTTGTGTGCGAAACTCGGCTTCGAAAAGGTTGGACACCTGCAAGGAATCGCGAAACTCGATGATGCCGAGCATGGCCTTATCATCGCGGCGCTGCGGATACCACCGGGAACAGAATCATGACTCCTTTGCCATTGCTCCAACAGCGCGAGATCGAGGCGAACATCATCGCTCCCATGTATCGAGCGTTCGCAAGCGAAGTGGGAGAAGAGCGAGCAAAAGAGATACTGGCCAACGTGGTGATGGAGTTGGCGCGGCAAGCGGGGTGTGTCGCGGCATCATCGGGTAAGGAACTGAAAGACTTGAAGCGGGCCGTCGAGAAGTGGACGGAAAACTATGCACTGGAACTGACGATCTTGCGAGACGATTCACAGGCGTTCGAATTCAATGTCACGCGGTGCGGCTTCGCAGAGATGTATCATCGGCTTGGGATGGCCGATCTCGGACCCATTCTTTCTTGCAACCGCGATGCCGCGATGATCGAAGGGTTCAACCCGGATATCGCCCTGACTCGAACGCAAACGATCATGCAGGGCGCACCACATTGCGATTTTCGATATGCTTTGCGTGAAGCCCGGTAACTATTCCGCTTTGCCGGGCCGCACCGGTTGCGTCCAGGCCACTTCGGTATCGCCGGCCGCGTACGGGTTCGGGTGCGGTTTGGTGCTCGTCACCTTCGCCCGCACATATAGTTCCTTGCCGGTTAACTGATAGCTGGGTTTCGCATCGGTCGAAGTCGCAACCACTTTTCCAATCTCGGGCGAGTAATCCCCTGTCACAGGAAGTTCCTGGCCATCCTTGTCTCGCTTGGGCGTAGCGTCCAGATTCGTGTCCTTCATCGTGGCGATGAATTCCGTTTTGTAGCTAACGCCGGGTTCGGTTTTGATGGCCAGTTTGAGTGTGTTCTCCGCAAGGATTACGTCGTCAAGAATCACGCCGGTGCTGGAATAGAAGTCGCCGTTCTCCATCGCACTGACGATGTTCTCGCCGGTCAGATAGGGGCTGCGAACCATGACCCACCCGCGACCCGGGTTCACTTTGCCCACGCCCCACTCGTGGTAGCGGTGGGCGTCGTCGGTGGCGAGGCCATACACAATGGGCAGGCCGTGTTTGCCCAACCGGAGCGCCAGTGTGATGTCCCACACTTTCTCGCAAGAGGCGTGAATGTCGTCGCCGTAGTTGCGTACACCGGGGTGCCCGTTAAAGATCTCGAAGTATCCCAACTCCGGGGCGAGTAGCATTTCCTCGGCGCGCACGCCCCAACCGAAGTTGGGGTGGTTTAAGAATGCGATCATCGCACGCGAAGTCTTCTTCCGTTGTTCCGTCACTTGGCGAAGATTCACGGTGATCGTCTCAATGGCGTCTTTGCCATCAAGCGGCTTGATGGTGTCGCGGAGGTTGATCCCATTCATGTGGATCGGCCGCTTCGCATAGGTGTGCGTGATCTCTTCGCCGGGAATCATCAGGAACTTGCCCGCTTCTTCGAAGAGGCTGCGGAACTCCGCCAGCGGCTTGAGGCGGACTTGTCGCTTGTTTTCCACCGTGCGGAATTCGGCCCAGCGCGGACCGAAGCGAGCCACATACTTATTGACCGCGTCTTTCCGCGTGGCATTCGTATCAGCGTCAATCCACTTCTCGCCTTCAGCAATGATGTTGTGATCGGTCAGTGTGAGGAAGTTGTAGCCGTGCGTTTTGTACCAGTCGGTAATCATGTCCGGGAAATCGTCGCCATCGCTCCAGAGTGAATGGGTGTGAAGATTTCCTTTCCAGAACGCAGGCGTTCCGATGGGTTGCTGTTCCCGTGGAACCGCTGGATTGGTTTTCGGACGGGTGGGCGTGTCCGGCGTCTGCACGGCGATCGCCAGAGCGAACGCGGCCAAGGAAAAGAGGATGGCCGCGAGAGAGCGAGATGCGGACGACATCGGACACCAGTGAGTTGAGGATTGGGTAATGGGAAACGAACGCCAAGCGAAGAACGCGTTCCATCGCAATCCGAATCCATCAATCGCGAGCCGTGCCTTATGTTCCCATGAGCAGTTGCATCGGGTCGCCGAAGAGTTGCGCCAGGCGAACGGTGAAGCGGCAACCATCGGCTCCGTCGATCACGCGGTGGTCGTAGGTGAGGCTGAGCGGCATCATGAGCCGCGGAACGATGGCCCCATCTTTCACGACAGGTTGCAGGCTCGATCGGCAAAGCCCCAGAATGGCGACTTCCGGATAATTCACGATTGGCGTGAAGGCGGTTCCGCCGATACCGCCAAGATTGGTGATGGTGAACGTGCCGCCGCGCATTTCATCGATGGCCAGTTTGCCGGCACGCGCTTTATCGGCAAGTGTGGCCACTTCGGTCGCGAGGTCGCGGATGCTTTTCTTGTCTGCGTCCTTGATCACGGGCACCACTAAACCGCGCTCGGTATCGACAGCGATGCCGATGGAGTAGTAGTTCTTCACGATGAGCTTGCCCGCGTTCATGTCGTAGCTGCTGTTGAAGTGCGGGAAGTCCTTCAGTGCCGCGACGCAGGCTTTCACTGCCAACACCGTCATGGTGATCTTCGGCGAACCTTTCGGCAAACTTTCCACGATTCGCTTCCGCCCGGCTTCCAGATCGGTGATATCGGCGAGATCGTGCTGCGTCACCATTGGCATCGTTCGCCAACCAATGGTGAGGTTCTTGGCGATGGTTTGGCGAATCGTTGGAACGTCTTTGACCTCGACGGGGCCGAACTTCGCGAAGTCGGGCAGTGGCGGAAGTGTGAAAGCATTCACAATCACGCCGCCAACAATGCCGCCACTTCCGCCACCTTCTTTCGTGCGTTGCCGGTCGGATTTGACGAACCCCTTCACGTCGTCGAGCGTCACACGCCCGCCGCGACCGGAGCCTTGCACTTCCGTGAGTGCAACACCCAACTCGCGGGCCAGGCGGCGCGTAGCGGGGCCAGCGGGGATGATGGTTTTCGTCGCGCTTGTGGAGCCGTTCGTAACGGGAGCCGCAGCGGGTGACCGCGACCCGTTCGCAACGATCGACGCAGCCGGTTTGGCAGCTCCAGTGGAAGCGGGTGATGGTGTCGGCGATGTGGTAACGATGCCACCTTTCAGCGTGAGCAACTTTGCACCGATCTGCACTTTGTCGCCCGGTTTCACATGAACCGCTTCCACCGTTGCGTCGGTTTCGGCGGGCACCTCGACAGCGGCTTTGTCGGTCTCGACAGATACCAGCGCCTGGCCCGCTTTCACCGAATCGCCCACTTTGACCAGCACGCTTGTAACAGTGCCGCCTTCGATTCCTTCGCCCAGATTGGGAAGTACGAAGTCCGCACTCACAGCAGCGGCGGGTGGGGGCGATGTAGCAGGTGGAGTTGGTTCGGCTTTTGGCGTGTTTGTAGCTTGGGGAGGGTCAGCCTTCGCGCCGCCTTCTTTGGCACCGCTAACTTTCATGCTCAGAAGAAGCGCGCCTGCAGGGATCTTGTCGCCGGTTTTGACGTGGAGTTTTTCAATAACGCCAGCCGATTCGACCGGAATCTCGACGGCGGCTTTGTCGGTCTCAACAGCGAGAACATTCTGCCCGGCGGTAACCGTATCTCCGGGCTTCACCATCACGCTTGTCACGGTCGCCGACTCGATCCCCTCACCCAAATCTGGCAATCGGAAGTCCATCGTTCACCTCAGAAAATGATGAGTGATGAACGATGGATGATGAATGGAGAGGCGGACGCGAGTTCAACTCGCCGTCCAGGTTCACGATTCATCTTTCCTCATTCATCATTTCCCTCAGACCGTCCACGGGTGTGGCGCGTCGGGGTTGATTCCAAGCTCTTTGATTGCCTTGGCGACCACACTGCGATCGATTTCGCCGAGTTTGGAGAGTGCGTGCAATGCGGCAACGGTCACATGCTCCGCATCGACTTCGAAGAACCGCCGAAGTGCGGATCGTGTTTCGCTGCGGCCAAAGCCATCGGTGCCAAGTGCGAGCAATCGCCCATCAACATACGGTGCAATCTGCTCGGGCAACGCTCGCATATAGTCGCTGGTCGCAACGATTGGCCCCGCCGTGCCGCCCAGTACCTGCGACACATACGGCACCTTGGCTTTCGCTTCGGGGTGCAACCGATTGTGACGTTCACACGCAATCGCATCGTGGCGAAGCATTTGATAGCTCGTCGCGCTGTAAACCGTGCTGGCAATGCCATACTTCTCGGCCAGAATCTGCTGTGCGCGAAGAGCTTCGTTAAGGATCACGCCACTGCCCAGGATTTGCAGTTCCTGCTTCGCACCATCGGGCTTCACGGTCTTCACAGGGTACAGACCCTTGATAATCCCTTCGCGAACGTTCTCGCTTGGCATCGCAGGCATGTCGTACGCTTCGTTGTAAACCGTGAGGTAGTAGAAGCACTCTTCGTTGCGAACATACATCGCGTTGATGCCTTCTTCGATGATCACCGCAAGTTCGTAGGCGTATGCCGGGTCGTACGCTCGGCAGGTTGGGATCATCAGGGCGTGCAAGTGGCTGTGGCCGTCTTCGTGTTGAAGCCCTTCGCCGTTAATCGTAGTTCGCCCCGCGGTCGCACCCAGCATGAAGCCGCGACAACGTGCGTCGGCAGCGGCCCACGCCAGATCGCCAATGCGTTGGAACCCGAACATCGAATAGTAAATGTAGAATGGGATTGTGTTGACGTTGTGCGTGCTATACGCCGTGCCCGCAGCGATATAGCTGGACATGCTGCCCGCTTCGTTAATCCCTTCCTGTAATACCTGGCCGGTCGTGCTTTCCCGGTATGAGGTCATCGTGCCTTTATCGACCGGCGTGTAAATCTGACCCACGCTGGAATAGATTCCGAATGCGTGATACATCGGCGGCATGCCGAAGGTTTGCCCTTCATCGGGCACAATCGGCACGATGAGTTTGCCGATCCCCGGATCACGCATGAGTTGGGTCATGAGGTTGACCCACGCAAGCGTTGTGGATTGCCCCTTGCCGGCGACAGTGCTGCGATACAACCCCTCGAATGCCTTACGCTCGGGTGCGGGGCTAGGATGAAATTCGTTGTTGCGGAATGGTTGATAACCACCCAGCGCCTTGCGGCGTGCGTGGAGATATTGCGTTTCCGGTGAATCGTCCGGCGGGCGATAGAACGGAATGCTATCGAATTGCTCGTCGGTAATCGGTAGACCGAAGCGATCGCGGAACTTGGCAAGTGCCTTGCGGCGTTCGTACTTTTCCTTCTCCTTCAGGTCCGCATCCGGCGGTAATCCATCGGCCGCGTCCACCTTCAGAATCATCTTCTTATCTTGGTGAGCGACGTTTTTCCCTTCGCTCGGAGTGCCGTAGCCCTTGATGGTTTTGATCAGAATAACGGTCGGCTGTCCGGTGTGTTCGACTGCGGCTTTGTAGGCGTTGTAAACTTTCAGCGGATCGTGCCCGCCGCGACGTAGTGAGGCCAGGTCGTCGTCGGATAGATGTTCGACGAGCGCTTTCAGTTCGGGAGTGTTGAAGAACTTCTCGCGAACAAACGCCCCGCCCTTAACGACATATTCCTGGTATTCACCATCCACCACTTCCATCATGCGCCGTGCGAGCGCGCCGGTGTGATCGTTGCGGAGAAGTTGATCCCAGTCGCTGCCCCAAACAACCTTGATCACGTTCCAACCCGCGCCGCGGAAGATCCCTTCGAGTTCCTGAATGATCTTCCCGTTACCCCGAACCGGGCCATCGAGTCGTTGCAGATTACAGTTGATGACCCAGGTAAGGTTGTCGAGTTTCTCGCGACCGGCAAGCCCGATGGCACCGAGGCTCTCGGGTTCATCGCATTCGCCATCGCCCAGGAATGCCCACACACGCACGCCATCGGTCTTGGCCAGATCGCGATCGCGCAAGTAACGATTGAAGCGAGCGTGGTAAATGCTCATGATTGGGCCAAGGCCCATGCTCACCGTTGGGTATTGCCAGAACCCAGGCATCAGCCAAGGGTGCGGGTAGCTGCTCAGCCCGCCACCTGCTTGCAGTTCGCGGCGGAAGTTGAGAAGTTGTTGCTCCGTGAGGCGGCCTTCCACAAACGCCCGGGCATACATTCCGGGGCTGGCGTGCCCCTGGAAAAATACCACATCGCCTGGGAAATCCGCAGTTCGGCCGCGGAAGAAGTGGTTGAAGCCGATCTCGTACAGAGTTGCGGCACTGGCGAACGTGGCGATGTGACCGCCCACATTCGTGGTGCGGTTCGCCCGATCCACCATGGCCATCGCGTTCCAGCGAACCAAGCTCTTGATCTTCCGTTCCATCCCACGATCGCCGGGGAAGGGAACCTGATCTTCAACCGCGATGGTGTTGATGTAAGGCGTGGTGATGCCAGACGGGATGCGTGATTGGCCAAGCTTGGCCACGCGGGCAACGAGCGATTCCAGCAAGTATTGCGCTCGGTCGGGCCCGCCGTGTCGCAGCACCGCCTCCATCGCATCGAGCCACTCGGTGGTTTCCTGCGGGTCGGTATCCTCAGGGAGGCGTGCGTTCCGGCTGGCTAACACATCGGGGCTAGCGTGCATCGAGGTCTCCGTGGGCGGACCGCGGGATGAGTGAGGCGTGGGCAGGTCGCATTCTTGGTTCAACCCGAATCACACTGTTAAGATAGGTTGGCGCTTCGTTCTCGTCTATACGAACAGGAATTGGCCGTAGCACGCACGCTTTTTCGCCACGCCGAAGATTCGGTTGTAACGCGCTGCAACCAACGAATGGTTCGCAGTTGGATTTCTGGTAATCTTCGATACCACCTGCCGTTGCGACTCGCGTTACTCGCCATTGTGCGCCTTTCAATCGAGGTTCCCATGCGCTTGATTATGGTTGTTTTTCTCCTCGCCATGCTCGTGGGTGCCCAACCATCTCCAACGCGTAATCTCGATCCCACATCGGTAACATTGAAGGCCGATCAGGCGACCGTAGCGGAACTCGCAACTGCGTTTTCCAAAGCTCCGGCGGGTGTTGCGGTGATCGCGGCTCCGATGACCACGGAAAAGGCCGCAGTGAACTTCGATCGCACGCCCTTTTGGGAAGCGCTGGAGCTGGCGGCCGACCGCACGCGAACTCGGCTCGTGGTCCGCGATTCCGGCCGGACCGTTGCCCTGGAACCGCGTGCTGCCGAACGTGAAGTTTCGGCCGTGGCCGGTGCGTTCCGAATCGTGCCACGCACGATAACGGGCCGACTGTTACTCGATTCGGGAACCCGCCTGCACGAGCTTCGCCTGGATGTTCACTGGGAACCGCGAATGCCGGTTTACCGCATGGATAGCAACCCGAAGATCACGCGGGCGGAAGACGATCGCGGCAAAGCGCTCACAGTGGACTCAGGCGTGTCGCGGCATTATCCAACCGGTTCGCTCACGGATCTGCAACTTCGGCTGACGGGTTTGAACCGCGAGAGCAAAACGATTGCAACTTTAAGTGGCGAGTTCCGCGCAACGGCCGCCGAGAAGTTGCTTAGTGTCGCGTTCCGCAATCCGACCCAACAGTTGCCAATTACGCAGGATGTCAGTGGGGTGAAGGTGGTGCTGGAGTCCTTCGAGCAAATCGCTGGGATGTGGGATTCGCAATTCGAAGTGACATACCCCGAAGCGCACCCATACTTTGAGAGCTTCGAAGAGCAAAAGTGGCTGCGCGACACGCGCGTGCGGTTGCTCGGCCCCAACGGAAAAATCTACGAAGCAGATAACGACGATGTGATCGCATCCGGCCGGAAGTTCACAGCGACTTACCGGTTCAAACTCCCCGCCACCGCCGACCCCACGGGCAAGGACTGGGCACTCGTGTGCGAGACGCCCAGCCCACTCTTCGAGTTAACCGTGCCATTCGTGCTGAAAGACATTCCCTTGCCGTGATGCGCATGATGCGCATCGCTTTTTCAGTGCGTGGGGAAGCCCGTCACGGGTCGATTCGCACGCTGTTCAAGTCGTCGAGTGAAAGATCGCCACTCGCCTTGAGGCGTTCTTTAACACGCGCCAGCGTCGCGGGGTCTTGCAACTTCTGCCGGGTGTATGGGTCGGCGAGGAATTGCAAGAAGTGGACCACATTCCAGATTTTGTTGGGCTGATCGGTGTAAGTCGGGCCGGTTTTGAGCGTGTTATTGAAAGCGGTCATGCCGCTAGGGTAAATGCCGCCATAGAGCCGCGCATACAGATCTTCGCCCTTGCGACCGCCGCGATAGACGCCCAACACCAGGTTACGCGGTTGCACCACCGTGCCCCAGAAATCCCACTTCAACTGCGGCTCCCGCCCGAAGTTCACGTGGCAGGACGCACAGCCGAATTCGGCGGAGTTGTAGAGCTTGTAGCCGCGCAACGCCGAGAGAAGGCGGTCGTCTTCACTCCGGATATGTTCGGGCGGTATGGCGATGGGGTTGTTCTCGGCGATGGCCCAGTTGCCCAAGGTCCACATCAAGTTTTGGTAATAGAGCCAGCGGAGTTCTGGCCCGACGAAATCCGGGTCTTCTTCAGTTGGCTGCATCGCCTTGTTCATCGTCGCAAACTCGGTTTCACCGCGAACCGATAGGTGAATGACGTAGCTGACCAAGTCTTCGAGTTCCGCGTCGGAGAGACTTGGGAAAGCGGGCATCATGGAGCCATCTAGCCCCTTGTGAATGGTTCGCTTGAGATCCTCGCGGCGCGGCTTGCCCGATGGCCCGCGGCCCTTCTTCTTCGCTCCATCGGCAGGGTCCGGGAACGCGGTGATGAATTTGAAGATCCCTTGACGGTAATCGCGTGGCGGTGCTGCCAGATTAATGGCATGGCTTCCGTCGCCTGCTCCGGTTACGCCGTGGCACTGCATGCACCACCGGCGATACACAACCGAACCACGGGCCAGCGATTCGTCGTCCAGTTTCAGAAGTTCCTTCGCCTGCTGCGCGTTTTCCCACTCTTCGCGCACCGACTTCGATTTCCACTTCTTGACCGCCGCCGCAAACGCTCCGAGGTTGGCGAACACACCTTTGGAACTTCGCGGTCGCACGACTGCCGCAATCGTGACTTCATCCCAGTCCGGTAACCCCACACTTGGTTCGGCGGGCGTTCCGAAATCCGCGGCCAAGAACCGGGTGAGGTGCTCCTTTTGTGTGGTGGTTAAGCTGCTCGCCGGATCGAGAATGTTCTTGCCGAACTGCTTGCGAAGTTCATCGGCGAAGTCGCGGTCCGGTGTCGTGAGCGGGTTGCGTGCGCTGCGAAGTGGCAGAAAGCTCGTGGCTGGCCAATGGGTGGGCGCGCCATCGAGAAGCTTAATGACCATCAGATCTGTGCGAACGGGGTATTCACCACGCGATGCGGATGCGGGCAACACAGCCGAGGCGGGCGGCGGGGTATACTTGGAGCCACACCCAACTGCGAGTAACGCAATAATGGGAAGATAGCGACTTGCTGGCATATTGGTTCACCCCGGCGAACGGTGGGAAACGGTCTGGTGCGGTCGGTCGGTTGGAATCTTCGTATTGGTAACGCGTTTCACTTTTTTACGTTAGTGATTCTTGTGCTTCACCCCGGAATGTCAAGAATGGGGGAGAGAAGCCGCAACGAAGAGTCTGCCTTATGAACCGGGTTTGCCGAATAGCCGTAACAGCGATATTGGTTGCCGTTTTGCCCGTGATGGCACAATCTCCGGCTCCGGAGCCGGCCAATCTGCGTGGCGATTCGCAACAGACACGCAAGCGGCTTGAGGAAGCGGAGCAACAACTCACGGCGGGGCAAATCGCCGAGGCGATCGATGCCTTGCAGCGCATCATGGACGAAGCCGGCGACGACTTCATTCGCATCGATGGCAAGCGTTACCAAACGGCCCGCCAGTTCGCCCACCAAATCTTGAGCCGGCTCCCGGCCGATTCACTCAAGGGTTATCAGGATCGCCTCGAAGAACCGGCTCGCAAGCTTCTGGCTCGTGCCCGGAAAATGCGTGATCCGGCTCCGCTCTGGCGATTGCTCGATCAATACTTCGTCTCCCGGCCGTCGCAGGAAGGATCGTTGCTACTCGGCGAACTCCTCTTCGAGCGGGGCGATTTTCGTGCGGCGGAACGCATCTGGCGGCAACTCCTGCCGGACGGCGACACGGAGCTTTCGTACCCCGGTCCGGTGACCGACCCCGCCGACATCCGCGCCCGCGTGCTGCTCGCCCGCATCTTCCAGGGGAAGGTGACCGAGGCCAAGGAAGAACTCGCGGCGTTTCGCGCCCGCTATCCCGAGGCGAAGGGAACCTTTGCGGGCCGCGATGGCCCATATGCCGATACGCTCCAGGCTTTCCTTGATTCACCGCCGAACGTGCCGTTGGCTGCGAACTCGGGCATCAACTGGCCGACATATGGGGGCGGGCCAGAGCGATCGGGCCGGCTTGGCGTGCGTTTGCCCGACTATTGGCCGGCCGGGCGACCCAATTGGGTGAAGGAGCTTCCGCAGTTTCGCCGCCACCCCGCCGCTCCCACGCTGCCACCCATCCGCCCGCCCTTCGGGTACCCGATCATTGCGAATGGGCGCGTATTCGTCACAGATGGTGCCAGTGTGTTCGGCTTCGAGCTTGCGACGGGTCAGGCGCTTCCCCCGGTACGGCTTGGCCCCCCGCCGGGCTTGGGCTTCGATCTCGAAAAGCCGCCGCCGGATGCATCGATGGGTTTAACCGCTGCGGGCGATCGGCTGTACGTTCGCATCGGGCCGCCGACCATCCAACACCTTGCAACGCCGCGGGGCAAAGCGGTTGAAACAGCGATCGTTTGTTTGGGGCCGGGTGCCGCCGATGATCTATCAGAATACTGGCGAGTGCGACCACCCGGAGACGCCAAAACGCCTGCGATGTGGGAAGGCGCTCCGCTCGTGGCGGGGAGGCGGATGTGGGCGGCTTATGCACGCTTCGATGGCGGCCGCGTCACGCATGGCATCGCCTGCTACGATCCCGCCGACTCAACCGTTACCCCTGCTGGCCCCGCATGGGATGTAGAAGTCTGCGATAGTCCCGTGTCCAGTGCGGCCGATCCGCGAGCACGACAAGAGTTGCTCACGCTCGCCGGACGCAACGTCGTCTTTTGCTCGAATACCGGTGCCGTTGTGGCGGTCGATGCTGTCTCGGGCAAGCGTGTCTGGGGTTTCCGTTATGCCCGTGAACGTAACCCCGATGCCAGCCGCTCGCCCGACGCTTCACCTGCCGTGTATTCCGCGGGCCGCGTGTTCGTTGCGCCGGTTGATAGCAACCGGGTGTACGCCTTCGATCCCGATACCGGCGAACTACTGTGGGAATCTGGCCCCGTTGAGGGTGCGAGCATTATTGGTGTCGCGGCTGGAAAAGTGATCGTGTCGGTTGCGGGGCCAGCGCGCGGCTTGCGCGGCCTGAGTATCGAAACTGGCTCACATCGCGACCCTGATGGTTGGGTCATTCACGAAGGTGGCGGCTTACTAAGTTACGGGCAAGGATTCGTGACCGACGACGCCGTGCTGTGGCCAACTCGGGCTGGGCTGTTCTTTATTCGGCCTTCCGATGGCAGCTTGCTCGGGCCTCCGCTTATGAACCATCTGGGCGGAGTTGCGGCTCGGTTCTTCGGTCACCTCGCTTTCGCCGATGGCGTATTCGTTGTTGTCACGCCAACCGAGATCTGGTCGTACCTTACCGATGGCAAACGGTTCGGTGTGCCGAACGTCTCTGCCGTGCCGAATGCGGCTCATTCACGTTTCCGCGAACTCACTCGAATGGCGGAGCGGGCCTTGGCGGCGGGCGATTCCGCGAAGGCACGCGAATCGCTTATCGCCGCAACCGCCGCCGATTTCCCTGCGTCGCACCGGGCGTGGGCCGCCGCCCGCTTGTTACTCCTCTATCCCTGCACGAATCCGCAACACGAACTCCCCGCTAATGTGCGTGCCGCGATCACTGCGGACATCCGCGACGAGTGGTTGCTCTCGCCCAATGGTTTGCCGGTCACGCTGGCGATGTTGCAACAAAACCAAACTGAGCGTGTGCCGCCGCCTAGCATTCCGCCGTCGTCTCCGGTGCCCGATGCCGGTCGGAAGCCGCAAGCGGTTCCCGAGCTATCGGAAGATGTTGATATTACTCGCACGTTGCGGTTGCCTGTTGGGTCCGTGCCACTGGGCAGGCTTCCGGAAATGGATTGCGTGTCGCGCCGGCTTTTCGTGGCAGTGGCCGAAGCCAACGAACTGCTCGCTATTACGCTCGACACCGCCATCACCACCCGGCACCATGCGACCGACCGGTTCACCCACATCGCGGAAACCGCCAGCGGCTTCGTTGCGGTTGGGCCACAAGCTGTTGCGATTTACTCCGAAGAAAAAGCGGCTCAGTGGGTGTTCCGCGTGCCGACCATGCGAAGACTCCCCGCCACACCGGGCGAGTATCAGGTGCAAACAGATACCGAACCTGCATTGCCCGAACTATCCTCGTTCCGATTAACTGGGCCGTGGCTGGTGGCCCGCCTCGGCTTGCGGCATCTCATCGCGCTGGATCTTCAATCGCGCCGCGTGGCGTGGGTATTGGGTGCGAATGGCCAGCCCGGTTTCCAGCCACATGAATTCCCCGAATCCGCTCACTTCGGGCCAGAGTTCTTACTTTCAGGTAATCTCATCGTTGCCCAGAGTTCGTTCGGCCGGCGTTGGTTTATTCGCGTGGAAACGGGGAAAGTGCTAAACTCGTCTGGCTTCAACCACGCCACGAGTTGGTCCTGGTGGGCTTCGGCCCCCATGCCAATTGCACCGGGCAATCTCATCATCGCGGATGGCCCCGGTTTAATACGCAAACTGGATCTGACCACTGGTCGCATTAGCTGGACTCACAAAATCATCGGCGAAGCGAGCCTGAGCGGCGAACCTCCGCAAATCCGTTCCCTTGCCGATTCCGTTCTCGTTGCAGTGCGTCGCAACCACGGGATTGAAGTGGAACGGCTCCATTCCAAAGATGGGCGATCGATGTGGCCTGATGGCCCCGCGTTCCTCGACGGGGATCGAATTCGCTTCGCAAACGCCGATACCGACGACGAAATGCTCTATGTTCCAGCGGGAAACATGCTCGCAGCTCTCTCGATCAAGAATGGGCAAACCGAATGGGAAGTGGAGTTGCCCAACACGCAGAATGCCGCCCAATGGGTGGTGCGTGCCGGAACGGATTGCCTCATCGTGTATCCCGATGCGGCGATACCGCGCGAACCGATCGCCGATGTTCTGGCCCGAATCACACGCTCGTTCCGGAAGTCGCCACGGGTGTCGCGGCTCCCCGCGTTGGCTGCGGGATTGTATGATGCGTGGGTCGTCCGCTCGTTTCCGGTATTGGTGTTCGACAAAAGCGGAGAGCGATTGGCGACCTTCGAGCTTCCCGCAGCTGGTCCCGCGATTTCCGTGTGGTTTGCAAAGAACTCGGTCGTTGCTGCAACAGGGGATCGTATCGTGTGGCTTCGGTGATTCCGACTCCACGCCGCATTTCTGGCAGGGCTTGAGCAGTGCGCGGTGCTTACCGACCACTTGCCGAGATAGGGGCAATAATGACAGTGCGAAGTGAACGTGAACCAGCGAGCTTATCTCTCGACGAAGCGGCCGCAGCGGAACAACTTCGCGTGGTCTGCGATCGCATTCTGGCCGAATGCGGACGGGTGATTGTTGGGCAACAGGAAGTGATGGAGTTGTTGCTCATCGCCTTGTTAGGGCAGGGCCACGCACTTCTGGTTGGCGTGCCGGGATTGGCCAAGACGCTCATGATTCGCACCCTTGCGGATAGCATGAACCTTTCGTTCAATCGCGTGCAATTCACACCGGATCTGATGCCTTCAGACATCACCGGCACCGAGATGCTTCAGGAAGATCGTGCGACCGGGCAGCGGGCTTTCCGGTTCCTGCATGGGCCGATCTTCGCCAATGTGGTTCTGGCGGATGAAATCAACCGCACCCCGCCCAAGACGCAGGCGGCGCTTCTGGAGGCCATGCAAGAGCGGCAAGTTACCGTCGCAGGTACGCGACACAAACTCCCTGATCCGTTCTTCGTGCTCGCCACTCAGAACCCGATCGAGCAAGAAGGAACTTATCCGCTACCGGAAGCCCAACAAGACCGCTTTATGTTCACCATCACCGTGGGTTATCCCAACGAAGAGGATGAATTCCGCGTGATCGAGACAACCACTTCGGCGGCCCGCCCACGAGTGGATCGCGTCGTTTCGGGTGATGAGATCCTGGCGATGCAATCGTTGGTGCGGAAAGTTCCCGCGGCGGGTTACGTCATTCGTTATGCGCTGAAGCTCTCGCGACTCACTCGCCCCGGCGGCCAAGATGGCGAGCCCGCCGATCCGAACGTGCCCGACTTCGTGAAGAAGTATGTGACTTGGGGGGCGGGTCCGCGAGCGGGGCAGAATCTGATTCTTGCCGCCAAGGCTCGCGCCTTGCTTCGCGGGCGTGCCTATGTGGCGATTGAGGATGTTCGCTCCGTTGCGTTGCCCGTGCTTCGCCATCGCGTGATTACCAACTACGCCGCGAAAGCCGACGCCGTGAACCCGGACGAGATCGTACGCCGCTTATTGCGCGAAGTGCCAGCCCGAGAAGCATAACGCAGCGACACGCGCGATAGAACGCAAGTAACGATCGCCGTTGTACCCGCCCTTTAACTTGAAGCACTGTTCGCTTCCTCTTTCAGCGTTGCATGATCCTCATGAAGTTGCCTGACCCGAACGTACTATCGCAAATCGACCGCTTGGAGCTAGAAGCGCGGCAGGTTGTCGAGGGCTACCTTTCCGGCCGGCATCGCAGCCCGCGGCATGGCTTCGCCGTGGAATTCGCCCAGCACCGCGAATACTCGCCCGGCGACGACATCAAACACATCGACTGGAAGGTCTACGGCCGCACCGAACGCTTTCACTTGAAGCAATATGAACAGGAAACCAACCTCGTTTCCTGGTTGATTGTGGATGCGAGTGAATCGATGGGCTATGGCTCGGGCGAGCGAACCAAGTACGATCTCGCCTGCAGTGCAGCCGCAGCGATGGCCTATCTGGTGTTGAGTCAGGCCGATGCTGTTGGCACGGTCACACTCTCTGCTGGCGTGCGTGCGTTCCTTCGGCCGTCGGGGCAAATGACGCAACTCCGCGAAACCTGCCGTGCCTTGACCGAAGGCCCGTTCGCCGGCCCTGCGGGTCTTGGTCGAGTGTTGAACGAACTGGCCGGTCGCACTGGTCATCGCGGTATCGCGTTCGTGTTCAGCGATTTGCTTGATGATGTGGAAGACATTCTCGCGGGGCTGCAGCACCTGAGATATCAGAAGCACGAAGTGGTGCTGTTCCACACGTTGGACGCGGCCGAGATCGACTTCCCCTTCCGCACTACCACGCTGTTCCGCGGTCTGGAAGGGGAACCCGAGATCCTCACCGATCCGCAAGGAATCCGCGATAGCTATTTGAAAGCCTTCCAGACTCACGTTGGTGCGATCGAGGCGGGTTGCAGGGCCATGGAGATTGATTATGTCCGCCTGCGCACCGACAGTGATCTGGGCCACGACCTTGCGGCGTATCTTCAAAAACGCCGTGGCGGATGATCTGTTCCTTTCCCATCCAGGAGTTTCGCAATGATGTCACGCATGCTGTTCGGCTTCACATTGCTTTCGCTAACCGTGCTCCCCTGTGGCGCGGCCGACGACGCCAAACCACGCTTACTGTTCAACGGCACCGACTTCACCGGCTGGCAAACTGCAGGCGGAACGGCAGTGGAAAAGGGCTGGGTGATTAAAGAAGGAACGATGGCCCGCGAAGCAGCGGGTGGCGATATCTGGACCAAAGATCGCTTCGGCGATTTCGTTCTGGAACTGGAGTTTAAGACTGCCGGCAACAGTGGCGTGTTTATCCGCACCGACAAACCGAAGGATAACGTTCAAACCGGCATTGAGATTCAAGTGGATCAACCCGCCGCCAAACCGGGCAAGCACAGTGTTGGCGCGCTCTACGACCTTGTGTCTCCCTCCAAGGACAACACGAAGAAAGCCGATTGGAACAGCATGAAAGTGACTGCCAAAGGGAGCATGATCACGGTTGAGATTAATGGCGAGAAGGTGAATGAAATGGATCTGGACAAGTGGACAACCGGCGGGATGAACCCGGATGGCACCAAGAACAAGTACAAGACTGCTTTGAAGGACTTCAAACGGGAAGGGTACATCGGTTTGCAAGAGCACGGCGCGAATGTCTCGTATCGCAATATCAAGATCACACCGTTGAACTGAATGGGCTGTTGTTGCTGTCGTAATTGCTGTGGGGCACCCGCAACCATGGTGCCCCAATCGTGCGTTCGCCAAACCAAAGATTCAGCCGTGGCGCGACAATTTCGTTCGCACCAGATCATTTCAGTTTGGGATATTATTTCACGAAGGGGGGTCCAGGTACTGAACGAATGAATCCACACTCGCGGTGAGTTGGGTGTGAATGCGGGCTGATCCTGCGTTATGCAATCCTGCCCGCACCACTTCAGAACATCCTGATTCACTTCGCAATCACTTCGCGACCGGCACAAACTTCACACACACACAGCGGCTCACCGGTATAGTGTTACCGGTCTCCTTGCCCATTCCGGTGGTTGGATCGAGTTCCCAAACGCCAACCTTGCCGCCATCCTGGCTAGCAATCAACATCCACTTGCCGCTTGGGTCGATGTTAAAGTTTCGGGGGATCTTGATGTCGCCCGTGATGTGCCCGGCAGCGGTGAGTTTGCGATCCTCGCCCACCTTGAAGACCGCGATGCTGTTGTGCCCACGATTGGAGACATACACGAACTTACCCGACGGATGCAGCACGCACTCGGCGGTCGAGTTGCCAGGTGTTTCTTTGGGCAATGTTGAGAGGGACTGCACAACCTTGCCGCCTTTATCACCCATCTCAATTACGTTCACTGTCGAGTCGATTTCGCCGCACACATAGGCGAACTTGCCATCCGGCGCGATGGAAATGTGGCGTGGCCCGCTTCCAGGCGGCGTGGAGATGTCTTCGGCCCCTTCATCCGACACACTATCTTTGGCGGCGTCGAATGCGAAGACTTTCACCTTGTCGATACCCAAGTCCACACTCACTGCGGCGTTCCCGGCCGGGGTAAAGAACCCGCAATGCGAGTGTGGTTCCTTCTGCCGTGCCGCGTTCGCCCCGCTGCCGGTGTGCTGCACGAATGCGATGCGATCCGAGAGCTTTCCATCTTCACCGATGCGATAGAACGCCGTGCTTCCGCCACCATAGTTGGCGACGATAGCGTGTGTTCCCTTGGGGTGAACGGAAATGTGGCAAGGGCCAGCGCCGCCGCTTGTTCCCTGGTTCAGTTTCGTTAACGCACCGGTCTTGGGATCGAGCGTGAATGCATAAACACCGCCACCATCTTTGCCACTGCTCTCACCCACGGCGTACAGGAACTTGTTGCTCGGGTGGACGGCAACGAACGAGGGACTGCCCACTTCTGCGGCGAGTTCGGGTTCGCCGAGTTTGCCGGTCGCGTTATCGAACTTCGCGCGATAAATCCCCTTGCTGCCGGTTTTGCCGGTGTAAGTGCCGAGATACACCCAGTAGTCATCGGCTGAGGCCACTCCGGTCGCGAACAGGATTGCGACCGCAGCAGCAGTGCGGGAGAGCGTCATCAAAATCCTCCTGGCATGGCGAGAAAAAAGTTTCCCCAGCGGGGAATCAGGTTGATGATAATAGGCCAACCCGTGATAAGGATAATGAAATCAGCCATAGGGAGAATCACCAATGCGTCGCCGCTCTACATTCGTTTCGTTGCTGAGTGTGGTAGTGCTTTCAATCTTCATCGCTTCGAATGGTGCAAGCCAGGCCCCCGATGGCTGGACTGATCTGATGAAGACGGAAGCGTGGGTGAAGTTCGATCCCAAGTGGATCGCGACTGACGAGGTGAAGCTCACGCCAGATAAAGCGAATCGCCTTTTGGCAACGCCAAAGGCCGGCGGTGCTGTGTGGGTGAACGGCGAGACCGGTCGCCTGCCGAACCTGATCACCCGCGAAGACTACGGCGATTGCGAAGTGCATGTCGAGTTCTTGATTGCCAAGGGATCGAACGCAGGCATCAAGTTTCACGCGGTCTACGAGATACAGATTCTCGATAGCTTCGAGAGCAAGAAGGAATTGAGCGGCGATAGCATGGGCGGGATTTACCCGCGTGCCGAGGCCAAGATGGGCTATCGTCACATCGATAAAGGAATCGCCCCCAAGGTGAACGCGGCCAAAGCGGCTGGCGAATGGCAAACGCTGGATGTAGTGTGGAAGTCGCCACGCTTCGATGCGAAAGGTGAAAAAACCACCGATGGCATGGTCGTGAAGGCCGTGCTCAACGGTCAGCTAATCCACGAGAATCAGGCACTCAAGACGCCCACCGGCGCGAACTGGACGGTGAAGGAAAAGCCGACCGGGCCGTTCATGCTTCAGACCGACCATGGACCAGTGGCATTCCGCAACGTGCGTATCAAGCCAACAAAGTAATCGTGATCTGCATTGTACGGCTCACTTCACGCCCATCGTGCGGCGAATGAATACGAGTTGAAGTTTCAGGTAGTGCCCCCCACCAATCCCGTGGCGGGCTTGCGGATACAACATCATCTCGAATTCCTTGCCCGCCTTTTGCAAAGCATCTGCCAGTTGCACGCTATTTTGCATGTGGACGTTGTCGTCCATCATGCCATGCACGATCAACAGTTTACCGTTGAGGTTCTTGGCGGCTGCTACACAACTTGATTTCGCGTAACCTTCCGGGTTTTCTTTGGGTGTCAGCATGTATCGCTCGGTGTAGATCGAGTCGTATAGTTTCCAGTCTGTCACTGGGCCGCTGGCAATACCGGCCGAGAATTTCGTGGAGTGGGTGAGGGCGTGCGCGGCCATGAATCCGCCGTAACTATGCCCGCTAATCCCCACGCGTGTAGGATCGATGTAATCATTCTTTCCAATCCATGCGACGGCTTCTTCAAGATCCTTTAGTTCCTGTACACCAAGTTGCTTATAGCACGTCCACGCCGATTGAACGCCCTTGCCGCTTGCGCTGCGAGGATCGACGCGGAACACGATAATGCCGCTTGTCGCCAACGAGTTATCCATGATGCGGCCACCGCCCCATTCGTCGCGGATCGTGGGAGCATGCGGCCCAGCATACGTAAACAACCACACGGGGTAATTCTTCTTTGCATCGAAGTCCGGCGGATAGGTGATCGCAGCTTCCAACTCGAAGCCATCGTGCATCGGCACCTTCACGCGTTCGAACTTGCCGAACTTGAATTGCTCACGTTCTCGTGCGGGGTTCGTGTCAAGTTTGCGCACCTCACCCACACCCGCTTCAATTAAGGTCGCACGCGTTGGTGTGGTGGGGTTCGTGAAGCGATCGATAAACAACGGGCCAGTTGGTGCAAGACTCACCCGGTGAGATTGTCCTTTTTCGGTGAGCAATTCGACCTTCTCTCCGAGTGCCACGCGGCACAAATCGGTGCCGGTGTGGCTGGTGTATGTCGCGGTGAAGTACACAGTCTTGGCTTCGTCATCTACCCGTAGAACATCCTTCACTTCCCATTCACCGGAGGTGACGGGGCCGAGCAGTTTACCGTCCCTGGCGTAGTGATACAGGTGCTTCCAACCGCTGCGATCGCTAAGGATGAGGAACGAACCATCGGGCAAGAATCTCGGCGGACCGAGATCATCGACCCATGCCTTGGTGGTCTCGCGGAAGAGTACATCGGGCTTCGCATTGGCCGATGACCACGTCGTGAAATCGAGCCAAGTTTGCGTTCGGTTCTGGATGTAGGCGAATACGGTCTTCGAATCGGGAAACCAACCCACACGCGAAATGATGATCTCTTCCGGCTTGTGCTCGCCCAGATCGAGGAACAGCGGCTTTCCGCCGGCTGCCGACACCACGCCAATCGTAACGAGCGGGTTTGGGTCGCCGACCTTGGGATATGGGTAATTCTCAAGTTGACTGCGTTGACCCGCGAGATTCACGAGGTTGAACCGCTTCACCGGCGTGTCGTCGAACCGCATGAACGCGATCTGCTTGCCGTCTGGCGTCCACCAGTATGCTTGCCCGCTGCGCAAGAAGATCTCTTCTTCGTACACCCAGTCGGCTTTACCGTTGAGGATGTCCCCGCCACCATCGAAAGTGAGTTGCTTCTCCCCAGGCATCTCGATGGTAGTGGCGAACAGGTTGCCGGAACGGACGAACGCGATGCTCTTGCCATTGGGGCTGAAGGTAGCGAACTCCTTGTAGCCATCGCTCTTGGTGAGACGCACGGCCGCCTGGCCGTCAAAGTAGCAAATGCCAAGATCCGGGCCGATGTTGAACAGGAACGCTGTCTGGTCCGGGTTCATGCGGAAGCTAGTGCCACCTGCGATCCTCTCGGCGACTTCAGCAGTTACATCTTTGAGAGCCAGCAGTGATTTCTTGATGAGTTCAGGATCTGCGAAGAGCACGGCTTTGCCGCTACGCGCGTTCGCTTTCCACAATTTGCCGTCCTTCACCTGAAGGAAGTGATCGGCGTCAAGCCATGCTCCGATACTGACCGGCGAACCTTGCAGGCCAAACGTGAACCCACCGGCGGGGTTCATGAGTAGTGCTTCAGTGATCGGCTGATTAGATACGCGGTTCTCTGGCAGCGGTGCCGCACGTCCCGTGATCAGTGGGTATGCCTTCGGCAATCGCATCACCGGGAATTCCTTGCCTGTTTGAATTGTGTCGAAGTACCCCCAGGTAGTAAGCCCGTCTTCGCTTCGCGGTTCGAGCAGATATGCTGCTAGCGTGCCGAGCGGTTGCGTGGTGCGAACCAGGAACGTATCGGCCGAAACGCGCCGCGTTTCCGTTCGTTTCTTCACTTCCGTGGACACGAGTTGATGTTTCTGAAATGGGCGGGCCTCGGCATCCATCGATGTCACTTGATAAATCTCAACGTCCAGATCGATGTCCTCACGCAGTTCCTCTACTGCAATGCCGTGCCGCTGCAATGTTTCAACCACGGCCTTTTGATTCTTCGGCAATAGATAGCCCGCATACGGCCGCATCACGACTTCAATCGCAGACACGCGACCGACGTACTTCAGTGCGTAATCCTTTTGCTTGTTGGTCGGCACGCGTTTGCCGTCGGCGTTAACGAGTTCCTCGAAGCCCAGGATGCGGCATTCGCCGTTGCATGGGCCGGCTTCGGTTCGCACTGCGATTGCGGCCGGCCAAGGTGGGTCTGCATCGGTCAGCTTAAGCACTTCCACCTTCTTCTTTGCTGCGACTTCGAAACACGCTGTAACGAAGGCGTGTGTCGCCTTCACTCGGTCCGCGAATGATGCGTAGCTGTACGACTCGCTGAGAATGCCAATCTTGCCACGCAGCGCAAGATACTGCACACCATAGCGAGGCAGTGCAGGGTACGTTTCCCATCGCGTGCGGTCGTCGCTGAAGTTACCGTATGGTGCGATATCGAATCCGGTGGTGGCCTTCATCTTCTTTGTCACTTCTGGGAACAGTGTTGCGTTCGTCCACCTCGCGATATCGCTTTCGGATGATGGATAACGTGGTCCGTCGTAGGTCAGCGTGAAGCGGTGCTTGCTGCCGTTTGTGGTGTGACAGTCGATGACAATCGCCGGATCCCAAGTGTTAAATAACGTGACGAGCGACCGCACCTCGGGTGTTTCGAGCTTCACGAAGTCGCGGTTAAGATCAAGCTCTTGGGCATTTGCTCGCGTGCCGGTTTCTGGCGGGCCGTTTTGGCCAGGGCGGTTTGTCGCGGCAAACTTCTCGTTGCCATCTGCGTTGAGAATCGGCACCAGAAGAATCACCAGTTCTTCAAGTAATGGATGCCCATTCTTGTCGGTGAGGTCGCGTGCTAACGCTAGCAGCGCTTCCTTCCCGTCCACTTCTCCCGCGTGGATGTTAGCGAATGCCATCACCACCAACTTTCCGGCCTTCTTCGCCTCAGCAGCAGATGCAATCTGTAGATCCGAGATTACTAACAGCGGTAACTTGCGGCCTTCGTGCGATGTGCCGAAGTACGATAGTTTCGCCACGGGGCCACGCTTGGCGATCGCTTCACAGAATGCGATCACATCGGCGTAGCGTGACGTGGCCTTGTACCCCGTCTTCTCTGCGACCGTTGTTAAGTTTTGGGCTTGGGCGACCGAGGGGATCAAGCCACATGAGATGACGACGCAGAGGGCAACGCAGCAGCGCACGGTGGAACTCCGGCAGTAAAGATGAATTACAGATCAGATGAAATTGTAGCCAACCAACTGCGGGAACGGGTGGGGAGTATGCGTTCCGGATTCATTCGTTCACTACCCGGACCCCCCTCCGTGAAACAATATCCCAAACCGAAACCATCAGATGGAGGCGAAATTATCGCGCCCGTGACGAAAATATTCCAAACAAGCATGAACTTTACGGGTCTTGCAGGAATCACCGTGCCAACTCTTCCCCTATTTGTTTGCGGGGAACTGTACTGAGCAACCGATACACACTCCCCGCATTGGTTTGACGCTCCAATTACTTCGCGGGCGTCCCCAGAAGCTTCTTGATCTCTTCCTTGTCCTTCTCGCGATCGAGGTAAGGCACGCCCTTGGCCATCCATGCTGGTTCGGGTTTGCCCTTCAAGTGGTGCTCGAAAAACTGGAACATGCGAGCCGCGAAGTCGCGTGCGGCAGTCCGATTCGCCAGGTTGTGCGGTTGCCCGTTGTAGTTCAGCAAGTAGCACTCTTTTTCGAGCCGGCGAAGCGCGAGATAGTATTCGATTCCCTGATACCACGGCACCGCGTCGTCCTGATCGTTGTGAATCATGAGCAACGGAGTCTTGACACGATCAGCCATGAACACCGGTGAGTTTTCCAGGTACTTCATCGGGGCTTCCCACAGAGTCGCCCCGATGCGGCTTTGCGTGTGTTCGTACTGAAACTGCCTGGTAAGGCCGGAACCCCAACGGATTCCACCATACGCACTCGTCATGTTCGAAACTGGAGCACCTGCGACTGCGGCTTTGAAGCGATCCGTTTGCGTTATCATGTACGCAATTTGGTAGCCGCCCCAAGACTGCCCGTTAATGCCAATCGCGCTTTCATCGACGCCGCCCTTATCGCAAACCGCCTGAATGGCAGGCAACACGCACCGCATGGCACTCTGGCCCGGTGTGCCGATGCGATAGGCAATATCCGGCATCAACACCAGATACCCATTGCTGGCATAGAAAGTGGGATTGATCGTTTGCCCGCGCGTCACGATCGGCAAGCGGAACGTATGGAGGTTGTCGGATAGTCGCTCGTAAATGTACACCACCAGCGGGTACTTCTTCGCGGGGTCGAAGTTCTCCGGCTTCACTAACACACCGGTGAGCGGAGTGCCGTCGGTGCTCTTGTAATGCACCAACTCCGCCTTGCCCCAGTTAAACTCTTTCACCTTGGGATTAATGTCAGTCACTCGCTTTAATTCATCGAAGTCTGGCGTTGTGATGTAGTAGTCCGGGTATTGCGAAAATGTCTGCACGGTCAGCAAGTACACATCGGCGTTGTTGGCCTTCCTCGGTTGCCCGTAGCGGCGTGCGCCCATGATCAGCAGTTTGGGTTCCTTGGCCTTCGGATCAAGTCGGTAGAAGCCCGTGTCGCGGGTGTGTAAGTTCTCGGCCGCCAGCAACTGTGGTTCGGTCAGATCGACGCCACGAAACGGTTCCGGGTTGTCCTGGATTTGAACCGGGATCACCTTAAAGCGGATCTGCAGTTGCCGGCCAATCTTCGTCAGGTTCTCCGCACTGGAACCATCGACAGCGAGTTTCCAGATGTCGTATCGATCACCGACCAGCACAAACTTTCCATCGGTTGTCCAAAGCGGTTGAGCGGCGGGCGGTGGGTTGCCGGGATGATCGTCCTCTTCATCCAGAAACTTGACACCCAGCTTGGCCGTGAGATTGGCACGCTTTCCATCGGACACGGAAATCGAGAACCAGTCTTTCCCATCGAATGCGAGCATGTACTGCCCGATAGGAGAGAGTAGTGGCTGCGGCGTGGTGTATCCACCGAAGCCGTTGAGCAGTGGTTTCTTCTCTCCAGTCCGCACATTCCAGGCCACGTAATCGGAAAGCGGCAGGCCATAGCCCGTCGCAATGCGATACTTGCGGTTATCCGAAGCAAGTGCCCAATCGCTTTTCGAAGTGGTGCGGCCGACAGAGATGTTCTCATCCGAAAGCTGCCGGAACTGCTTCTTATCGAGTAGAACCACCGCGGAGTATGTGCGAGCCAGATCCGCTGCGGCTTGCAGTTTCTGCATCGGTTGCAATCGCTCGTCTTTCCAGTGCCACACTTCCAGTTGGAAGTCGTCTGGGCGAGGCGGACCAACCGGGAGTGTCGATTCGCGCTTGGGAGCCGTGTTGAGAAAGAGCTTTGAGCCGTCGGTTGAGAATGCGAGGGAACCACCGGTGATGTTCCAACCGTTTGGCATACCTGCTGCGCCAGGGCCGACCACTTCATCGGCTGCGGCCACAGTGCCGGGATTCGCGGCAATCATCGCGGGCACCAGAGCGGCGAATCCGCCAGTTGCCACGATTGGGAATTTCTTTCCACTTGCGATGGATGGCTTCGCGCTTCGATTCCAAACGAAGATGCGGTAATTCGCAGGCGGTCGCGGTGTCGGTGTGGGAGCACTCGTTCCGGTTGTTCCTTTGGGCCGTGGCAGTGGTGCCACTTTTGGATTTTGAACCATGCTATCGTCGAATAGAAACGCGAGCTGTGTATTGCTCTCGTCCCAGGTTAAACCGGAATAAAGCCCCGGTCCCGATTTGATCGTTTCCGCTGCGGCACTCGATGCAAGATTGAGAACGAAGACACCGTTCGAGTCTTCGGCCTTCGACGACACGGCGTAAACGAGTGTAGTTCCGTCGCGGGTGAGTTGAAATTGTGAGACGGATTGAATCGTCTTTTCGCTCTTGGTTGCGAGATCACGAATGAACAGATCGGAACCAAATAACGAAGTGGGTGGTGTGGGTGTTCCCGGAACGCCCGACTTCGTTGGAAGTCCCTTACCGGTTCCCGGTGTTCCCGGAAAAGTCTTCCCTTCCGTTTTGCCAGGTTCGCTCTTCGTGGGTTTTCGGTAAATCACCAAACCGGAATCCTTGCCCGCTACCAAGAACGCACCGGATTGGGGAAACGATTCCGTCATGGTTCCGGTGGCAATGTCGATCACAGCCAGCTTGGCGCTCGGACCGTCTTCTGTCTTGGTTTTGCCTGTTTTCGCCTTCTCGACTTCTGCCTTGGTGGGCGTGAGTGGTAACAAGACCTGCTTACCATTCGGAGTAAACTTCGGCTCAGTGAGTGCGGCCCCGCCACCTCGCGGGAAGCGAAATTCCTTACCCGTGGCAATATGTCGGACAATCGATTCGCCATCGCCCGTGGCCGGCCAAATAGCATAAGCCAGGTAGGTTCCGTCGTGTGAGAGAACAGGCTGCGAGGAAGATCGCCAGGCACTCTCGTCGGCAAAGGTGAGTGTCTTCTTTGTGGGCTGTGCGAGAACAGGGCCGATCAGGTTGCCGAGCAACACAAATAGAGCGGCCCCGGCGAGAAGCCGAGCGGTGTGGAACACGAGAAACCTCCGGTTGCAAGCGCGAGAATATCGTTAAGGTTTACCCCATTTGCCCCATTGTCTACCACATTTTTTACTCGCTTTCGTGCATCAACTCGCATGTGTAGCCCGCATACACGGACCTGTCGCCATACGGTTCGTATCATGGAATTGTTCGTTAACTGAGGAAAAGATGCTCGATCCGACCGCTATTGAAAGGTTGCGACCGAAGCTCGACGCTTTCTACCAAGCGGTCGAAAGTGTTCTGATTGGTCAACGCCACCTTGTGGATGGGCTGCTGATTGGGTTGCTCACCGATGGCCACGTTCTGCTCGAAGGCGTTCCCGGTTTGGCGAAGACGCTGGCAGTCCGCACGGTGGCTCGCGCGTTGCACCTTCAGTTTCAGCGGATTCAGTTCACGCCCGATCTTCTGCCTGCGGATGTGATTGGCACGCAGATTTACAACCCGCGTAGCGGCGAGTTTACCGTCAAGAAGGGGCCGGTGTTCGCGAACGTGGTGCTCGCCGACGAGATCAATCGCGCGCCCGCGAAAGTGCAAAGTGCGCTTTTGGAAGCGATGGCGGAGCGGCAGGTCACCATTGGCGACACCACGCTCCCACTGCCGCACCCATTCTTGGTTCTTGCAACACAGAATCCGGTCGAGCAAGAGGGGACATATCCCTTGCCCGAAGCGCAGATCGATCGCTTTATGTTGAAGATTGTGATCGACTATCCCAAACGTTTGGATGAACTCGCGGTGTTGGACCGCATGGGTGGACTCAGCACGTCCACAGAGATTGCGCCGGTGCTTTCACCAGCCGACTTGCTGGAATTGCGTTCGGCAGCGGATGCGGTATACGTCGATCCCAAGATTAAAGGCTACATCGTCGATGTCGTGCGTGCGACGCGTAACCCAGCCGAATATGGGCTGAATCTCACGGGCCTGATACAACTTGGTGCGAGCACACGAGCCGTAATCGCGCTGCACCGCGTTGCGAAAGCGCATGCCTTCCTCGCGGGAAGAGGCTACGTGACACCCGATGACGTGAAAGCCACCGCAACCGACGTTCTCCGCCATCGCGTGATGATCTCGTTTGAAGCCGAAGCGGAGGAATTGCGATCGGAAGATGTCTGCCGCAAGGTGCTCGACCAATTGCCCGTTCCGTAGAGTGCGTACACCGGAATGGTCAAGGAAAACGTGGCTGTCACACGTGGTTGGCCGCCGTGGTTGGCCGCACAGTTGCGGCCTGCGGTTAGCACGATTCATTCTTGTTCTCTGAACGGATTGCCATGCGACAGGTTCTCTTCACCATACCCATATTCAAGTCTTGGTTCCCGCCAGACGGCATTCCTGTCTATGGCTTTGGAGCCATGCTGTTCATCACGTTTATTCTCGTGACCGTGTGGGGAACGCGCCGGGCACGCAAGACCGGAATGGATGCTGCCCGCTTTCAGGACTTCACTATCTGGGTGTTCGTCTCGGGAATCATCGGCGCTCGCATCCTCTACATGGTGCAGTATTCGCACCAGTTCAACGATCAGTCGCTTGTGGGGTTGGCGAGTGCGTTCTTCAAGATCTGGGAAGGCGGAATCGTCTTCTATGGCTCCGCTTTGGGCGGCGCGATTGGCTACGGACTCTTCTATTGGTTTGTCATGCGACGCTTGAGTGTGTCCGGCTGGCAACTCGCAGATGCAGTGGCTCCGCTATTGGCAATGGGCCTGGCGATTGGCCGGATTGGTTGTTATCTCAACGGCTGTTGTTGGGGGCAAGTCGCGAATGAAGAGGTCTGCGTTGTGCCCTTGGGCACCGCTCACTTCCCGTTGCTTCCGGCTCATGCACGCACACAACTTGTGGGTGAGAAGTTCTTACAGACGACGACCGGTTTCGCGATCAAGCCACGCGAACATGGCATGGTGTTCGACGACCCGCGCGCCGTTGTGCTCGCCGTGGAGCCGCGATCCGCCGCCGCCGCGGTTGGCATTCAACCCAACGACCGGATTGTGCGGGTGAATGGTCAACCCAATAGCATCACCATCGACATTGCAGGCTCGGAAGCGGCTCTTAAAGCTACAGATGAAGTGTTGCGGCCAACCGGTGCGAATCTCTCCAATGTTCCTAGTGGGCGGCTTCTGGCTGTGTACGATGACTTCCCAAGTTATTTACAAGGGAGTCGCGAACTGGCTCGTCTGGCTCCAGATGTTACGCGACACACCTACGATCGGCTGGATGAACTTGCCCGCGAATGGCCGCGTGGGAAGTCGCAACTCAATCTGGCTGTGGAACGGGAAGGAACCATCGTCGAGCTTCCGCCATTCTCACCGCTCACCGTCGGGCTTTACCCCACGCAACTATACGAAACGATCAGCATGGTACTGCTGATTTTGTTGTTGCTCGCCTATTATCCGTATCGCCGACACGATGGGCAGTTGATGACGATGTTGATGATGGGCTACGCCGTTCACCGCTTCTTGAATGAATCGTTCCGGATTGAGCCTTCGTATTCGGGCGGGCTTACGCTCTCGCAGTGGGGTAGCGTTATCGTGTTTGGGGCGGCGGTGATCATGGAAGTGTATCTGTGGCGAGTCATGCCATCGCGGTGGCAGAAGCCAGTGTAACTTCTCATTCCCCCCTTCGCGCCGACGTAATACTCCAGTGTGTGCTTCTTATAATGGAACCAGCCGAGTTCCAAAGATTCAATCACCCCATCCAAAATCACCGCCGCTCCGCAGCCTGTTCCCAGTCCCATGAACAGCATCTTCCGGCCCCGGTAGCTCTCAATGATCGATTGCAACGGTTATAGGCGATACACTAAACGCTTGTGTTGGAAAACTCTTCCAAGATCAATCCGCACTCCTGGATTACTTAGCCGGTTTCCTCGACACTGCAGGTAAGGTCGAAAACTCGCGCGTTTGAAGTTCGATCCGGGGTCCGGGCTGAGATTCGCACCCATCCCGACTGATTCCCTGGTTCACTGTCTGGTGACCGTATTGGCAGATTCCCATGGACAAAACCTCCGCGAACATCGACCTCTCGCGAAACGATTTCATCATTCAGCTCTCTGCCAGCGGGTTGTTGACTCCAGAACAACTCGACCAGTTGCTCTCACTGCACCCCAACGACGACGCCCTTGGGCTGGCGAATTCTCTGCTCTCGGATGGCACCCTGAACGAGTACCAGTTCGACGCGATCGCCCAGGGAAAATCGGCTGAGTTACGCCTTGGTAACTACGACGTCATCGGGCGTATCGGCGCAGGCGGAATGGGGACGGTGTTCAAGGCCCGACACCGGAGAATGAAACGGATCGTCGCGCTCAAGGTACTCTCCGCTGAGTTTTGTAAGGACGAATCCTTTATCAGTCGGTTTGAGCGGGAAATCGAGACGATCGCCCGACTCGGCCACCCAAACATCGTGATGGCCTACGACGCGGACGAGGCCGAACTCGGGCACTTCCTGGTGATGGAGTTCGTTGACGGACAGGATCTTGTCGCGTTCGTTGCGAAGAACAGCCCGCTCAGCGTCGCTCAGTCAGTCGATTGCATCGTTCAGGCGGCCCGTGGGCTGGCCTTCGCGCACTCTCAAGGGGTCATTCATCGCGATATCAAACCGGCGAACCTGCTTCGGGATGCACGCGGCGTGGTGAAAGTAACCGACCTCGGACTCGCGAGACTGACCGAAGAGTTTCAGTCGTCTGGTCTGCGGAAGTTGACTCAGGCCGGTGGGATGATGGGCACGGTGGAGTTTATGGCTCCCGAACAGGCGATCGATTCGACCACCGTCGATCACCGTGCGGACATTTACTCACTTGGTGCCACACTCTATTTCCTGCTCACCGGCCAGCCCCCATTCACAGGCACGACGATGATGTCGATCCTGCTGAAGCATCGTGATGCAGCGATCCCGTCGCTGCGAGATAGTCGGCCAGACACCCCGTTGGAGTTGGATGAGGTGTGTCAGCGGATGATGGCGAAAGCGGTCGCTGACCGCTATTCCTCGATGGCCGATGTTGTATCGGCGCTCGATGCGATACTCGCCCGCTTGGGTACGGCTTCCACTGGTATATGCTCGGTTGCCACTCCACCAGGATCGGTGGCGACCGAGTCGTCAGTGGTAATGGGGAACGCAGATACCCAGAACGGACACACAGCCAAAGTCTCTCCCGCGCTGTCGGTAGTGATTGTCGAGCCGTCGCGGGTTCAGGCCAGCATCACTCGAAAGTATCTGGAAGCCCAGGAAATCACTGTCCCCGCCGTGGTCGCGACGGGCCTCGCGGCTATTGCTGCGGTGCGGGAACACGCCCCGGACGCGGTGGTCTCGGCCTTGCACCTCTCGGACACGACCGGAGTTGAACTCGCCAAACAAATCCGGGCCGAGTTCCCGAACAAGTCGCCTGGTTTCGTTCTGATCTCAAGTGGGATGGAGGGGAGCGACCCGGGATCATTGAGCCGACTCGACCACGTCGCCCTTCTCCCCAAGCCGTTCAACACAGAGCAACTGGTTCGGTCTCTCAACGTGGTGACAGGGAAGTCGGTCGCGGTGAAAGCAGCCGTAGCGGTCGCGGGAATTGCTGCGTCCATCGTACCGCCCCAGCGGAGGGACTTCTCAACCATTCGCGTGCTTATTGTGGACGATAGCGGGGTTGCCCGAATGCACGAGCGCATGGTGCTGCAAGGGTTGGGGTTCGCCCTGATCACCGAGGCGACCGATGGTGCCCAGGCGATTGCTGCCGCCACACGCGAACCGTTCGACTTGATCGTGACCGATTACAACATGCCGCTCATGGATGGGTATGCGCTCGTCAGCTATCTGAAGCAAACCTCGACGACCGCTAAGATCCCAATCGTGATGGTGACCACGGAAACATCCCCGGTGATCCTCGATCCCGTGCGAAAACTCGGTGTGGTTGCCGTGCTCGACAAAGGCTTTTCACCGGCTGCGGTGAAGGACATCGTGGACAAGTTGTTCCGTTGAGTTGGTGCTTAGAGCGTGTCGAACCAGGAGACCGTAGTTCACGGAAGGCGATGCCCTCATAAGAGGGGCGGCGCGAGAAAACCATGAACGAAGTGATCCGCGAGTTCCTCCTGGAAACCCACGAGAACCTCACCCAACTCGATGCCGACCTGCTGACGTTGGAGAAGGATCCAGCACACCGGGAGGCACTCGCGAGTGTCTTCCGCACTCTCCATAGTGTGAAAGGAACAGCGGGGTTTGTTGGCTTGGTCAAACTCCAGGCGGTCGCACACTCCGCCGAGAGTCTGCTTAGCCGCCTCCGCGCGGGTGAGTTGGCGTTCAATCGCGAGATCGCCACCGTGCTGCTCGGGGTTGTCGATTCGATTCGGGAGGTGCTGCGTGCAGTCGAGGGCGATGGAAGCGAAGGATCGGGCGATTACACAGCCCTGATCGGTCACCTCGACCGTCTCCGCGAGTCCCCAGGTGCAACCGCTGCGATGCCAGCACCAGCGTCGAATCCAGTGCCTCCTTCCGCATCATCGCCAAAACCTTTACCGGTCGTCCCTCCTTCACCCACGGTTGCGACTTCAGCGATTACCTCGGTAAACGTCGTTTCGCCAACTCTGACTTTACCCCCCAAATTATTCCCACCCGACTCATCTACCGAAACGCGAACGTCTGTCGTCTCCGATACCAGTTTGCGCGTGGACGTCCGGTTGCTCGACAAGCTCATGACTCTAGTCGGCGAATTGGTACTCGCCCGCAATCAAATCATGCAGTTTGGCACATACCAGGAAGACACCGCGTTTCACGGAACTGTGCAGCAGTTGAACCTGCTGACCACGGAACTCCAAACCAATGTCATGAAAACCCGGATGCAGCCGATCGGGAACGTGTGGAACAAGTTCCCGAGAGTCGTCCGAGACTTATCGGTTGCGTGTGGCAAGCAAGTGCGTTTTGAGATGGATGGACAGGAAACGGAACTCGACAAGACCATCATTGAAGCGATTCGCGATCCACTGACGCACCTTGTTCGTAACGCCGTTGATCACGGGATCGAAACCCCTGATGTGCGGATGGCGAGTGGAAAGTCGGCAGAAGGGCGGCTGTTGCTCCACGCATTCCACGAGGGCGGCAAGGTTCTCATCGAGATCGCCGACGATGGCGGCGGGATCGACCCCCAGCGAGTGCGTGAGAAAGCAGTCCGGTCGAACGTGGTTGCCGCCGATGAAGCTGCACGGATGTCGGAGCGAGAACTCATCAACCTCGTCTTCCTGCCCGGTTTTAGCACTACCGAGAAGGTGACCCACTTCTCCGGTCGCGGCGTCGGGATGGATGTGGTGCGAACGAACATCGAGAAAATCGGCGGCACGGTGGACATCGAGAGCCAACTCGGCCGTGGCACCACAGTCCGAATGAAGATACCACTGACACTGGCCATCATCCCGGCGTTGACCGTGACGAGCGGCGGCGAGCGCTACTGCATTCCGCAGGTGAATCTGCTGGAACTCCTCCGGCTGGAAGGCGAGAAGGCTGCGCACGGTATCGAGTCGATGCACGGGGCACCGGTCTACCGGCGGCGCGGGCACTTGCTCCCGGTCGCGTATCTCACGGACTTGTTGGGCATCGCGTCCAACCGCATCGCGAGTGCAGAGGTGAACATCGTTGTCCTCCAGGCCGACGATCGGCAGTTCGGGCTGGTGGTGGATGCCATCCACGACACCGAAGAGATCGTGGTCAAGCCGCTGCAAAAGCAACTCAAGGGCATTGCGGTGTTCGCGGGTGCGACGATTATGGGAGACGGTCGAGTTGCCCTCATTCTGGACGTACTCGGGCTGGCACAGCGGGCGCACGTGGTCTCGGGTGTCCGCGGGCGTGCGCTTGCTGAGAAATCACCTGAGGGAACCGAAGGAGCAGCCGTTGAGCGAGAGTCGCTGCTGTTGTTCGCGACCGCTGATGGCGGGCGGATGGCCATCCCGCTGGCTCTCGTCGCCCGCCTGGAAGAGTTCCCGCAATCGGTCCTTGAGCGAGCCGGTTCACGGGAAGTTGTGCAGTACCGCGGCGAAATCCTGACTCTTCTCGACGTGTGTCAGGAATTGCGCCGGTTGGCTAGCAATCGCAATGGCGAATCGCCCACCGAGCGAAACTGGCAGCGTGCCGGCTCAACCCCAAGCGAAGGAAACTCTCAGGTGGTTGTCTACGCCGGTTCGGAGCCACGGGTGGGGTTTGTGGTTGGCAGCATCCTCGACATAGTTGAAGAGGAAGTGACCGTACGCTCGCGTGCGAACAGACCGGGCGTGTTGTTCACCGCTGTCGTGCAGGGCCGGGTGACCGAATTTCTGAATGTGGATGCGCTAATCCAGGCGGCCGCGCTGGAACTCGCCCCCGCCCCCTAACTCCGAGGAACGTTGTGGCCGACGAACACCAGTACTGCACATTCTACCTCCGCGACCTCTACTTCGGGCTGGATGTGCTCAAGGTGCAGGAGATCATCTCTTATCAGGAGATGACCCGGGTGCCGCTGGCTTCGCCGGTCGTCCGTGGGCTGATCAATCTTCGCGGCCAGATCGTGACCGCGCTCGATCTCCGTCGTCGGCTGGAACTCCCGGATCGATCGCCGGACCAATTGCCGGTCAACATTGTCGTGCAGACCGACGACGGAGCCGTCAGCCTGTTGGTAGACGAAATAGGGGACGTGTTGTCAGTCTCAGAAGGCGACTTCGAACGTCCCCCCGAAACGCTTCAAGGCATCGCGAGAGAACTCATCCTCGGTGCATACAAGCTGGACGGTCGCTTGCTGCTGATCCTGGACGCGGGGCGAACGGTCAATCTGGCGAACCACTGACGAGGTGCGGAATGAACGACTCTCGACCGCCGAGCAGGCGAAAACGAACCACAACAACCGAGGGCGAACGCCCGTCGGATAGCCCCGATACACCTGAATCTCCTCAATTACCACGAGACAGCTTCATGAGCCTACGCAACTCCCGTCCGAAGCGCGCAACGCGCCGCGCGGACCCAATGGCTTCGCTGGATTTCGTCAAGGCTACGCTGGACGACGTGCAGACCAACATTTTGCTTGCTGACGCGCAACTCAACCTGATCTACGCCAATCCCCGTGCACTCGAAACGCTTCGGGGGTTGGAGAGTGAACTCCGCCGAGCTTTCGGGATCGGTGTGGACGAGCTTATCGGCGGGTCGATCCACCGGTTTCACCGCGACGCGAAGAAGGTCGAGCGAATCCTCAACAACCCAAACTCACTCCCGCACCAGACCATGTTCTCGTTTGGGGCGGTTACCCTGGAGACCCGGATTAACGGGATCTTCGGTCCCGACAAGGAGGTGCTCGGGTACGTCGTGGCGTGGGAGGATGTATCGTATCGGCAACTCTTGGATGCGGACTACGCCGGCCAGATCGCGGCCATCAGCAAATCTCAGGCGGTGATCGAGTTCAATCTCGACGGCACGATCATCGCGGCCAACGACAACTTTCTCCGGGTCATGGGCTACACCATCGAGGAGGTAAAGGGGCGACATCACGGCATATTCCTGGACGAGGCGACCCGGCACAGCGCTGACTACCGCGAGTTCTGGGCGCGGCTCAATCGCGGGGAGTTTCAGCATGGCGAGTACAAACGGTTCGGCAAGAGCGGCCGCGAAGTGTGGATTCAAGCCAGCTACAACCCGATTCTGGACGGGTCCGGTAAGCCGTTCAAGGTGGTCAAGTACTCTACCGACGTGACCGCCGCGAAGGTCCGCAACGCCGACTTCGCGAGCCAGGTGGCGGCCATCAGTAAGATTCAGGCGGTCATCGAGTTCCAGGTGGACGGCACGGTCGTGACCGCGAACGACAAGTTCCTCAACTTGATGGGTTATCGACTCGATGAGGTGGTGGGCCGACACCACAGCCTGTTCGTGGACCCAGCTACCGAGGGTGGTGTGGAGTATCAGCAGTTCTGGGCGGACCTGGCCGCCGGTCGCCCCCACACCGGACGTTTCCGGCGGATCGGCAAGGGCGGTAAAGAAGTATGGATTCAAGGATCGTACTTCCCTGTGTTGGATCTCAACGGCAAGCCGGCCAAGGTCGTTAAATATGCCTCAGACGTCACGCAGGTCAAGCAGGTCGAAACATCTTTGGAACACACCTCCCATGCACTTGCCAGTGCCGCCCACGAGCTGACTGCGGTGAGCCAACAGATGGCAAGCAACGCCGAAGAGACAGCGGCGCAAGCCAATATCGTCTCGGCCGCAGCCGAACAGGTCAGCCGCAACGTTGGTACTGTCGCCACCGGCACGGAAGAAATGGGGGCCAGCATCAGGGAGATTGCCAAGAGCGCCAACGAAGCTGCTCGTGTCGCAACTTCGGCCGTGCGAGTGGCGGACAAGACGAACGCCACCGTCGCCAAGCTGGGAGAAAGTAGCGCGGAGATCGGCAACGTCATCAAGGTCATCACTTCCATCGCCCAGCAGACGAACTTGCTGGCGCTCAACGCAACGATCGAAGCAGCGCGAGCGGGCGAAGCCGGAAAGGGATTCGCAGTCGTCGCGAATGAGGTCAAAGAGTTGGCCAAGCAAACCGCCCGGGCAACAGAGGACATCAGCCGCAAGATCGAAGCGATCCAGACCGACACGAAGGGGGCGGTGGAGGCCATCGCCCAGATCGGGACTATCATCAATCAGATCAACGATATTCAAAACACGATCGCAAGCGCCGTCGAGGAGCAGACAGCGACAACAGGCGAGATCAGCCGCAACGTCACGGAGGCTGCGAAGGGGAGCAACGAGATTGCTCAAAACATCACAGGGGTTGCCCAGGCCGCGCAAAGCACTACGGAAGGAGCGGCGAACACCAAGAGTTCGGCCGACGAACTCTCCCGACTCGCGGTCGATCTCCAGAAACTGGTAGCCCAGTTCAGGTACTGACGGGAGGGCATTTGATGCGGGCACTGGTGATCGACGATTCGCGAGCGGTCCGGGCGTTCATTCGCCCGATACTGCAAGAATTGAACCTCGAAGTGATCGAGGCCGGAAACGGGCAAGAAGGGCTCGACCGACTCCGCGAGTTCCCGGACACGGAACTGGTGCTGGTGGACTGGAACATGCCGGTGATGGACGGACTGGAGTTCATAAGGGCCGTTCGCGCCGACACGTCTTTTGACCCGGTCCGCATTGTCATGGTGACCACCGAGACCGAGAGTGAGCAGATGAACCGGGCGATGGCGTCCGGGGCCAATGAGTATGTGATGAAGCCGTTCACCAGGGATGTCCTGGTACACAAGCTGAGTATGCTCGACGTGTTCGGGGGTGATCGCAATGCCGAAAACTCGGGTGCTCGTGGTGGACGACTCGGTGGTGATCCGCCGTGTTGTCACGGATGAGTTGTCCGCGGACCCGGAGATCGAGGTCGTCGGTACCGCAGCGAACGGCCAGATCGCCCTGACCCGGATGACGCAAACGAAGCCGGATTTAGTGATTCTTGATATCGAGATGCCAGAGATGGACGGGCTGGCGACCCTCGCCGCAATTCGCAAGTCCTACCCACGCCTGCCGGTCATCATGTTCAGCGCGCTCACCGAGCGTGGAGCATCGGCGACGCTTGATGCGCTGGCTCTGGGGGCAACCGATTACTTCACCAAGCCGTCCGGTCCGGGCGGCGTCGAGGAGTCGCGACGAGTCATTCGCGAGCAACTTGTCCCCGCGATCAAACAGATATGCGCACCGAAGCCCGTAGTGCCTGCGCTTGTGGTTCGCCCGGTCGCAGGCCAAGTTGGCGTTCCGCCCGGGCCAGTGGAAGTCGTGGTGATTGGCGTCTCGACCGGTGGGCCGAACGCTCTGGCCGAAGTTTTCGGTGCCCTCCCAGCCGACTTACCAGTGCCGATCCTGATCGTTCAACATATGCCCCCGATGTTCACCCGACTGTTGGCCGAACGGCTCACGGCCAGTTCAAAAGTGCCGATCGAGGAGGCCACCACAGGTGCCGTGGTCCGACCTGGGCGGGCGCTGATTGCGCCGGGCAACTTTCACATGCTCGTCGCGCGAGACGGGTTGCAAGTGAGAGCAGTACTCAACCAGGAGCCGCCAGAGAACTCCTGCCGACCCGCGGTGGACCCGCTGTTCCGCTCTGCGGTGAAGGTATACCGTGGTGGAGTTTTGGCGGTGGTACTCACGGGGATGGGTCAAGATGGGCTTCGGGGGAGCGAGTTGGTTCGGGAGGCGAGAGGGCAAATCATTGCGCAAGACGAGGCGACGAGTGTGGTCTGGGGGATGCCCGGATTCGTTGTCCGGGCGGGGCTGGCGGACAAGGTTCTGCCGCTTTCGCTGGTCGCCAACGAGATAGTCCGCCGAACGCGAGGCGAAAGCACGCGATCATGACAGAGAGCGATTTCGCCTTGGTTGCCAAACTCCTCCGCGAGCGAAGCGCGATTGCGCTGGAGCCGGGCAAGGAGTATCTTGTCGATTCCCGGCTTACCCCAGTCGCACGGCGGCATGGGCTTGGTTCGGTAACCGAGTTCATCGAGCGTCTGCGGACAGCCGGAACGAATGAACTGGCAAACGAAGTGATTGAGGCGATGGTCACCACCGAGACCTCGTTCTTTCGCGATATTCACCCTTTCGAGACCCTCCGCAAAACCGTTCTGCCGGAATTGATCAAGGCCCGCCAGGCGGAGAAGCGGCTGAACATCTGGTGTGCCGCCAGTTCCAGCGGTCAGGAGCCGTACACGATCGCGATCATGCTCCGCGAATACTTCCCCGAACTCGCCAGTTGGAAAGTGACGTTTCAGGCCACCGATATCTCGCAGGACATGATCACCCGGTGCCGGGCGGGGGAATACTCGCAGGTTGAAGTCAATCGCGGTTTGCCGGTCGCCCTGCTGATGAAGAACTTCCGACAGGATGGTGCCCGCTGGCAGATCCGCGAAGACCTACGCACGATGATCGACTTCCAGCGACTCAATCTTGCGGCGACCTGGCCCCCGATGCCGGTATTCGACCTGATCTTGCTGCGGAACGTGATGATCTACTTCGAAGTAGACACCAAGAAGTCGATCCTCATGCGGATGTCGCGATTGCTCCGATCGGACGGCTATCTGATCCTGGGCGGGGCCGAGACCACGCTGAACCTGGACGATTCTTATGAGCGAGTGGCGTCGTTGAAGGCCGGGTTCTACCGGCAAGTCCGAAGGGATTCGACTCCCAATCACAAAGGAGATGGCCGTGCCCAGCGACCGACCGCTTGACGCCCGGACTCCCGATCCCGCCTGTTCGCTGTTGGTCGAGGTATTTAACGCAGCCACTGTCACAACGTTCGAGGAATTGTGCCAAACACCAGTTGTGCCTGGTGACCCTTACGTTACCCAAACCGGTCATAGCATTGACCAGGTGACGGCCGAGATTACCCTTCGGCGAGCCGTTCCCGGGCGGCAGATTGTCGCGTTCCCCCGGTCAGTACTGGAGACGCTGGCCGGCAGGTATCTTCCGACTGGCGAACCACTCACACCCGATATCCTTGATGACGTGGCAGGCGAGTTTGCCAACGTGATTGCCGGTCAGGCGAAAACGATGCTGAAGGGAACACAGTACCACTTCAATCTCTCCACACCTCGGCTTGGGCACATCCTTTCAACATCAAATGACGGAACAGAGTTTCTGGTATTGCCATTCGACTCCGATCCCGGCGGATTCCGTGTGTGCATTCAGCTTCTTCCATGCGAAGAGAGCGAAACGATTGTGTGAGATGAAACGAGGCCAGTCGAAGACGAAACTGCACTTTGTCTGAACCTCCAGTCCGCCTTTTTCTCAACGCATGTTGCTTAATCCACCTCGCCCAACTAAGCACTGGGCCACGGATGGTTGGTAAATTCATGAAGCTCCTTCTTGACGAGCCGGAAGCGTCAGCGACGGTTCAGCAATATCCGTCGCTGACGCTTCCGGCTCGTCAAAACATGACACACAACCCTGACCATCTGTTTAGAGCATTTTCAGTCACTTTGCTGCGAGGTGTATCCGGCGTGGCGGAGTTAGTTCCCGCACTCCGCGTGCGTGAACCAGTCGAGGCACTCGCCGCATAAACGATCGCACTCAGGTTTGGTTCGCGGGGTCCGCTTGCGGATCTCGTACTTCACCTTCGAGAACACTATTTCGATCGGATTGAGATCCGGGCTGCGTGGCGGCAGGTACACCAGTTCCGCCCCGATTCGGCGAAGAAATTGATATCGTGATCATCTTTCACATGACCAAGCACATGGAATTGCTCACAGGTTACTCGTACCTGTTCGGGGGCGAATTCTTAAAAACACCGCCGGGCCACAGGCCGCGAGTAACGCCGGTTTCTCGTTCGTGCAACTCAGTTACCGGTGGTAACCAAACGGCTCAGCATCTAAGAGTTGTTAGAAGTCATGGCCATTAGATAAACATGCCCGCAACCGAAGCGTTGATGAGTGTGGCGAGGAACCCGCCGATGAGTGCCAGGATACCAAGGCGGGCAATATCACCGCGACGTTCCGGAGCAAGGGCACCAATGCCGCCGAGTTGGATGCCGATTGATCCGATATTAGCAAAGCCCGTTAAGGCGTAAGTGGCCAGAGCATACGAACGCGGATCCATTCCTTCCGCCATGCCGGGCTTGAAGCGGGATGTCATCAAGTCGAAAGCCAGGAATTCATTTGCCACGAGCTTCACACCAAGCAACTCAGAAACCTTTGGGATATCGGCAGGCGTCACTCCCATGAGTGCCGCAAACGGCGCGAACAGCCGGGCAAAAATCGCTTCGAGTGAGATGTCCGGATGAATCTGCTTTAAACCGTAGTTCACCATTGCGATGATCGCCAAGAAGGCAATCAGCATGGCGATGATGTTCAGAACCAAACGCATTCCTTCGGAAGCGCCAGACGCGGCGGCGTCCATCACGTTGGCATGGGGGCGTGCGTCTGCAAGTGTGACACGACCACGAGTAACCGGCTCTTGCGTTTCCGGCATAAGAATCTTGGCGACATATAACCCGCACGGGGCAGCCATGACACTCGTTGCCAACACCGCACGCGCATCGGCACCCATCTCGATGTAAATCGCCATGACCCCGCCAGCCACAGTGGCCATTCCGCCAATCATGATCGCAAGCAATTCCGAACGCGTCATCGCGGGGATATAGGGTTTAACAATAAGCGGGGCTTCGGTCTGACCCATGAATACATTGGCCGCACCCGAAAGGCTTTCCGCGCCACTGACTCCTCGCTTACCCATGAGTAACACCATGAGCTTGGCGAATACCCACACGATGGCTTGCAAAACACGGAGATGGTACAGGACACTGAACACGGTGGAGACAAAGATAACCGTGGTCATCAGGATGATGCCAAAGGGGACGCCCGATCGCGGACCAAAGCCGCGTTTCATTGCTTCATCAGAGGCAAGTGGACCAAACACCAGCCCCGCGCCGGCCTTGCTGAACCCGACAAAAGCCGTGACCAATTGGCCCGCTTCATCGAAGAAGCCCCGCACGAGCGGAGCATGAATGATGAGCGCCGCGAGTGTGAGTTGCATTGCGAAACCCGCGAGCACAACGCGGGGATTGATGCCGCGAATGTTCGCAGAAAGAGCAAACGCCATTGTGATGAATGCCACAACGCCGATCGCCGAGCGCATGCGTGGAGCAATCGAATCGCCACCTACATACGTGAGTGTGGCCCACACACTCACAAGCACAATAAGACCGATTCGCCACATGATTGAAGTTGGTGTTGTTTGATGGATCGGGCCAATCGGCGCGGGCGATGTCATGTGTAGATCCGTTAGCCAGAGTGGCCTTGGCCACCCGCTGTTCGAGACAACAATGGGTCGATCAAGTCTGCTTACTTTGCCGTCAGGTCTTTGAGCAAGGCATCGTCGTCTTTGGGAACCGACCACAACTGCAAGTCGAATTCACCCTTCCACGCCTGTTTGAATTCCGGGAACCGTAAGACCACGAGCCAACCGCCGCCAGTGCGTGGAATCAATTGCCAAGTGGAATCTGTGGGTACACGCAGGGCCTCAAGCACAAAGACCTTGCCATTCTCTTGGGGTAGCACCACGCGAACACCATCAGTGTTACTGAACGGCGCGTCGGCCTTCAGATCCAGTTTAATACTGCTCGCGTCGGCGGATGAAATGAGACGGGGCGTTTGCGCGGTTTGTCCACCCAGTAACCACGTGCGATAACCCGCAGGCGCTTCAATTGCAAACCTCCGAGAGAAACCTGTCGCGATGGAAGCGCGAAGCGGGGCAGGGGTTTCTGCAACAGCGAGTACACCATCACCTGTGTTTTCTGTTAGCCGGTAGCGAAAGGTCGGGTTGCCACTCTTATCGAGTGAATAGCCATCGAAGTGAGTCATTCGCGGGCCATCGTAGATCCGGGCCGGTTCAAGCGGCAAGGGAACGCCGAACGCCGGATTCTTGGAACGGCCAATGAAATCGGGTGGAATCGCGGGATTGGCCGTCAGCCCCCATGGGTGACCGCCAGTTGCAGACCAAAACTTTGGCCCCAGCAACTTCGCAGGCGCGCCACCGCGATTGTTCCAAACGGGCGAGGCATCGAGGAAGTTTCCGGCCCAGGAATACGCGAGCCGGCATTCATCCGCCGAAAACGCGAGGTTAACCCCGCCCGGATAACCCACAGCAATCGCTTTGTTGCCTGCATCGGGCATGAATGTCCTTAGCAGTTCCGGTCGATCTTTGATGGCAAGAATAAGCCCCTTGGGTGGCTCCAATCCTTCGGGAAGCGGAAGACCTGGCCCGAGAGAAAGATAACCCCACATGGCTGAAGCCTGCGATTTGGGATCGCCGTTGAGCACGGTCGTGAGCGTAGACTTGCCATCCACGAACGCTTGCGGCATTCGCGTGCCGGGTGCCATTCTCAATGGTTGATGCATCCAGCGTTCATACCACTCATAACGAACCCGCTGATTGATAGTGGAGAGATCGGGGCCACGGGTGCCGGTATTCGCGACACCTCCAATATCGTGACAAGAGATACAACCCAGTCCACCTTTACCAACGATTTGCCGGCCCAATGCGATTGTTTGCGTATTCACCGGCAGCGTGTGAACGGCGTCGTCTGGTGTGGTTCCTTCAAGCGCCGCCAACGCTTCGGGCAAAAAACCCACATTCGATTTGCCATATTGCGGCATGCGAAGCTGCATCCACGGTCGCGCTCGTCCCCCGTTGGTGAGAACAGAATTGAGCCAAGAGGTTCGCGATTTGTGCCCCACACCGGTGAGCACAGGAGGGCGAACATCATCAGCGTTCTCGGCTTTCTCCAGCATTCGCATCTGGTCCGCAAGTTCCGTTGCGATTCCGCCTTCATTGTCCCGGTTGTGACAGTTCAAACAGTTGAACCGCTTCATTGCGATACGAGCGGAATACGCCGAGGCAGGCGAACCGGTTCCGCTGAGTCCGGCCTTCAGAAACGCCGCCAGTGCGGAAATCTCCTTGGCATCGAGCTTGTAAACCGGCGTTTTCGCTGCGTTAGGCTTATCAGCAATGCAGCCTTTTTCGCCCGCTAATCTGATGGTGTTGAGATTGGCGAAAGTATCGCGGGGCTTACGCGCTTGCCCGTTTTCTTCCACCGTGTGGCAGTTAATGCAACCCTTCACATCGGTGAGCGTGCGGCCGAGTTCAAGCCACTTTCCCGCTGTGGGTAGTTTTTCCAGCGCGGTGATTTGCGTAGCGGCTTCGTTCCCAAAGTTCTCTTCGTAGATCAGTTTCCCAAGAGTGGCGGGAGTCATTGATGGTGCCGCCGGCATGGCAGGTTCGGTCTTGTCATCGTTCAGGCGGCAAAGGTAAAGGGCGAGATCATTCGCTTCTTGCGCGTTCAGATTCATATGCGGCATGCGGCCGGCCGGATGCGTCTTGAGAGGATCTTGGAGGAATGATGCCAGCGCTTCCGGGCGTGTTTTGCTACCCGGCGAACCCAACGCATACTTGGCTGTTGGTCCTTCAAGCGTGCCCAAACCAAAGACATAATCTTCTCGCTGCAAAGGCTCGCGATCATCCTCTTCGTTCTTGGGCTTCGGCTTCGATTCTTGATGGCACGTCGCACACCCCGCAACGGTGTAAAGCACGCGTCCGCGCTCAAAACTTTGCTTGATATTATTCGGCGGATTCAACGGGGGTTTGTATGGGCTGACTGTGCCTTTCGAGAGTGAAAGGAGATACTTCGTGATCGCGAATCGCTCTGCTTGTCCGCGTTCGTCGTTCGTGAACATTTTGGGCATGGTGGTCTGCGGGCGATGTGCGGCCGGGTCGGCAAGCCACGCATCGATCCAGCCGGGGTACGCGCGATTGGCGATTCCCGTGAGGTTTGGCCGGGTTTGCTCACAAGCGTTCGTGCCATCGCGTCGCCGTTTTCAGGCTTGTGGCACTGGATGCAGCCGAGTTCTTCAAACCGGAATCGACCGTGCTCCAACTCGAGATCTTTCGCAAATTCGACCGGCCGTTCTTTGGCCAAGTGACCCAAGAACTGATGTGGTAGCGGTTCGATTACAAAGCCCGGCCCGCGCCAAAGCAACTCCGCGCGGGTTGCTTGATTGCCTGCTGGAACGAATGTCGCCACGAATGGTTGGACTCCACCATCGAGTTGCACTTCATTTGATTGCACATTCGATAACTTGCCGTTCTCACCCGAACCATCGAGCACCAACTTCCCGCCAATCTCGACACGCAAGCGGCCGTTTAGCACGTTCGCAGAGAAGGAGTATTTCCCCGGCCGCGTGATGTTGATGTAGCCCTTCCATGTGGCGTTCGAGATTGCAGATAGCCGAGGATGTGTCGATTCGCCCGCAGCCAGAGCAAGTGCGACGGTAGGTTCCAGGCGAGTTACGCTTTCTTTACCAGCCGTGAAAGTCGCAACCAGCGCCGGTTTCAACTCTGCCGGTTCAACCGCGGAAACCATCACAGCCGATAGACACAGTGCGAGAAGCGAAAGGAAGAAGTGGTAGCGCATTGGTGAGTGCTGGTGGGTTTGAAAACTTATTGTGCGTGGTTAACTCGTGTGATTATCCCTACCCACGAGTGAGGGGCAAGTCGAAACACCGCTGTTCAATTTTTGCAGATCGTTTCAGACTCACCGTGTGTCAGGTATTCTTCGCCGACTGCGTAGTTATCGAATTGGAGTGAATACGCGTCTTCGAACCAATTGCGGATGTGCGGAATCACGCCTTCATCGAATGTTGGTCGTGTTGTGAGCGTCGGCCCGTAGGGTGCCAAGCGAATCTCGCCCTTCTCAACAATGAGTTTGCCCGCCTTGAAGACGAATCTCGGCAACTCGAACATCGCCTTCAAATCTGTGCTTGGCGTGTAAACTGTGATGTCCGCATCGGCACCCACACCAAGATGGCCTTTCTCAAGCAGGCCAAGCATTCGTGCGGGACCAGCCCGAGTGACTATCGCAATTTCTTGAAGTGAATACTCGCGATCAAGCTCGAAGAGAGAGCAGCGGTCGCGGACCTTTGCGGGCACACGCCGAAGTACCTCTTGGCGATAATCGCGGCTCATGAGCAAAGCACAGATTTCGGGATAGGCAACGAATGAACCGCCATTGGGGTGATCGGTGCTCATCGCCACTCGCCAAGGGTCTTTCACCAGCAAATACCACTCAAGGCCAATTGCCCATTGCAGCGCGTGAACAAAGCTTCTTTCCTTGTACTCGATGGGAACGATGGCACAGCCGCCTTCGCATTCGGTGTCGCCGTTGAACCACTTTCGGCCGGTTACGCGATGCAGAAAGTAACCGAGTGGTCCGTCGCCTGTCATGGAAGTGGTATCACCGAACACGACCTGACCCACATCAACCGTAATGTTCTTGTGTTCATTCACCCACTCCGCGAGTGCAGGCACCTGCGAGCAGAACGTGTTCTGGTCGTCGGGTCCGCCGCCATAACTGTGAAATTGAATATGCGTGAAGTGCGCACGATAGCCATCAGTGGCTTTCATGGTCTGAAGCGTGGTCGCCCAGTTTCCCGGCATGCCAAGCTGATTGCAATGAATGTGTGCCGAGTGCGGTAAGCCAAGTTCATCCGCGACTCGTGCGATCGAAGTCACGATTTCTCGCGGCGACACGTTGAACCCCGGCACAACATCGTCCAACCCCGCCATGCCATTGTTGCCTTGCTTCCAGACTTCGACACCACCGGGATTGACGACCTTCAGCGCGTAGCCCCTTGTGGCATTCAGTAACCAGCCACAAAACGATCGCACGCGATCCCATTCCTTACGACCAATTTGATCCATCAAATAGTGGTTATTTCCGACAAGGACATAGAAACCCTTATCGATCACGGGAGTGTCGTGGAATTCTTCATGCGTGTGTCTTGCCCCGAGTGGTGGTATCGCAGCATCGAAGACCGTGGTGTAGCCCAGTCCTGCGTACAAATAGCCGGTGGCAAACGTGCTGGGTGTGCTTCCTAACGTGCCGCTGCGAAGCAAACTGTTGCGGCGAAATGGCGAATGATTGCGGCGATCCTCAGGGCGAAGCTTGCGTGCGATGTTGACCTTGGGGCCAGCAATGTGCGCGTGCATATCCACACCGCCCGGCATGACAACCAGGCCGGTTAAATCGTAAACGCGATCCGCAACGATACTCGCATCCGTAGGCGGAGCGATGATCTTCCCATCCGCAACCCAGATATCGCCAACGCAACCATCGACATTATTCGCGGGGTCGTGAATGGTACCGTTCGCGAGTTTGATGATCGTCATGCCGCAGATTTTATTAACGCGATGTCGCAATCGTGAAAGCAAAGCGCGACTTTTTAACTGAGCAGTTCATGAAAGCTCAGTTCCCTCGTGGCGTACGCGGATTGCTCGGTTGCCATTGCGGCAACTCCTCGGTCGTTGGCACCGGATACACCGCCGGTTTCGCCACAGGCTGAACAACGTGGTTTGGTTCTCGCGTGGAAGGTAGGGCAGGGCTTACCGGCGGAAGCGTTGGCAATGGCTGCAAGGGTGCAGTGGAACCGCCTGGATTAGGTAGCAGGGGAACGCGCGCCACACCGTCGCCAGGCGTTTGTATGCGAACCGGTGGTTCCAGTTCCGTAACAGGAGTGACAACGGGCGTCGTTGGGGTTGTCGTGTGCACGGGCAAGGGTGGTGGTGTGAGTGTTGGAACTCGCAATGGAATTCCCGCAGGCTCAGTGGCGATAGGCGTGGGTGTCGTGGGTAAAGGTGCATACATAGGCGGCACATTGCCAGATGCAATTGTGGGCGCTGTCGGTGTGATCTGATACGGAGCAGTAATGGGGTGAACGGCATATGCGGGGCCAGATACCACACGTTGAGTTGGCGTGTGCACATAAACGGGCGGGTCTGTGCCTGGGTTTTGAGCGAATGAATTCGTCACAGGCACTGGAAACGCACCAGGTGTTGCTCCGGTGATCGAATACCAATTCGCCGATGCACGCGGATAGTGACCGGTGGGTGCGTACGGGTTGGCTCCCGGTGTTGGCGCACCATAACCATTCCATCGCCAGGCGGGCGGCCCTGCGAAGATAGGTTGACCATTAGGCGAGACACCCTGAAACGGTGTAATAGCATTTGGCGTTTCGCGTGCAATGGGTTGTTGTTGCACTGCGGGTGCGGGTGCGGTTTTTTCGGGCGCGGGCTGCTGGGTAACGGCAGGTTTAGGCCCATCCTTGCCATCGCTACCGATGAACGCATTCTTGATTTTGTCAAACCCGCGTGAAACAAAGGTCGGTTCTTGACTGCTTCCATTGTTTGGCGGTGTTAGCAGTCGAATCCCTTCCTGGTTCGTGCCGGTGCCGTTCGCCTGCCGAATGTTCGATTCCGTTCCGTTCAACCACGCCGGACTGCTAACTCGCCCAGCAGATTTCTGGGTGATCGGTGTGCTATTGCCTGTTATGGGGAGCGATTCAGCCGCAGCGCGCGCCACGCTGCGCGCTCCGACAGCATCCCCGGAAACAGGAGGCAGAAGTGTGGCGCGACGTGGCCCTTGCCCGAGAGCAATCGTTGCACTCAGTCCCAGAATACTTGCGATTGCGATCTTCATTTGCATGGCTGCTCTCCCACTCGCTATCTGGGCGTGCTTGGGCGTGCTTGAAGCGACAATCCGTATGACTTCGCCGCGCCGCAATTTTACTGCCGATTTTGCTAAACCTTATCGCCGCGGTCGTGCCCCAGAACCGGGTGCCATTGGCGAAGGAAAATATCCCATGGTGTTCCCGTACAACACCGGATGCCCCGCTGGTGGTAACACCATTCCCTCTTGTGCGGTGGGAAGCGCGAAGGGTTCGGCTGAGGCGGCAAGTTGCGGGAAGAACGCCGGGCGGTTTCCGCCTGTCGCCAAGAACGGCGTCGAACTACCGCCGCCGCCTGCGCCACCAATCGTTCCGGGGCGAACGCCGAAGTAATAATTCGCGCTCGGATTCCCGTTGCGGAACATGTTCAAATACGGGCTGAGTGGCTGGTTCGCCGGGTTGAAGATATTCGGCATCACGTTCGCCGGGTTGATCGGCGGATAAGGGCTGACGTATCCGGGAGAAGGCTGACCCGGAAACTGTGCCTCCGCTGCACCAGCGAAAGCACACACCGTGGCGAAGCTCATCATTATGCGTTGCATCTCAGTTCCCTCGGGTTGTTGCAATCACGACAGCCGCTCTTAAACATTGAGCGTGCGCCGGACATCAATCAGTTCCCATTGTTGCCGTTGAATCCGAATCCGCGTCCACCGATCTGGTTAACCGTATTCGCACCCAACAAGGTTACACCGAAGACTCTTTCGACTGGCGAGAGAATGCGTGCCATCGCCCGATCGATGGTGACAAGCTTCTGGGCTTTCACATAGATTCGGTCGCCCGGTAGCACCTGATAGTTGGTATTCGTCACGCCGTGCTGTGTGAGGCCAATCCAATCGACCGGCAAGATCTGCCACGGTTGCCCAGGGTGCGGCGTGCGGCGGGCCACCCAGATGTTGCGCTTGCTTGCCACTTCGGAAAGCCCACCAACTGAGGCAATGGAATCAAGAACAGTTTCGCTTCCGTTCACGACAAAGGAAACAACTTGTTCTCCAAAACCGGCTCCGTCATAGATGACGTAATAGCGCTTGCTGTTATAAGCGAGAACGTCGAGTATCACGAGAATGCTTTCGGGCTTGGTACCGAGATCACGAAGAAGCGGATTCTCAACCACGTGCTTGCGAACCGCTTCTGCTGCCTGGTCGAGGGTCAGGCCAGCAACTGGGACAGAACCCCACGCCCCCAGGCGAACGGTTCCGTCGGAGTTGACGAGAAACTGTCCCGATATGGGTTGAACGGGTAAGCGTTCCGTAGCCCATTTCTTCTGTCCTTCGATATCCGGATCGGGAATCTGGCTTCGTTGGACCACTTCAACCAGCAGAATATCTGGCGCTCCAATGACGTATGGCGGCAACGTTACCATGTGGAGTTCGGTTGGCACAGTGCCCGGCGGCGGTACCGTAATTGGTGCCAGCGCGTCCTGTGGCCCGATCTCACCATGATGATGCAAGTGGCACCCAAACCCGCTCAACAGCGCGAGCAGGCCGGCACCGACCGCCATCACGCCCCACCGGCGACCGTCCTGCATAACAAATCCTCCACCGCACCATGCATTATCACTGCTGTTATCGGCGTAAACGGAAAGCTTCCTGAGTATTTCCCAAGAAGTCGCGGGATCAGTTCAAGCTGCGGGGAATGCAGAACATCGCGAATGGAGTGATTCGTGAAGGGTACGGTCGATTTGTTGCTCAGCGTAACAGAAGGCAACCGTTGGCGAATCGGTTGCTCTATGCCATAAGTTTGTTGGTGGCTTCAATCGCAAGCCCGCTCACTTCACAGGCTTTGCGTAATCACCACGCATGAATCCGCTATCGGTTGGCGGATCGTATCGAATGTCCAAATCAGGCGTCTCAAGTCGCTTTGAGCCATTCGCGCGTGATTCGAGCGCGTAATCCAGAATGCCCCCAGTCAGTTGGGTGCGTTCAACAGGGTAAGGTGATTTGCCCGTGTCGATGAATGTCTCGACGTGTGAGGCCAGAGCTTCAAGAAAGGCCGCTCCGGGAGGAGGCGGTAACCAGAACAAGCAAGACTCCGGTTTTTCCTGCATGCCCAACCGTGCCGCGAATGTTTCGTCTGCCACATGCCCATCGATCTGAAGGACAGTCGTCTTCAGGCCATCCATGTATTCGACGAGAAACGCGATTGGTCCCTTGGCAAAGAAACCCCAGTTAGAAGGGCGAGGAAATCGGCGACAGTTGTCGCGAATATCGCCCACATTGCGTGACACACTTCGCCCCATGGCATGTTCGAGTAATTCCCAGGACCAAAGACCATCGTCGCCCGCTTTCCAAACCGCATCGCCTTGCAAACAGGTGACCGCCTTCACGCCCTGGTTGGCAGGGGCTTTCTCTCCGCCAGCGAATCGCCGTTCCACCATGGACTGTTGGGCTTCAAGGGCATGAATGCCGTAGATCTCGAGTTCGCCCCGCGACGCGAGAATCGCCTCGGTCACTTTTGTGCCCAGTTTCAATTCCAGTTCGGGCCTGCGCCATGTGACGGGAAGCGAAGACCCAGCCATGAGCGGGAACTTCATTTTGCGGGCCGTTTCGACCATATCCTTCGCCTTGGTGCGATCGAAACTCAAGTGCTTGTCGCAGAAGACCGGAACCGACTTGCCAGACTTTTCGAAGACATTGGTAATCTGTTTGAAGTATTCGTGCCGCGGATAAAGCTTCTGTCCGCGAGCGTTGTAGGGGTAGTCGCCATGCTCGCAGATGAGCAGCACACCATCGACCGCGAGCTTGCCCGTGCCAAGAGTGAGTGCGTCTTCAATGGTGTTCGAAATGCGAAAGCCATGCTGTTTCGCGATGTCACGGCTCAGGTCAGTCGCTTTCACCTGCTCCACATACGCACTGGCAACATCGATATCGGGGAAATGATGTTCATCGCCCTTCATATAGCCATCGAGAAAGCGACCCGCGATGTGATAAGCGTGAGAAAGATACCAATAAACGCTAGCGACTACCGCGATCTTTTTCGCCGCGGGTTTGCGTCGTTTGGGTGGTCGACTGCGCGGCGTTTCGGCCGCGAGAATGTTTGAAGTGTGTATCCCGGCCGCGATACCGGTAGAAGCGAGGAAAGTGCGTCGATCAAGGTTCATGGCGGCTCCAGTTTGCGAACCGCCAAGCTATGCGGAAAACCCGCCCGTTGCAACCGGCAGGTTCACATCGAACGACGATTTAGTTCTTGATAACGATCACCTTGAGCGCTGCCTTTGCGGCCTTGCCAACTTTACTCGTCTTATCACCCGATAAGGTGCGTAGCGTTGGCACGGCAGTTTTAGCTCCGCTCCCCATCGATGCGAGCCCCTTCACCGCACCGAGTTTCACACCTTCGTCTTTGTCGTCTTTAAGCAACTTCACCAATTCGGGAACGACCTTTTCTGGTGGCTCATCACAAGCGCCGATGCACTGTGCGGCGGCGGCACGAATCGAAGCATCCTTGTCGCCAAGTGCCTTGTAAATGTCTGGCAGAGCGCCGGTGACATAGCTTTTCATGATTGCGGCAAGCCGGCCAAGACCTTGCAAGGCGACAACACGCGCTTTGGTATCCTTGGACTTCAAATCCATGGCCCATTTCTTGGCGTCTTCTTCATTTCCCGCCAACGCTTCAGGTGTGGTGCTTAGAAATAAGAGGCCGTTAAATAGTGCCACGATTCCAAGCGCCTTTGCGAATCGACTGTTCATGGGATTCCTCGATTGCGTGGGTTGAGTTGTGAGTGACATGATTATTTGACGCGGATGTGGTTGTTCCGTTCCCCCTCGTTCGACTCTCGTGGAAATTTCCACGAGCGAATTAAGGGCGATCCAGTTCGAAGAGGTCGCGCGTGTGGCACCAGTACGCGCCGCCCAGTCGGGCCACGGTCAGCAACTTTCGTGGATCGACGCCGCCGTTGTTGTCCAAAACTTCGTCGGCAATGTGAATCTGAACCACTTCACCGATAACCAGATTCGCGGCAATTGGCCCGGAACCGCAGTTGATGATCTGCCGAACGACGCATTCCATCGCCGCCGGTGCCGCCTTCACTCGCGGTGGTTTCACTTTGATACTCGGCACAGTTTCCAGACCGGCAAGCGCGAGTTCGCTTTCGTCGTGCGGGATCTCTTTGGAGGTAAGATTAACGGTTTCGGCGAGCGATGCGACGGTTGCGTGGACGACAAATTCGCCAAGTTGTTCCAGGTTCAGCAATGTATCTTTCTTCGATCCATCGCGTCGCAATGTTGGCGAAAAGACTACAATCGGCGGATTGGCTCCAAATGCGTTGAAGAAACTGAACGGCGCGAGGTTCACCAAACCACTTGGCGATAGGGTCGTGACCCACGCAATGGGGCGGGGAGTAACAAGCCCGACGATGTAACGGTAAACATCGGGTATGGGTGTTGTGCTTGGGTCGATTTGCATAGGTCAATGATTCGCAAGTAAGGCTCGCGCTTGTTCAGGCGTGAGCGAGGGTAATTGGTTAATCAAGCCAGGAGTAGGGATAGTTCGCATCATCAAGCGTGATGGCTTGTTGAGTTAAGAATAACGGGCGAAAGGTATCGACCATTACGGCGAGTTCATCTGTGCGAGTTACGTACGCACTTGCGGCAATCGTGCCGGGATGTGGCCCGTGGGGAATGCCATGCGGGTGTAAGGTAAACGACGACTCTTCGACACCGCGCCGACTTCCGAACTTGCCGCGAACATAATAAAGCACTTCGTCGCTTTCCACATTGCTGTGCGCGTAGGGCACCTTGATGGCATCCGGGTGAGTATCGAGCATGCGCGGAGCGAACGTGCACACGACAAAACCGGGCGATTCAAACGTCTGATGGATCGGTGGCGGCTGATGAACAGTACCGGTGATGGGTTCAAAATCATCCGCATTGAAGGTGAAGGGATAAACGAAACCATCCCAGCCGATCACATCAAATGGGTGGTTGGCAAGTGTGTAGCGTGTGAGCCGTTCGCCATCTTTGATCAGCACAGTCGTTTCTTCCTCGCGTTCGATCACATGCAAATCGGTTGGCCCGTGAAGATCACGCTCGCAGAAGGGCGCACCGAGTTTGAATTGCCCTTCGGGATTGAGATATCGCCGAGGAAAGTCGATCAATCCGGGTGATTCGATGATGAGTAGATCCGGTTTGGAGTCGGTGTCGAACTCAAACTGGTACGTCGTGCATCGCGGAATGACTACATAGTCGTAAGGTTTAAATGGCAGCACGCCGAAGTGCGTCAACAATCGCCCACTGCCCCGGTGGACGAAAACGATCTCATCGGCCAGTCCATTGCGGAAGAGTTCTTGTTGTGTCTCGGCGGGTCGGCAACGCCAGAGTGTCACGTCCGAGTTGGTGAAGAGCGGCACGCGACCAGTGATGAAATCGCCCTGCGTCGTTATGCCGCGTGTCTTCACATGATGGTGCCGGAGTGCGGCTTGTTCGACCTTTTCGATCGGCCATGAACCTGCTGCTTCAACCTTCTTGACGCGGGTGGGCGGCTTCTGGTGGTAGACGATCGAATGCGCACGGCTGAACCCATGCGTGCTCACGACCTCTTCGTAGTAAATCCCCTCATTTCGGTGGCCCGGAGCGGTGCGGTGCGCAGTGTGCCGCTTCTTTGGAATGCTGCCAAGCGAGAGATAACGCGGCATAGTTGAACTCCTGGCAGTGTGCCGTTGACAGATGCCCTTCGCTAGTGCGTGGGTGGAGCGATAACAGGGTTCTGCAAGGTGCCCAATCGCTCGATCGCCAGTTCCACCACATCACCCGGTTTGAGCCAGCCACCAACCACTTCGGGAGTTAGTTCCAGAATGCAACCCGTGCCCACGGTGCCCGAGCCGATCACATCGCCCGGCTGCAGTTCGGTATCGCGACTGGCATGTGCGAGGATCTGAGGCCACGTCCAATACATGGTACGGGCGTTGCCACGGGAATACTCTTTGCCGTTAACTCGTGCCGTCATTTCCAGGTGAAGTCTGCCATCGTGGTACACATCGCGTAATTCCGTGAGTGGCACCACGCGAGGCCCGAGCGTGGTGGCGAAATCCTTACTCTTACTTGGTCCCAAGCCAACCGCCATTTCCGCACGTTGAAGATCGCGCGCGCTCCAGTCGTTCATAATGGTGAACCCCGCGAGGCAATCCAACGCGGTGTCATCCGCGGGGAGGTCGCGTGCTTTGCTTCCAACCACACACGCCAGTTCTAACTCGTAATCGAGTGCGCTACTGCCTTGCGGTGCCCAAACGGGGTCGCCGTTACCAATGATCGCCACGGGATTGGAGAAGTAGAAAACGGGCACCTGATACCACTGCGGAACCATCTCCAGCCCGCGGTGACCGCGACACGTTTTCACATGTTGCTCGAAGGCGTAAAAGTCTCGCAATGATGAAACGGGAAATGGTGCAGGCATGGCGACTCTCACTCTCGAAGGGGTTTGTCGCGCTGTGTGGTTAGCGATTCTCCGAGCGGCAATCACGCAGCTTGAGCAATGCGTTCTTGACTTCGTGCCGCATTTTGAAGAGGGCGTATCACAGGCTGCCGCGAAGTTCCTGTTCGCGTTCAATCGCTTCGAAAAGCGCTTTAAAGTTCCCTTTGCCAAAACTCTTGCTACCACGGCGTTGAATAACCTCGAAGAACAGCGTTGGCCGGTCCGCGACCGGCTTCGTGAAGATCTGCAGCATGTAGCCTTCGTCGTCGCGATCCACGAGAATCCCAAGCTCAGCAAGCTCTGAGATATCTTCTTTGATATCTCCAATTCGCGTTTTGAGAGTATCGTAATATGTTTGCGGCACACGCAGGAAGGACACATCGTTCGCCCGCATCGCACGGACTGTTTGCACAATGTCTCCTGTGATCAGTGCGATATGCTGCACACCTGGCCCGCCGTAATACTCCAAGTATTCATCGATCTGGCTGCGTCGCTTGGCTTTGGCTGGCTCGTTGATCGGGAACTTCACCCGCCCCGTTCCATTTTGCACAACCTTCGACATCAACGCGGAGTAGTCGGTCGAAATGTCTTTGTCATCGAACGAAACCAGTTGCGTGAAGCCAAGCACTTTACGGTAAAACTCCACCCAGGCGTCCATCTTTCCTTCTTCGACGTTGCCAACGATGTGATCAATCGCGGCAAGCCCAACCGGCTTGCGTGTGCCGTGCTGGTAGCGTTCGGGATCTAAGGGCTTGTACCCCGGTGCGAAGGCACCACGATATCGATCGCGGTTCACGAATGTGTGTGTCGTATCGCCATAGGCCAGGATCGAAGCGGTTTCAACCACACCATATTCATCTTCGATCGCTTCGGGCGACTTGACTGCTGTCGCACCCCGGCGAACAGCCTCTTTAAACGCCGCTCCCACATCTGGCACATCCAGGGCAATATCCATCACGCCATCGCCATGTGTGATAAGGCGATGGCTTTCGGGGTGGTCCTTACTCAGCGGCGAAGTGAGAACGAATGTAATCTCGCCTTGCTTCAAGACATATCTCGCCTCGTTGCGAACTTTGGTTTCCAGTCCGGCATAAGCGATCACATCGAAGCCAAAAGCATTGCGGTAGAAAAACGCGCTCTGTCGGGCATTCCCCACAAAGAAATGGACGTGATCGATCTTGCGAAGTGGAATGTCTTGCATGGTGGTGCCTCCGAGCGAATAAAAGTATTGAACGAGCGGGTCATGCCCTGAGCTTCGGATGGCTCACAACACCGGAATACCAAATCGCTTCACGAGGTTTTCCAGTTCATGTCGCAGAAATGTTAGCGAAGGAGCAATGAAGAAATCCTTTTGCATTTGCGAGGGGTCGTAGTCCGTGGCGATGACCTGTTCGGTCACAAACGGTCGTCGTGTTGCATCTGTCGAGAAGAGCGAATGCGGGATCTCCCCGGTACTCGAAAGTATCCCGGCACCGAACACTCTTGTTTCGCCTTGCTCCTCGATGAGACCAAACTCAATGCTAAACCAACTAAAGCGTTTCAGTGCCAGTATCTGATCGCCCTTCTGCGTCGTGGCGGCCGCTTTTCCGATGAGGGTGAGCAGCTCTGCGTAATCCTGATTCATGAGCGGCGGCACGTGCCCGAGACAATCGTGGATCATGTCCGGTTCCGGCGTAAACTCAGGGTGAGAGCCGTGCCGGATGAACTGCGTTACGGGGAATCCGCGTTTTGCGATGTATTCGTAAAAGGTGCGATAGGGCAGGGCACCTTCTGCCGGTACAAGGTGAATGTTGGTTTCACGCTCCAATCGCTCACTGATCGTGCGTAGTTGCGGGATTTCATTCTCGGTGATCGACAGATCCGCCTTCGCCTTGCGATAGATCTGGCAGGCGTACTTATCGTGAAGTTCGTTTAGCTTTGGGCTAACTTCGCGCCAAATCCGGGTTTCCTCTGGCAAGTAATCAACGTACGGCGGGCCAAGATTGAACAGGCGGTGCTTTCGACACTGTGCGAACAATTCTTTCCGTCGCGCAAGGTAAATCGCATCGTGTTCTCCGGGATGACCGACCTCCAGTTCCAATTCTGTCACGTCTGCGGGAACCACCATTTGGTTAGGATCGATTTCCGCACCGTACTCCACAAGAGTTTTGTGTTCTTTCATGTACCGACTCCCCGGATACGGGATGGTGGACTACCGTTATTCTATCGGGTGAATTGCACAACTACATGTCGTGAACCTGAAGCCAATTCCGAGCATTCAGGTTTCGTGAGTAGATCTTTATGGGGAGTCCGGAATGAAAGCCGCTTATTTTGAGACGACTGGTTCGCCCGAAGTCATCGCAATTGGCGATCTTCCCCTTCCGAATCCTGGTAACAACGAAATCCGTGTCAAGGTCGCAGTCGCTTCAATTAATCCAATCGATACCTACGTCCGAAGTGGTGCCGCTCCGATGCCGCTTCCCAAACCCGCGATCACAGGCACGGACTTCGCAGGTGTGGTCGATGTTGTTGGGTCGGGCGTCACCCGCTTCAAATCCGGGGATCGCGTTTGGGGTTCGAACCAGGGTTTACTCGGTCGGCAAGGGACGTGTGCCGAGTTAGTATGTGTCGATGAACAATGGGCGTATCACACGCCCACTGGCGTTGAAGATGAACAGGCCGCCGCCAGCGCGCTTGTTGCGATTACGGCACACATTGGTCTGTTTCAGCGCGCTCAACTCAAGGCTGGGGAAACTGTCTTTGTCAATGGTGGAACCGGTGGTGTCGGTGCCATGGTCGTGCAGATGGCGAAGGCGGTGGGTGCGAAGGTGATCGCAACCGTTGGTAGTGAAGAGAAGGGCGAGCTAGCCCGCGAACTCGGAGCCGATCACGTCATCAATTACAAGTCGGATGACTTCAGCAGTTTAGTGAAAGCGGCCGCCGGTTCGGGTGGTATTCACGTTTGGTACGAGACACAACCCCCTACAGATTTGGCTCGCACGGTTGAACTGATGGGGCCACGCGGAAGAATCGTCGTGATGGCCGGCCGCGCTGCACAACCCGTGCTACCCAACGGGCCGTTTTATGTCAAAGGATTGTCGCTGTTTGGTTTCGCCATGTTCAACTATACCGCTGATGAACAACGACTGAGTGCGGAACAGATCAACAAGTGGTTGGCGGCCAAACAACTAAGGTCGATTATTGGAGCGCGTTTTCCTCTTGCCCAAACTGCACAGGCGCATCAGTTGCAGGAAGATAACACTCTCCGCAAGGCCGGCACACTAACTGGAAAGATTGTGATTCACCTGAAGTCCTGACTGACATTGATGTAAACTGGAACCAACGACCTGCCGAGAGATGTTGGAATGATCGTCCGATTGGTAATCTTGCTTGCCAGCTTTCACGCCACTACTGGGCTAACTATCGCGCAGCCGATGGCACCCATACGAGAGGTCGTGGCACAATCGAATTCTCCCGCTGGAACGTTCTCTGCCAGACTTGCGGCGGGCATTACCTTTCGATTGCTGGCAGCAAACGACGAGCTTTTTTCAGGCGACTTGATCGTAAGCCTTCCTGGTGGCGCACTGACCTCAAAGAATGGTGCGGTTCGGCTGAAATCACTCACGGATTATGACGTTCATTCTCCGTTGCCCATTCTGGAAACGGCATTCACGCTTTTGAAGGCTGCGGATGGCGATGCCGATCTCGATCTGATTCTGGATCGCGGCCGCATTGATTTGACCAACGCGAAGGCGAGCGGTTCTGCCGCGGTTCGGGTCCGATTTCGTGATCAGAAATGGAAGCTTGTTCTGGAGACTCCTGAGTCGCGCGCCTCGATTGAACTCGTTAGCCGCTGGCCAAGTGGCGAACGGTTTCGCGTTGCCAAGGGTAACTCGGAAACGCCCGCTACAGTAGCCCCGGTCGCGTATGTGGTTCTGCGTGATCTTCGCGGCGAGGTATCGCTTAACGTCGATGGAACCACCGTCTCGATGCGTGCTCCGCCTGGGCCTGCCGAATTCCGTTGGAATAGCCTCGCCGGTATGCTTCCTCAAGCGCAACGCCTGGATAAACTCCCCGACTGGGTGAATCCTCCGAATAAAGATAGCGACGCAGCGAAGGTAATTGCGGTGTGCGAAAAGCTCCGGGTCGCACGAATCAAAGATGAAACGAACGCACTAGATCAATTTCTGGAATCGGATGATCTCATCGAACGGCGCGTGGCACTTGTTGCACTCGGTGGGCAAGATAACCTGGATCGCTTGATAACAATCATCTCGCAAACAAAGCATGCCGACGTTCGGGACTTTGGGATTGTTGTTCTTCGCCACTGGCTTGGTCTCAGTTCGAGTAACAGTCAGCGACTCTATAACTCACTCGCATCGCAGATGGATTACACGGCAAGTCAATCACAGATCGTGCTGCAGTTGCTTCTGGGATTTACCGCAGAAGATTTAGTTCAACCTGAGACGTCTCAGGTTCTGAGTGAGTATCTGTTGAACGCGAAGCCCATCGTCAGGAGCCTTGCAGCGTGGCACCTCGTTCGGCTTTATCCTGAAGGGAAAACTATCCCGTTCAAACCGAACGGAACGGGCGAGGATATTAGTGCTTTTCACGCTGCCTGGAAGAAACTCCTGCTAGCGGCGAGGGTGCCGCCAAAGCCGGTTAAGCCATAGGTATCGATACCCAGATGAGGCCTTGCGACTGTAACCTTGAAGGAGCCTCAACCATGACTCACACCACGCGATCAATCCTGTTGAGTTTGTTAGTGCTACTCGGATGGTCTTCGGGAAGCTCAGCTCAGGTCATTCCGTTGACCTCGCCGCCGAACCATCCTTTATATCCCTTTGTGCCTTATCGCTTTCAGCCTTACCTTGGTGTCCCATTCCGGGGTACGTTTGGGCGCGTAACGGTTGGCTATCCTTTGCCGATCTATAACCCCTGGAGCAATGTCCCGTTGCCCCTCATGAACTGGTATGCCAAGCCCGCTTTCAATCCTGCGGTAACACCGTGGACAGGTGGCAGTGGGCTGGCAGTCTCGCCGGGCTATATGTCGGGAGGCACTTACGGCAGTGGCGTTGTTCAAAGCGCGCGGCGTGAACTGGAGAAGGCACAAGCGGACGCTACCGCCGCCCGACTGCGACGTGGCCCCGATTCGGCAGCCGGATTGATCCGAGACCAATGGGATTACGAACGCGCTGCAAAACCAGCGGTGGTGAATCCAGTCATTACTCCAGACCAGAACGAGGAACTCGCGGCTGCTTTGGCTGGTGCTGATGAAACGAGTGTTTTAACCGGAAAGACATTGAATCAGATTCTTAAGGCGATCAAGCAAGCGGAAGCAAAAGGGGCGAAAGGGCCGTCTGGGTTTCTACCCCCGCGAGTGCTGGCAGATATCCAATTTGCCGGTCCAACCGCTGCCGACGCCTTGAACTTCATTCGCATGGCTGGCCGGCTTCCCTTTCCTGCGGTTTTCCGTGACCCACGCCTGAAAGACATGCAAGAACTATTGGAGAATGATTTCGCCGTTGCGGCAATGCCCGTGCTCACGGGCAAATCGGTCGTAACTGCCAGCATGGCGAAACTGGATTTCACTCTTGAAAAGGTGCGTGAACTGGCATCGACGGTAACGCGCGATCTCCCGTTCGATGAAGCGACTGCTACCTTGCGGTTCTTGAACCACCTCGACCGGGCCGCTGAAGCAATGAAGTCGCCTGCGGCGAAAACACTTGTCGTTGCGGCCTGGAACAAAGAGGGGAGTAGTGTCACGGATCTCATCAAGCATATGTCGCGCTACGAATTGGTGTTTGGCCCAGCACTGCCCGGCGGAAGCGATTCCTACTTTGCTCTGCAGAGATCGCTTGCGACATATTTGTTTGTGCTTCAACAGCCCAAAAACTAAAGGATGCTTCGTAAACCGTGCGAGATGCAAAGAGCCAAATGGTATTGTTTCACTGATCGATCCGGAACTTACCTACCAATTGTGGTTTAAGTTGCTTCCAAGAAAACAGAGGGTAATCTCGCTTGTGTCACATTTTTGTAGGGTGAATATCGCGGGAGAATCGCCCATTTCCCCCAGAGTGTCTGAACCACAAACAGTTCAGTGCAGAGGCGGATCGGGCTTGGTCGTTTGTGGCCTTCCGCTATAACTGTTCCCAAACGACTGCGACCGCCACAACTGAGATAGGCGGCCATCAAGTTTTTTCTTGGGAGAGATCGCGTCATGAAGCGCGCCTTGATTACCGGAGTTACCGGTCAGGATGGCAGTTATCTCTCAGAACTCCTGTTAGAACAGGGTTATGAAGTCCATGGAATTGTGCGTCGTGCCAGTACGGAGAGTTTCGAACGGATTGCTCACTTGTCGGGCAAGATTCATCTCCATCAAGCCGATTTGCTCGATCAGCTTTCCATCATCGATGTGATGAGTGTTTCGCAGCCAGATGAAGTCTACAACCTGGCGGCGATGAGCTTTGTTCCCACAAGCTGGAAGCAGCCAGTTCTGACAGGCGAATTCACCGGTATTGGCGTGACGCGCGTGCTCGAAGCCGTGAAGCTTCTGGGACGCGATCGAATCAAGTTCTACCAAGCCTCATCCAGTGAGATGTTTGGCAAGGTGATGGAAGTTCCCCAGTCGGAGAATACGCCATTCTACCCGCGTAGCCCTTATGGGGTGGCGAAGGTGTATGGCCACTGGATCACAGTGAATTACCGGGAAAGCTACAACATGTATTGCTGTAGCGGTATTCTGTTTAATCACGAAAGTGAAAGACGCGGCAAGGAGTTCGTCACCCGCAAAGTGACCGATGGCGTCGCCCGCATCAAGCTGGGTCTCGCCAAGTCGCTCAAGCTGGGCAATCTCGATGCCAAGCGCGATTGGGGCTTTGCGGGCGATTATGTGCGTGCCATGTGGCTCATGCTGCAGCAAGATAAGCCAGACGATTACGTGATCGCCACCGGGCATACGCATACCGTGAAGCGCTTGGTTGAGCTTGCTTTCGGTGCCGTCGGCCTGGATTGGAATAAGTATGTTGAGATCGATCCCACACTCGTACGCCCTGCGGAAGTCGATCTGCTGATCGGCGACCCTGCGAAGGCCAAAGCCCATCTTGGATGGGTGCCCGAAGTGACGTTTGAGAAACTGGTTGAGCGGATGGTGCAGGCCGATTTGGCGAGGCTTCAAGGGCAGCCTGTGCCGGATTTCAAAGCTAGGGGAATATGAGGTTGATGACGACTGAAACTTGATTCTTCTACGCAATCGAAGTTAAAGCCAATGTGGTTACGATCAAGTTTCATTGTTTATCGATCACCATTACCATGCGAATTCTGATCACGGGGATCACCGGGTTCGTGGGAGGGCACCTGGCCGAGTTGCTGGTGCCACAAGGGCACACCCTTGTTGGCCTTTGCAGACGCGGTGCCTGGCCCGTTGGCCTCAGTCATCTGAGCAATCAGATTGAACTTCATGCTGTCGATCTCATCGATAGCAATCGGATCGAATCCATTCTTTCTCAGACTCGGCCCGATTGGGTGATGCACCTCGCAGGGTATGCCAACCCGGGAAAATCGTATCTCGAACCCGATCGCTGCTGGCACGACAATCTCTTTGCAACTCGATCGCTGTACGACGCGATCGTTCGCGTTGGCGTGCGACCGCGTATTCTGTTTGTTTCAACCGGGCTAATTTACGGCGATCCCGATGATCCGGATGGAATGTGCGATGAACGCACCACGTTGAAGCCCGCCACGATCTACGCCGCGAGCAAGGCGGCTGCTGATATTCTTAGCTATCAATACAGCCGCTCGCCGGGTTTGGATATCATCCGCGTACGTCTCTTCAATCAGATTGGCCCGCGTCAAAGTGCCGAATACGCCGCCGCCAACTTCGCTCGCCAGATTGCCGCAGCGGAAATTGGCAACCAGCCCGCCGTCATTGAAACTGGTGATCTTTCCGCACGGCGTGATATCACCGATGTTCGCGACATGGTGGCAGCCTTTCCGCTCTTGATGCAGCACGGCCAGAGCGGGGAGGCCTATAACGCCGGCCGCGGGGAAACGTACCGGATACGAGAGTTGCTCGATCGATTACTCTCACTGAGTCAAGTCAAGCTGGAGGTTCGCCAACGGATCGATCCGGGTCGCAAATCGGATACTTCCGTTACGAGAGCCGATTCAGGAAAACTCCGCAGTGCAACCGGTTGGGTGCCACGCATCCCATTAGATCAAACGCTGGCCGATATCCTCGTTGATTGGCGAAAGAGAATTGCCGAACGACCGGAATAGACCTTGCGACCGCCAAGAGACTCCAGACAATCTTTGGCCACCTGAGTTCCTCTGGTCCTTCTTTCCATTCTCAATGCCGACCAATCCATATGGAATGAGCCGGCTCATGCTGGTCACTTGCTGGAGTCTGCGATGAAAGTAGCCGTGATCGGGACGGGTTATGTCGGACTGGTTACCGGCACATGCCTCGCTGAAAGTGGAAATGATGTGATCTGTGTGGATAACAACCCACTGAAGATTGCCACTCTCAACGATAACCGAATCCCGATTTATGAACCCGGGCTTCAGGAACTCGTATTCCGCAACAAGCGCGAAGGGCGACTCACTTTCACTACCGAACTCGCGACGGCTGTCCGCTCTGCCCGCCTCATTTTCATTGCAGTGGGTACACCACAGTCGCCGCAGGGCGATGCCGATCTTTCCGCAGTGATTGCGGTGGCCGACGCAATAGGCGACGCGCTACGAGATACCGAACCCGGCAAGCCCGGCGATCGGATTGTGGTAACCAAGAGCACGGTGCCGGTTGGGACTAATCTCCTCGTCGCAGAACGATTGGCCAAAAAGAAATGCACACATGTTGATGTGGCAAGTAACCCGGAGTTCCTCAAAGAAGGGGCGGCGATCGATGACTTCATGAAGCCCGATCGTGTGGTCGTCGGAGTGCGGCATCCACAAGTCGCGGAAGTGCTTCGTTCCCTTTACTCGCCATTCTTGCGAACCGAACGCCCGTTCCTGATTATGACGCCCGAGTCGGCAGAGATGACCAAGTATGCCGCGAATGCCATGCTTGCGACAAAGATCAGCTTCATCAATGAGATGGCCAACCTCTGCGATCGGTTGGGAGCAGATATTAATGATGTTCGCAAAGGGATCGGGCACGATCAGCGGATTGGCTTCCAGTTCTTGTTTCCTGGGCCAGGATATGGCGGATCGTGCTTTCCAAAAGATGTTGAGGCCATCATCGCAATGGGGCGTAAATCCGGGCTACCCTTGCAACTGATGCAGGCAGTGGACGAGGTGAATGATTCCCAAAAGCAGGTGCTATTCGACAAGGTTCAAAGGCATTTTGGCAATGAATTGGAAGGCAAGACACTCGCCATTTGGGGGCTTGCGTTCAAACCCCGCACCGACGATATCCGCGAAGCGCCTTCACTAACTCTGATCGATTCGTTGCTGGCAGCAGGTGTCAAAGTTCGCGTTAATGACCCAGAAGCCATGGCGAATGTTCGCGCCATTTATGGCGATCGAATTTATTATGCGGATCGGCCTTACGGAGCGCTCGAAGGTGCCGACGGATTGATCGTTGTTACGGAGTGGCCGGAATTCCGAAGCCCGGATTTCGAGATCATGAAGCGGTTGCTTGCCGGTGCGGTGATCTTCGACGGGCGAAACATCTACGACCACGAGCGAATGGCCGCATTGGGATTCCGCTATTACGGCATCGGGCGAGGTCATCGCCCACCTATCGCTGAGTAAATCAGGTTGAAGGATCGTCAGTCGGCTTCGCCAAGATCGAGTTCATCGAGGATGTGACCGAGCTTGGACTTCTTGGTGCGAAGATAACTCCTGTTATGGTCGCCCGCCGCCATTTGTATGGGTATCCGTTCCACAATTCGCAGCCCATATCCTTCCAGCCCGATGACTTTCCGCGGGTTGTTGGTCAGTAACCGGATGTCGCGAACGCCGAGGTCGTAGAGGATCTGTGCACCAATACCAAAGTGCCGTAAATCCGGTGCGAATCCAAGCCGGCGATTCGCCTCGACGGTGTCCAGCCCTTCTTCTTGCTGCAGTTTGTAGGCTTTGAGTTTATTGAGCAGCCCGATGCCGCGACCTTCTTGCCGCATATACACAATCACGCCGCGACCGGCTTCTGCGATTTGTTGCATGGCGTACTGGAGTTGTGGGCCGCAGTCGCACTTTGTGGAATGCATCACATCGCCTGTCAGGCATTCGCTATGCATCCGCACCAGAGCGGGTTGCTCCTGTACGGGTACGGGAACCGAAGTAATGGAACCGCCTGGCTCAGATCCCGTTAAGGAGGGCACGCCAATACCACCGAGTGTTAACGCAAGATGTGGCTCCTGATCCACGATCGACGTGTAGGCAAACAGATCAAACACGCCAAATTCGGTGGGGAGTTTGAGAACAATTTCACGATGAACAAGCTTTTCTCTGCGACGGCGATATTCGATGAGGTCCGCAATCGTGCACATCTTTAATTCGTGCTGATCGCAGAAGGCTCGCAGGTCTGGAAGGCGTGCCATCGTCCCGTCTTCGTTCAGTATCTCACAAATCACTGCGGTTTCACGAAGGCCCGCTAATCGGCACAGGTCTACACTTCCTTCCGTATGCCCTGCACGAACCAGCACGCCGCCAGAACGCGCGATCAAGCCATCCATGTGGCCCTTATCACGGACGAGATCGTGCGGACCCGAGTTGGGGTCGGCACACACGCGAATCGTTTGGCATCGATCGTGTGCGGAAATGCCCGTGGTGACACCTAAACGAGCATCGAAGTTGTGCGTGAACGGCGTAGCAGTGGGATCGAGGTTCACGCCCGGCAACAGTTCGAGACCCAGGCGATTGGCTTGCGCTGGAGATAACGAGACACAGAGCCGGCCACATGCCCGGCGGATCATGAAGTTGACGGCTTCCGGCGTAATGGCTTCCGCAGCCATTACCAAATCGCCTTCGTTTTCGCGATGCTCATCATCGACAAGGACGATCATTCGCCCCGCACGCAGTTCTTCGAGTGCGGCATCGATTGAAGTGAAGCCTGGATGGGGTGTGGGCATGGTGGTATTCATGCTGAGTTAGTACACAGACATTTTGGCGAATACGGAATTGTAGTCGCTGGGAATGTCTTCTCTCGCTCAGTTTGCTCCAGGCCCGAGTTGCGTTGCCTTGATTTCGTGCATATCCGATTCAAGCCCCACCACACGCCAACGATGTCCCGTTTTGCCGAAACCATCTGGGGGAATCGTGGTGAGTTCGGGATTGGCTTGCTCGCGAAGGCGTTTTAGCTTGGCGAGCAATTCCGGGTCGTTCGTTGCCACAACCAACCGCCCGCGAGCAGCGGAAGGATCTCCCCCCACACCGGGAAGTTGGATTTCGCACGGAACGCGAACCTCGACAGCGCTATCTGTCACTGTCAGAGTGCTGTAGCGATCGACCTGCTCATTTCCTTTCATCCGCTCACCAGGAAGAAACAAGCCACTTTCCTGCCAGCTCATCAGAAACTGTTCACGCTTGATGCTTGATAAATCACCTGTTGGCGATCGGAGAAAACGATCGCGAATGGCAATCGGGTAATCGGGAGTCATGGGAATGACCGCCGCCGGATCGAGACCGACCCAAACGCGAGCGAACGATGCGAGGCCAGCAATTTGCAGGATCTTCGGATGGGCTTCCGGGCTGATCTCTGTGTGGTAAAGTGCTCGGCGCATTTCTTTGCTCAAGCGAGTGGTTTGAATGAACTCCATTCCAAATCCGGTGCCTGAAGACTCTAGCTCCGCGATGAGCCATCCATAGGGCGTGCGAGAAGACTTTTCCAGCGCGAGAAAACCACCCTGTGCTGGTAGCGTGATCGACCATTGCCGTCCGGCTGCATCCGCCTCGACGCCACGAAGCTCAACTTCGACGGGAAACTTCCCTTCTGCACAGTTCACCACGCCAGTGTAAACGCACTTGATCACCCCAGGCTGATACATCCAATCGCGAACACCAGTCGAGGAAAACTCCGACTTGCCATCCACATTGCGAGCCGCAAGGCGGACGAGATCCGACTGATTGAACGAGAGAAAATCGTTGCGAAACTGCGCAAGGAGAGTGGCTGTATCGTCGGGATTAAGGTTGCCACGGCGACCCGGTTCACGTGTGCGGATAAATGCTCGATTGGTTTCGCCTTTTAGCACATATCCTACCCACCGATCCGCCTCATTGGCGGCATCTCGACGGACCGAGAAACTCACTCCCAACAGGTAAGCGGCATACCCAAGCCCCCCCACCAAGCAAATCCACCATGCCACATTCGCCAGGTCTTCCCCGCTGCGGGTGCCTTCGGAATTGCGGATCATCCGCCGAGCGGCGAAGCTGAGCACCAACCCAACCACGGGAAGGATGAGCAATTCATCCAACAGGAGCGGCTTCTTACTCAGAAATGCCGACATACCGAGGGCAATCAAGATAAGAAGGAACAGGCCAGCGATCGTCGACGCCGCTACGGCCATCCAGGAAATCGATACATACGGTGCCGAATCCGCTGTCGATGGAAGGGCAGGCACAGGGTTAGGTAACGGTGTCGAGTTTGCCATGGTAGGTAGCACTAAAGGATGTGGTAACACCGGAAATGATACGAAGCTGACAGAAGTTTGGTTCGATGACGTCACCGAACCATTAACCGCCCTGTGTGTATCTCGACATCATTGCAGGGCACTTGAGCTACAGCACATGGGCGGGCACGAATGCAATCGTGACAAGATCAATCATCGTTATCATTGCGGACGCCCGAACCCGGCATCGGCGGTGCGGCTCCCGGCATACCGGGATAGGAGCCAGGCAGGTTTGCCATGATGGTCTGGTTATTTGTCTGAACACTGCCTGATGCGTCGAGATAAATCTTGTCTTGCATAATCTCGGCAATCACAATTGCCATCTTGTCTGCCCCGCGCATTTCCACGAGTGGCTTGGCCCCTGTATTGAGGGCGACCATGCGCTTTTGGATCAAAGTCGATAACTTGAATCGCCCGCCAACCTTATTCACAATGGCTTCTTCTTTTAATTCTTCCAGCATTACGATGCCTCCGTTGGAAATCTGTTCCGAATCAGTCGTTCGAGCTGTGAAACAGCTTGGTCTAAGTGTTCGTTAATGATTATATCGTCGAATTCATTTGCCCGCGCCAGTTCCTCCCGTGCTGCGGCCAAGCGACGCTGAATTTTATCCTCTGTGGTGTCTTTGCGAGACCGAAGCCTCTGTTCCAAAACTTCAAATGTTGGTGCACACACAAACACCGAGAGACAATCGGGGCACAGTTCCCTTACTCTTGCCGCCCCCTGTACATCGATAACCAAAATCAATCCGGTGCCTGCTGCCCGATAAGGATCGACTTCGCTCCGAGGAGTGCCATAGAGATCCGTTCCAAACACTTCGGCCCATTCCAACATCTTCCCATCGGAAATCGCCCCAAGGAATTCGGCACGAGTCAGGAAGTGGTAGCTGATATCGTCGTCTTCACCCTCACGGCGAGTTCGCGTTGTTGCGGTGATTGCACGACGTAAAGGAAGTGTTGTTTTGCGGAGTAGCTCCTCAACAACTGTTGTTTTGCCAACACCACTTGGGCCAGAAACCACAATGAGTGGGGCAAGCGGTAGTGGTGCCGGGTTTGCAGTAGACATACACGCTCCGGTGACGAATCGCGTCACGCGGTCATTGATCAGTATCAGTTTGGAAGCCCGTGCGTTACTCGACGTTTTGGACCAACTCGCGGACTTTTTCCAGGGAGGCTTTGATCTCAAACACATGCCGCGAGATCGTCACATCACCCGCTTTTGAGCCTAGTGTGTTTGTTTCGCGGCCCATTTCCTGAATGACAAACTCAAGCTTTCGTCCCGCTTCATCACCTTTGCGAACAAGGTCCGCAAACTGGTCGAGGTGAGCCGACAATCGGAGTACTTCTTCCGAGACATCGGTTCGATCCGCAAAGAGCGCCACCTCGCGAATCAGATGATCACCATGAAGAACGACGCCGGCTTCGGTGACGGCCTGTCGTACACGATCAAGAATACGGGTGCGATAATCAGATGTTACGGTTGGTAGCAATACTCGGATCGCGTCCAACTGCGCGACAATATAGGTGTGAAGTGTGAGCAGCTCGTTGGCCATCGCCTGGCCTTCTTCACGCCGCATTTCATCAAGTTGGACCAGAGCATGTTCGAGTGTCTTCTCAACCACGGGCCACTCGTCGGCAGGTGGTGAACCGTGCGACCGCGATTCAGGCGCAACGCCCGGGAGAGAAAGAACGCCCATGGATAACGGGGCGGAATACTCCGCAACGCCGGCTGCTTCACATGCTGCCCGGATTTGTTGCAAGTAGCTTGTGAGGATAGTTGTGTTGAGGGCCAGTTCCAGTGGCTTGGATTGCCTTTCAACGCGAATGTTGATGGTAATCGTTCCGCGTCGCACGCGGCGACGCACGACTTTTTCGAGTTCCGCCTCGAACATTGGGTAGGGGTCGCTACCACGAACCGTGACCTTCAGGTGACGGTTGTTCACCGAGCGAACTTCGATCCCCACCTTGAGTGTTTCAGTCTGGGTTCGGGCTTCGCCAAACCCCGTCATGCTCAGCAACACGCGGGTCGGCCTCCCAGACGGCAGTTGGAACGGTTTGTGATACTCAGCGCTGTTTGAACTACATCAGCGCTCGTTCAACCCGACAGGCCTGCTCGATTGTTCTCGGATTGGAGATCGTATTTCACGACTTTGACGTGGATCATAATGACAAGAACCCACACAGCCGCAAGCCAGAGCGTAATCTTGACAAACTGGTCTGCAGCGCGTGAACCGAACGGGCTTGATCCACCCGCACCGCCAAAAGCTCCCGCCAAACCGCCGCCTTTACCTCGCTGAATCAACACAATGAGGATGAGGAGCAATCCAAGACCGATGACCACTAGATTCAGAATTTGCGAGTACCATTGAGCGCCAAAAAGTGCCACGTCACAGTCTCCGTTGGATTGCCTTTACACGGAATCCCCGCATCACCAAATGCTAATCTAAGACTTTTCCCCATTAGCGGGAAGCCTGGAGAAAAGTGCTAACTTGACTTCTTCCCCGCCACATCAACCCCGGCCTGGATAATGGGGAGAAATAATTCTGGCTTGAGGCTTGCGCCGCCAACCAGGCAACCGTCCACATCTGGAAGCGCAAGGAGTTTGGCTGCGTTATCCGGTTTCACGCTGCCTCCGTACTGAATCACCATGCCATCTGCAGCCGGTTTACCAAACTGCTTGGCGATCGTTTGGCGGATGAACGCATGGGCGTCCTGTGCTTGTTGCTCCGTGGCAACTTTCCCGGTCCCGATTGCCCACACTGGCTCATAAGCGATAACAAGCTTTTTGAGCTGTTCCGCCGTCATGCCTGCCAGACCAAGAGCAAGTTGCCGCTCCAGAACAGACTCGGTCTGGTTCCCTTCTCGCTCGGCTAGGAGTTCGCCAATGCAAAAAATCACTTCCAAGCCTGCTGCCAGTGCGCCATGAGCTTTCTTGTTAAGCAGCTCATCCTTCTCGTTCAGGCCATGCCGGCGTTCGCTGTGGCCGATGATCGCATACTGGCAACCCGCATCGAGCAGCATGGGAGCAGAAACTTGACCGGTGTACGCCCCTTCTTTCTCGATGGCACAATCTTGGCCACCTAATTTCACGTGTGAACCTTTGATTACCTCGGCCACAGTTGTGAGCCAGGGGAAGGGAGGGCACACGGCAACGGTCATGGCATCGGTTGTAACACCTTTTGCAATGGCTCCGGCCAGTTGTTTGGCTTCAGCCAGATTGGTGTACATCTTCCAGTTGCCGGCCACGAACAATTTGCGAGTCATTGTTGGCTCCTCGTGATGAATATCTGGAACGGGCGGGCAAATTAGTTTTCGCCCGGAGCCCAGAACTCACGACCCAGAGCCGCAGCGAGTCGGCGAAGGTCGCCCATCAGGTCAAGGAACTGGTGCGGGAGCAATGCTTGTGGGCCATCGGACATCGCTTTTTCCGGGCAGTTATGGACTTCCACGTGAACACCATCTGCCCCAGCGGCCACTGAAGCGCGGCACATGCTCGGTATCAGATCTGGTCGGCCAGTGGCATGACTGGGATCAACAATGATGGGCAAGTGGCTCTGGCCTTTGACATTGGGCACAGCACTCATATCGAGCATGTTACGTGTGCTATCTTCGAAACTGCGCACGCCTCGCTCGACCAAAACCACATCCTTATTTCCTTCCGCCAAGACATACTCCGCCGACATCAACAAATCCTTGACCGTTGCGCTCATACCTCGCTTCAGAAGCACGGGCGTCTTCGTTTTCCCGCACTCTTTGAGGAGATCGAAGTTCTGCATATTCCGAGCGCCGATCTGGAGCATATCGGCATATTTCACAACTAACTCGACCTGTCGTGGATCCATGACTTCCGTCACAACAGGCATGTCGTGCTTTTGGCCAACGTCGCGTAAGATTTTGAGGCCTTCTTCTCCCATGCCCTGGAAAGCGTAAGGGCTGGTGCGCGGTTTGAAGGCTCCGCCTCGCAGAATGTTGGCACCGCCTGCTTTCACGTACTTGGCGATCGCATCGACGACCTCGTAGCTTTCGACGGCGCACGGGCCAGCAATCATTGCGAGGCTTCCGCCACCAATGCGTACTTTTCCCACATAAACAACACTATCGTCCTTGTGAAATTCCCGGCTGGCCAACTTAAACGGCTTCATAATGGCCAGAACTTGCTCGACTCCTGGGATTGCCGAGAAGTTATCAGCCTGTGGCTTGGTTTCATCGCCGATAACGCCGACGATGGTACGCGCCTCGCCACGGCTAACGTGGGGTGTAAAACCTAGCTCTTTGACCCGTTCGATGACATGCTCAATCTGATCGAGTGTCGCGTCGGGTTTGATGACGAGGATCATTGGGATCGTGTTTATTGTTTGGTGTTGAGCGCGAGTTCCGCACATCCAGTTTCGCTTACGGAGCACCCTACTCATCATCGTACGGGTTGTACGAGACACCGACAGGGGAGATGTCGCCCTTCACTCAGGGTTACACGAAACATGTCACTGAGATTAGTCGTCAGTGGCTTTCGCAGCCGGGAAGGAACCAAGAACCACCACGGAATCGCAAATAGTTTCCAGAGCCGTGATCGCTTTGCGGACTTTCAAGTCTTCACGGTGCCCATCATAATCAATGAAGAACACGTACTCACCCTTGGCCTCGGGATACGGGAACGACTCGATCCAGGTGAGGTTCAACTTGTTCGACTTGAAGATGCCCAGCACGTCGGCGAGTGCTCCGGGCGTGTGGCTGATCTGAAACATCATCGCCGTTTTGTCGTTACCAGTCCGCAAACTATCACTTGGGCCGATGACTGCGAAGCGGGTTTCATTGAAGGGCGAGTCTTCAATCGTATGAGCCAGTATGTTCAAGCCCCATTTCACAGCAGCCTGACGACTTGCAACCGCGGCCACGTTCAACTCGGAAAGCGCGAGTTTGGCCGCATCGGAAGTGCTAGCGACCTCGTGGATTGTGGCCTGCGGCAGATTCTTGCTTAGCCAGTTGCGACACTGCGAGAGTGCTTGAGCCTTGCTATACACCCGCCGGATTTCCGATTGCTGACAGTTCGCAAGCAAATGATGATGCACTCGCAGGCGAATCTCTGCACAGATCTTCACTTGTGGAGTGCGAACAAACATGTCCAGGGTATCAGCGATTCGCCCATCAGTCGAATTCTCAAGCGGCACAACGCCGTAATCGGCATGTCGCCTTACGACTTCTTCGAAGACGGCCGCGATGTTGGCGGTGGGGTTATATGTCACTGCCTCGCCAAAGCGCTCCAGTGCCGCGAGATGACTATAACTGAATAGCGGGCCGAGAAATGCGATCTTTTGAACCCGTTGCACCGCCCGCGACCCCGATATCAACTCGCGGAATATCGCCTTCAAAGTGACTTCGGCGAGCGGTCCTTTGTTCGTGGCGAGAATGTTGCCAATGACTTCCTCTTCGCGCGATGCCGAAAAGACTTCTCCGCCTTGGTCGGCTTTGACTTTGCCAATTTGCCCAGCAATTGCTGCTCGTTTGTTAAGTAAGTCGAGAATCTGAAGATCAAGTTTGTCGATCTGGACACGCAGACCTTTGAGGTTCGCCGAAGGCTTGTCTGATGGGGGCGACTGCCCGGCGTCGTTTTTGCGCGTCATGATTGATCTCGGCGGAAAAAGCCGTGTTTCGTGAAGAATGTACCGGTGTGACAACAGGCCGTCAACGAACCATGTGAACGGAATTCCACAATGTCGCTGTTATCGCAACGCGTTCAGACCAATAATTCGCGAGATAGAAGCAAGTCTCAATCCTATTCCTGACAGTAGTTTGCTACGATCCAGACTTTGTGGCACCATCCGGCGACTCGTGTGTTCGCCGCCATGGCATAATCGTTGTTTCGTGAATGATATAAAATGTTATTTCTGTGTCACTTACGTCAACTGTGGATCGATGGAAATTGCGGCAGGCATGAGTATTGCTAAACTCTTCCTAAACTGGAAGAAATCCCTGAATCCGATCAATGATTTGAGTCCTCGAATCATGTAAACATCACCCAACATATGAGGCATACGAACGGTTCCGTTCATCCTCAAGGGTTGTTGAATTATTAACTGGAGAACTCCCCCCATGGCAGAAGAAAAGATTATCGGTATTGACCTTGGAACAACCAACTCGGTTGTCGCCGTCATGGAAGGGAATGAAGTTAAGGTCATTCCCAACCAGGATGGAAATCGACTTACGCCGAGCGTTGTTGCTTTCACAGATAAAGGCGATCGACTGGTTGGAGACCAAGCCAAGCGGCAGGCGGTCACCAATCCGAGACGCACCATCTATAGCATTAAGCGGTTTATGGGCCGAAAGCACAGCGAAGTGGAAAGCGAAGAGAAGTTGGTCCCCTACAAGATTGTTGGCGGGCCAGAGGATCTCGTGAAAGTGGAGATCGATGGCAAGCAGTTTACGCCACCGGAACTGTCCGCAATGATCTTGCGGAAACTCAAGGAATCCGCCGAGGCTTACCTTGGCCACACGGTACGCAAGGCCGTCATCACGGTGCCAGCGTATTTTAACGATGCCCAGCGACAAGCAACCATCGATGCCGCTGCCATCGCCGGGTTCGACACGGATTACGAGATTCGTGGCAAGGATGGGAAGATCGTCAAGCAGCGCATGCGGATCATTAATGAACCGACTGCGGGGGCGATTGCGTATGCCCTGGACAAAAAGAAGGACCAGAAGATCGCAGTCTTCGACCTGGGTGGCGGTACCTTCGATATCAGCGTTCTGGATGTCGGCGATGATGGTGTCTTTCAGGTACTTTCAACCAATGGCGACACGCACTTGGGTGGAGACGACTTTGACCAGGTGTTGATGGATTACATCGCCGATGAATTCAAGAAGGAAAGTGGCGTCGATCTGCGTAAAGATCCCATGGCGATGCAACGCCTGAAGGCGGCCGCCGAGCAGGCCAAAAAGGATCTGAGTACCCAGACGAACGCGGATATCAATCTTCCGTTCATTACCATCGATGCGGACCGCAATCCGCTTCACTTGGTGCGTACGGTGAGCCGCAACCAATTTGAGCGATTAGCGGAGCATCTGATCGAACGGTGCAAGAAGCCCGTGCTGGCTGCGCTGAAGGACGCGAAGTTAAACCCTTCGCAGATTGACGAGGTCGTCATGGTTGGTGGCATGACGCGTATGCCACGTGTGCAGCAGATGGTGAAAGAAATCTTCGGCAAGGAAGGGCACAAGGGTGTTAACCCTGATGAGGTCGTTGCTGTTGGTGCTGCCATTCAGGGCGCACAACTACTACTTGGTGCAGCGGCCGACATCCAACTGTTGGATGTGACCCCGCTCACCCTCGGAATCAAGACGATGGGTGGCGTTCTCACGCCCATGATTCCGCGCAACACCACGATTCCGAAGAAGGCCTCGGAAACGTTCACCACAGCAGCCGACAACCAACCCTCCGTGGAAGTCGAGGTGTTTCAGGGCGAACGACCGATGGCCGATGACAACAAGAAGATCGGTAGTTTCCACCTGGATGGAATCACGCCCGCACCGGCACGCGTGCCGAAGATCGAGGTGACGTTCGAGATCGACGCAAACGGCGTGCTCAGTGTTAGCGCGAAGGATCTTGGGTCTGGCAAGCAGAACAACATCCGCATCGAAGGCTCCTCGGGAATGACCAAGGACGAAGTTGAGCGGATGAAGCGGGATGCCGAATTGCATGCGGATGAGGACAAGCAAAAGCGAGAGTTTGCCGAAGCCAAGAACGAAGCTGAAAACCGTATCCATGCGGTTGAGAAGGCGATGAACGAGGCCGGCGATAAGCTTTCCGAGTCAAACAAGGCACCTGTGATGGCCGCAGTTCAAAAGGTTAAGGATGCCGTTAGCCGGCAAGATCTCTCTGCACTGAAGACGGCCACCGCCGAGTTGGACACCGCTGCTTCCGCGATGGCTCAACATGTGCAGGCGCGAGTGAACGACCAGGCCAGCACGGAGCCTTCTGCCAGTGCTGAGAAAAAGGATGGTGGCGATGATGTCATGGATGCCGAGTACGAAGTGAAGAAGTAACCGCGATTGGGATTGGTCTCGATCCACAAGCCCTAACTCAAGCCCCAGGACACAATCCTGGGGCTTTCTTTGTTACACATTTCCAAACGGGCGGTTTGGAGTTACTGTTAATCATCACGTTGATTCCGTCGCGAGGTATTGCGATATGTCTGAAAGCACTTCCCCCGTATCCGCGACAGGTGCGAAGGCGATTGCAGCGAAAGGCCCGATACTGGGCCCTCCGGAAGAGGAGTTCTGGGAGCGGTACAATCGCCGGCTCGAATTCCCACTCGCAACAGTTGCAACGATTTTACTACATGTGCTGATTGCCGTGATATTGGTTTATGTGCTCACTGAGTTGATGGGAAAGTCCGAAGAACGGGGTTTGCCTCCCATGCGGCTCATGGAGGTTGGAGGCTTGGATGACTTTGGAGATGGTTCAGCGGGTTCCGGCGGAACTGACGATCCGCTGGCAATAGCTGATGGAGATCCGGTCAAGAAAACGATCGAATCGCTTCCCGATCCGAGTCGTTTACCCGAGATCCGGGAGAACCTTCAGCAAACAATTAAACTGATCGACCCGACCGGAAACTTACCCATCTCGGATACCAACGCTGCGGCATATGGCCAACTGGACGAAGCGGTGCGCAACAAACTCCTCGGCGCGCGGCAAGGTGCGGGGAATCAGGCGGGTAAGGGAGCCGATGGCTCTGTAGGAAAGGGGCCAGGCGGCACCGGGGCGAACTCAACCTTGGGTCGGAACATGCGCTGGACCCTGCGGTTCAAGGTCAGCAGTGGCCGGGATTATCTCGATCAACTTCGCGCGATGGGTGCAAAACTCCTGATACCCATGCCGGGCACCGAACAATCTGTGTTAATCGAAGATCTGCGTAATCCCAACCAAAAACGGGTGGTGGGCAAGGATGAGCTAAGCCTGTATGCGGATCTCCTGAAATTCGGCGATTCTCGCCGCGATGCCGTGCAAGGTGTTGCCGGGGCGTTGTCCTTGGACTTCACACCCCGCACGTTCTTTGCCATCTTCACCAAAGAGCTTGAAGCCGATCTATCTCGCAAAGAGACGGCGTGGAATAACCGCAGAGCAGAGGATATCGAAGAGACTATCTTCGTTGTGGGCGTTCGCGATGGGTCTTTTCAAGTGAATGTGACCGAGCAGAAGCTGAAGCGGTGAGGATTACCGCCGTCGGTTGTTGATGATGTTGTGGACCGCATTTCCCTTCGCGGCGTCGAGGATTGCGGTTTCCGTGCCCCAGGGCACATCTGGCTCGATGTCCAATACCATTTCTTTGCGGCCGGTGGTGGCGATGATCTTTTTCATCTCCGCCGCCAATTGCTGAATGGGAACCACATCTTTCTCGATACGAACCACCGCCTTCTCGCCATCCATCTTGGCGGTGACCACGAACACCCGATCGCGAATGTCCTTAATCTCCACTCGTTCGGTTGGTCCCTTCTTGTCAGGGTTCTCTGCGGGAATGTCGATGGCACGCTCGAGTGATGCGTAAGTGATGGTGAGGATGAAGAAGATCAGCAACACCAGACAGACATCGATCAGCGGATTCATATCCAGATTGGTTTCGTCCGCAACCTCGGGCTTGGGTGGTTCAATCTCTTCAGCGGCTTCTGCGAAAGTGGTGTGTGACTCAATGGTTCGCCAGTCGGCGTCGGCAGGACCGCGCACCTCATCGGTGGGAAGCCAGTTTCCATCACGCAAACCGCTGAGCACATCGGTTGCCGTTGGCACTTTTACTGCCGCGGGAGCACCTTCTTTTCGTACCAGCCATCCGCTCATTTCTTGGGTGCCTCAAGCACGGTCGCGGTGAAGGAGTTGATCTTGCCGTCGGTGCGAAGCGTCTCCAGTTCACGGCGAATCTCGTAAACCCGCTCTCGTGGTAAATCTTTGTGGCACGCAATCCGCACGTCGGGCGGCTTGTTGAAATCGAGCAGTTCGCGGAGCGATGCCACGGTACGCACAAGTGCCTCGCGGCGTTCGGCCTCTGCACCGCGAGCGGGGATGTTATCGTGTTCCGGTTTCGCCGGTTGCTGCCCCACGCGGACCGAGTACACCGCCCATTCGCGATCTTCGGGACGCGATTGTGTGGGATCGGTGGCCTTATCGATGGTAATGGTGATCGCCTGCGGATCGTTGCTCAACTCGCCCGCGTATTGCATTTCTGGCACATCGACAGGAGCTAGCGCGCCCGCTGCTCGCATCAAGATAAAGAAGACAAGCAGCACCATACTCACATCGATGAGCGGGATCATATCGACATCGTCGTCTTCCTCGCCACGAGAGACACGACGCACCGGTTCTAGTTCAAGCATGTCGCTTTCTTGGAGCGTGTCGCTATTCGCCAAATCTCCGCTGGGAGCAGCAACGGTTTCAACTTGAACTGCCATACCAACTGCGGGGCGGGCGATGTAATCGGAAAGGAGTTCGTGTTCGCCGACCTTTGCCCATGCCACGGAAGTTCCCGCAGGGCGGACCATATCTCCCGACGCAAGTCGGCCTTGCTGCGTCCAGTCTGCAACGACGTTGTACGGGACAGCTTTGTAAACGGTGTTGGCTGTGACAAACCAGACATCGAATGCCTTTGGTGCGTTAGTCACGGCGGGCACTCCGCGTTCGCTTTACGCGGTCGTCGTCGTCCTCATCTAACTCCATCACTTTGTCGAGAAGTTTGGGATCCTTCTTATAGTTGGTGACGAGCGTAATGAGCTTTTGCGATGCGGCCTTGGCTTTGATTTCGAAGCGAGAAATCCAGTCTTTGAAGAGCACATGGCTGAACACCAGAGGAATCGCCGTGAAAAGGCCCAGTGCCGTGGCGAATAGAGCCAGGCCAATCTTGCTGGAGTGGCCGGCAACGCCCTTCACATTCCCTTGCTTGGTTTCCGAGCCAATTGCATCGAAGGTGTTAATCATCGAGATAACAGTAAAGAACAGCCCCACCATGGTGGCGATCTTGGCGATAGCGAGAATGGGAGCCAACAGAAAGTGCAATCGGGGCATCAAATCTAACTCGGCCTCGTTGGCCATGCTGCGCCGCATCGCTGCCGCACCTTGATCCGCGGCTTCCAGACCAGCCACGAATAACCGGCTTGGTATCAGTCCCTTTTCTTCCTTGCACAACGCAACCGCCCCTTTGATGCCGTTCCGACGAAGCGTTTGCTGGAATAGTGGAAGGAAGTCGTCCATATCGGTATTGGCGGACTTGTTGAGAAGAACCCGCCACACGACCAGGGCGGCCGAAACGAGGGACATGATGACAAGTGGAGCTGCGAAGTACCACTCTTCCAGAAAGAAACCTTTGACCGCATTCATGCGCGACTCGCCTTGGCCGAAACGATTTGAAGAATGAAGATAGGATTATCAATCCGGCCAGAGGCCACAAGCCCACGATGAGCTGATCGATCAGCTTTGTCACTACGAGAAGATGACAATTAACTATTTGAGTTCGAAATGTCGCAAGTGAAGTGTGCTGTCATGGTCCGCGATGAAGCCGACTTTTCCATGATCGCAACTTGGCGGACTTCGACCATCGCCTGGGAATTCCAAGAGACTGTCATAGCCCGCCAAGTGCAGCACACTTCTGCCCTACGCCGGATTAGAGCTACTCGAAGCGAATCGTAACCAATGGATCACTACACGCTTTCGCTGCGTTCAATTGGTATCCAACGATTGCATCATTCATCGTCATCCTCTTTCAACTGAGTCTTACTGACGATCTGCTGTTGCACGAGAGCGGGCACCATCTCGTAGTGGCTCAGTTCAATTGCATAGGAGCCTGTGCCTTGCGTGATGCCGCCAAGTTGAGCCGCATAACGTGCAACCTCGGCTAGCGGGGCACGCGCGTAAATCACAGTCATATCGCCGGGAAGACTTTCTTGATTGTCAATGTGTGCTCGCTTGGTTGGCAGGTCGCCCAATATGGCCCCGGTATACTTGGTGGGAACGGTGATCTCCAGCTTCACGATCGGTTCAAGCAGTGCCGGATGAGCGGCGAGGAATGCTTTCTTGAATGCCAGACGCGCCGCTGTTTTGAACGCTGCTTCCGAGGAATCGACATCGTGATATTTGCCAAAATGCACTTCAATCGCGCAATCTTGAATGCGATAGCCGGCCAGAACACCGCGTTCCAGCATCTCTTTGCAACCCTTCTCAATCGCGGGGATGAAGTTGTTCGGTATGGTGCCGCCCACGATGTGGTCGAGGAAGGCGAAGTTGCATGATGGGTCGTAGTGGCAAGCCCGGAGTTTCTCGAAGCGTGACTTATTCGCGAATTCGGTCTCGCAGTCTTGCAGGCTCTTGATGTCGCGCGAAAGCGGATAGATACGGAAGTGGACCTCCGCGAATTGCCCACGCCCACCGGTCTGCTTCTTGTGCTTATGATCGCCAATCGCTTCAGCGGTGATTGTTTCGCGATACGGAATCTTCGGTTCCTTGGTGTTCACCTCAACACCGAACCGCGCTTTCAATCGTTCCCGAATGATATCCAGGTGGAGTTGACTGACGCCGGTTATCACCAGTTCGTGCGTCTGGGGATCGTGCGACACTTTCACAGTTGGGTCTTCCGACGCCAGCTTATGCAGTCCCACAGAGATTTTCTGTTCATCACCGCGAGTTTTCGGTTCAATGGCCAAACCGAACATTGGGGTCGGAAAGTGTGGTAGCGGGAGTTTCGGTGCGTGGTTGGTGTAAGCGATGGTGTCGCCAATCTCAAGCCCTTCTACCTTGGCAATCGCAACGATATCGCCCGGCCCCGCTTCATTGATTTGCGATGTACTCTTTCCTTGAACCTCCAACAAATGCCCGACACGCAGCGTTTGGCCGTTGCGAAGATTGACCACATTGTGGTTGTGTTGCAGCTTGCCCGCGATCACGCGAATGAAACTCAGGTGACCCACGAATTTATCGTTCATCACCTTGAACACTTGGCCGACGAACTCTTCTTGCTCGGTGGGTTCAAGCTGATGCGTGGAGCCATTGGCCCCGATCTGTAATCCTTCGAGCCTCTTGCGGGCGAACGCAGGCGAAAGTCCATATCGGCTCAGTGCATCGAGTAGTTCCTTGACGCCGCGATCTTTCTTGGCGGAGACGCAGAATATCGGCACAAGGGTGCCGGCGTCCATTGCGCGTGTGATATCGGCTTCCAGTTCCGCCAGCGTCACCTTTCCTTCAGTAAGATACTTTTCAAGAAGTGCTTCGTCCGACTCGACCACAGCTTCGATGAGCTGAGATCGGGAGGAAGGAATATCGACAGGGCCACCGGGTGGGATGTACGCCTGGGGATCGAGCAAACAATACACATCGCGAATGCCCGGCCCGGTTCGATCCGGCACGTTGAAGAGCACGCAGTTCTTGCCGAGATTCTCACGAATCGATTCCAAAAGCCCGGGCAAATCGACATTCTCGGCGTCGAGTTTGTTAATCACGATCGCCCGAGATAGCCCCTGTTGTGTGGCTTCCTGAAACATACGGCGGGTGTTCATCTCCACACCGTTGACCCCAGAAACCACAATCACTGCGGTTTCCACGGCAGAGAGCGCTTCCAGTGCCGCACCGATAAAATCGGGCGATCCGGGTGCGTCGAGAATGTTCAGGTGTTTGCCATCGTGATCGGCATGCAAAACATGCGTATCGATGGAGAAATGATGCTTGTGTTCTTCTTCGTCGAAGTCGGCGACGGAAGTTCCGTCGTCTACATTTCCCAAACGATCGACCGCGTGAGCCTCGAACAGTAGGGCATCGGCCAGGCTGGTCTTGCCTGAGGCGCGATGCCCGACAAGCGCAATGTCGCGGACGTTTTCCAGCAAGTGTTTAAGCGCCATGATGTGAGCCTCCGTGTAGGGAAAGGTGTGACCCCAACCGGGACAGAACGCCCGGGTGGCGGCCAGAAGAGGTGGCTCGGCGGCGTGCGCCTTCAGGTAGTCCGGGGAGAATCCCGGATCACGGGAAGTCGGCGCGTCAGAGGAGTCGCCTGTCGGGTCTGGTCGCCGCTTGAGTCAGGGCCAAAACGGCTGACAAGTCCAACGAACCTTCGTACAGGGCGCGGCCGATGATGCACCCAGGAGTGCCGGCATCAACCAAACGCCTCACGTGTTCCAGAGAACAAACGCCTCCGCTCGCAATAACTGGCAGAGGAACAACAGCCTGCATTTCAGCGAGAGCCTCGAAGTTGGGGCCGCTCATCATTCCATCTTTGGCAATGTCGGTGTATACCACGGCTGCCAGCGGGGCATCAGACACTTGGCGTGCGAGATCGACCGCCTTCACTTGGGATACTTCGAGCCAACCTTCCGTCGCAACGAATCCGTTCTTGGCATCGACCCCCAGTACGATTCGATTTGGGTGTTGTGTTGCAACAGAACGGACCCATTCGGGGGCTTGAAGTGCGCGTGTGCCGAGCACCGCCCAACGTACTCCCCAATCGAACACAGCCGCCAGATCGGCATCGGTGCGAATGCCGCCGCCAAGCTGCACCGGGACATTCGCGGTTTGCACAATGGCACGCACAACCTCGCCATTGATGGGCTTTCCCGCTTTTGCTCCATCCAGATCGACAACGTGAATCCGATCGGCCCCAAGTTCCACCCATCGACGTGCAACCGAGGTGGGATCGTCTGAGAAGACGGTTTCCTGTGAATAGTCTCCTTGTCGGAGTCGTACGCACCGCCCGTTCAGGAGATCAATTGCCGGGTAAATAAACATGCTCTATTCCTTAAAACCCCCGTATTGTGGCCGCGGTTCACAAGAAAGGCAAGCACCGAGAAGGAATGATGAAGGCGATGGGGCAGGAGAAAAGTGAAGTCACGGGAGAATTGCGAGTTTGGCGTTCAGGTGCGCATGCTGCCGCGTGCGAGGGGCAATCTCGGGCGATAGGGTGCGTGGCTAGCTGATGGGAACGCACATCCGCATCAGGGCACGATGACTTCCGCCGTTGTAGTTTGTTTCGCTTCCACCATCACAGTCGCCACTTTTTCGATTGGCGGGGAGTATGTCATGCGGGAAATCCCCTGGCTATCGGGGTCGCGTTCTGTCGCAACAGACTCCCAACCAGGAAGCCAGACGATGACTTCCGCAGGACCAACTGGCACGTTATTGAGTGTAAAGGAGCCGTCTTTATTCGTGTGGGTGTAATACGGATGATCCGTCACAAACAGATCCGCACGGAGCCAATACAAGCCTGAACCACTCGATAATTCCACACGCCCAGGTTCAACAAGGGTGCGACTAATCGGCTGGTTTGGTTGCGGCAACGTTAATCGAAAGAAGGCGTCGCCCCGCCCGCGCAGAACGTGATAGACGCTTTCGGTCGATATCATCGAAATCGAATCGCCTCGCCGGACAAACCCGGAACGGCCACGATGTTCGCCCTGCACAACCACAATACCCGTGCTCGCCATTTCCACCGTAACCTTTGGTAGATCCCAAGATCGAGCCTTGGAAGCATCTAAAGTGCGAAGAAAAACCACAGCATCGGAGACCGCACGCGAGTTGTGAGCGATGTTGGGCCGATTGGGATTCTCGGCGTTGCGGTATTGAAACCCCCCGCCTTCTTTGGGTGTGCGATGCGTGAATTGTGGCGGAGTTGGAAAGGGGCCATGCCAGCTTACACGCCCGGTAATGCTGCCAGTCTTTTCGGGATCGTACGAAGTATTAACGGCAACAGGAGGAACCACCGACGTGGTTTGTTCAGGAAACGATGAATCGGTTCCGCATCCACCCGCAACCAACACCAATAGCATCAAGAGAAGAGTTCGCAACGGAACATCCTTGCCCGTTAGGGAGTGGCCACACGGCGTGCGAGAGTGACCGTTCCAATTCCGGAGTTCGCAGCTCCGATCCCATGCCGATCTTCACCTTCCCGTACCGCCGGTGCAAGTCCAACACGATGGGCGAGCGAAACCGTTTCCAACGAGCATCCGGTAGTTGATACGTTCCAGTGGGATGAGTCATTCCGTCTTTGGGAAGTCCTCGACTCCTGTTCATCGCGGTCAATCACTTGAACTCACACCCGAGTGCCGGTAGCCTCATGATGTTGCTTTATGCACAACAATCACGAATTATGGTTATTGAAGCCATCTTTCTGGTGATGAACGTCGTAGAACATCCACATCCACTTGCCGAGTAGCCTGATGAGCCTGTCACGATCCGCGTACAGTCTGGTGTTGGCAATCGGCATGATTGCGGGAGTAGTTGGATCGGCCTCCGGTCAAGACCCACTCCCGAGATCGCCATCCACAGAAGCGATTTTAGCAGCCAAAAACGGGCGAGGAATTGCCAAGAAGGATTTACCTACGGCGCAGCAAAACTTTGCGACATTCGCGAAGTTTTTCGCGGATACGGTGGCACACCCGTTGGTCTACAAGGCCGGCCAAGATCCACTTCTCAAGTTCGATTCAGCAGGTCGAAGGATTCCAGCCATCGACGATGTGATTCGTGAAATCGACCGATTCTTGCTCGTTCCCAATCCGTTCGAGCGGACCGCGTCCGATAATCCGAACCCCAAGGTGAACGCAAACAACGCGGATTACATACGCGAATTTGGCAAGGCTCTCGATGACGCATTCCAACCGCTCATCGAAACCAACCCGAGCCGAATCGTGCGTGTGAATGCCATGCGAGTGTATGCGTCTTTTTGTCGATCGGGTGCAGCAGCCCATTGGCCGCGAGTAACTGAACTTCTCACCAATCCTAACACGCCCACGGAAGTGAAGTATTACGCCCTTCAGGCGGCGGGAAACCTCCTGTCGGCATACGACGTGTTCGATTATCGAACACGTCGCCACGCACTATCACGCGAACCACGTGCAGATGCGGATCGGGACATTGGCAAGTTGATCGAAGTCGTCACCAGTTACATCAACGATCCGAATACGATCATCGCCGCCCCTGAAGCGAAGCAAGAAACGCGTGACCCGGAACGCGAAGCCGTGATTGCGTTCATTCGTAGACAAGCGGTGCGGGCGTTGGCACAGGTGCGATTTATCGGGCTGCCGGGTTCGAATGGCGAAATCATTTACCCTTCGGCGACCCTCGCCCGTGTCGCGATGTCGGACCCGAAATTGTTGCCGGCACCTTCACCATCGGAGTGTGCGGAAGCGGTGCTCGGGCTGTGTAATATGTCGCCTAATCCCAACGGTGCACCCATCAAGGGATTCAACCCAGATGCAGTGGCCGAGGCTGTTGCAAACGGATTGATCACGTTTGCCGGTCCCCGATCCGATCCTTCTGATCGTTCGCTGCCATGGCGTGGTTACTCCATGCGAATATCCGATGCCTTTCGCATCTGGCCGCTTCTTTTCGATCCACTGTTTGATCCGATCCAAATCAAACGTTTCGATGCATCGTCAGGACCCAAGATCATCAATGATCTTGTCGCACGGGCACAAACCAGTCTTCTGACACCGTTGGATAAAGTTGATGCGAGCGGTAAGCCAGACCCCGCATCGCGGCCAGATATTGAAGGTATGCGGGCGTTCCTGAAACAAATCCGCGATAATCCCAAACGCAGCGGGATGATCGTTACTGGCGTGCCGCAAACCGCATTGCCCAACTAGCTATGCCATGCTTTCGCGGTAGAAGCATTTGAAGAATCCCAGCGGCTTCGGCCTCGCCTTCGCCCCGAACACAGATAACAGCCCAATCACGAATTCCCTGAGGTGCGTTGATGAGGCGATTTCTTCCTGCGATTCTGCTCGCCATACTCATGGTCGCCGTTGCGACTCCCGCAAACGCGGGATATTTGATCATTCGCGTCATTCTTGAAGGGAAGGGCGGTGGTGCCTCGGGGATGGGTGGAGCTTCCGTCGAGATGATGGACCCAATGATGATGGGCGGTGGTGGACCGATTGGACCTGACGGCAGCACGGGCACCACAACACCCGCAGGCAAAGCCGAGGCGGATCCAACGCGCTCTCTGGTTGTTGTTATTCCCGTAACACAAGATCTCACCAAGCAAACCACGTTCTACCCCAAAGCATTTCATCCATACTCCAACCCAGTTTGGACACCCAAACTCACCGTGGTTCGCGGGTCGGAAAAAACGGTTACCAATCTCTTCGCCGATGGTAGCACGATCCAGTGGTACAACAACTTGAAGGAGACACCCGAGTTTCTCCGCACGCATGAAATCTTGGTTCGCGATCGCTACGCCAAGTGGGTCAAGACAAAGTCTGATCCGCTGGCTGGCTATAACATTCTGGTGGCAGCGCTCAGTCATGGAATGGCCGATGAAGCGGCTACTTATGCTGATGCGATTTTCAAAGCCTTCAAAGATACCAAGACCGGTTTGCCACCAGAAGTGGTCGGCTTTATCCGCGCGTACGCGCCAATGGAAAAGCGGATCATGGGATCTGCTACGAAGCGCGGGAATGCCCTTTACTGGCAAGAAAAGCTCGATGCACCGGTCGTAACGCCCACCGCGCACTACTCGATCATTTCGTGGGACTCAACCGATGAAGAGATTCGGTTGCGGAGTCTTCGCCTGGAGCAGAATTTCAAGGCTTTCTACATCTGGCACGCCGTTCGGGGAATCGAGTTGCCGGTTCCCGAAGCTCCGCTCGCGGTTGTGCTACCCAAACAATCGCGCGATGTGATTGAATTGCTGCGTGCCCTCGATGGCCCTTCGCGGCTCCCCGCCGATGGCTTCTATGCACCCGAGCACGATGTTCTCGTACTCGCACCCGAGCGCCTCGATGCCATGGGGCTGACCTTTGCCGCCCAGACACAACAGATTTATCAATCCGGAATTCGAAGAAAAGATCTTCTCGACGGGCTTGGACCTGAAATCGATAAGGATGGTCGCAATGGTCGCCGAAAGCCAGACGACGTGGCGTTGATGCAAACCATGGCTCTGGTCGAACGCTATGCGGATGAAAACTCCAACATTCACGCGATCAGTCGCGAAGGATCGTTGCAACTGCTGTATGCCTCGGGCAAACTCCCGCGACACGTTGCCGTCCCGGAGTGGATCACCAACGGTTCCGCGAACTTCTTCGCACGGCCCAAAGATCCGGCATTCATCGCTGGCCCCGAAAAGAAGTGGACTATGACCGTCTCGCCCACAACGGGCTACGGCATTCCCAATTATGTGCTACAGCGCCAGTTCCGCGATCTCTACGGCTCGCTCATGGAGCCGAAACGAGACCGCAAGGAGCAACAAGCCCAGCAAACACGGCGTATCGCACTGATCAAGAATGTCGTTTCCGATGCATATTTCCTTGGGCTTCGGGATGCAAAGGATGTGAACGACCCCGACCCCATTCCGGTGGAGAAGATTGGAGTGTCGCTCGGGGCAGTCGCAAAAACGAACCCAAACCCATTGGGAATCGGTGGTACTCCCGAAGATCCGGGTGGCGGGCAAGTTTTTCCCATGCAGCCAGGTGCCATACCAGCAGTCCCGCCGGAAGAAAGCCCTGTGGTGAAGATGCGGAAGAAGCGGGAGCGGCTGACCATGAAGTCGCAGGCCAGCGCGTGGGCACTGTTGTATTACCTCTCGAAGGATCGCCCGGCAGACTTGGCCCGCTTCATGAACGAACTTGCCGCATTGCCACGCGACCTTCCACTCGACTCACAAACAATGACGGAAGTCTTCTGTCGAGTGTTCGGGCTGGATGGAAGTAACGAAGCATTCGCCCGCTTTGCGGATAGCTGGCTGGACTACATGCACATCGTGGCGGCCGTTGGTATCGATATTCCGTTGGTGGAACCAAAACCACCGACCAATACATCGCCAATGAGCGACCCGATGAGCCAACCTAACTTTGGTGCTGGCCCCGGTGGCCCCTGATGGGTGGTTGCTCTAATCACAAGGTAAACCCACTGCCTGGGGAACCTATTTGCTTCAAAATAGGCCCCTGCTTGACGTTCCACTTGGTGTGCTTAAGATACCGTCACGCACATCGGCCGAGGTGGCGGAATTGGCAGACGCGCTAGATTCAGGTTCTAGTACTCGCAAGGGTGTGGAGGTTCAAGTCCTCTCCTCGGCACAGCAAGAAGCCCCGGGATTTCCCGGGGCTTCTTTTATTGGTTGTTTCAATGGTGGGTTTGGTTGACCGGCGGATCGCGCCGTCATGCGACGCTTTGTATTCGGTCGAACTCAAACATGAATACGGCTGCTTGCAGAGGCTATGGCTTTTCAAGGAGCCTTGGGCTTAACGGACGAGACCGTTCGATAGATCCACCGCTCGGCGGGGCCGTTCTGATCATCGGGCACGATGTCCGTTGCTTGTGGATTCTTGTCATCGGTCGGGCGTAAGAAGTTGATTTGCAGCGTCTTGCGCTTGATCAGTTTCTCGCCGGTTGGGGTTTCTTCCACACCTAATCCGTTAGATAATCCGGTCACATAGACGCTGAACTTGTTCGTTTTGGGAGCCTTCTCGGCCAGATCAGTCCACACGGCCACGCCGGAAACAACACGAGGGAAAGCATCGGGTAAGCTCACGGGAATCGGTCGCTTCGAGATACCAATGCTGCTGTTGAGTCGAAGCCGTTCCTGGTTGGTCGGGTTCTCAATTTGATTCAATTGCTCGACAATGAACGGTTCGGGTTGGTCCAGGTGATTCGTGTTCAAATCCTTGGTTACCAACTCGAACTCCGGCAGAAATGTCTGTGGTTCGCCACTCTGATTGTAAACTTGGTACCACATGTACCACACGATCTTCTTAACTCGCCGACCGGTTGAATCGAGGGCGTCGAGCGTGATGATACGCGGCGCTTTGTAGCGGAAATGGAGTGTCCACACATCGGGTTTATCGAGTGGCAAGCTAATCGGGTCCACTCGTTTCTCAGGATTACCCTGCGCGAGCAAACTGGAACCCGATATGGCAGTCGCCGCGACTGCTCCGAAGAACCCACGCCGGTCTATTCGAGCGTCGTGTATCATCTCTGCCTCCGAAGCTTACGGGCGTATTGTTTGACTATATCCGCCTCCGGCACGCCGCACAAGATGGGCGGAGGTTACCCAGCATTTCCCACACGCCAACCTGACCGCATAGCCGGACCGGGAAGCGCCAATTCGATGGGTGACGCATCATTATAACCGACACAACTGCCTACTCATGCCGAGTCTATTGTTGAGCGCGACCACAAGTACGACGAAATACATTCCATCACGCAATCTGTGTCTTGGCGGTTTATGAAGCATTGCATTTGGGGCGTGCGGTGATATCAAACAGGCCAAAGATTTCGTCTTCGCTGAGGCCAAGCGCGGTCGGTTTATCCGCATTGGCGAGCAAATCGTTAAATACCTTGCGTTTCGCTTCGAGCACCGAAGCGATGCGGCCCTCGATCGTTTCGGTGGAGAGAAACCGCGTCACAGTAACCGGATTCTGCTGACCAATCCGGTGTGCGCGGTTAATCGCTTGATCCTCGACCGCGGGGTTCCACCAGCGATCGAAAAGAAAGACATAATTCGTGAACTGAAGATTTAGCCCCACACTTCCCGTGCCATAACTCATCAGCAACACATGCGCATCCGGATCTTGCTTGAAGCGGTCCAGAATCGGCGTGCGTTCCACTTGTGGGATCTTACCGTGATATTGGAGCGGGCCATACTGTTCGAGGGCTTTCGCAATCACTTTCAGCGGTTCAACCCATTGCGAGAACACGATTGCTTTGCGGCCACTCTCCGCAACTTCTTCCATATCTGTGACCAGTTGGTCGAGCTTCGCACTCTCACCTGTAAGCGGATCGAAGTTGCAGATTTGTTTAAGGCGCATCACGAGTTGAAAGACGTGTTGTACCGTGATCGTTTCGCCGAGCTCATTCAGATGAATAATGCCTTCGGTTTCAGCGCGAACGTAGGCCGAGCGTTGAGCGGGCGTGAGTTCCAGTTCCAGATCGCGGAGAATGCGTGGCGGCATGTCCGACTGCACGATGTCCTTCGTTCGTCGCAGAATGCAATCCGAGGTATAGGCGGGTAAACGTTTGGGTGGAGTGTTTGGCGGAATCCGTTCGGGATCGATGAAGGCGAAGAGATTAATGAGATCATCCGGATGATTCTCGACCGGTGTGCCAGTAATCGCCCAACTCCGATCGCGCCGAATGGAACGCACGACTTGTGCGGTCTTCGAGTCCTTATTCTTGATCCGCTGCGCCTCGTCGAGTACGACCACATCGAACTGCAACTGATCGGACTGTACAATATCGCTATCGCGCGTGAGTGTTTCGTAGTTCACCAATTTCAACGGGCAGTTCGACACCGTCCACGCGGTTCGCCGCTTCTCTTGATCGCCATCGATTGTTTCAAACGGCAGATCGGGTGCCCACACCTTTAACTCTCTGGCCCAGTTGTGAACCAGTGGCTTCGGGCAAACAACGAGCGCTTTCTGAACAACTCCCTGGTGAAAGAGTAAACGCAACGAAAGTATCACCTGTGCGGTCTTGCCCAGGCCCATTTCGTCTGCCAGTAACGCCGCGTGTCGCGGCATCAGGAAGGCGATTCCTTCCAGTTGATACGGGAACGGTTCGAATGGCACTTCGAGCTGTCGGCCGTCGAAGAGGCCATCGAGCGGGGGTTGAAGGAGATAAAGGAGCCGGTCCTTGAACAGCACCGTGTCGACTGTTGGCTTGGTGCGGATTCGCGCTTTGGGTGATTGCTCCGCATCCGCTAATAACGGTAATTTCACCTCGCGTCTACCTGCCAAGGGTTCCGTCGCAGGCCGAAGGCACGGCTTCATTTCAACAGGCGGAGCGGGGAACTTCCAACCATCGGTGTTGATACTCAGCTCTAACCGGCCCAACGAGCGAACCCATGGCGAATCTGTCAGCAGTCGGGCTTCACGTACTCCGGGTTCGAGCGGTCGATCGAACCGCGCGTCGGCGATTGCATCCGCGTTTAACGCGAGATCGAACTCGAATGTGTCGAGAGTCGCATCTTCATGCGGCACGATTCGTGACCCCCATCTTGCGGGCTTCGGCCATGGCTTCACGAATGCGCGTAAAAGGCTCGGTTAAATCCACCGCGGGGTCAATTGTTTCCAAGAGTTGCGAGATGGTTAACTGATCCGGAGCAAATCGGTTCCCGATCATTAACCCGAGTGAACACCGCGGATGGGATAAAGCCAAAATGTCATTTGCAACAGTGGCAGCGTCCATTTGAATGCCAACGACGGGAATATCCACGCGCGACCGCAACGGCAGCACACCCGGCACATCCGTCACAATCAAATCCGGCCGAATCGAAGTCTTTTCGACGAGGGTTTTTCCAATCAGATCCGCCAACAAGTATTCGTTGAGCGTGGGGCCATAGAGCGCTGCTTGCACGCGATTGGGCTGAACCGCGGTCGTCATGCGGAATTCCATGGGTCGCCCCCAACCGTTGGTAACAAGGTAGCCTCCGAGCCAACCTGATGGCTCTTGCGAGACGGTCAGGAACCCAATGTTCAAGGCAGCGGAGTTTACGGGCTGTTGACTCACGACGCACAATCCCTCAGGACTGAATCAGGGCGGATCGATACCGCCACGGTGCACGTACACCATCGGACATCACCGTCCAGAGGCTTCAACGGGTTCTGTTACGCGGTGGTTTCGAAGGAATATTGAGGCGCGGCAGTCCGAACTGTTTGCCCAGCTTACCAAAGTTACGCAGATAAACGTGAGATGATGATGTTCTGCGGCGGCGGCACAACACGCCGTCGAGTCAGTTATGGTCCCTCCCACATATCGAGTCTCTCATTCACGGACCGGTTGATTGTGTCTTTTTTCTCGGTCGGTGATGAAGCATGGTCTTAACCCGTTGCCTCACGGTCTGGAAGTAGCAGAGGCTGTTGCGGATAGAAGTCTTCAGGTCGGCGAGGGTGTCGAAAAGTCG
>JBGSLF010000007.1:0-37790 GCA_041740855.1 Gemmata sp.
GAACATCGATATCAACGATGTTTCCTTCACCGTTACCTATGGCAAGATCGGCACGCCCGGCACCACGCAAACCAAGACCTTCCCCACACCCGAAAAAGCACTCGCCGAAGCCGATAAACTCATCCGCGAAAAAACCACCAAGGGTTACACCGAAACCACACCCAAAGCGGGCGGGTCCGATGCGGATGCTTTCGAAGAAGCGATACGCGCCAACCCGGACGACATCTCTGCGGTCGCGGCCTATGCCGACTGGCTTGCGGACCACGACGACCCACGCGGCGAGTTCATGCAAATGCAACTGGCTCTGGAAAACGAGTCGCTTGCATCGGCGGAACGCAAGAAACTGCAAAAGCGTGAACAGCAACTGTTGGAGGAGCACGGCGACGAATGGGTTGGCGCGTGGGCCAAGCACGAAGCGGTCGGGAACACCACCGACGAGTGGGTTGCGCCCAAGGGCTGGGTGCCATACACGTTTACCCGCGGGCTATTAACAGGCGTCGAAGTTGGCGATCTCACGGTAAATGTCGCACGCGAGCTAATCAAGGCACCGCAACTCCGCTTCGTGCGTGAACTCACCGTGCACGGTATCTCTTACGAAGAAGAGGGCGACTTCGAGGAAGGAGCTGATACGGCTGCACCGGAATCAGATGGCGAAGCTCCATCGCAGTTTGTGTTGATTCGGTGGCCGCAACTGCGATTCATCCGAAAGTTCCGCTTCGGTGGGTGCGAACCCGAGGATTACGATGGCGATTGGTGCCCGTATCGCAGTCACATGCCGGGCGACCTGATCGCAGACTTCGCCAAGCAAATGCCAGATATTGAAGAACTGCGCATCATGGCACACTTCCGCGAACCCGTCGAGCGGCTCGTCACGCTCTCCATGCCGCGACTGCGCGTGCTGCTGATGTATCACGGCTGGAATTACCCATTGGATCGCCTCGCGAAGAATTCCTCGCTCACCAACCTTCGCGAACTCTACTGCCACCCGCATGCCATCGAAGGTGGCGACGAACCGTATATTCAGTTATCGCACTTGCGTGCGTTGTGTCGATCGAAGCACCTCGCCAGCCTCACGCACTTGCAACTGCGGCTTTCGAATGTTGGCGATCAAGGAATCGAAGAGATTATTCAATCGGGCATGATCAAGCGGCTGAAGATGCTCGATCTGCGGCACGGCATAATCACCGATGAAGGGGCACGGTTGCTCGCAGCAACCCCGGGTCTGAAGCAATTGGAGCACCTTGATCTGAGCTGGAATCGCCTGAGCGCAGCAGGTGTGGCCGCACTCCAGGCTACGGGCGTAAAGGCGACACTGTATCGACAGCAGGCCAGCAACAATGATGATTGGGAGATTTATGGCCACGGCGATATCGAGTGAATCGTATGCCGCTGCGATACATACTCATCGCGAACCCCACCACCAAGCGATGCGAAACCTACCGCAACGAACTTCTCACATACTGGGCCTCGCGCGGTGCCACGGTGGATCTGGTAATCGTTCCGTGGGCTGAAGTCATTCCGCGTGATGGTATTCTCGACGCACTCCCCGCTTTCGATCTGCCCGCCATCGTGCGGCTGGAATCGCCGGGGAAAGACGACCACGTTACCCGATTACTCCTCGAAGCCGGCACACGCGACGATCCGGCCGAACCGCAACGCGACTGGCACTCTCTGGAAATTCCCAAAGGGTTGGTCGTGCGTCCCGGCTTGGTCTATCGCGGGTTCCGTCGCGTCTTGCTCGGCTTGAAGAAATCCTTCGATGCGCGAGGCCATCTCAAACCAACAGCCTGCCCGCTCGCGATTGCCGAGATGTTCGACAAGACTAATACCGCATGGGAACTTCGGCGTGTAGGTGTTCCCGTACCCGACATGCTCGATCGGCCAATTGCTATAGCCGCAAAACTGTACGAAGCGATTGCGCAAGGCAACTGGCGAACCGCGTATGTCAAACTTAACACCGGCTCGTCGGCCACGGGAATCGTCGTACTTCATAAGGCCAACGCAAACCAAACTGAGTATGGTCTCACGACACTCGCAGAACTCAATGGCGATTATTACAACTCACGATTGGTGCAGCGTGTCACGGGGTTGGCTCTACAAAATGCCATGCAGTTCATCGTTAACGAAGGCGCGATCGTGCAGCAGGGCATCGCGATGGCGCAGATGGACGGGCTGAACTTCGATGTCCGCGTTGTTTGCGTGTATGGGAAGCCCGCATCGGTGATCTTCCGGCTTAGCCCTCAGCCAATGACGAACCTTCACCTGGGTGGGCGTCGTGGTGATTTCGCCCGCTGTCGCGCGCTGATCCCCACACGCGAGTGGCTCGATGCACTCGATCATTCTGCCGAGGCTGCGGCGTGCTTCGACTCGGCGATTTGCGGAGTCGATCTCGTGTTCGAACGCGGTTATCGCCAGCATTATGTTCTCGAAGCTAACGCCTTCGGCGACTTCTTCCCCGGTTGGACAGACGACCGCGGGCGTTCCGTTCACCACCTTGAGATTGTAGCGACCGCTGCACGCCACGCTTAGTTCCTTCGTTCCAACTGCACACCCTCAATACGATCGAGTAACGCATCGGCCAGTTCGGCCCGCGTCACCCTGCGGTATCCTGCTTGCTCGGGGCCGAGCAGTGCCCAATCGTGCATTCCTTCCAGCGTGTTCGCCACCATCAGATCGGCGGCGGAGTGAATCCGTGCGGTTTCCGCCACTGCTAACAATGCTTCCTCGGAAAGGCCCACCTCCAGTTTGAACTTCACAAGCACGCCACTGAACTGCCAATCGGTTCGCACGCGATCCACGAGCTTGGGCGTCGGAAGAAGTTTCAGCCATAGTTCCGGATAAGAGCTTTTCACTTTCCCGGCGTTCACATCTCGGAACTCTCCCTCACTGAGTGTGAACACCCCTCCAACGTGGTAATCGCTTACCGCCGCGGCGTGAATCACCACCTCGAACTTGCCACCGGGAATCTCTTCCAACATCGCGGATTCGAGATCCTCGAAGGTGCGAAACGTGCGAAGCCGCCATTCGGGTGTGGCTCGCGGACGATGCGACTCAATCGTATCGAGCACTTCAGGGTGAGAGGTGATAAACGTTACGCTGTGACCGCGATCGAACGCGCGTGCCGCGATCTTCGCCCCGGTGCGGCCAGAGAACGTATTGGTGATGCACCGAACACGATCGATTGGCGTCTGCGTATTCCCAGCCGTTACGAGAATGTTCATCAGCTCCTCAACCTGCAGGTTATTCGCAAATGGATGATGTTCGATTTATCCCGCCTCAACAGAGTGGCACGGTCGCTTGAATCGGTTAAACTCACCACAACAACCATTACCACTGGAGACTGCCATGTCCTCTCGCCTGGTTCTGTGTCCGCTCCTCACGATGCTGTGCTGCTCCGCAATTGCCACCGCGGATAACTGGCCCGCCTGGCGTGGCTCCACCGGTCAGGGCTTTGCGAATGAGAAAAGTCTGCCACTGAAGTGGTCCGCCACCGAGAACGTGAAGTGGAAGATCCCGCTCGAAGATCAGGCGAATTCCACGCCAGTAATCTGGGGCGATGCGATCTTCCTGACGCAAGCAAACAAAGGCGGAACGGTTCGCAGTCTCATGTGCCTGGCACGAGCCGATGGCAAGTTGCGGTGGAAGAAAGATGTGACCTACAACGAGCCAGAGAAGAACTGGAACCCCGCGTGGTACTGCAACGCGTCCCCCGCCACCGATGGCGAACGGGTGGTAGTCAGTTTCGGATCGGCCGGGCTTTATTGCTACGATCTCGCAGGCAAAGAGCTTTGGAAGCGTACGGAGCTGGGTAAGTGGGAAGATGCGTTCGGCAACAGCGCATCGCCCGTGATCCAAGGCGATCTGGTCATTCAGTGGTGTGGCCCCAACCGCGACAAGGGCCGCAACTATCTTCTCGCTGTGGAAAAGAAAACCGGCAAAACCGTGTGGGAACATGATGAATCGTTCGCATCGTGGATCACTCCGGTCATTGCGAAGGTGAACGATAAGGAACAGTTGATCGTGTCGCAGTCACGCGATCTGAAAGGAAAGAAAGACCCACAGACCGGTTATCTCAAGGGGTTCGATCCGGCCACCGGCAAAGAACTCTGGTCCTGTCGTGGGCTGGATAGCTTCCAGTATGCGTCGCCGCTTATCAGCAAAGGCGTGGCCGTTGGTATGTCCGGCTATGGCGGTTCAGCGCTGGCGGTGAAGCTCGGTGGCACGGGCGACATCACTTCGGATCGCCTCTGGGTTCAACCCAAACCTGCCAACCAGCGCATTGGTTCGGGTGTGATTATCGATGAACATATTTACATAATCGACGAGAACGGAACACCACGCTGCTACGAGTTGGCCACCGGCAAAAACCTCTGGGACAACGCCGAGAAATTCGCGAATACCACATGGGGTTCGATGCTGCATGCGAATGGCCGCCTTTACACCTTGATGAAGAATGGTGATACCATCGTGCTCGCCGCGAATCCGAAGTTCGAAGTTCTCGCGGTCAATCCACTCGATAAAGGCGAACAGACTTACTCATCACTAGCGGTTTCCGATGGAGAGATTTTCATCCGCACTTTCAAGCATCTGTACTGCATCACCGAGAAGAAATAAGTTCACGCACGGGGTGAGCGAGAAATCGCTTGCTCCGTGCTGATTGGCGTTGACGCGATGGCAGTTCTGTCGGTATCACCCCTCAAGAGCAAGAATTGTCTGCACATTGTCTGTTCCCAGCCCGCTTCAGCGCCCGGGTTGGTGAGCAGTCTGGCGCTATTCTCCGATGGAACGGAGGGCGCGACACGCAAGAAGGAGTCGAGCGTGGACATCAGGAATAAGCGAATTCTGGTTACCGGTGGATCGGGGTTCCTGGGCGGGCATGTTCTCGCAAGACTGCGACAAGTCGGATGTCGTTCCATCATCGCACCACGCTCGGCGGAATGCGATCTGACACGCGAACCGGATGTGTATCGACTCCTGCAGAAGGAGCGGCCGGAAGTGGTGTTGCACCTCGCAGCCCGCGTTGGCGGGATCGGTGCGAATCGCAAGTACCCCGGCACCTTTCTGTATCACAACCTCGTCATGGGAACGCACCTCATCGAAGCTTCTCGCCAGCTCGGCGTTGAGAAGTTCGTGATGGTGGGGACGATCTGTTCCTATCCCAAATTCACGCCCGTGCCATTCAAAGAAAGCGATCTCTGGAACGGATACCCGGAAGAGACGAACGCACCTTATGGACTGGCCAAGAAGATGCTGCTGGCCCAATTGCAGGCGTATCGCCAGGAATTCGGGTTCAATGGCGTGAACGTGATGCTGGTCAATCTTTATGGCCCCGGCGACAACTTCGATCTGGAAAGTTCGCACGTGATTCCCGCACTCATTCGCAAGTGCGTCGAGGCGAAGGATCGAGGCGACAAGGTGCTTGCCGTGTGGGGAACCGGTCGGCCTACGCGCGAATTCCTTTACGCTCAAGATGCCGCCGAGGCGCTCGTGCAGGCGGCTGAAGTGCTCGAAACATCGGACCCGGTTAATGTGGGTTCGGGTATCGAAATCCCGATTGGCGAGTTGGCCCAAATCATCGCCGATAAGACCGGCTTCAAGGGCACATTGCAATTCGACCCGAACATGCCCGATGGCCAACCCCGGCGGTGCCTCGACGTGACGCGGGCCAAAGAACTGCTGGGCTTTGAAGCAAAGACGAGCCTGGCTCGCGGACTCGAAAAGACCGTTGAGTGGTATCTCGCATCGCGCCGGGTTGTTGCCGCAGCCTGATTGCACTCGCACGATCGCCTTTAACACTACCGTACCGGGATGTTCACGGATGAGCCAGCAACCGGAATCGCCGCCCAAGCCATCAGCGGGAACAGACGCCACCGAGATTATGCTGCGGCAGATGCTCGCAGAGATGCGGACGGAAGTGAACGACCTCCGCAAGCAGTTTTCCGCGCTGGAAACGTTCTTCTGGAACACGACTCTTTACGGTCGCTTCCGCCGCTTCGTTGGCAAAGTTCTGGGTAGTCGGCTGCACACCTTCTATCACTACGAGCCTCGCCCGGTTCGCATTCCTACTTCTTACCACACACCCGTTCCGCTCACCGATCCGCCTCTTATTTCGATCGTTACGCCCTCGTTCAACCAGGGGCGATATCTGGACGAGACGATCCGCAGTGTGCTCGATCAAAACTATCCGAAGCTAGAATATGTTGTTCAAGATGGTGGGTCGTTCGACAATTCTGTTGCGGTTATGGAACGGTATCGCGAGCGACTCACTCATACGGAAACCCGCAAGGATAACGGCCAAGGGCATGCCATTAATCTCGGTTTCGCGCACGCCACGCACGGCGAGATTATGGCCTACCTTAATTCGGACGACCTTCTTTTGCCGGGAAGTTTGAACTACATCGCGGCTTACTTCCGCAACAATCCCGATGTCGATGTGGTGTATGGGCATCGTGTCATTGTCGATACTACTTCGTTGGAAATCGGCCGCTGGGTGTTGCCCGCACACTCCGATCTCATGCTGCAATGGGCGGATTACATCCCCCAAGAAACGATGTTCTGGCGTCGTAGCATCTGGGACAAAGCCGGTGGCAAGATCGACGAATCGTTCCGCTTCGCACTCGACTGGGATTTGATCTTGCGTTTCCGCGAAGCGGGGGCGAAGTTCGCACGACTCCCGCGATTCTTGGGCGCGTTCCGCGTTCACACCAGCAGTAAGACCTCTGCGGATCTCGCCACGACAGGCGAACCCGAGATGGCGAAGCTCCGTTACCGCCTGCATGGCAAGGTGATGACCCGAGCCGATATTCGCCGCAATATGCGAGGCTATATGCTTCGCCACGCCTGGCACAACTGGCTCTGCCGGCTGGGTCTCGCGCATCATTAATTGCGGGCGTCGTTACACCCTAATCCTTCAGACCAAAAGCGGGCGAAAGCGAACGGAAGCACGACTCGGCCGCCTTCGCCGGATCGTAGCCCGCCTTGCCACTCACTTGCCCGCTTACTTCAACGACCACCGGCCCGGCATACTTCGCTTCCGCCAGTTGCTTGGCATAATCGCGGTAGTTCGTGGTCCCTTCTCCCGGCAGCAGGAACTGGAACTTCTCCGCAGTGCCTTTGGCGTCCTTCACGTGAACGAACGCGGTGAGCGGAATCAGCTCCGAGATAGCGTCGGACATCTTGATGCCACGCAACTCGTAATGGCTTTGATCGAACGCCAAACGTATCCACGGGCTGTTCACTTGCTTGATGAGCCACTTCGCTGCGTCGGGCGAATGGAGCGCGTTACCCACGTGCGGCTTCACTGCGATCACGGTCTTGCCATCTTTTGCCACGGCGGCCCAGTCGGCCAACCGTGTGGCGAATGTCTCTTTAAGTTTGTCCCACTCGGCGGGTTTGCCACCCAGGATCGTCTCAATTGGCGGAGGCGAACCCGGAGCAAGATCGTTCGCAAGACTGACAGCGGCTTTGAGTCGATCCAGCGTGGCGCGATGTGCCGCGGCGTCGCCGATAGCCGGCACGTTTTCCATTAGCCCCATCAGTGAGAGACGCGAATCCACCAGTTGCGTGCGAAGAGATTTGCGGGCAACGGCGTTGAGAGTTGCGGGGTCGGCGTGGTAGCCCGGCATCAACGCGAGTTCGACGCCATCGTACCCGCAAGCCGAGCACGTCTTTAACGCTTCTTGTAACGCTAGCGATTTCATCCCGTAGAGACTAAAACCGAGCGGGATGCGCGGAAGTGCAGAAGCGCGAACTGCAGCCGGAACGGCTGCAGTAGCAGAGACAGTTAATAGCCATTCGCGACGCGACAAGCGAGACATGGCAAACTCCGTTCGGTGGCGGGCAGTCGATCTTCCATCGCTGCCCGCACACCAGAACAGCATCACCACCGGACGATCATTTCGAACGCACCGGTCCACATCGAGCTGTCGCCGTCGAACGGGCGGCTACGGTTGTTATAGTCGTAGCGAACGCTGGGGCGGAAGATGAGGGAACGGATCGGGCTCCAGGCCAAACCGGCGGTCACTTCGGTGTAAAGACCGCTGAAGCCGGTTCGCACGCCGTCGGAGTCTTCGAACAACTCTGCTCGCACGGTGCTAACAAGCTTCTCGCTGATCTGGTAGATGCCATACACGGCTCCACCATACCAAGTGGTGCCACCGACATCGGGCACACCATTCATGTGCGAGAACGAGACATCAGCCACACCCGTGAACTTCTCGGTAAACTTGTGGCTCAACACCATGCCATAGTAGTTGTAGAAGGCAAACTGATCGCCTTGATCATAGGTTGGGCCAGTGACCACGGCGTTCAAGAACGCGCTGGTCTTCCCTTCGGGCGGTGCGTAGGCCAACTGACCGATGTAGGTCGGGCGAGCGGGTGCACCGATGAAGTTATCGCTTCCCAGAACGATACCGTTCGACACAGTCCAGTTATCATTCAGGCCCGTGATGGCGTTCACGCCGGTGTGTGTGAATGGGTTGTACTGGAAGTTGTATGAACGCGACACGAACGGAGTCAGAGCACCTTGCACCAGTTCATAGCCAACATGGGTTGCGAACTTACCAACACGGAACGTCGTTCCGTTTGGCCCCACACCTGGCATATACGCATCGATGTACGCCTGGAACAGGTCGATGCGGTAAGCCCCGGTCTGATCATCGAGCAGGCCACGTGCAGGCGTGAACTGGGCATCCGTACCAGGCAGGATCAAATCCGCGCGGAAGCCAAGTTGGAACTTATCCTTCGAGGTATCCACAGCGCGATCGATGACCAAATAGTTCTGGTTCATCTGCCAGAAGTCGGCGCGATTATTAAACGCCATTGGGGCGTTGCTGAACGGCGTGGTGCTAAGGGTATAGTTCCCTTGCGTCCAACCGTAGATGTTGATGCCACAGTCATCCAGTCGATCACCGAAGGTGGTTCCCTTCAGAACGCGCATCAGCGCCCACGGCTCTTCGGCCGGTTCTTCCGGTTCGCACGCCTCACATGGTGCCGCGCTGCCATTGCCATTGGTGGCTGGAGTAGGCGCGGGCGTGGCTGCTCCTGGTTGTTCGGTCATTGGCATCGGAACATTCATGGGCATCGGAACCGTGCCAGGCAGCACCGCTGGCACATTACCTGGCCCTTGCCCCGCCGACATCGCCATGACAAGCATAATTGAGTTCATAAACGTCCCTCTCAACCTTCCTGGTTAGGCAAACGACTTTAACCTGTTCACTCTGGGCAAAGCGAAAGGTCGCGTGAGCAATCCATGCCACACGCCTTATCCAATCGGTATGAGGACGATGGGCAAATGCGGGAGTATAGAGATTTTGAGAAAATTGGAACAGCGAGTTTGCGGGTTATAACAAGTGCTTGAGAACTGGGCAGTAATGGTGCAAATAATAAAATGCGATTGCCTAATACTTGCGCATATCATCGCACAATAAACAAGCACCGCTAGAGTTGCGGGTTTTGGTACATTCTTGATCTTCGGCCACATCTTCTTTTATATCAATTATATACGTCAAATTACCCATATTGTGGCCCACGGCATCAACTCTGCTGTTGCTATTTGATTGTGCGCGATGGCAATCATCAGCATTTAACTGCCTGTTTCGTGGGTAGATCCCGCCTAACTCTTGAACTGAAAGGTGAGACAATGCATCCTCGTCGGTTTCTCTTCACCGCGAGCCTCTTTCTGGCATGCCTCGTCGTGCCCATGAACTGGGCACATTCTCAAGATACCAAGACTAAGAATGAGATTCCGCCACCGCGGGCGGTGATCGATCCCAAGGATGTGGCAGACTTAAAGACTGCTCTGGCCGAGTTGAAATCGAAGGTCGCCCTGGATGCAAAGAAGGCAGAACAGGCCCTGAAGGACACCTCGGACGCGCTGTTAAAGGTGGAAGCGGCCGCCAATGCCAAATCCACCGATGTGCCCCAAAAGTTGACGGATTCGCTGACTGAGATGAAGGAAAGCCTGAGTCAGTTAAAGGCTGAAGTGCTCGACGAAGACGGGACGAGCAAAGTATCGACGGCTGCATCGGCAGGCTCGGAGCGCGGCGATACCGCGTGGATGCTCACATCCTCCGCTCTTGTGCTGCTGATGATCCCCGGCCTGGCGCTTTTCTATGCCGGTATGGTTCGCCGCAAGAACGTGCTCGCCACCATGATGCAAAGCATGGCCGCTTTGGCGGTTGTCGGCGTGTATTGGCTGGCGGTGGGCTATGCGCTTGCGTTCGGGCCAAGTGTTTTCCACATCAGTGCTTTGGGTGTTGAGAACGGCGGGCTTGTGGGCTGGAATTGGGATCTCGTCTTCTTGAAAGGAATCAAGGCGACCGAGATGATGCCGGGCTTGAACGTCACTGTGTACGTTCACGTCATCTTCCAGGGCATGTTCGCCATTATCACCCCGGCATTGATTTCGGGTGCCATCGCCGAGCGTATCCGCTTCTGGCCGTTCTGCATCTTCATGATTCTGTGGGTCACGTTCGTCTATTGTCCGCTGGCGCACATGGTCTGGGCATTCGACTGGTTCGATCCGAGCGTCGTGGCCGCGAACCGGGGGCTTAGCGCAATTGGCTTCCTGGGCATGATGGGAGCCTTGGACTTTGCCGGTGGCACGGTTGTGCACATCGCGGCAGGCATGGCCGGGCTGGCGTGCTGCCTGGTGCTCGGCAAACGAGCAGGATACCCGAAGATGATCGCGCACCCGAACAGCATGGTGCTGACGCTTCTGGGTGCCGGCTTGCTGTGGTTCGGTTGGTTTGGATTCAACGGCGGTAGCGCAGTAGGAAGCACCGCACTGGCGGCATCGGCCTTTGCTGCCACACAAGCTGCTGCTGCGGCGGCCGGCTTGGGCTGGATGATTGTGGAATGGCTACATAAGGGCAAACCAACCGCTTTGGGTTTGGCGTCGGGTATTGTGGCTGGTCTGGTCGCAGTGACACCGGCGAGCGGTTTCGTTTCCATCGGCGGGGCGTTGTGTATCGGGCTGGCGGCAAGTGTGCTGTGTTACCTTGCGGTCGCGGTGAAGAATCTGCTCGGCTACGACGACTCTCTCGATGCGTTTGGCGTGCACGGTGTGGGCGGCTTCGTGGGTGCGATCCTTACGGGTCTGTTCTGCTCCACGCTCGTGAATAATGTGGGGACGGATGGCTTCTTCGCATTCACTTCCAATCGCGCCCGGCTTGAAGAACTCAAGAAGGATAACGGGAAGCTGATTGGCGATGCCAAGACCAAAGTCGAGGAAGCTGCGAAATCACTTGATACCGCTGAGAAGAAGTTGATGGAAGCAGCCGAATCCGAAAAGGCCGCCGCCGAGGAGGCCGTTTCCGAAGCGAAGGAGATCAAGGAGGATAAGGAGGCAACCGCCAAAGCACTGGAGGCGGAGCTTACATCACTTCAGGAGTTGGCTGATAAGCAAGACGACGTGGCGAACGGCGGGAAAGACAAGAAGAGTGCCACTTCTCAGTTGATCATCCAAACCAAGGCGGCGGTGTTCTCCGTGGTCTACGCATTCGTGCTCAGTCTGCTGCTGTGTGTCTTGGTACAAGCGATGACATTGGGGAACTTCCGGACCAACGCGAAGGGTGAATCGGAAGGTCTAGACCGAACCGAACACGATGAAGTCGGGTTCGATTTCAGCGCAGCGACGGAATCGGTCGCGGTGATTAGCACTGAACCGCGTGCTGCCAGCATTCCGAAGGGTAACGGCCGGTTTGAACTCAAGATCGTCGGGGCCGATAGCAAAGAGCTGATCAAGGTCTGGACGGATCTCTGTCAGCCGAGTGCAGGCCCAGTCGATCCGGATTTCCTGGCGGTGTATCCGCATGTGACAACCGTTCGCGGTTCCACGTTCCGCTGCCGCGGCGGCGACCCGACCGAACTGGCCCGACGCCTGTCCTCGCTGTTCACCAAACGCCTCGCCAAGGATGTGCGGGCTGTGCAAGTGTGAGTGTCGGCGAATGCAGGCGATGCCACAATCATCGCCTGCACTTAAGCTGTTACCGACTTCCATCACCCGTATTCACTCCCAAACATCAACACACTAACCACCCATACTTCACATGAAACTTGTAGTTGCGATTATTCGGCCGGAGAAGCTCGAAGACGTGCAGATGGCTCTCGCGGAACGCGATGTTTACCTCATGACCGTGAGCGATGTCCGCGGTTGCGGTCGCCAGCGCGGATTTACCGAGGTGTATCGCGGCACCGAAGTGCAGATTCGGCTCGTGCAAAAGCTGAAGTTGGAGATCGCCGTTAACGAGCCATTCGTTGAGGCCACGATCGAAGCCATCGTTCACGCGGCCCGAACCGGAGACACCGGCACCATTGGCGACGGGAAGATCTTCGTGCTTCCGCTGGAAGATGCTGTCCGCATTCGCACCGGCGAACGCGGTGGCGAAGCCATCGGCCCGTGATTCGCTCGTCGCGTTTTGCAAACCATAAGTAATTCTCAGCCCGGTGTTTACACCGGGCGCTTTCGTTTACAGCTTTCTGCGTGAAGGAACCCATGGCACATCAGGCTCACGTTCGCAAGATTGTCGACTTTCTCATGAAGATTTAAGTTGGTGCTCAGCAAGAACTCAGACCTTCGGCGGTATGCTAACTACAGAAGATGATCGCCCGCTGGAGGTTTTGTCGTGTTATCCGTCCTTGCCGTGATCTGCCCGCCACTTGCTGTTCTGCTCGCCGACTCGCCCTCTCGCGCCGCGACGAACTTCGGCCTCACCCTGATGCTTTACGTTCCGGGTGTGATTGATGCTCTCTCGGTGGTCGATCGACGCCGCACAGGTCAGCAGTATCTGTCCGTGATGCGTGCCATGGAACGGCGTGGCGTCTGAAGTTTTACGGCACGCGATGTGCACAGTCTCCTCTTGCCGGAGCCCGCGGCACGAAACGGCACCACCAGGAGGATACATCATGAAGGATACTAATAACATCCGCGAACGTATGGAGGTCGTCGGTTCCTGTGGCAATCAACTCGGGACCGTGGATCGGGTCGAAGCCAACTCGATCAAACTGACCAAGAATGACCCAAAAGCGGGCGGGGAACACCACTGGATACCACTCGATTGGGTAGAATCCGTTGATGATCAGGTTCATCTGAACAGGGACTGCGACGAAGCGGAACAGGGCTGGCAATCGGCCCCGATCAATAGCGCAGTCTAATATTTCTGCTACACGATCTGCTACACGAACGGGAGGCGATTCCCCCAACCTTTTGGGCAGGGAATCACCTCCCGTTCGGCATTTTGAATGTCACTTTCCCGTGCGTTCGGATTCGGGAATCACAATGCGAGTCATGGTAACCGTGTCCCACGCTCGCCCCGCCCGGTTCGAATTCCACGTCACGAACAACTCTCCGTGCCCAGCCAAAGCATAACTATAAGTGCCAACGGGCGCGACACCGTATTTCTCGCGATAGAACGGGTGCAAGAACGCGATGACTTTGCGTGTTCGTGTTTTGGTATCGTACTGCACGACTGCTGAGCCATCTTTATCCGCCCCGCCGTGGGCACCGGGGATGTAGTAAAGGAAGCGGCCGGTGGGATCGAGCGCGAGCGCGGTGATGTAGCCAACGCTTCCCACCGCGGCGGGGCCAAGATCAGTAATCTTCTCGCTCTTCGTATCGAAGGCATAAAGCACCGGTTCGCGTCCGCCCTGCCCGTTCGAGACCGTGTACACGATGCCGTCTTTCGATTCAACGGAAGCGGCTCGCAAGCCAATCTCACCGGATATCTTCACCGGATCGCCACCCTTCGCGGGGTCGTAGCGCATCAGCCCGCCACCACTTGCCTGCATGTAGTAAACCCGCCCGGTCGATTTCGCGAAGATCATGGCGCGTTGTGGGCCGTCCGGCACATCGCACAGGAGCTTGCGGTTCTTGATGTCGTACGCAAAGAAGTGAATAGTATTGCTGTCGTCCTTCCCCACGCCCGGTGCGGTGCCGCCGTAATAAATCATGCGGTCGGGGTCGAGCGTGCCGGTGGGAATGCAGTGTTTCGGCACCGGTCCGTGCACCACCACTTCGGACTTTCCCGTTTTCGGATTCACTCGCAAGATCCAATCGCCCTTGAAGTGATACTCATCTGTGGTGACGCGCGTGGAGCCGCGATGCGTGGCGAAATACAGCCAACCATCGCGGCCAATCGTGAGCTGCGTGTGGATCTTTCCCGGAACGTAATGCCCTTCCGGCAACGCCAAGACTTTCTTGACATCGATAAGCTGGCGAAATAATCGGCTGGCGGGATCGAATTCATACACATACGCGGTGCCGGCGGGTGCGAGATGATCGCCAACGCTGGCATAGTATTTCCCATCAACAACCGTGCTTTCGCCCCACGCGGACCACGGTTTGCCAGCGTAAATTTGGCCGGGGAAGTAGGCGAAGTCGATCGTTGGCGCGGCCTTGGCGAGCGTGACGCCATCCTTGAGTGTCACACCTGTTGGCACCTGAATGAACGCATCCGCGGTATCTGTGACAATCTCCTTGCCACCAGGAAGTGCCGGGGCTTTCCATTGCTCCGCCGCCTTGGCTTTCTTCTCCTGTTTCGCTTGCGACAGTGTGAAGGGTAGCACCATAAACGTGGTTACCCCAAGCGTGCCAAACAGAACCGAGAGAACGTGTGGCATGCGAGCCTCCGGAGAATAGCAGCGATCGAAATTCGGGAATGACCGCGCTGATAACGACAGACCAATGTTGCACTGCGAGCCGGCCGGTAGTGTTCCACCACAGAGCATACCGCACGCCGATTCGAGTTGTATCTCTGTAACGATTCCGGTGCTCCGTGGTATGATTTCAGCAGGCTTATCCCGGATCATCTCGGAGACTCATGATGCGTCCCATCATGCTCGGCTTATTGTTCCTGTTGGGCTGCGGAACCGTGTTCGCAGGAGATTTCGCAACAGATACCGCAAACAACTGGCATCAGTGGCGCGGGCCAAATGCGGATGGGTCTTCATCCAACGCCAACCCGCCCACAACTTGGGACGCAAAGACCAACATCAAGTGGAAGGCCGAACTCCCTGGCAAAGGGAGTGCGACTCCTGTTGTGTGGGGAGATCGCATCTTCGTGCTCACGGCCGTGAAAACCGATCGCATTGCCAAGGAATCGGAGCTTCCCAAGCCAGATCCGCGTTTCGACACCAAGACGCGACCACCGGCGAACTTCTACCGTTTCATTGTGCTGTGCTTCGATCGCCAAACCGGCAAGAAGTTGTGGGAACAAGTTGCTGCGGAGCGTGTGCCGCACGAAGGAACGCACGAAACGCACTCCTACGCGGCCGGCTCGCCTACCACAGATGGCAAGCATCTGTATGCGTCGTTTGGTTCGTTCGGCACCTATTGCTACGACTTCGATGGCAATCTCAAGTGGTCGCGTGATCTTGGCCCGCTGCACAGTCGCTTAGGTTGGGGCGAAGCGGTCACGCCTGTGGTTGCGGATGGTTCATTGCTCGTCAACTACGATCAAGAAGCGAATTCTGCACTGTATTGCCTCGACGCCAACACCGGAAAAGATCGTTGGGTGGCGAAGCGCGATGAGAAATCGACCTGGACCACGCCGCTTGTGGTGGAACATGGCGACAAGAAGCAAGTGATCACCAACGGCACCACCCGCGTGCGGAGTTACGATCTGGCCACGGGAGACATCATCTGGGAATGCGCGGGAATGACCGTGAACCCGATTCCTTCCGTTCTCAAGTTTCAGGATTCGGTAATCAGCGTGAGTGGCTACAAAGGCGCGGCAGCGATTTCCATTCCACTCGCTTCCAAGGGGGATCTTGGCAACACGGGCAAAGTGAACTGGCGATATTCCGCTGGCACACCGTATGTGCCCTCGCCGGTACTAGTGGGGGACAAGCTCTATTTCACCGCGTTGAATGGCGAAGCGCTCACGGTTCTGGACGCCAAGACCGGCAAGCCCGTGTTCGAGAAAGAGCGCTTGCCACAAGTTCGCAGTTTCTACGCTTCACCTGTTACCGCCGCGGGTCGCGTATACTTCACGGACCGCGCAGGAACCACGGTTGTGCTCAAAGCGGGGAACACGCTGGATGTGCTCTCGATTAACAAGCTGAACGAACCGATCGATGCCTCGCCCGTTCTGGTTGGCAAGCAGTTGTTCCTTCGCGGGGAGAGTGCCCTGTACTGTATCGAGGAGAAGTAAAGATTCTTGGGCGAGCGGTGAGGCACATCACTTACCGCTCGCGGCACTTCCCCTCTGCTCATCTCACGTTCGTCTCGGCTTTGTTCTGTGTTGCGAACCTGCGTCGCCCCGGAAGTGTCGCTCTTATGCGGACCACTTCTCCGGATTCGATGCCCCACGTCACGAGGTTTCCCATGGTTGCCGTTCCTTCCGTTCGCGTTGGTGATCCGATTACGCACGACCGCCTCGCGGTCTTCCCCCTCTTTCTCGATTCACCTGTTCCCGTTTCTTATCGTCTGGCGGATGAAGCACTCGCCGATGGCACTGCGGTGGTGGAAGAAGTGAGCGAGAGCGGCAGCGTGCCACAACTGGTGGTGGCGAACAATGGCGATACGCTTTTGTTGTTTCTGGAAGGCCAGGAACTCCGTGGGGCGAAGCAGAACCGCGTTCTTAACACCAGTGTGTTCGTGGCCGCGAAATCGCGCACCCTGATACCGGTGAGTTGCGTCGAGCAAGGGCGATGGCGGCATGTCTCGAAGACATTCAACTCTTCGGACTTCCACTCTTCCCCGAAATTGCGAAGCGTGCTGAAAGGCTCGGTGTCCCGGGCCTCACGCGCGGGTTCTGGCCATGCTTCCGATCAAGGTGCGGTGTGGAACGAAGTGAGCCGACAGATGTCTTCGCTCGGCGCGGAATCGGCAACCATGGCGATGGCCGACACCATGTCCGCCAACAAACCCAGGACTGATAAGGCCGTCGCAGAGGTGAACTACCCGGAGGGGGCTGCGGGGTTGGTGGTTGTGGTTGGTGGGAAGGTTGTGGCGGCGGATCTGTTCGATGCCCCGCAAACGTGCCAGAAGGTTTGGCCGCGGCTCATTGGTGGCGTGGCACTCGATGCTCTGGAAGAAAAGGACGCCACACCCGCAAACCCCGCCGATGTGCAAGCCGCACTCGATTCGCTTCGAGCGGGACCATGGACCGCCGTGCCACCCGCCGGCACTGGCGAAGAGCATCGCTCCGAGATGCCAGGCAAATGGCATGCGTCCGTACTGAGTCTGGAAGGGCAACTTGTGCACGGCAGCCTTGTGACAGCCGGGTGACATTCGCCAGCGATTCTACTACTGACACCCGCAATCGCTAAAATTGGCCAAACACCAGAAAAGCCATGGAGGCGCGAGCGTGGAGCCGTTGCGGGTTGTCAGTTTCGATGTCGAGGAGCACTATCGGATCGAGGCCGCAGCCAAGCTCTCGTGCCCGGCGAATGTGCGTGAAGAGTATGCCCGGCGCATGGAACGAACCACGCGGATGTTGCTCGAACTACTCGCCCGAGCCAATGTGCAAGCCACTTTCTACATTGTCGGCGAGATCGCCCGCACCCACCCATCGCTTGTCAAAGATATTCATAACGCGGGGCATGAAGTGGGTTCCCACAGTTGGGACCATCGCCGCGTGCATCACTTCACGCCGCAAACATTCCGCGAAGACTTACTGAGAAGTAAGGAAGCGCTCGAAGATGTGACCGGTGCGGCAGTCGTTGGCTTTCGCGCCCCGACATTCAGCGTGATGCGAGCAACGGCCTGGGCCACGGATGTGCTGGCCGATTGCGGCTTCCAATACGATTCGTCCATCTTTCCTGTGCGACACGATCGCTACGGCATTCCCGATGCCCCGCGTAGTCCGTTCATCGCCGTGGGTCGCGTGCGTGAGATCCTGGAGTTGCCCCCGCTCACCTATCGCTTGTTAAAGTGGAATCTTCCCGTGGCCGGCGGTGGCTATTTCCGGTTGTTTCCGCCTGCGATCATGCGGGCGGGCTTGCGACAGGCCAACGAGCAACCGGTTCCATCGGTCGCAATGCTTTACTTCCACCCGTGGGAATTCGATCCCGAACAACCGCGATTGCCGTTGGGGCGCATCGCTCGGTGGCGAACCTATGTGGGGATGCACCGGACCACAAACCGGTTGAAGGAGTTGCTGTCGCGCTTCACATTCACACGCGCCATTGATGCGGCGAAGGCAGTTCAAGCAACGAATCTCGAACTGCCTCGCTTCACAATGTTCAAAGGCGAAGCATCAGCCGTTTGAACCGCCCGCAGCATCGGTAGCCCCATCAGCATCTTCTTTGCGACCGCGGCCACGTGTCAGGCGATAACCGCCGAGTGCTGCCAGGCCAATTAGCCCGCTTACGATAGTAGTCGGTTCTGGCACGGCACTCGGCGGCGAGCAATCGCAACTCGGAGGCACCACGATGGGCGGCGGATACATTGGCGGCACGATGACGGGCGGCATGTGTGGCGGGAAGAACGGGTTCCCGCAAACGGGTGCGATCACAATGATCGGTACGTAGCAAGTGTATGTGGGGCACTGCGGCGGTGTCACAATTGGCGGCGTTACTACTGGCGGAACCACAGGCGGAACCACGGGCGGAACGACTGGAGGCACAACAACAGGCGGCACCACCGGAGGCACCACTACCGGCGGAACCACTGGAGGAAGCACCGGAGGCACCACTGGCGGAACTACAGGTGGAACCACAACCGGAGGAACGACCGGCGGCACCACGGGCGGAACTACAACCGGAGGAACCACAGGTGGTACGACTGGCGGAACCACAATCACGGGTGGCACCACCGGCGGCACCACCGGCGGCACGACAATCACGGGCGGCACTACTGGTGGAACCACAATCACGGGTGGAGGCACCAATGGCGGAACCACAACGGGTACGGGTGGAACCACTGGAGGGAAGAACGCATATACGTTAGGCGCTTGAATCACAAATGGAATTGCGGTGAGCGTGACAGTTGGGAGGATTGTTTTCCAGCGCTTCTTGCGGGCAGCCATGACCAATCTCCTCGTCCCGTTTAGCTCGAATCCACACATCTGCACGGGGCGTACTTATTCTTTCGGCCAGGCGGATTGTGCGGCTGCAACATTTCACAGCGAACAGTCAGATGAGGAGAATTCCAGCGATAAGGGCGGTCGCGAGGACTGGTGCGGTTACAGGCAAGATGGGATATTTCCGGTTCTAACGGCCCGTTGCAATCTTGAAGTAGCAGTTCGGGCGAAACGGCCTGTGTCGGCCAAGATTGCCGCGTCGAATACAGAAGTGATGTGACGTAACCCGGCCGAGAATCGTGCCGGTCGGTCGGCGTGTCAGGAGGACTCCGTTCCATGCACCGGATACTACTTACCGGTCTGGGTCTCGCTGCCGGGGTCTTTGCCTCCCCCGCTGCAGCACAGTACCCACGCCCCAACGCTCCCGCACCAGAACGAACCGCACGGCTCGGCCGGCCGGTTGCGGTTCCGGATAATGCACCGGTCGATTCGCGGATCAGGCCGGTTGGATTGCTCACGCCCCGGCAGAGCGATTCGGGCGTACCAACGCCTATGCCCACTCCTTCAGCACTGCCGGCTAGCCCGCCGGTCGCCATGCCACGAATTGTCACCGGGCCAACGCCTAATGTGACAGAAGACCGCGGCTTTCCCTCCGCGCAACCTGGGCCAAGTTACCCGGTACCCATGCAAGGCGTACCGACGTTAGTGCCCTCGGTTGCCCCACCCGGCGGCACGTTCAACCCTGGCGGTGGGTTAAATCTTGGCGGCGGCTATGCGCCGGGCGGCAGCTTCCCTCAGGGTGGCACTTTCATCGTTCCGCCTGGAGCCGATTGCCCGATTCAAGATGGCGTTCCACTTGGCGTGCCCGGCCTTGATGCCGCGGTTGGCCGTGTTGCAGGGTGCGGGCGTTGGTATGGCACATCTGAGTATCTGATGTGGTGGACACAGCGGGCCAACGTGCCACCGCTCGTAACCACGAGTTCGCCGCAGTTCTTTGGTCAACTGGGCAACGGCGATACGCAGACGCTTGTCGAAGGCCCATTCGGCCAGACCATGCATTCCGGCTTCCGGATTGGTGGCGGCTGGTGGTTTACGAACAATGAAGTTCGCGGGGTGGATGCACGGATCTTCTTCCTCAACGAGACGACCAGCAACTGGACCGCGACCTCCAACCAACACGCACTGTTGGCGCGGCCGTTCTTCAATGTGAACCCCAACACGGCTCCAGAGAACACCGGTTCCACGTCGCAGATCATCGCCGATCTCAGCCGCGGTGCGACGGGTGGTGTTGTGGTCAGTCTGGCGAATAGCGTGTGGGGGGCGGAAGCCAATTACCGCCGGTTCTTGATGGGCAATCCGTGCGCCCGGCTCGATGGGATTGTGGGTTATCGCTACTTGAACATTCAGGAAAGCCTTACCATCACCGAGAACTTTGCTCGCCCACTTTCAACCATCAACGGCGGCTTCCCGGCTATCACGGGAACGGTTTACGATAGTTTCAGTGCGAGCAACGATTTCCACGGCGGCCAGATTGGTCTTATCGGCGAGCTGCGGCGTGGCCGTTGGACCTTGGATGGCCGTGCCACGGTCGCGTTCGGTAACCTGACGCAGACGCTAACAGTAAGCGGAGGTCAATCACTAATCACCGCGAATGGTATGAGAGTGACCGATACTGGCGGCTTGCTCGCGGTTCCGGGTGCGAACATTGGCCGTTACACCAACAATGTGTTCGCAGTGGTTCCTGAAGTGGGCCTCAATGTGGGCTTCCAGCTCACGCAGCGGATGAAACTCTTCGTCGGGTACAACTTCCTTTATCTAGGCAATGCGTTGCGACCGGGTGCTGCGATCGATACCAGCATCGATGCCGCACGTGTTCCGAACTTCCTGTTCCCGGATAATCCTGGCCCGATTCCCGGCACACCACAGCCGCAGCCGTTGTTCAAATCCTCGGAGTTCTTTATTCAGGGGATCAGCTTCGGTATGCAGTTTAACTGGTGATCGTGTGCGAATTGCGAACTGCGAGGCAGATGTAACACGAGCGGCGTTCTCGTGCGGCATCTGCCTCGCGGCATTTCTCTCGCCGGCGCAACGGTAGCGAAGCCACCTGCAACTCGCTATCGTGGCTCTATGAGCACTACACTCTCTTCACTCCACGCCCGCCGACATTTCCTCCGCAATTGCGGCTATGGTGTGGGCAAGGTCGCGTTAGCATCGCTGCTCGCAGAGAATGCTCGTGCCGCGGCAGATGCGAAATCGCCCACTCACGCGAATGATCCCTTCGCACCCAAGAAGCCGCACTTCGCGGGAAAAGCCAAGGCGGTCATTCATCTGTTCATGGCTGGAGCGCCGAGCCAACTCGATCTGTTCGACTACAAGCCGCAATTGCAAAAACTGGAAGGTAAACCGATCCCGCCGGAAGTAATCGGCGGCCAACGCTACGCGTTCATTCGCCCAGATGCCGCAGTGCTGGGGCCGCAGTTCAGGTTCAGCCGGCACGGCGCAAGCGGGCTAGAGCTTTCGGAAATGCTCCCGCGTCTGGCAACAGTTGCAGATGATATCGCCGTGTTGAAGGCGGTGCACACGGATCAATTCAATCACGCACCGGCACAGATCTTCTTCAACTCCGGCTTCGCACAACCGGGCCGCCCGAGTATCGGTAGTTGGGCGACTTACGGCCTCGGGTGCGAGACACGCGACTTGCCCGCGTTCGTGGTGATGTCTACGGGAAGTGGGATTAGCGGAGGAAGCGCGAACTGGTCGAGCGGCTTCTTGCCCACGGTGTATGCCGGCACGCGCTTCCGCAATCAGGGCGATCCGATCTTGAATGTGTCTTCGCCACCGGGCTTCGATCAAGATACCGAAGCGGACACACTCGAACTCATTACCGGTTTGAATCGATCGCGGCTCGGTGTGGTGGGCGACCCGGAAATTGCCACCCGCACCGCGGCGTACGAGATGGCGTTTCGCCTTCAAACCGCAGCTCCGGAACTGATGAGCCTTGCGAAAGAACCCAAGCAAATCCTGGATATGTATGGGGCCGATCCGCAGAAGCCATCCTTCGCCCGCGCGTGTCTTCTCGCGCGAAGAATGGTTCAACGCGGCGTTAGGTTCATTAACATTTATCACGAAGGCTGGGATGCCCACTCGGATGTTTCCGGCAATCTCAAGAAGAACTGTGCTGCCACCGATCGCGCATCGGCGGCGCTCGTCGCCGATCTCAAGCGGCTCGGAATGCTCGATAGCACGCTGGTCATCTGGGGCGGCGAATTCGGCCGCACGCCCATGGTGGAATCGAATCTGTTACTTGGGCGAAAACTCGGTCGCGATCATCACCCGCAAGCGTTCACCATCTGGATGGCCGGCGGCGGCATCAAGCCGGGCGTTTGCCATGGGAAAACCGATGATTTCGGCTTCCACCCCACGGAAGGCGGCGTTCACATTCACGACGTGCAGGCCACGATCTTGCACTGCCTGGGGTTGGATCATGAGAAGCTGACATATCGCCACGCGGGTCGCGACTTTCGCCTCACGGATGTGTTCGGCAAGGTCATTCGCGAGGTCGTGGCATGATCACACAAATCATATCTCGGCGTGAAGCACTCGCGGCTAGCCTTGCTTTGGCATCGCGTTCAGCATCTGCTGACGCTAACAAAGACAAGCCGCCAGTGATCGATACCCACACGCACTTCTATGATCCCACTCGCAAAGAAGGCGTCCCCTGGCCGGGAAAGGATAACAAGGCGTTGTATCGCACCGTGCTGCCGGCGGAATATCAGAAGCTCGCGAAGCCACATGGGATAACGGGCACGGTGGTCGTCGAGGCCAGCCCCTGGCTCGAAGATAATCAGTGGTTGCTGGACGTGGCCAAAGATGAGCCATTTTTGCTGGGAGTGGTTGGGAACCTTCCTCTGAATAATGAAGACTTCGCTCGCAACCTGGAGCGGTTCGCCAAGAACTCTGTGTTTCGCGGTATTCGCGTGAACTCGGGAGCGGTCGCAATTGCGATCAAAACCCCTGAGCAGTTCGATCGCCTCAAGCTTCTGAGTGACAACGGGCTGACACTCGATATCAACGGCGGGCCGGATTCGTTGCACCACGCCGCCACATTGAGCGAAAAGTTACCTAAATTGCGAGTGGTGATGAACCACATGGGGAATCCGGTTATTGATGGCAAGGAACCGCCTGAAGCGTGGCGTTCGGCGGTGAAAGCGGCAGGCGATGCGGGCGAGAACGTTTTCTGCAAGCTTTCAGCACTGGTTGAAGGGAGCCGCAAACGTGATGGCAAAGCGCCGAAAGATCTCGCGTTTTACACGCCCACACTCGATCACCTTTTCAAAGCATTTGGCCCCAATCGCTTGATCTTCGGATCGAACTGGCCGGTCAGCAATACCTTTGCGAGTTTCGACACAGTGTACGAACTGGCTTCGCAGTATGTGAAATCCAAAGGCGGCGATGCATTCGTGAAGGTCTTCGGTCGCAACGCGGGAATGGCGTATCGTCTCAAGCCGCGCATCTGAGAACGTGTGTTATTAGCGGAGTGGGCATGCCACTGGAACGGGTCATTTCCGGTGGGCAAACGGGTGCGGATCGCGCGGCACTAATCACTGCAAAGATATATGGCATTCCCACGGGCGGTTGGATGCCGCGTGGATTTCTCGCACTCGATGGCCAACACCCCGAGTTCGCAGAGCGATACGGAATACGCGAAAACGATAGCGATTCGTACGCCCCACGCACGGCTTTGAATGTGCAAAATGCCGATGCCACACTTCGATTCGCGACGAACTGGCATTCGCCCGGCGAAGCGCTCACACTCGAACTGTGCAAGCGGCACAACAAGCCTTGTTTCGATGTCACAGTTGGAAACGACGTGGGTCCGGTCGAAGTGGCGGAGTGGCTCATATCTTCAGGCATTCGCGTACTCAATGTTGCCGGTAACTCGGAACAGACCTCACCGGGAATGGAAGAGTTTGTCGCCGATTTTCTGGGCGAAGTGTTCCGGCTGTTACTGCTTTCCACGCAACGGTAGATCATCGGAGTTTGAAGAGATGTTCTGACACTATCACGCATCTTCGCGGCAGAATTGTCACGTCGGAGCAATGGCCTCTGGTCGCCGGCATCCGCGTCGGTCATACTGTGAGAGATACACCGGATCTCTCCCCGGTCTGCCGCGTGGCTCAGTCTTCGCTTTCGCCGCGGCCCGATCACACTTGAACCAGCACCCGGACGGTCTGCAATCGTGACTTCGTTCGCTGTATTCACTCCCGGACTTGCCGCCGGTGCCGCTGCGGCCGCAGTGGGCGTGCCGCTCCTGATTCACCTGCTGTTCCGCAAGCGGTATCAGATTGTTCCGTGGGCGGCCATCCGCTTCCTTATGGTGGCCGAGCGCCGGCATCGCCGCCGGATCGATCAGTGGCTGCTGCTCGCGCTTCGTGTGCTGGCGATTCTGCTGCCGCTCTTGGCAATGGTCGCGGCCACGAGTTGGGCCGAACCGCTCTGGCAGGCCATTCGCCCCGGAGCCACCGAAACTACCACTAACGTTCCCCGCACACACCATGTGATCATTCTCGACGCCTCGCTCAGCATGAACACGCGCGGCGATGAAGGGCGAACGCGGTTCGACAATGCCCTGGTGGTTGCGGAAGATCTGGTGCGTTCAAGCGGGGCGGGCGACGGCTTCACGGTTCTCGTGCTTAACGGTGGGATTGAGACGCTTGTGCCCGGGCCGGCCAACGATCCCGATAAAGTGATTGCAGAACTCAAGAAGATTAAGCCAACGCACACCGCCACCAATGTGGCCTCGGTGCTTGGAACAGTCGCGGAAATCCTTGCTCGCTCGCCGCGTGCGTACCCGCGCCGGCAAGTTACGTTCCTCACCGATCTGCAGCGCTCCGCATGGGCCAACGCACTGCCGCATACCGATGCGCCACAGCCAGAAACCTGGCAGCGAATCTTCGCGCGGTCCGAGGTGGTCGTGGTCGATCTCGCGCGGACCGACACCGAAAACCTCGCCATCGCCGCTGTTGAACTCCAAGACCCACTTCCTTTTGTCGATTCACCGGGCATCCTGACGGCGGTTGTCGCCAACTTCAGCCGCACCGATCGTCAGGACGTGGTCGTGCAACTGCTTGTCGGCCGACCGGCGGCACCCGATGCGCTGGTGCCCATCGAGCAGCAGAAACTCAAGGTGGTTCCAGCGGGCGGGCGGGCCACCATCACGTTCGGTTTAGACGGGAAAGTGCGATTCCTGGAGAAGGGCAACCATGTCTTGCAAGTGAAGTTGCTGGAACCGGACGATCTACCGGCCGACGATGCCCGATCGCTTTCTATAACCGTGCGTGATGGGCTTCGCGCCATCCTTGTCGATGGGAAGGCCGATCCCACTCCGTTGCGACGCGGTGCGGGATATCTTCAGCGTGCGCTCTATCCACCCGACGCACGACCCGCCGACACGCCGGCCCGCCCACGAAGCATGACGCCGGCCGAATTCCTCGACCCCTCCGCGGGCGATCTCAGTGGCGTGAACGTTGTATACCTCTGCGACATTCCAACGCCAACACCCGAACTGGTTACCAAACTCGATGCCCTGTTGAAGCGGGGCGGCGGTGTCGTGATTGGGCTTGGGCCGAACGCTGCGGCCAATCGCGAGGCGTATAACCGCATTCTCTACGACGATGGCAAAGGGATCTTGCCTGCGCCGCTGGGTAATGTGATCACCGCGACCGGGCCAGATGATCTTGGCTTCCGCCTCGCCGCCGACGAAGAAGATTACCGCAAGCCCCCCCTTCTCTTCTTCCTGAACGAGAAGATCCGCGGCGGGCTGATCATGGCTCCGTTTCGCACTTACATGGGCCTGGAAACATCGCTCGAAGGCCGTGCCCGACGCATTCTCTCGTTCGTTCCCGCCGGTGCGCCGCCCGTTGCTGTGGGTTCGGCAGGATCGAAGCAACCGGACGCGGCACTGGTCGAAACCCTTCGCCATCGCGGCCGCGTGCTGTTGTTCACTAGCTCTTTCAATGAGGACTGGAACGACTGGCCGCCATTGCCTTCATACCTGATGTTCCAGCAAGAGTTCATTCGTTTCGCCGCCACCAGCCCCGGACGGCATACCATTCAGGTTGGCGATGCTATTGAGGAGTTTTACCCGCCAGCTACGGCGGGACAAACGGCGACGCTGAACGGACCAGAGGGTATCTCTGCATCACTTCCCTTGATTCTGCGCGACGAAGCCGGGCTTGCTCGTTTCAGCGATACACGCCTGAGCGGGCTTTACCGGCTTCGACTGAGTGAACACCCCGATCAAGTGTTCGCGGTGAACCCAGTGGAAGCCGCGCCAGGTGCGGGTTATGAATCCGATCTGCGCCGTACCGACGGCAGTGAAATTCGATCTGTTGGAGCCGTTCAGGTGGTGTCGGAGATCGGCGATGTGCAACCGAGCGCCGAGAGCGGAGCGGTTCTGGTGTCCGGGCCGAAACCCCACGGGCCAACAATCGCGCGCGTTGCGGTGTTGGTCGCTCTTGCGGTGCTGGTCGTGGAACTATTGCTTGCGTGGCGCTGGGGGCCATCGCGCGCTGCCGGAGCGGGCACCGCGACCGGTTCCATTCGCCCCGTCGAACGCAGATTCTCTGTTCGCTTGCTCAGCACAACGGCCGCAATGGTTCCGCTCTTGCTCGCCGGTTGCGCATTCTTCACGCTGGCGCACTACGAGAAAACTGGCAACCTGCTCGGTTTCCTTCCCGACCAAACGCAGCAACAGATTGAATCTTCGGCCGGTGTGCCGGCGGCTCAACCCGGCGAGGGAACGCGCTGGCGGCTGGAAGGCTTCACCGCATTTGTTGCCAACGCTCTTCTGGACCGCCGCATTGTGATTGCCCTGGCGATCGCGGCGTTGATTCTGGTTGTTGTGGTGTATCGCTCTGAACGCCGAGCCGTGGCCGGTTTCCACAGGTTGATCACTCCTGGCCTTCTGCGTGCGAGTATCTTCCTGCTTGCGTTGTTTGTGTTGCTCCCGCAACTGCGTCTTGCGTTCGATCGCGAAGGCTGGCCAGATATCGTGATTCTGATCGACACTTCGGCCAGTATGAGCCATTCCGATGATTTCAAAGACGCGGCCGTGAAGGCGAAGGCCGAAGAATTGGTCGGCGTAGCGGGCATCTCGCAAACGCAGCGGTTGCAACTGGCTCGCATGCTTCTGACACGCAACGACTCCGCCTGGTTGGAACAGCTTCTGACTCAGAAGCAAGTCAAAGTTCACATTTATGCGACCGACGAAACCACCCGACCCATCGCCGATATTGAACAAGTGAGCGATATCGCAGATGGCCAGGCCGCGATAAACCGACTCAAGGCCAATGGGGAATCGTCGCGATTGGGCGAGGGTGTGGAAGCCGTGTTGCGATCCTTCCGTGGCGGCTCACTTGCGGCCTTGATCATGTTCACGGATGGCAATACCACCGCAGGCGATGATTTGCCCAAAGCCGCCCGCGAGGCTTCACGTGCGGGGGTCCCGCTCTTCTTGGTTGGCGTGGGCGATGTGTGGGAAGTCCCTGACGTGGAACTCACGGATCTTCAGGCGGAAGACACCATCACCGTTGGCGATCGCATTGTGTTCGATGCACGCCTCGTGGCCCGTGGCCAAGTGCCATCCGAACCCATTTCCGTTGTGCTTTTCGAGAAAGTAAACGGTCAGCTTGTTGAACGTGGGCGACAAACCATCACGCCGGATGTGGCCCGAGGGCGAGTTCCGGTTACTGTTGCTCATACTCCGTACGAAGCAGGCGAAAAGACCTTTGTACTCGTGGCCCCGACTGTTGCCGGCGAGACCGACACGAGCAACAACCGACTTGAGCGAACAGTGATGGTGACCGACTCCCGGCGATTGCGCGTGCTCTATGTCGAAGGCTATCCCCGCTACGACTTCCGCTTCGTTAAGGTGTTGATGGAACGCGAATCGGAACGATCGCTGGGCGGAAAAGGGATTGCGATCGACGTGCTTCTTTTGAGTGCGTCAAAGGAATGGACGACAACCGATCGCAGCGCGGAGCCACTTCGCGGAGCGTTCCCCACGCGGAGCCAATTGTTTGGCTACGATGTGGTGATTCTGGGCGATGTGGACCCGAAGCAAATCCCCCGTTCGCATAGTGCGTTGCAAGACCTTTCGGATTTCGTGCGCGTGAAAGGGGGTGGCTTGCTCTTCCTTTCGGGCGAACATGGCACACCTGCGGCATACGCCGATACTCCGCTTGCCGAAGTGCTTCCCGTGACACCGGACCCAATGATGACACGGCCCACGGAATGGAACGACACTGCGACAATGGGGTTCCGCCCGCAACTCACGCCCGCAGGCCGACAGCATCCATTGTTCCGCTTCTCACCGGACGATGTTGAAGCCTCCAGCATTTGGAACCGCTTGCAGCCACTGTTCTGGTTTGCGAAGGGTTACCGCAAAAAGCCCAACACCGTGGTGCTGGCCACGCACCCCAATCGCCCAGCAGAAGGCGGTGCGGCAGGCGAGAACCACCCACTTGTTATTCAGTCGTTCGCGGGGTTAGGGCCGGTGCTGTTTCTCGGGTTCGACGATACCTGGCGGTGGCGGTTTCGCAACGACGAAGAACACTTCGACCGCTTCTGGGTGCAGACGGTTCGCGTGCTCTCGCGATCGCAGACTCGGCGAGTTGAATTAAAAGTGCTTCCCAAGACGGAGTATCGCCGTGACGAAAAGATGACGGTCGTGGTGCGGTTTCCCGTCGAGGCACCGTCGCCGCCACCCGGCAAACCGGTGCGAGTGGTGTTGACTCGCAGCCCGCTGCAGAACGCCGATGGAAAGCCGGGCATTGGCACCAGCGAAACGACCACGCTCACACTCGCACGCGTGCCGGGGCCGGGTGTGCAGTATGAGACAGTGCTCGCACGCACTCCCGAGGGCGAATACCGCTTCACGCTTGCAGACCCGGAGCCGGAACCGGGCCAATCGCCCGCAACCGCCGTGGCACGCGTACTCCCGCCGTTGAACGAGATGGACCGGTTGCAGTTGAACGCGCAGGATCTCGAATCGGCTGCAGCGATTTCAGGCGGGAAGTACTACAACCTTGCGAACGCCGAGCAGGTGTTCAACGACCTACCGAATCTGGAGCGGGTGCCGCTGAATCAACCCTGCCCACCGGTGCAGTTGTGGAATAGCCCGGTGATGTTTGTTTTGCTTGTGCTTTTGCTCTCGGCCGAGTGGCTTTTGCGGAAGCGCGAGCGGCTGTTATGATAAGTGTTCCCTTCCGGGCTTGCCGCTTCACGAGAACTCGCCATGGCATTGGTCCTCCGCCCGCCGGGTAGTCGCGAGTCGCTTCCAGACACGCTTGCGGATCTGGGGCGATCGCGCAAAACGGTCTCACTGATTGCGGGCCTGCTCGCCTTTCTGGCAGCGGGTGCGGGCGTAATTCTCGTGGCCTGTGTTCTGGATTCGCTCTTCGATCTCTCCCCGTTGGCACGTGGCTTCGCCCTTATTACTGCCCTCACAATAACAGGCATCGTCTGGCGGCGTGGCGTTTCGCGTGCGTTGGCGCTTCGCACTGATGCACTCGCCGTGGCGTTGGAACTTGAAGATAAATATCCCAAACTCAACGACTCGCTTGCTTCGGCTGTGGCATTTCTCGATGCCGAAGATGCAGAGGAACGCGGCGTATCCCGGCGACTGCAAGATTCCGCGGTCGCATCCGCACGACGCGCCGCCAGCCGCCACGATTTCGACAAACTTGTGCCAACCGGCCGATGCTGGAAAATGCTGTGGGCGTGCATCGCCATCGCAGCGGTTGCGCTGCCCATCTCCTTGTTCAACACCCCACGAAGTGCCGTTGCGGTCACTCGCCTCGCCGATCCATTCGGTTCTCACCCGTGGCCCACACAAACGCGCATCGCGATTCTTTTGCCTGAAGAGTTTCCCGGTCGCATCGCGAAGGGGGAACCGTTCGATCTCAAGTTTGTCGTTCGCGGGGTGATCAAAGACCATGCAACCGTGGTGTTTCGCGTGAATGGCGGCGAAGAGTTTGAAGAACAGTTCCCGCTTTCCATTGGCAATGATGGCGATTACCCCAACGGTGCGGTGATCACGGCTCGGATCGAACCCGCGCGCGTGGCGTTGCCCTTCGAGTTCCGCATCGCTTCTAACGACGCCGATACCGGCTGGCAGGCGATCGATGTCGTTCCCCCGCCGCGACTCGTTCCCTTCATCGGCCCGGAAGGAACACGGCACAGCCCGCGATTCCACGTTATTCCGCCACAGTACACAGGGTTGCCCGCGAGTGATTTGCCGGACGGTGCGACCGCCATCGAGGTTCCCGTCGGTTCGGTTGTTCGCATGACAGCGATGGCGGACAGTCGCCTGGCATCGGCTATTCTCGCGTTCAGTGGTGAAAGTTGGTCCGTCGCCGCCACCGCCGGCCTCATCCATCTGGGCCATCTCAACCCGTTCTCGGCCGTGGGCATGCAAGCACTGGCCGACACCATCGGGAGTGACATTGCTGTGTCACTCGACGAAACCCGCAGGTTGCTTAAGGCAGAATTCGCACCATCGCTTTCCGGTGTCTATGCCTTACGCATGACCGATGAAACCGGTCTATCGGGCATGAGAACGGTAGAGATTCGGCTTATCCCGGACCCATCACCAACCGTCAATCTGCTCCGCCCCGCAGCCGGGAAAGATCCCGCCATTCTCACACCCGACGCAAGTATTACGATTCATGTGACCGCATCGGATAAGCTCTACGCCGTGCGTAGTGGCTTCCTCGAATACCGCGTGGGGGCAAGTGGCCGCATCCGAAAGTTTCCACTGGTTGATAGCCGCGATAGCATTGCTGCGATCCCTGCGGTTGTCGGCGCGTGGTCCGCTTTCCAGCCCGCGCGGCCGGTTTCAATCGAGGCCCGAATCGTGTTGCCGCTGGCGACTCTCACGCGAGATGGCTCCAATCCGCTGCGCGATGGCGACACACTCTTTCTGCGCGGTGCCGCGGACGATTGGGATGATGTCACACCTGCGAAACAACCGGGTCGCACGGGTGAAGTCGAGATTCGGATTGCCTCGGCGGAATCGGTGGAAGCGTGGCTCGAACGAGAACTCATTGCGATTCGGCCTGAACTCGCTCGTGCTCGCGATCAACAATGGGATGCTCGCCAGAAAACAGGCGAAGTCGCACCTCAACCGGACGGGAGCCTGCAACCCGCGGATCGCGATCAACTGCTTGCCTCTGAGCAGATGCAGCGACTCATCCGTGGCAAACTCGGCGACGATCGCGATGGTGTGCGAGCGAAAGCCGATTTACTTCTGGCCACAGTTCAGGCGAACAACCTTCCCCGGTCGAATACCACCGATCGCGTGCGAACCGTGGCCGATGTGCTCGAGCGGCTTGTGGATCGCGAATTGCCAGTGATTGAGCCATCACTTTCAGAAGCGCGACAGGTTGGCTCGCAGCCCGCCCAGGCCGGTAACGAACGCACGGTTGCCGAGCTTCTAGCACGAGCTGGACGACATCAGAAAGCGGTTGAAGACGGCGTTACGGATCTCCTCGATCTGCTTTCCATTTGGGGCGGTGCGGTTGAAACACGCGGGGAGGCGCGCTTGCTCCGCGACTTCGTGCGACGGCAGATTGTCGATCTCGAACGAACCGCACCGGAAGCCACAACCGCAGAGTTGGATCGCGCCGGAACCCGCGCCGAGCAAGCTTCGGATCAAGCCAATCAGTTAATGACGCGAGCCGACAAACTCGCGGGGCAGAAAGAAAGTGAAGCCGAAGCGATTCGAGCCAAGGCCGCAGTCGTTAAGAATGAAGCGGCCAACTTGCGAGCCAAAGCGGCCGATCTGCCAACCGGCACGCCGGAGAAATCGACTCTGAACGCTCGGGCTGCCATCCTGGACGGGGAAGCGATCAACCTCGAAGCCGTTGCGGCCAAAGCTGTCGCAGAGTCCGCGGCACTTCGCGATGCGGTCAAGGTGGCAGGCGGCCAAAGCCTGCCGAATGAACTACGCTCAGCCGGTGTCGCGGCCCGCAAAGATCGCCGTGCCGATGCGACTACCTTCCTCCGTTCTGCGGAAGCACGGCTCGATAAGATCATCGATTCGTTAGCAGAAAAACCGCCGGAAACCGCACCCGATCTGGTGAAGTTGAAGAAAGGCGCAGACGATCTCGATGCTCTGGCGGCCGCTCAAGACGAACTCCGGCGAAAGGCTCTTGAAGCCGCCCGCATACCCGATGCCGCAAAGCGTGATGCGGAGTTGAACAGACTCGCGGCCGACCAGCAGAAACTCATTGAACGGGCGGAAGTGCTGCTGCAGCAACTGACTCGCGAACGCGCCGACCAGGCGGCGCGCGATGTTCGCGGTGCGTTGGATAGTATGCAAGCGTCCCGCGCAGATCTGAAAGAAGGCGCGACCGGAATTCGCCCGCAAAACGAAGCAGTCGAACGCCTCGATCGCGCACGCGATCGCCTCGATGCCACGGTGGCAACAGTTCCGCAGAAACTCTCGGATGAGAAACGCCGCAAAGTCGCCGATCGAATCAAGGCGTTACTCGAACGCCAGCAAGCTGCCATTGTTGAAACCAACCGGATTCATGAACTTGTTGCCAAGGGCAAAGGTTGGCAGAGAGAACTCGAGGCGTCTTACTTCGATGTTGCCGATGTGCGTGAAACGAAACTCGCGGAAGAGTTGCAAGCCTTCGCCAAAGATTTTGATTCACTCCCGGTGCTCGCGCGCGTGGTGGCAGAGGCGCAATCGGGGATGAACGCCGCTGCGGAACGCATCACGGAACGGCTCAAAGAGATCGACCCAACACTGGCGTTTGATGCCGAACTCGAAACCGCGAACGATCGCCGCGTTCGCCGGCCGATGGATCTCGCCGCCCGCCGGCTCGAACAGTTACTCGAAGCGCTCAACCAGAAAGAACCAAAGCCGAAAAGCCCCTCGCCAACACAGCAGCCACCCAATGAGCCAAAGACGCCGCCACCCAATGCCGGCAACACACCAGTGGACCGCGATTTGGTGCCACCACTTGCCCAACTCAAGGTCTTGCGGGCGTTGCAGTCCGAACTGAACCAACGCACCGCCGAGTTCGCCAAACTCGTACTCGATCCAGAAAACCTGACCGAAGACGAACGCACGGAGTTGAAGGAGATCGAAGACGCACAGCGAGAAATCGCAACGCTCTTCGAGTCGCTGTCGAAGCTCTTCCAGGAACAAAAGTCGGGAGCAGGCGACGGGGACGAGAACCCCAAGCAGCCCAACGATCCCGCCAACGATCCCAAACGGGAGAAACCATGACTCGCGCATTCATGTTCGGCATTCTTTCATTCAGCTTGGCATTCGCATCGAACGTGCAAGCCGATTTGCCGGTTGCACCGCCACCGCGTGAAATTCGCCCCGATGGCACCCGCGTGCCCGCTCCTCAACCGGAACCCGCTGCCAAAGAGAACCCGCTTGAAGTGGTGGAACGGATCATCAAGAACTCACGCGATGTGGGCGATAAACTCGCCATGACCGACGCGGGCAAGGCCACACGCAAGACGCAGGAAAAGATCCTGAAGGACATCGAATCGCTGTTGAACCAGGAAGACCCGCCACCCATGCCGGATCAGAATCCCAAGCCGGATGAACAGAAAGACAACAAAGACCAAAACCCCGATCAGAGCAACAAGCCAAAAGAGAACTCCGGTGATCCTTCGGATAAGAAGCAAGACATGATGCCCAATGGCGGCATGGGTCAAAACAAGAACGATAGCCCGCCACCTCCCAAAGATGGGAAGAAGGATTCCAAGCAAGGTGAGATGCCACCGATGGGCGGAATGGGCGGATCAGACCCGCAACCGATGGAAGAACCCATGGGCGGCGACCAACCGCGCGAGCGCCGCCCACGCCAAGGTGGTAGTGGCGAGAAGAAGCAGGAAACTCAGCCGAAAGAGCCAGAAATGCCACAGGGGAAAAGCGGAGGGAACGACAACACGCCGCCCAAAAACAGTAATGGCGGACAGGCGAATAACCCACCGAAGAAGAACACCGGCGGGCAAAAGCCAGACGACAAGAACAATCCACCGCCGCCACCACTTCGCACGCTGCTTCCCGAAGAAGATACCGCGGTCAAAAGTGCGTGGGGGCACTTGCCGGATAAACTCCGCCAGCAGGCCACGCAGTATTATCAGCAAGAGTTCATGCCACGATACTCCGAGTTGCTGAAGATGTATTACTCTTCGCTTTCGGAAAAGAAGTGATGCCACCGTTGCCCGGAACCGATTCGCCTTCACACTCGGTAGCTGCCATGCCTGCGTCTCACTCGCGTCGGAACTTTCTGCGTCTGGGCGTCACCAGTGTTGCGGCCGGTTCATTGGGTTGGGCCAGCCACGCACAACAGCCCATCATGCCCGAGAACGCCGTTAACGCCATGAAGGGTGTAACGCGCTCTCGGTCTGGTGCCGAGTTCATCAACCAGGATACACAGGCCGCGATTGAACGCGGACTCGACTACATCTCTCGCAACCAGATGAACGATGGCTCGTTCTCCGAGCGTTCCACTGGATCGACAGTTGGCGTAACAGCTCTCGCCGCGCTCGCTTTGATGGGAGCAGGCAATCAACCGAATCGCGGAAAGTATGGTCGGCAAGTGGCCCTTGCAGCCGACTTCGTTGCAAGCATGGCGAACGGACCGAGTCCCGGCTTCCTGACCACAGCAGAAAGCCAGGGCGGTCGCCTCACGAGCCAGCCCGCACCGATGTATAGCCATGGGTTCGGCACGCTGTTTCTCTCGGAAGTGTGCGGCATGTACCCGGTTGCGGCCAAAGCTGCGAAGGTGCAAACAGCGCTCGAACAAGCCGTCGCGTTTACCGTTGCGGCGCAAAACGCCGAGGGCGGTTGGCGTTACGAACCGCTGACACAGTTCGCCGATGTTTCTGTCACCACCGCCCAGATGATGGCCCTGCGAGCCGCCCGAAACTCGGGCCTCTTCGTTCGCAAAAGTGTGATCGATAACGGGGCCGCGTATATCAAGGCGTGCCAGATGCCCGACGGCGGATTCAGCTATTGGAAGGGCCAGGGATACTCAGCGTTTGCACGAACTGCGGCATCGGTTGTTGGGTTATATTCTGCGGGAATCTACGAAGGGAAAGATATTGAGCGCGGACTGAAATACCTGCAACAGTTCACGCCGGGCCGGCAATTCTCGCCCCGCGAGATTCCCCCGCAACATTACTGGTATGGGCAGTATTACGCAGCGCTGGCGATGTGGACCGCGGGCGATGATTACTGGACGCCGTGGCTCCCCGCCATTCGTGATGAGCTTCTCTCTCGACAACGCGCTGGCGGCGGCACCTGGAGCGACCCATATCATGGCACGGTCTATGCCACCGCAATGGCCTTGATCATCCTTCAGTTGCCCAACAACTATCTGCCGATCTTGCAGAAGTAAGTGAACTGTTGAAACACGATCGCTACGGAACACCACGCATCCGTGATACCCCTGTATGGGGAACTTCACCATGCGATTGCTCCGATTCGGATGTGTCGTTATGCGACTACGCGACCGGCCGAGAATGCATACCCACCCGTTCCCGCACCAGTCGCAGAGTGACTTGGGCCACTTCGCGAGCTTTCTTCGCACCCGCAGTTAACGCTTCTTCGACCAAGCCCGGGTTACTCACGAGTTGCTTCCGCCGTTCACGAGCGGGAGCGAAGTAAGCGTCGATCTTGCCAAGCAAGATCTTCTTGGCATCGCCGTAGCCGAACGCTCGCCCCGCTCGATTCTCAGCGCCGAGGGTTGGATTCTTGTAGTGTTCTGCCAGGTTGCTGAGTTCGTCATCCGTGGCGAACAACTTCATCATCTTGAAAACATTGCACGTTTCGGGGTCTTTCACGTCTTCGGCCGCTTTGGAGTCGGTCACGATTCCCATTACCGCAGATTTTAGTGCCTTGTCTTCCGCGAAGATTTCGATCGTGTTGCCATAGCTCTTGGCCATCTTCTGGCCGTCGGTTCCCGGCACGACGGCGGCTTCATTGAACACGGCGTCGGGCAGTGGGAAGACTTCGCCGAAGTTGTGGTTGAACGCCCCAGCGATGTCGCGGGTCATTTCCAGGTGCTGTTCCTGGTCCTTGCCAACTGGCACCAGATGCGACCGGTAAATGAGGATATCGGCCGCCATCAAGATGGGATAAGTGAAAAGTCCCACACTCGGAGTGATACCCTTTGCGACTTTGTCTTTGTAGGAGTGTGCGCGTTCGAGCAATCCCATTCCGCTCACCGTGGAGAGAACCCACGCGAGTTCGCACACTTCTGGCACGTCGGATTGCCGGAAGAAGGTCGCCTTGGCCGGATCGAGGCCCAGTGCCAGGTAATCGAGTGCCACATCGCGGACGTTATCCGCAAGAATTTGGCGTCCGGTGCGAGCGACAAGCTGTTTATTCTTGGCGGCAATTGCCTGTTCACGCTCTTCGGCTTCGCGCAGGGTCGTCAGCGCATGATAATCTGCAATGAAGTAAAAGCAGTCGCCCTGGTCCTGTCGCTCGATGTGCTGCTTGATTGCCCCGAAGTAGTTGCCGATGTGGAGTTTGCCAGACGGTTGCACGCCACTCAAGATGCGTGGGCAGCCGATCCGTGCGGGGCTATCGAGACTTTCGTGAGTTACAGTCGTCGCCACGGCGAGCTCCCTGGGCTTTTCTTCATCACATGGACACGCTTAAACTACGCCCGATTGGCCTCATGAACACCCAGGTGAAGGTATGGATGCTGCGCCCTCGGATCTTGGCACTCCGGTAACATACGCTGCCGGTTCGCCTCAGATGGAGTTGCTAATCGATGCGATCAAGCCTGCGGTGCTCGCATCGGGTGAACATCGCCTGTTTCGATCGGGAAAGCTCAGCGGCTTGTTCCCCTCACGCACGGGCAGTTCGGCGGAGCTTTCGCTGTTCGCTTTGAAGGAAGGGTTACTCGAAACACTCCGCACCGAGACACGAGGCAAAATCGTAACCGAGTGGGTAAGGGCCACACCGAAGGCGGTGGCATTTGTTCATGAGCATGAATCGCCCAAGACGGTGCTGCGCGAACTCAAAGACGTGCTAGCCACCACAAAGGCCGGCGTTCCCGCCTGGATGGAGGATGCCAAATCGGAAATCGCTTCGTTGTCGTCACGTTTTGAACAACGGGCCAAGGAACTGATCACGCGTTTGGATCAACTCGCGGCAAAAGTTGATGCGGCGCTGCGGCGTGCGGAGATGCAAGTGCCTTCAATTGGCGAGTCGCTGAGCTTGCTTGTGCCATGGGGGGAGAGTGCTCTGCAATACCTGGACAACCGCGCGGCGCTGCGAACGACAACAGACTGCCCGTTACCAGAATTGTTTGAAGCCTTGCGAGAGAAATTCGCGGAATTAACGCTATCGGAATTCCACAACGGGTTGAAGCGGCTTCACGATACCCGAGCGATTCGATTGCTTCCGGCGGAGGAGATGACCGAACCAGAATACGCACTCGTAATTGGCGGCAGACTGCTGTACCTCGCCGCCCGTTAGCTTTGTGGGTTGGCTCGATCATACAGCTAACCAGAAGTCGAAGAACGCACACATGCCTGGTTTTGTGCAATCGTATTGTGGCACCGACATTCCTGTCGGTGTTTCCGAATACCGCCAAGGGGAAATACTCTGAAGGGAGGGTTGGACGTGGCTCGTCTCATTCACGGACCGGTTGATTGTGTCTTTTTTCTCGGTCGGTGATGAAGCATGGTCTTAACCCGTTGCCTCACGGTCTGGAAGTAGCAGAGGCTGTTGCGGATAGAAGTCTTCAGGTCGGCGAGGGTGTCGAAAAGTCG
>JBGSLF010000008.1:0-55553 GCA_041740855.1 Gemmata sp.
CCGGGAAAAACCCGTGTTCGTTGGCACGCCGCGTTAACTAACACCGTAGTACCGAAATTGGGCCATTAACGCTAACTGGTCACATTTTATCCAGCGGACTCTTCACCCCGCGACCGCCCTTGTTCAGCACGTGCATGTCGATCATCGTCGTTGCCACGCTCGCGTGGCCCAGCAATTCCTGCACCGTTCGGATGTCGTACCCGCTCTCGTAGCAACGAGTGGCGAACCCATGTTCAGCCCGCCCCAGACTCTTCGTTTTCCGTCAAGCCCGCGTTCCGTTGGTCATATTGCCCTTTTCAACATGAGGCACCAACGCTAAAAGCCCGACGAAACGTTACCACAGGGTTGGTCATGCTTGCGCCGGTTGCGCTGAGTTTGGTGGGTGTTCGCGTGCGATTTGGCGATCGCATTGCGGCAGACGGCGTCTCGCTTGATGTGCGGCGTGGCGAAATCGTTGGCTTGCTCGGGCCGAATGGTTCCGGGAAAAGCACAACACTCGCCGTTGCCGCCGGTGTGCTGGACCCCGCAGAGGGAACCGTTTCGATTGAAGGATTGATGCGAAGCGACGACCCCATTGCTTATGCGATGCGAGTCGGGTATGTGCCGCAGGAGTGTGGCCTGTACGACGAACTGACCGCAGTGGATAACCTGATGTTCTTTGGCCGGCTGTATGGGCTTGGCGGGCAAGATCTTCGCCGCCGCACCATACGCGTGCTCTCCCGCGTTCGCCTGGGTGATCGCGCCCGCAACCGCGTGGGAACCTTCTCCGGCGGCATGAAACAACGGTTGAACCTTGCGGCGGCGCTCATTCACGATCCACCCGTATTGTTGCTCGATGAACCAACCGCAGCGCTGGACCCGGCGAGCCGCGACGCGTTATTAGCCGATCTCTCTCGCCTCCGCGACGACGGCCACGCAGTGGTTCTCAGCACGCATCATCTGGATGAAGCTGAACTCGGCTGCGATCGCGTGGCGATACTCGAACGCGGCAAGCTCGTGGCTTCCGGAACACCGGCGGAAATACTTCGCGGTGGGGCCAAAGATCGAGCTGTGCTTTATGGCCACCTGCGCAAGCGGCCGCCACGCTTTCTTCAGAAAGCGACGCAGGCACGGTTAGTGGCCGGCGTGGAATGCGAGATCACCGGTCGCCGGCTTCGGCTCAGCGCGCCCGATCCGGAAGAACTCGGCAGAGCGTTGGGAACGCTGTTGGCGGCAGGGTTCGAGTTGGAAACGTATCGCACGCCGTCCGGAACGCTGGAACGAGTGTTGCGAAATCCGGCTTAGCCCAATCGCCATCATTCGCGCCACCGGTGTGGCTTAACCTTGAACATCGGATTAGACACGGATGTCATGGTTCCGCCTGATGCTGACGCTCGCTGCCAAGGATTGGCGGCTCTTCTGGGCCGACCGCCGCGCGGCGATGCTGTGTTTCGTGGTGCCGGTGCTGCTCGCCTCGGCGTTCGGCATGATTTTCCATCGCCCCGAAGCCGAAGCCGCAAACGCACCATCACGATTACCTTCGCTCATCGTCGTTGAAGATGATGGCCCGTTTAGTGCTCAAGTTGCGGCGGCGTTGCTCGCATCGCCACGCCTTGAAGCGCGACCCGCGACGCGAACCGAAGTGCAAGCGGCCATCCCGGAACGGCAACCTTCGATCGCCATCGTTCTGCCAGCCGGCTTCGAACAACTCAAGAACTGGCAACCGGGTTCTGCAGTTCCGAAACCGGAAGTGCGAATCCTTCACCACCCAACGGCAACCGCCGAGCGGCAATGGGCCGAAGGTGTGGTAACGGAAGTGGTCATGCGGCAACTGGCGCGGGCGAAGTTCGCGGGCCTTCCGGCTGAGGCCGAGAGTGCCGCGTTCGCCACGCCCTTTAGCATCCGTGCGACCGCCACTTCCGCCGGTTCTGCTTCGCAGTTCAACTCGTATTCGCACAGCTTCTGTGGAATGACCCTGCAGTATTTGCTTTTCTGGGGCATGGAGAGTGGCTTGATGTTCCTGCGCGAACGTCGCCGTGGTGTGTGGGTGCGAACGCGTGCCGCTCCGGTTCCATTGGGTTGCATTCTGGCGGGTAAGTCGTTGGCCACTGCCGCCATTGCATTGCTTCAAGTGCTCGTCACGTTCGGCTTCGGTTATCTGGCCTTTGGTGTGGCCGTGACCGGCTCGCTTGTTGGGTTCATGTTGCTGGCAGTTGCGGCGTGTGCGCTGGCGGCGGCAACGGGCTTGCTTGTTGCGGCAATTGGCGGTACGGAGGCACGTGCCCGCAGTGTGAGCATTCTGGTGATTCTGGGCGTCTCGATGATTGGTGGCCTGTGGGTGCCGGCGTTTCTTCTACCGGCATGGGTGCGAGATGCTTCTCTCTCGCTACCAACCGCGTGGGCCATGCGAGGTTTGGGCGGAGTGACATGGGAAGGGCTTGGGCTGCGTGCCGTCCTCCCGAGTGTGGGCGTTGTGGCTGCCTTCGCCGTGGTATTCCTGGCCATTGCAATTGTTCGACTCAAACACGATGAACGCCGGATTCGACAGGGGAATGTATGAGCCGATTCTTCTTCCTTACCGTGCTCGCTACGCTAGGTGCGATGCCTGTGTGGGCACAACAACCCGCTGTACCGCTTGCAAACGATAAGCCCGCGGATCTGGTTCTCGAAGATCAATTCGATCGCAAAGCCGATCTGGCGGAACTCCGCGGTCAAGTTGTGATCGTGGTATACGGCGATCGCAAAGCCACGGAAGCCTGCCGCAAGATTGGCGAATCGCTGCATGTTTGCTGGCATCCCACGGCGAAGGGGCAAACGCCCGCGAAAGCTCAAACCGCTCCTGTTGTGCCGCTGGAGAATCTTAAAGCGGGCCAGATTTCGCCGAACGTGGTCGTGGTTCCCGTTGCGTGCTGTGGCAAGGTTCCTGGCCCGATTCGCATTCCGATTCGGTCTCAGATTGCGAAGGCTTCACCCGATGCCGTGGTATGGCTCGACTTTGGCGACACACTCAAGATGCAATACGGCCAGGCCACCGGCGAGCCAAACGTGTTGGTGTTCGATGCCACGGGCCGCCTCCGCATGAAAATCAACGGCACGCTGGATCAGGATGCCACGGATAAGCTCATTCGTTCGGTGCAAACACTCCGATTCGAAGCGGTGCGGTGAAACAGACCGGTCGCATTTATGCCACCGGTGATTGTGGGCCAAGCTATCGGAGGATGTGCCATGCTCCGTCGATTCTTTATCGCCAATTCGAGCGTTGTAATCGTGAGTGGGATGGCGGTTGGCCAGGGCTTGCCGCAACCGGCGTATCCGCAACCGGCGTATCCACAGCCGGGATATCCACAACCCTCGTACCCGCAGCCGGCATATCCGCAGTCGGCCGTGCCCGGTCAACTTCCGCAACTCCCGTCGGGCAATCCTGCGCTTCCCGGCATGCCGCAGCCGGCGATCAGAGCGAATCCGGCTGCGATTCCGCAAGAAATTAAGCTGCCGCAACCCGAGAATAAAATCGCGATTAACCACACGGATATCACACTGAAGCGAGTGTATGGCGGGTGGCAACTCTGGGCCGGGCAGCGAATGCTTCGCGACTTCGGCGATCGTGAAACCGATGCACGCGATGCTTTGCGTGTGTACAAGGATCTGCGGCCAACCGAGTGGGTAACGATCGGCTCGCCCAAGCCGATTGTCGAGTATGGCTTGTTCAACGGTCGCCCGCCGATGGCTCTTCCGATTCCAGGTGGGGACGATCCACGCGGCCAGGCCGATGCTCGCGGTGCGGGCGGCGCATTCGGTGGCCCCGCTGTGGTGGGTGCGGGTGCCAAGGTCGTCGTACCGATCGACTTCGCCACGGTTCGCGTCGAAGCCGTTCGCGGAGTGTGGTGCCTGCGGGACGACGACAACATTCACTTCAACTTCGGGCCGGCGAAAGCGGACGCCGAGCAAGCGTTGGCAGTCGTGCAGCGATACGGCTTCAATCGCATTGGTGTCGTTGGCGAACCCACAGCTCCCGTCATGACTTACTTCTTCGCCGGTGATAACGCCGCGGTCGCGGGTGCGAATCCGCCACGCGACAGCCCGCTCGCTCGGGCCGCCCTGCAAGCTCAGATCGATGGCCTTGCTCGTGTGGGCATACCGGTGCCCGGTGTCGGCTTCGTGGGTGAGATGATCCCAATTAACGCGCAGAAGTTGGACGTTCGCAAAGAAGCCGGGCAATGGCTAGTTGTTTCCGGCGGAGAAGTATTGGGCAAGTTTGGCCCCGGCGAGTGGGCGGCGCGCGATGCGGCACGCACCATGGCGGATGGCCGGTTCACCGAATTCTGCAAGCTCGGCTCCGCCGGCCTCACGTTCTTCCTGGTGAATGGGAAAGCTCCCAAGCGCGTGCCATTCAACACGCAGGGGCGGAGGTTCGATCCCGGCGCTTTGAAGGTTCAGCAGCATAGCGGAAAGTGGGCGGTTACCGAGAATGGCCGCTTTCTCTTCGAGTGCGTTTCTGCCGAAGAAGGCGACACGATTGTGCGGGTGATTAAAGGCTTCGGCTTCGATCAACTCTGCCACATTGGCCCGAATAGTTCTCTGGGAATCTCGTTTCTGGCCAAGGGGCAATAATTGCGGCGATTCGAACTATCACCAGCCCAGCGCATTTTGAAGTTGCTCCAATCCGCCGGTAAACGCTGCCTCGGTCGATGCGTAGGTCTTCTTTGCATCGTCGAGGCGTTTGCCATTCACCGTGTTCGACACCGCACAAGCAAACGTACCAGCCGCGGGTCGCACTTCGAGTTTGTATAGCGGTTGATTCCCGATCATTACGAACAGAGTCTCCGCACGAACGCCGGGCCGCATGGAGCCATCGCGGAGCTTGAGCCATTCAGGAACCGGAATTGTCGCAATGGTCATCGGGGAACCTCGGTGTGCTTTGTATGCTTGCGCACGGCGGCGATTGGAAACGTTTTGCGAATGCTTGTGATTGGCTTATCTGCGTGATACCCGCGTGGGAAGAGCGCTCCGCACGGCAAGACGCCCGACCGCACCACGCAATAACGGCTTTTCCCTTCTCCTGGCTACCTGCTCGCGGTACTCTCATGAGTGTTCCACCCTCCCGGAGATTCAGCCGTGCAATCTCGTCGCGAATTCCAGTCTCGCTTGCTTGGGTCGGCGATGGCGTTTGGCCTCATCGATTTCTTACGCGGTAACGATTTACTGGCCGATACGGTCAAGCCCACTGTGGATAAGTGGTTCCTTGAACTGAGCACCATGAGCCGCGATCTGAAAGATCGCAAACTGACCGATCTCGAATTTCAGACGAAGATGGAAGATCTTTACAAACGAGTGGATCTGAATTCGCTGTGTGGCGCGATCAAGTTCGGTGAAGCCGAGAAGAAACCACTGCCCGAAAGCGGCGCGGCGAGTTTTGGCTTCGATCTCACCAAAGTCGATGGTCTCCCGGCGAGCCTCGCCTTTGGCAAACAGATCTTCGGTTGCAAGAAGGGCCGGTCCATCGTGCCGCACGGGCATGCGAACATGTGCACCGGGTTTATCATTCTCAAAGGAAACTGGCACGGCCGGCACTACGATCGCGTCGAGACGAACGCGGATCATTACGTGATCAAGCCGACCATCGATCGCAAATTCGAGCCAGGCGAGCTATCGACCATCAGCGATCACAAGGACAACATCCACTGGTTCAAATCCGAGTCGGACGCCGCCTACATTTTCAACGTGCATGTGATCGGTTACGACCCAGATATCAAGATCAATAGCGGGCGAATGTATCTCGACCCTAACGGCGAGAAACTGGCCGGCGGGCTGGTGAAAGCGGCGAAGATGTCGTCGGCCGATTGCCACCGGAAATACGGTTGATCGCAGGCCAGGGAGTCAGAAGTCATGCCAGGAATCGTATTCGCGGATGTGGCACCTCCTGCCATTTTCTTGCCGTTTGTTGGCGGCATCGGAGCTGCCGCTCTGTTTGGCGTATTGGCGGTGATCGCAGGCGGCTTCTGGCTTGCGTATGGAACCAGCGCCGCTCCCCGCGCCCGGCAATGGTTCCTGATCTCGTTGGGAGCAGTTAGTTTGGGTATTGCCACGTTTCTCAGTGTGATTGCGCTCGAACAATCTTATGCGTGGGCCGCAGTGGTTGCTTTTGCGATCATTGGCGTGATCCTGTTCCGGATGGGAATACGAACCCGCATCACACCGCTTGCTCTGGCTTCCGTCGATGAAAAACCTTCGGCGTGAATGACACCGCATCCCTACAACCACACCGGGGGGCTTATCGCTCTCCGGTGTGTCATTTTGGGGAGCACATGGAACGGGAAGCCACGCTTCCGATTGATTCGCCAACTCCGCGCGGCCTCCGCGCGGCACTGCGAAACACGACTTTCCGATCTTTGCGGCACCGGAATTATCGCCGCTATTTCTTCGGGCAAATCGTCTCGTTCACAGGCACATGGATGCAATCGGCCGCACTGATGTGGCTGATGTACGATCTCACGGGCGATCCGCGTTGGCCCTCGTGGTTGCTGGTCGCACAGGTGGGGCCGACGATCCTTCTGGGCACCTTTGGCGGCGGATTGGCCGATCGCTATCCTAAACGCCGGCTCATTCTTTGCACGCAGGCCGCGTTCCTCTGCAATGCGATCATCCTCACCTTTCTGGCCGCGACCGGTGCGGCTGTGCCCATGTTGGTGCTGGCTTTGATGATGGTCAGTGGAGTGGTGCAAGCGATTGATCTTCCGGCGCGTTTGGCCTTTGTGCCGGATCTGGTGCCCAAGGAAGATCTCATTAACGCAGTTGGGCTGAATTCCTTGTTATTCAACTCGGCACGCGCTGTTGGGCCGGCGTTGTCGGGTCTCATGTTTCTGGCCGCCGAACTCATGCTTCCGCTGTTTCCTGCGGGAACGGATTCGGTTGCGGTTGGGGCCGTGGCTTGCTTCGCGTTCAACTCCGTAAGCTTCGTGGCTGTGTTGCTGGCGCTGCGAGGAATTACTGTGACGGGCGATGCCACGGCCGGACGCAGTGGTGAGCCGGCATCCGCATGGGATGGATTCCGCTATCTCGGGGCCAACCCGTTACTGGGCGGATTGGTGATGCTTACACTCGTGATCTGCGTGTTCGGCTGGCCCTTGATCACGCTGTTGCCAGTATTCACCCGACTGGAACTCCAACGCAACGAAAAGATCTACAGCCTACTGGTAAGCATGGTGGGAACCGGTGCGTTGTTTGCGGCGTTCGCGACGGCGACGTTCGGAAACGCGGCCAGACGCGGGAGCTTTCTTGTCGCAGGTGCCAGTGCGTGCGCGATCGGGCTGTTCCTGGTATCGCAGGCTCATTCGGCGTGGCTTGCGGCAATCGGATGCGCGATCGCGGGCTTTGGCCTGATTCTCTATCTCGCCACGGGGCAATCGACTCTGCAACTCGCCGTGCCCGATGCGAAACGCGGGCGTGTGATGGCGCTGTGGGCGATAACGCTTAGCGCCAGCGCTCCGTTGGGCCACCTGATGGCCGGGCAAGCTGTCACAGCGTTTGGCGTTCGCCCCGTGTTGCTGGGCATGGCCGCTGGCGTTGCCGCATCCGCGACCGGATTGGGAATCTGGCTGGCCCGGCGACGAACGCGTGCATGAACGGAAACAACCCGATCGCGCCGTTACGCGGGATCGGGTTGAGTGATTCGAACCGGGCTAACGATTCATTCGATTCCAATAGCCGCAATTACTTCTTGATCGACTTGCGAATCTCGTCGATTTCCCGCGTCAACTTGTCGAGGCGTTGCAGGATTGCATCTTGACCCGATGCTTCGGTCTTATCGCCAGTCGGCTTGGTGGTCTTATCACCGGTCGGCTTCGTGGGCTTATCGCCGGTCGGCTTCGTGGGCTTATCTCCTCGTGTCTTGTCATCCAGCACGTTTTGTAGCTTGTTGATGAGATCTTTCAGTTCCTGTGCGGACATCTTTTCGAAGACCATAACCGGCGGACCCTTAAACCCGGGGCCGAACGGTGCGAAGTTTGGCTTGCCAGGTTCGCCCTTGACTTTCTGGAGTTTCTGTTCCAGTTCGATCATCTCAGCGCGAAGCTTTTCGAGCGCGGATTGGAGCTCCTTTGCTTGTGGACTCTCTCCCCCCTTGGGATCAAACTTCTTCTCGCCTTTCTCGCCTTTCTCGCCTTTCTCGAATCCTTTCCCCTTTCCCTTGTACTTCTCGAACGATTTGTCCTTGTCTCCCGGCGGTTGTGCGACGGCGGGGACCGTGAATGTTACGAGGCCCGCGACAAACACGGCTACCAAAATCGAGCCGCCGATCTTTCGTGTTGCTCGCATGATCAGGTTCCTACCTTGATGGTCATCCCTAAAGGGATAAAGGAGAGAAATGGTTGGGATTATCCCAATCTCATCGGTGTGCGATTCTGAGTGTATCCACCAAGAGATGAACAAACCAGGAGTATTTGTGCAGGGAAGGCATTTGCCCCGAACGGATACGCTCATCCTGGCGCTCGCGATCATCGTTCTCAAAACACGAAGCCGCCGGACACGAACGGATCGATACTGTTGAAACTCGTGAAGGGGAACTGGCCCAGCGAGTTGATGGTTGAGCCTAACGAGTTAATCGATGAGTTCAGCGTGTTGATTGTTGGGCCTAATGAGTTAATGGAACTTCCCACAAGGCCCGGTGCGAGTGGTTGCGTCAGTCCGGGAGCGAGTGGAGTTGTCGTAATGGTGCCGCCCGTGTTCAGGCCTAATCCCGGATTGATGGGCGAGACGAGTGTCGGGTTCAACGGTGCGATGACTCCCGAGTCCAGCGGTTGTGTGGCAGGCGATCCGAAGAACGAGTTCGGCTGCGTGATAAGGCCCCCCCCCAGAACGCCACCTCCGGTGAGAGCACCCGCAACGGCGATATCCAGGAAGACCGGTCTGGCGGTTCCCACTTGGCTAACAAGTGAGACTTGGCCCGTGTTCAGATTGATGAAGGAAAAAATCGAGAGTGATTGCCCTACGGGTTGCAGAGTGGCGTAACCGATTCGCAGAACCGGATCGATATCGAACCCAACGGCATTTGTGACATCAATCCCGAGCGAACCAACGGTCGAGAAGGTGCCGAGGTTCGGGTTATCTACGCCAATCACGAGTGTGTCGTTGATATGATCGATGCCATACAACTGCGTGAACAGCGCGAATGGGATGCTGTTGGTGAACGAGATCGCAGCGAGTCGCGGAGTCTGGTCGCGGAACGGATCGTTCACCGCGTACCGCACCGGTAAACCGATCGATGAAGGAAAGCCGGTGTCCGGATCGATCGTGTAGTTCTCGCCGGAATAGTTGATGATCCGGAGTTGATCGCTCGTGGGATCAAAGCTCATGCCCACGCTGGCACCAATGGCGACTCGCGTGCTAATTGGCGTGACAAAGCCGGTGCTTGGGTTAATCACATAAATGCGTCCGCCGTCGCTTCTGCCAAAGAGTTCGCCACTGCCCACTCGCACATCGATATCCGTGATCCGCTCTCCCGCGTCCAGAAGTCCGCGAATCGGAACTGTGGAGAGGAGAACGCTTGGGTTCGCAGAATCGAAAGTTTGCAACCGTTGCGATTGCGTGACTCCGAACAGCACGGCGGGCACTTCGCGCGCTTCCAGTGATTCGAGTTGGAGCCGAACGGTACGCGAAGTCTGCGGGTTGCGAAACATGGAGCGGCTCCGGTAACCGGTAACGGACAAACGAGAACGGTCGCGGCGGCCCGAACCGGTGTGCCAGGGCCTACAATTGATCCTTACGCAAACCCGGTGCCGCTTCCAGAGGTTTTCCCGGTCAGGCAAGTGTTGCCGGTGGCTGTTGGTCCGTATGTAAGGATCGTGCCAGTCAAGACATGCCATTCTGCGAAACCACTCCCCAACTCAACTCCGTGCCTTCTGGTAAACCCCCATAAGCTCAGCTTGAGCAAGAATGTGCCCACTCATTGCGTGTTCGAGTTCCGCCTTGGTCGGGTGCTTCAGATCAGGCAACACCATATCCAGCGCGAACAGTTTGAAGAAGTAACGATGACGGCCTATGGGTGGGCATGGCCCGCCATAACCAGTTCGCTTCCAGTCGTTCTTCCCTTCCTGCGTGCCCGTTGGGAGCGAATCGGCATCCATCGCTTCGGGCAGTTTCCGCAAATCGGCCGGCAGGTTGTACAGCACCCAGTGGACCCATGTCATCTTTGGGGCGGTTGGGTCTGGTGCATCGGGGTCGTCCACGATCAGCGCGAGGCTTTGGGTTCCATTGGGAACGCCCGACCAGGCTAACGCCGGAGAGATATCGCCGCCTTCGCAAGTGTAGTCGCTGGGAATATCGTGACCGGCTACGAACGCGGGCGAAGAGAGAGTGAAGGACATATGCGACCCCGCAAAGAAGTGAAGTGGGAGAGACGCCGCAGCCTAACATTCGCGGACAACCTGCACAATCAATCAACGGCAAAGTGTTGCATTCGTGTCTGTCACCGTGTGAGTGATGAGCATCGCGGCCTGCGGAATCCGGTGGTGTGGGTCGAATAACGGGGCCATCTGCTATAATTCACCAATCTGTAGGAGTAAGGGTTCGCACCGCCACGAGAGCCTGGCCCGATGAAGATCGTTAAATATCCGCACCCGTCATTGCGCACGCCCGCCAAGCCTGTGATGGCCATCGACAAAGATATCCTGCTCGCCGCCGGGGAAATGCTGGAATTGATGTATTCCAGCGAAGGTCTTGGTCTGGCCGCCCCGCAAGTGGCGTTGGATGCTCAGATCTTGGTGATGAACTTCGAGGGCGACCCGGAGAAGAAAGAAGCGGAGTTCGTTGCGATCAATCCCGTGATCATCGATAGCAAGGGAACGATCAACGATCGCGAAGGATGCTTGAGCTTTCCGGGGTTGTACCAGAATGTGCGGCGTTTCAAGACCGTGAAAGTGCAGGCCTACAACCTCAAGGGCGAACTCTACGAGATGACCTGCAGCGACTTGCCCGCCCGCGTGTGGCAGCACGAGATCGATCACCTCGCGGGCGTATTGTTCATCGACAAGATGGGTTCGCTCGGGCGGTCACGCAGTGAGAAAGATCTGGAAAAGTACATCGCGGATTTCGAGGCGGCCAAGAAGAAAGGCGAACTTCCGCCAGGGTTGGAACCGAAGCTTTGAAGAAGTTGATCCGCAGATTACGCAGATGACACAGATTTTAAGACCGAACAAAGGGCGGTAACCCGGGCGAATAGCTGATCGTGCGGGTCTGTACTTCGTCTTCAATCTGCTTGGTTTTCCATCTGTGTAATCTGCGTAATCTGTGGATAACTCTGTGATCCGTATCGTGATGATGGGAGCCGAAGTTTTGAAGATGTTGATCCGCAGATTACACAGAAGACACAGATTCTCAGACCAAACAAAGTCCGGCAACCCGGACGGATGGTTGCTGTGTGTCCGTGCTTCGTCTTCAATCTGCTTGGTTTTCAATCTGCGTAAGCTGTGGATAAATATCTGATGCGTATTGTGATGATGGGCACCGGGACATTCGCGGAGCCGACGTTTGAGGCGTTGCTATCGGCGTTTGGCGGCGATGTCGTTGGTCTCGTGACGCAACCCGAACGCGACACTGGCAACAAGCGTGGCAGCACGCGGCAGACCGGTAAGGGGATGGCGAACATCGCCGCCACGGCTGGCGTTGCCATCACGCAGCCCGAGAGTATCAACACGCCGGAAGGGCTGGAACAACTTCGCGCGTTGCGGCCCGATTTGCTCGTGGTTGCGGCGTATGGCCAGATTCTTTCGCGTGATGTGCTTTCGACGCCAACTCGCGGAACCATCAACGTTCACGCCTCGCTGCTGCCGAAGTATCGCGGGGCGGCTCCGGTAGCGTATGCGATTCTCGGCGGGGAGACGCAAACCGGCGTGACGATCATCAAGGTGACACCCGGCCTCGATTCCGGTGAGATGATCCTTCAGGAATCGCTCGACATCGCTGCCGACGACACAACAGGCACGCTCGAAGCGAAGCTCGCGACGCTTGGCGCGCGAATGGCAGTGCATGCGGTGCGGAAGTATCAGTCGGACGGGCCGGTTGAGGGCGTGAAGCAAGACCCGACGCTCGTGACGAAAGCACCGAAGATCAAGAAGGAGTTCGGCTTGATCGACTGGACGAAGCCCGCCGATTACATCGAGCGATTCGTGCGAGCGATGCAACCGTGGCCCACCGCGTACACGTTCTTTCACCGCCCTGGCAAGGAACCGATGCGAGTGATTGTGACACTCACTGAAGGCTCTCTGGTCTATGGGATGCTGAGCACCGCACCGGACCGACCGCATGGCACTCTTGTCGCCAATATGCCTTTTGGTGATCGGCGGATACCTTTGGAAGTTGTTTGCGGCCACTGGTCGCGACTGATCGTTACCGAACTCCAACCAGCCGGGAAGAAGAAGATGACAGCCGATGAATTCTTGCGAGGTTACCCCATCGTGGATGGAATGCGTTTCGGTCCGGAAGTGCTCGCATGACGATCACCGCACGCCAGATCGCAGCCGATGTGCTGCACCGCTCACGTTCACACGATGCCTTCGCCGCGGAGTTGATCGACAACGCGGTTTCCAACGCGAACATCACGCCGCAAGATCGCCGATTTCTCACGCAACTCGTGTTTGGTGTGATCCGGCGAAAGGGAACGCTCGATGCGTTGCTCAAACCGTTCATTCGTATCCCGTTTCATGCGATCGAACCGCGAGTGTGGGATGTTATGCATCTTGGCGTGTTTCAGTTGGTGTTCCTCACCGGCGTTCGCACGCACGCAGCCGTGAACGAGACCGTCGAGCTTGCCAACCACATCGGCAGCCCGAAGGCGAAGGGTTTCATCAATAGCATCATGCGCCGCGTGTCCGAACTCGTGACCGACAACTTCACGGATAAGCCAGACGCGGACACGGTGCCCATGGATGATGGGCGATATCGCAAACTCAATCGCCCGGTGCTGCCGAATCTTGCTACCGCGCCCGCCGACTACTTCGCGGCCGCGTTCTCGTTCCCGAAGTGGCTCGCGGATCTCTGGCACACCCGTTATGGCGTGCAGGAATGCCTGCGTCTGGGCTTCTGGTTTAACGCGCCGCCGCCGCTGTGGATTCGTGTGAACAAACTGCACAACAGCCGCGAAACCTATCGCTTGCGGCTTGCGGCGGAGATGATCGACGCGGAAACCGGCGAGCATCCGCAATCGCTGCGCTTTCCCGAACACCACCCGATCCGATCGTTACCGGGCTACGACGACGGTGATTTCGCGGTGCAAGATCATTCGTCGATGCTCGTGTCCTCGGCGCTGAATCCGCAACCGGGGATGCGGGTTCTCGATCTGTGTGCGGCACCGGGCGGCAAGACCACACACATTGCAGAGTTGATGGACAATCGCGGCGTGGTCACGGCGTGCGATACCGACGAGAAGCGATTGGAAACCGTAACCACACTCGCGCAGCGGCTTCGCATTCAGGGCATCCGCACAGTGACGATCCCCGAGAACGGCGACCCGCCACCGGGAATATTCGATGCGGCGCTCGTGGATGTGCCATGCAGCAACACCGGCGTGTTGGGGCGGCGGCCAGAAGTGCGCTGGCGACTCAAGCCCACGGAGTTTCAACACCTGATCCGCCTGCAAACGCGATTGGTGTTCCAGGCGATCGAACGCGTGAAGCCGGGCGGCCTGATCGTGTATTCGACGTGCAGCATTGAACCAGACGAGAACGAAGGCGTCGTCAAGGCGGTGATGCGGGGCATCCGCAATATGAAGCTCGAAGCGGAACACCACAGCACGCCCGGTAAGCCCTCGGATGGCGGCTACTGGGCCAGGTTACGCAAGGGATGACATTCCCGTACAACACTGCGTTCGAGTACGATGTGTGATTCACAGTTGGGAGGTTGCTATGAGCACGACCGTGACCGTAATCACTCCAGAAGACCTACTCCGTATGCCCGATGAAGGGAAGGGTTACGAGTTGGTGAAGGGCGAAATCAAGGAGTTGAACATGAGCCGGGAGTCGAGCCACGTCGCGGGTGAAGTTTATCTGCGAGTCAAGCTTCACTGCAATGCTCACCAACCGGCGTGGGTGTTCCCCGAAGGCACCTCCTTCCGTTGCTTCCCGGACGATGCGACTCGGTGTCGTCGGCCCGACACGTCGTTCATTCGCCTCAACCGCATGACAGCGGCGCAGTACCGCGAAGACGGGCATTGCTCAATCGTCCCCGATCTCGTCGTCGAGGTAATCTCGCCCACCGACATTGCGGAAGAGACCGAAGAGAAGATTGAGCAATGGCTCGCGGCCGGGGTGAAGGTACTCTGGGAGGTGTACCCAGGCACCCGCACGATTCGCGCCCACAGGCCGGACAACACGATCACTCTCTTCCGGACAGCCGACACACTCACCGCTCCGGACGTGCTACCGGGCTTCTCTGTTCCTGTCGCGGATCTGTTCCGACTTCCAGGCGACCCCGTCACACCGGTCGCCGCTCCCATAACATAGCGTTTTCCCCATCGGCCCCGTCTTATAACGGTGATCCCGACCATGATGAAGAAAGTTTACATCGAAACCGTCGGTTGCCAGATGAACGTGCTCGATAGCGAGTTGGTCATCGGCGCGCTTCGCAAGCAAGGCTACGACCTCACCGACACACCCGCCGACGCCGACGTGATGCTGTTCAACACGTGCTCCGTTCGCGAACACGCCGAGGAAAAGACGTACTCCTCGCTCGGCCGCATCCGGCTCATGAAGAAGGACAACCCCGGCATCGTGATTGGCGTGCTCGGTTGCATGGCGCAGAAAGATCAGGATCTCATTCGCAAGCGTGCCCCGTATGTCGATATGGTTGTGGGCACCGGGCAACTCGCGGAAGTGCCATCGCTCGTGGAGAAGGTGAAAGCCACACGCTCGCCGCAACTCGCCGTCAGCCTCGCCCGCTCCGCCGCAAGCCGCGATGAAGTGGAAGCGAGCTTCGTGAGCTACGATCCCACCCGCGACCCCACGATGCGGCCCACGCCGTTCCAGGCGTTCGTTCGCATTCAGATTGGCTGCGATAAGTTCTGCACGTATTGCGTGGTTCCCAGCACACGCGGCCCAGAGCAGAGTCGCCCGCCGGCACACATCTGGAGCGAGGTGAAGCAACTTGTCGATCAAGGCTGCAAAGAAGTCACGTTGATCGGGCAGACGGTGAACAGCTACGTCTACGATCACGGCGACCGCAAGACACGCCTCAGCGAACTCATCGCGGGCATGCACGATGTGAGTGGTCTGGAACGGATCAAGTTCGTCACGAACTACCCCAAGGATATGACGGACGACTTGCTCGACGCGGTGCGGGAGTTGCCCAAAGTGGTGAAGTATCTGCACGTGCCGGTGCAATCGGGTTGCGACGAAATGTTGCGGCGAATGAAGCGAAACTACACGGCTGATTACTACATGGAGATGCTGCACCGCTGCCGCGAGAAGGTGCCCGGTGTCGCCGTGAGTTCAGACTTTATCGTGGGCTTCTGTGGCGAAACCGACGAGAGCTTTGCGAAGTCAATGGAACTGGTTCGCATCGCGAAGTTCAAGAACTCGTTCATCTTCAAATATAGCGAACGCTCAGGCACCAAAGCCGCCGAACGATTCGCCGACGATGTGCCCGAAGAAGTCAAGAAACGCCGCAACAACGATCTACTTTTCGTGCAGAACGAGAACAGCCGCGCCGATCATCGCGAGCAAGTGGGCAAAGTCGTCGAGGTGTTGGTAGAAGGGCCAAGCAAGCGCGACGTGGCCAACAACGGTCGCGACAATACCGGCAGAGTGATGCAACTCACCGGCCGCAGCATGACGGATCATATCGTGGTGTTCGATGGCACCGCTCGCCTCGTGGGGCAAACCGTGCGTGTGAACGTGAAGGATTCCAGCCCGTTCACGCTGTTTGGTGATGTGCTCACCGACGAAGTGGTTGGTGCCAATTCAATCATCGAACAGGATGAACCGCGAAGTGCTGCGTCCGTGGAGGGCATCACAGCCGCACGCCCCGAGCGGATCTCGCTTCCGCTGGTGTGATGCCAATACCACAGACTCGCATCACGGCAAGTTAAGGTGCGTGAACGGCCACCAGTGTTCCGGAAATAAACCCGTGAAGCGGCAATACGCGGGCGAGAGCCAGTCGGGCACGATGCGCGAAAACACCGAGCGCGTGGTTTCGCCTACATAAACAACATCTGATGGTTTGAGCGGCACGTTCGTGGTGTGGTCGTCTTTGATAAGCACGGCTGTCACATCCACTGGGAAAACTTCGGGGCGGCCACCAATCGCCACATTCGGTCGCACCACATAAACCTGATTCAGCTTCGATCCGGGGGGAAGGCCGCCGGTGCGCTTCAAGAAATCAATGACCGGTTCTGGCCCCACATAAGGCACCACACGCGAACGCCCGCGAATTGGCCCATGCACGTACACCCGCGAGCTTCGAGCCGCCGCCAACTGAACGGATACACGCTCCGGATCGGTGCCGGCGAGCCGGGCGAGTTCATCACGCAGGCTATCGAGTGTTCGCCCTTCCGCTGTGGGTTGGCCCGGCGCTTCCAGCCGCAACCGACCATCCAGATCCACAGCCGCGTACACATCCCATTCCGGCCGATCGGCAAACGAGATTTCGAGCACGTCCGGGCAACCAATCCGGTAGCCCACATCTGGCACCGGCCGCATGTTCATTGTGGCTGGCACATCGTTTGCGATCGGGCAAGTTTTCTTCAAGAATCGCGAATCGGCGCAGCCTGTGAGAAGCGGAATGAAAAGCATAAGACCCGCAATCTGCGCAAGCGAGTATCGAGTGCGAGCGAAGAGAGTGTGTGAGTGAATGGGCGATGCCAGTGAGAGCTGGCGACGCCGACACTCGACTCCTTCGCGTGCACTCCACCAGCGCCAGAAAATCGCGGTGCGAAATTCCACACATCCGTAATCGTCCGCATAACCTGTGCGGCTTAACTATTTCCGCTCTCGTGTCGTGATTGCATCGAACCGGCCGCGAATGCTTTCCGTCACACGTTGGAGTTCAGCCAGGAATTGCTCGGAAGACTCCAACCCAAGGCGCAGGGCCAGTTTCGCACGATCCTCGGCATTTTCCGGGACTTCCGTTAGCGGGCGATCGGTCACGATTCGCAGTCGTGCTTCGACCAGACGCAGAAACGTATAACCTGCTCGCAGTTCCGCCGCGTCTTCCACCGGCAGTAGCCCGGCCGCTTCCAGTGAATCGAGCGCTTCCCACAAGTTTGGCTTCAAGATGTCTGGCTGCTCGCGGCCGTATTTGAGCTGGAGCAACTGCACCACGAATTCGACATCCACGATCCCGCCGCGGCCGCGCTTGAGGCTGCGAATGTTGGCGGCAGCTTCTAGCTTTCGCCGCATCTCGCAGATTTCCCCTGCCAGTTCCGCGCACCATGCCTTGCCCAGCATCGCTTGCCGAATCGCATGTTCCACATCGGTGGCGAAGTCTGGTTCTCCGCGAACCACGCGTGCACGCGCGAGTGATTGGCGTTCCCATAGTTGGCAGCCAGGGCCATCGAAGTACCGGCGGAATTCGGCCAACGGCAACACGAGACTGCCGGATTTGCCCGTGGGTCGCAGTCGCATGTCTACGGCATAGAGTCGGCCCATTGGCCCCAAGTGGCTTGCGGTCCGAATAATGCGTTGGGCAAGTTCCGTGAAGAACTGCGAGTTGGTGTCGCCACGATCGGTGCTCCCATCGGCTTCGTACACCAGCAGCAAATCGAGGTCGCTATGGTAGCTGATCTCTCGCCCGCCAAGCTTGCCAAGCCCGAGCAGTGAGTAGCGGCAAGGCTGTGTGGTTGAACCGGGCATCGGTGGCGGCAATTGCGGATGGCCCCACTTTTCTCGCACCTCGGGTTCCACCAACTCCGCAACCTGATTCAGTACGGTGTCGGCCACATCGGAAAGTGCGGCCGTGGTGCGTCGCACATCCGCCTTGCCGAGTAAATCGCCGACGCCGATGCGCAGGAATTCCTTGTCCTGGAAGCTATGCAGAATCGGGTCCGGGTCGCTGGCCCCGCGGCATAACTCGGCCAATTCCGCACGCAATTCGTCCGCTGTTCGCGGTTGATCCAGCACCAGACTATCCAGGAGTTCGTCAATCATTCCGGGGTTGTTGATGAGCAAGCCCGAGAGGAACGGACTGCCGGCGCAAAGCTCGACATACAGTTTCAAGATGGGTGGATTGAAGCTGAATAACTCCCACAGCACCGCCTTGGCCCCGAGTGAGGCCGATACGCGTTCGAGTTGTGTGAGCGCTTCGTCCGGGTTGGGGGTTTCGGCGACCGTGCGGAGCAGTTGCGGGGCGATGCTCGCGAGGAAGTGGCGGCAACGGCGAGCGGAAAGAAACGGCACCGATTCGCGCGCGAGTTGCGCGAGATTGGCGAACGCTTTGGGCACGTCACGGAACGGGTAACGGCCCAGTACCGCACGCACGGTCGCTTCTTCGGGATCGGGGTCCAGAATCAGATCGGCCTCGGGTTCCTTCGAATCGGTTCCATCGGTGAAAGTTTGGTGGAGCAGGTGGTTCAAGATCGTGCGATCCTGTTCCGTTTTGTCGCGTAGATCGAGCAAGAATTGATCCAGCGGATCTACCAAAAGATCGCGCGTGTCGAGCGGGTGCGGTGCGGATTCATCGAGTGGGGAACGCCGTTGTGCGGTCAGTGCCGGAGAAGCCGCACGCAACTCGGAATCGTCATCGGCGGCCTCTTCGTTTTCTTCGCTCTTTTCGAGCGACATCTCCGCTTTGGGTTCACCTTCCGCTTTTCCTCTCTCTTCTTCCGCTCGCCCGGTGTAGCCCATGCGGATTGCCAGCTTGCGCAATTCATCCGACGACGAGGGGAGCTTGTGGGTATGCAGATCGAATAACAACTGCAAGCGGTGTTCCGTTTTACGAAGGAAGCGGTAAGCATCGGAAAGGATGTAGGTCTCTTGCGGGTTGAGGCAGCCGGCAATTTCGAGGGCTTCGAGCGCGAGAAGCGTGTTCCGCTGGCGAACCGCTGGCAGATCGCCTCCATTGAGCAGTTGCAGGAATTGCACGGTGTATTCAATATCTCGAATGCCGCCACGCCCGGTCTTCACGTCCTGCGGGTATTCTGCGGGTGCGGTTCTCCCTGCGGTGATCGCCCGCTGTTCCATCTGCCGCTTCAGCGCTTTCACTTCGTTGATTTCGGAGAAACTCAGATACTTGCGGTACACGAACGGTTCGACTGCCGCCAGGAACTCGCGTGCCAGTGCCGGTTCGCCAGCCACATGCCGGAGTTTGATTAGTGCTTGCCGTTCCCATGTGCGGCCCATGGTGTCGTAATAGCTGAGCGTGCTGGCGACGCTTCGCACGAGCGGACCGCGGTTCCCTTCTGGCCGCAGTCGCAAATCCACGCGATAGGCGAAGCCGCGATCCGTGGCTGTTTGCAGTAACCGAACCACATCTTGCACCACGCGAGTGAAGAACTCGGCATTGGATACACCCGCTCGCCTGCCGGTGGTTTCGCCATCGTGGTCGTAGACGAACATCAGGTCGATGTCGCTGGAATAGTTCAGTTCGTCGCCGCCGAGTTTGCCGAATGCGAGCGCCGTGATGTGTGCGGGTTGCCCGTTGGGGCTTGTGGGTGTGCCGAAGCGAGCCGCGACGGTTCGCTGCGCTTGCAATATCGCCACTTCGATCGACGCATCCGCGACACGGGCCAGTTCGCGCGTGATCTCTTCGAGCGGGCGATCGCGAATGACATCGTTCACACCGATTCGCAACATGTGCCGATTTCGAAAGCGGCGAAACGCCCGAAGCACGCTCGCATCGTCGTTGCATGCGTCCACCTCAGTGCGGAGTTCATTCGTTAACTCGGCGGTGGGAGGAGAGCGGCGCGGCCCGGCCCGCACGGATTCCAGAAACTCGGGGTATGTGGTTAGTGTGTCCGCGAAGAATTGCGAGGTGGCGAGCAACTGCAGCACCGCTTCCAGCCCGCGTGCTCGCGATTCGAGAAGTATTGGGATGTGAGCGCGGGCGGCCGGTTGCGTAAGCAAGCGTTCCAGATTGTTGAGAGCCATGTCCGGGTCGGCCGTCCGTGGCAACAACCGGGCTATGGGCGACACCAGATCGGCGTATGTTTGCGCACCCAGACACGCACTGAGTGTCGCGAGATTACGCCGGCCGCGGTTGGCATCGCGAACGGTCTTGAGAATGGCATCTTCAGGTGCGGACATTTCGCCATCTTACTTATTCGATGCCGCGGAAGGCGAGCCGGGATTGACCCAATTTGCCTGGTCTGGCATAGTCGCGTGCCGCGAAAACCACGGACGGTTCCGGTATGTCATTGAGTCTATTTGCCACCGCGACTCCCGCCGAAGCGGCCGCACTTGCTGCGGCTCCGCGTTACTTCCAGTGGCTGCACGAGTGGCTCCCCGCGCCGTTCTTCCATACGCAGGCGTTTCTGCTGTTCTTCGCGGTCGTGTTCGCCCTGTATTGGTCGATTCCGCGACGATGGCAAATGGCTCGCGTGTGGCTGCTCGTGATCGCGAGCTTCCACTTGTATGCGGCGTGGAGTTTCCAGCTTGCATTCCTGGTGACCGCGACCACCTGTGCCGACTATCTCTTTGGCCGGGCCATGGCTACCACTTCGCGCCAACGCTTGCGCCGCGTGTTGTTGTTCAGCAGCATTGGCATGAACCTGGGCGTGCTGGCGTATTTCAAATACCGCGGGTTCTTCCTCAACGAGCTATACGACATTCTCGCCCGGCTTGGGTATAACCCCAGTTTCGTGCAACTCGATCCGCTCACGCTCATCGTGCCGTTCGGTATCAGCTTCTACACCTTCGAAGCGATTAGCTACGCTGTGGATGTGTATCGCAGGAAGATTCCGGCCGAGAAGAGCCTGCCGCGATTCATGCTGTTTATCTTGTTCTTCCCGCATTTGGTGGCCGGGCCAATCGTGCGTGCCGGCGACTTTCTACCACAGACGCGCCGCCCCAAACGCTGGAACTGGCTGCGTGCCCAAGTGGGCGTGCAACTGTTCCTGATGGGCGTCTTCAAGAAACTCGCCATCGCGGATCGCATGGCGGTGTTTAGCGATCCGGTATTGGCCAATCCGGATGGCTTCGGCACAGGCACCTGTTGGCTCGCTGTGTTGGCGTATTCCATTCGCATTTATTGCGATTTCTCGGGCTATACCGATATGGCGCTGGGCTTGGCCCACTTGCTGGGCTACCGGCTCACGATCAACTTCAACATGCCCTACATCGCCATGAATGTGTCCGAGTTCTGGCGGCGTTGGCATATCTCGCTCTCAACTTGGCTGCGCGATTATGTGTTCATCCCGCTTGGCGGCAGTCGCGGTGGTCGCTGGGCTACATGCCGCAATCTGATGATTGTGATGACTGTTGGCGGGCTGTGGCACGGAGCCGCTTGGGGCTATGTGCTGTGGGGCGTGGCGCATGGCTTAATGCTGGTAACGCACAAGCTATTTCGCGATTCGTGCGACCACCGCCCGCGCCTTCGCGCCGCGCTCGAATCGCCCGCCGGAACTATGGGCCGCGTGGGCTTCACGTTCCTGTGCGTGAGCCTCTGTTGGGTGCTCTTCCAGCCGGATTTATCGAAGGCGATGGAGATGTATCGGCAGTTGTTCGCCTTCCATTCTGGCCCGGCGTTCACGCTCAGTAAATCCGGCTTGTGGGCAACCGCAGGGTTCGTGCTGCTCTGTCATCTGTTGGTGCGTTCCGGGGCGTGGTCGCGGCTTTATGCCCGGTTGCCGGCTCCCGTGTTGGGAACCGGTTATGCGTTCTGCCTGTGCACCGCGTTGCTTCTCGCACCCGACGCCGGGACGACATTCATCTATTTCCAGTTCTGAAACCGGGATTGGGGCCGGTGAATCCTACGCCATTAGCTCGATTCCGCTGGCCGCTCTTGGCATTGCCGCACGCACGGGTGGAACTGTCGCGGCACTGTGTGCGTCGGCGTGCGATGCATGCGCTGGCGTGCGGCTTCCTTGCAATGCTGCTCGCGAATGTGGCGCTGGCGATGCTCGCCGAATCGTCGCTCTGGATTCGTGACCCTATCTATGCCGATCGCCAGAATCGACTGAGCCGAATCGAACGTGCATTGCTACCGGGTAGCCCGGTGCCGATGTTCCTTGGCACATCTCGCGTGGGCAACGGCTTCGATGCGAAACGCAGTGGCGAACGCCTGTCGCAAGTTCTGGCTCGCCCTGCTGCGGCGTTCAACTTTGGCGTCGCGGCATCCGGGCCAATCTTGCACCGGGTGTACTTGGCGCGCTTACTTGCGGAAGGGCATCGCCCGCCGTTACTGCTGATCGAAGTGCTGCCCGCATCGGTTGCTGATCTTCCAAACGGGCCGCTGGAAGCGTTATTCGTTGATGGGTCGCGCTTCGTGCATGCGGAACTGGACACATTGGCGGCGTACGGCATGCCCCGTTCGCAATTGCACCACAAGTGGCGCGAAACAATGATCTCGCCGTGGTTCGCGCTCCGTTTCCCACTGCTGGGCCGGCTGTTCCCCTCCGCACGCCAACCGCACCTTCGCCACGACGAAGGGCGAACGGCCGACGAACACGGTTGGCATCGCATCATGCAAGAAGTGCTGACGCCGCAATCGTTCGCTCTGGCCCGCGAACGCACCCTCCGCGACTACACCGCAATTTTGAACGATTGGCACCCGAGCGAAGCCGCCGGGCACGCCCTCCGCGACACGCTCGCTCTGGCGCAGACGCACCATATCCCTGTTGCGTTAGTGCTGATGCCGGAAGCAAGCTGGTTTCGCGAACTCTATTCGCCCGCCGCGCGGAAACGCTTCGATCGCTGGATTCGCGCACTCTCGCGTGATTGCGCGTGCCCACTCATCGACGCCCGCACCTGGGTGCCCGATGAACAATTCGCCGATGGCCACCATTTGCTTCCAGGCGGGGCCGCGAACTTCACGGATCGGCTCACCGATGAAGTCCTTCTTCCGCACCTGAAGGCTTTGCCAGGAGGGCGACCGTGACCGTGCGTAACGGATTCGGGCTGAAGCTCGCACCCTTCACGAGGCTGCTAGCCGGAGTGCGAACGCCACTTCCCCGAACAGGCCAACGGGCGAAACAGCGACGCGCGCGGCGTGCAGTGCTATCCTTCGTGGTGGCGTTCTTGGCCGTGAATGCACTGGTATTGCTCGCGCTTTACCAACCCCGGGTGCGCGATCCCGAATACGGTCGCCGAGTCGCAAGTCTGCGGCAGAGAATCGCGGAAAACCCCGGTCGCCCGCTCGTCGTTGTGATCGGAAGCTCACGCTCGGCAATGGGGATTAACCCGGCGGAGTGGGAAGCCGTTCGCCCGAACAAGCCCGGTCAACCCGATCCGTTGTTATTCAACCTTTCGTTGCTTGGCAGTGGGCCGGTGATGGAACTGATGGCCCTGCGGCGCATGTATGCCGATGGCGTGCGGCCCTCGCTCGTGTTGATCGAGTTCTGGCCGCCGTTTCTTCACACTGATAATGGTTGGGACGAAAGCTTCCGCGTGGCAGTCGATCGCTTGCTCGATGTCGATACCGCCGTCGTGCGAGACTACTTTCCTGACTCCGAACGCATCGCCCGCGAGATGCGCTGGCGGCGAACAAGCCCGATCTTTGCGAACCGCGAACGGCTTCTGGTGCAACTTCTGCCACGCTGGCTTCCCGGCGAAAAGCGTGTGAACTGGTCGTGGGATCAAGTGGATGGTTGGGGTTGGAAGGCCGGTTCCCCGCTGCCAGCGGAACTCTCGGAAGAACGCACGCGGCAACATCGGCAAACCGCCCAGATCTATGGCCCTTTGCTCGCATCGCATCGCGTGTCGGCGATACCACTGCGTGCCATGCGCGAGGCGGTCGCACTGGCACGCGAATATGGCTCCGCAGTCGGCTTCCTTTTCATGCCGGAATCCAGCGAGTTCCGCCAACTGTACCCGGAAGCGGTGGATCGCATTTGCCGTGAGCAATTGGCCCAGCTTGGCACTGAACTGCAAGTGCCGGTGATCGACACCCGCGATGCCATGAAAGACGTGTATATCGCAGATGGCTATCATCTCTCGCGCATCGGATCGGCCGAATTCACACGCAAAGTTGTTCCGACTGTCTCCGCCGCGTTCCCGCAGTTGAAGGTGTCGCCGTGATTTCGCCCGTGCGGTTGCACCTGAACCCCGCGATGGCTCGCATACCCGCGACCCGCTCCCGGCTTTGCGCATCGCGCACGCACGCAGCACGCTTGGCACTGGTGTGGGGTGTTGGGCTGTTCCTGGTGTTGAACTTTGCGTTGGTGATCGCGCTCGAAACGGTTCGGCCCGAGTGGCGCGATCCGGAATTCGGCCATCGCTTGCGATTGTTGCAGGCTGATGCACAGCGACCGCTGATACTTGCGATTGGCACTTCGCGAACGCAGAACGCCATCGCACCCGCGGCGATGGGTTTCCCGCCCGGTCGCGGTGCTCCGCGTGTGTTCAACTTCGGTCAATCCGCGGCAACACCACTCAAGGAACTTCTCACACTGCGGCGAGTACGCGACGCAGGGATCAAGCCCGCGGCGGTGTTGGTGGAACTGTTCCCACCGGGATTGGCCGTGAATAGCCCGGCGGAAGACGACTTTCGCGATCGTGCGGCGCGGCTCTCTCTTAAAGATTTGCGTCACCTTGCTCCGCACACCACGAACCCTGCCACACTGCGCAAAACCTGGTTCGCCGCTCGCGCGGTGCCGTGGTACACCCAACGCCAGGTGCTGATGAGCCACGCCCGCCCGCGCTGGCTGCCGTGGTCCATGCGGATCGACTTCCAGTGGGATTCTTTAGATGCGGACGGATTCCAACCGGTGCCGGGCTTGCCGCCCGAACGAACTGCCGCGCTCACCGCGCTGGCCCGAAGGGAATACTCGGGGGCATTCGCCGGTTTCCAACCAGGGAAAGTTTCGGAGCGGGCGGTTCGAGAATTGGTCGCAGTTTGCCGCCACGATGCGATTCCCGTTGCGTTCTTCATTCCGCCGATCTCGCCCGTGTTCCGTGCGGCGTTCGCTCCTGGCGTGTTGGCGGCTTCCGATGCTTACTTGCACAATCTGGGGCGAGAACTGGGTGTCGCGGTGTTTCCGGCACGCGATGATCTGCAAGAATCCGACTTTATGGATGGCCACCATCTGCTACAGCACGGTGCAGAAGCATATAGCCGCTGGCTCGCCGAAACGCATGTGAAGCCTTGGTTCTCGCGTCTCGATCCCACCCTCGCCCAACATTCTGTTCGAGTTCAAGAATAACTTTTCGGCGATGCAAGGCGCAAGTACGGAACAGAAGTCGCAAGCTCTCGAGGTTCAGACGGGGATGCGTTCCCGATGCCCGATTAGCTGCTTGGTGTTCCCAGTCGCCTCTGGGTCAGTAAAATACCGTTTCAGGAATGAGAACAGTAGCAGGAGGACTGGAGATGGGTGTACCGCCATCAGGGGAAATCATTGCACGGCCCATGCTGAAGCGTGCCTGCGGCTGCGTCATGGAATTCCAACATTACGCAGTCGATAAGTTCCGCGCGCAGCGACAGGCCAAATTCCAGAAAACACGTTGCCCCGAGTGCGTTGCCAAACTGGTGGAACAACAGCGATTAGCTTCGACCTTGCCGAAGAAAGGTGAGGCGTTCAAACTGCTACCCATCGGGACAGAACTGACTCTGCACCGCAAAGACGACGGCGTCTGGACGGGCACGCTCACCGCCGAAGGGAAGACCGTAGAAGCGAGCGGAGAAGGGCCGCAAGGTGTAACAGTTGCACTGGCAAGGCTTTGGTCGGCCCCGGCTGAAAGTTTGGTGCAACCGAAGGCTGGCTGATCGCAACTGCCAAAACTGCGCCCGCAAACCAAGTGCCCAAGCTGGTGCAAGTTCTTGAGAAACCCTTTGCGAGTTAGAGCAAAGGCGGGTAAACTTCTTACACCTACCTAAATGCCAACAGTGGGGTGGCCAACCCCGCCCTATTTTTCTCCACCACCTAGTCAGTAACCGGAGCCAGAACGATGCTCGTCATACCCGGTGCCGCCGCTGCCAACGATTGCGACCGCGTCACTCGCCGCGACCTTCTTCGCGTGGGTGGTTCGGGTGTTCTCGGCATCAGCCTCGCGCAGATGTTCGCCCTGCAAAATGCCACTGCGGCATCGAAGGCGAGCGCGGAGATCGGAGAAGGCCCCGGCTTCGGTAAGGCCAAGAGCGTGATCTTCGTCTACCTCCAGGGCGGGCCGAGTCACCTCGATCTGTGGGATCCCAAAGACAACGTGCCGGACAAAGTGAAGAGCGTCTTCAAACCGCAAAGCACGGTGGTGCCCGGCGTGCAAGTTACCGAACTGCTCCCGAAGATTGCCAAAGTTCTCGATAAGACCACACTCATCCGCTCGATGAGCTACACGCCCAACGGCTTGTTCAACCACACCGCCGCGATTTACCAGATGCACACGGGCTACACCACCGATAAGGTGAGCGCGTCCGGGCAACTGGAGCCGCCAAGCCCCAAAGACTTCCCCACGCTTGGTTCGAATATTATCAAACTCAAGCCGCCAACTGTTCCGATGCTTCCGTTCGTGATGATGCCGCGACCGCTGCAAGAATCGAATGTGATCGGCAAGGGCGGGTCCGCGGGCTTTCTGGGCAAAGGGTACGATCCGTATCTGCTGTACCCGCCCGGCGACGATATGGACATGGAGAAGATGAGCCGCATTCGCACGGATGATTTGAAGCTCCGCGACGAAACAACCGCGGTGCGAATGGAACGGCGTGCCACGCTTCGCGAAACCATTTCCAAGGGAATGCCCGATCTGGAAGCGGCCGTCTCGAAGCACGAACTCGGCGAATACTACGACAAGGCACTCGGCCTTGTGGTGAGCGGCCGGGCCAAGCAGGCGTTCGACCTGACCGCCGAGAAGCCGGAAGTGCGCGAACGCTACGGCAAGAACACCTTCGGCCAATGTTTGCTGCTGGCTCGCCGACTGGCGGAAGCCGGCACACGGTTCATCGAAGTGGTGTGGCCGAAAGTGGCCAACAGCGACAACCACTCCTGGGACGTTCACGCCGGCCTCAGCAAACGCATGAAGGATCAGTCGGCCCCTATGCTTGACACAGGCGTGTCTGCGTTAATCGAAGATCTGGATCAGCGGGGCATGCTCAGCGACACGCTGGTTGTGGTTGTCGGCGAGTTCGGCCGCAGCCCGCAGCGCGGCGTGAGCACCTCGGGCAACCAGAACCAGGACGATGGCCGCGATCACTGGCCATACTGTTACACCGCCCTGGCAGCCGGAGCTGGTATTCGTCGCGGAGCTGTTTACGGCAAGAGCGATAAGACCGCCAGCGCACCAACCGACAACCCGGTTCACCCAACCGAACTGCTCGCCACCATCTATCACTCGGTGGGCATCAAGCCGGACACCATCGTGTACAACCACCTGAACCAGCCGCGTGAACTGGTGAAGGGCGAAGTTGTGACGGGCATCCTGGGTTAAGCTAAAAGAGACAGAAGAACCGCCGTTACGCAATTGCCAAAGCCCACGGATTTCCGTGGGCTTTGCTTCGTTATGAGCGTGATTGAGTGACTCGGTCCTTAACGGGGCACGGCTAGCCGATATTGTCCCGGTGAGCCGTGCCCCGTCAGGGGCCGGGTTTGTGAACGGCGAGTCGCATCAGCGACCGGGGTTCCTTTGCTGCTCAGGCATTCAACCGGCCGCTTCCTGGGCCGCCTTGTACAGGTTCTGCGTCAGGTGGGCTTGCCCGTGGTGGTGTGCTTCGTGCCACGCCAGCAGCGGAAACCACTCTTGATAAGCCCAAGGCGCTTTCTCCTGCGGCTTGGTTGCGAGATCCGCTTCGGATAGCGTTGCAAGGTGCGCCAGCATTGCGTCGCGGCGTTCGGTGAGGTACTGGCGGATCACATCAACACTGGGAATATCGTCGTCCGGAACACTTCCGCCCGCGAACCGCTTCACGAACTCGGGGTTCTGCAGTTCTCCGCCCTTCATACGCACATTCAGATGGCGATCGTCCGTTGCGGCGATGTGCATGAGTTGCCACCCGATGTGCGCTCGACCGGGGCCAGGCCGCCAGCCCAGGATTGCAGCGGGTTGCGGTGTTGCTGCGATTGCATCGAGCAGTTCCATCGTCTTTTTGCGGTTGAATCGCAGCACTTCGCCCAGAATCTTGGTGCTCATGTGTGGCCTCGTGGTACAGCGGAGAACGACGCCAGTAGAATATATCGATATTCGACTTCGATCGGAGGTGTCTGATGGCCAGTTCGCAATGGGTCGTGGATGTAACGGCCGAGAATTTCGATCAAGTCGTGGTCGAAGGATCGAAGGAACGGCCGGTTGTGGTGGATTTCTGGGCACCGTGGTGCGGGCCGTGTCGCACGCTGGGGCCGCGACTCGAAGCGCTCGCCACCGAGCGCGATGGCGGCTTCTTGCTCGCCAAAGTGAACACCGACGAGAACCCCGAACTCGCGCAGTCCTTTCAGGTCGAGGGAATCCCGGCGGTGTACGGCATTCGCGATGGGAAAGTGCTCGGCCAATTTACCGGTGTCATTGCGGATGAACAGTTGCACGAGTTCCTTGCGAGCCTGCAACCGAGCGAAACCGAGACGGCCGCCGCGAACGCTTTGGAACTCGAAGGCCGCGACCCCAAAGCAGCCAATGCGGCCTATCGCGCGATGCTGGCATCCGATGCGAAATCGGATGCGGGCCGGGTGGGCTTGGCCCGCGTTCTGTTGGTGAGCGAAGGGAACGAAGCCGAGGCACGCGATCTGCTTAAGGGCGTGGAGATTGGCGAATACGCCACTGAAGCCGGCCGGCTCCGTTCCATGATCGCGCTGCGAGCGATTCCGCATGCGGATGCCGATCTCGCTGCTGCACGCGGTGCCGTTGCGGCCAAGCCCGATCATGCGGAGGCTCTCCATCACCTGGGAGCCGTGCTGGCCGCACGCGGAGACTACACGGAGGCGCTGAAAACGCTTCTGAACGCGGCAGACGAAGACCGCACGATTGGCAAAGGCCCTGTGCGTGAATTAATGCTGAAGGTGTTCGAGATCATTGGCCCGCGCAGCCCGGAAGCCGAAGAGTACCGCAAGAAATTGCAGATGTTGCTGTATTAAAAGCGACCGCGTGTGGTTGCTTGCTCATGTATTGATAGGAAAGGAAGCTTCGTTGAACCCCCGCATTGTTCCCGCGTTCGACGGCATCCCCGGCACGGTTTATCTCGTAGGTGCTGGCCCCGGTGCGGTTGATCTCATCACGCTCCGCGGCCTGCGCATTCTGCGTGCGGCACACGCGGTGTGCTACGATTCTCTGGTGTCGCCGGAGTTGCTTGCGGAAGCGCGACCCGAAGCGGAATTGTTCCATGTCGGGAAACGCGGTTATTGCGTTGGTTCCACGCAACAATCGCACATTAACGAATTGCTTGTATCGCTCGCGAAGTCCGGGAAGGTGGTTTGCCGATTGAAGGGCGGCGATCCGTTCGTGTTCGGTCGCGGTGGGGAAGAAGCGGAAGTGTTGGTTAACGCGGGTGTGCCGTTCGAGGTTGTTCCGGGCGTGACTGCTGCGCTCGCCGCTGCTGCTGCTGCTCGCATCCCGCTCACGCACCGAGCCGCCGGGCAATCCGTCGCATTCGTGACCGGCCACCACGATCCGGATTCCCCCGAATGCACTCTCGATTGGCACGCCCTGGGGCAAATGACCGCCATCGTCTTTTACATGGCCGTTCGCCACATTGGGAAGATCGCGGCGAAGCTCTGTGACAATGGATTATCACTCGACACGCCCGCTGCGGTGGTTGAAGCCGCCACAACACCGCGCGAACGGGTGATCATTGCACCGGTGCGAGATATGGCCACTGCGATAGTGGCACACGGTGTGGAAGGGCCAGCGGTGTTTGTGGTGGGGGAGCCGGTGGCATACCGCGACCGGTTGATGAGTCTGGCCGTGAAGGCGACAGCCCGAGCCAACGAATGAAATATGGCTCGGGCGTGATGGGTCACTTCTTCTTCGGAGTGTTTCGCGGTAACTCGGGTGCGTTCTCGGTGGGGAATCGCCCCGCCAGTTCTTTCTTCACCGCGTCGTACTTCGAATCGCTCGCCAGATTCTTCCACTCGTATTCATCGTTTTCGTGGTCGTAGAGTTCTTCGCTTCCATCGGCGTAGCGAATGTAGCGCCATTTCTCGGTTCGCACTGCGTGGTTGTTGCGGTTGTGTGTGGTAAGCGCCGCGTGATCCCACTTCGCCTTGGGATCTGCCAGAAGTGGCTTGAGGCTTGGCCCGGCTGCGTGCTTCGGAACGGACACACCGCACACTTCGCACAAAGTTGGGAAGATACTCATGTGATCGACGGGGCGATCGCACACGCCGCCCGCGTTCGTGACTCCGGGAACAACCCACACGAGCGGGGCACGAGTAGCCTCTTCCCACAACGCGAACTTCCGCCAGTGCTCTTTCTCGCCCAGATGCCAGCCATGATCGCCCCACAGCACCACGACGGTGTTCCCCTTGTGTGGGGATTTCTCTAACGCATCGATCAAGCGGCCAATCTGTGCGTCGGCATACGCAATTGTGGCCAGATACGCTTGAATGGCTTCCTTCCACCGCCCGGATTTCAGCATCTCGGCGTGGTCGCCCGTGGGCTTCGCCATGCGAACGCCCGCTGCGGGGATATCGCCAAGGTCACTTTCCATCGTTGGCGGGAGCTTGATCGAGTCCAGCGGGAACATGTCGTAATAAGACTTCGGCACATCCCAGGGCATATGCGGTTTGTGCAAACCCACCGCGAGGAAGAACGGCTTCTCGTGCTTCGCCTGAAGGTGCTTGATGCCGTAATCAATGCTCTTGGCATCGGAGAGATCCGAATCCTTGCAATCGAGCGGCTTGAACTTGATGCCGCCCACGCCATCGTCCTTCGCACTGGGGTGCGCCTTGATTCCCTTGGCGTCGCCTTCAACGAAGTAATCGTCCCACTCTGCGGGTCGGTGGGCGTTGTTGTGATAAATCTTTCCGGCACCATAGACCCCATAACCGGCGTTCTTGAACTGCGTGGTTAGCGTTTGTTCCGGGCGGATGACTGGCTTCCAATCCTGGGCATTGTCGTACACGCCCGTTTGGTTGGGCCGCAAGCCGGACATGAGCGCGGCACGCGCGGGGTTGCAGGCTGGGGCGGCACAGTAAGCCCGCGTGAACGTGACGCCCATCTTCGCGAGTCGATCGAGGTTGGGTGTCTTCGTCTGGGAGTTGCGGTTAAGGTGCCCGACCCAGTGGTTCAAGTCGTCCACCGCGATGAACAGAACATTCGGCTTCTTTGGCGCATCGACCGCAATGGCAGGCGATGCCGCCAGTGCGAACACCAGCACCGTCATAACACGAGCAAACATGGAGATCCTCCGGGAGACGTGGTATGGCACAAGATAGCGGATTACGCCAACAGTTGGGAGCGCTCGCTTGTGGCAAAATCTTCCGGTGTGATCGAGTGGTTCGCTCGGATTTGTGGCTTAACGACGTGTGACATACACTTCAAACACCTTCCCGCGGCGAGTGCGGCGCACCATGAATTCGATCTCCTTCACCTTAAGAATCTCATTGGCCTTCGGAACTCGGCCAAACTCACGGATCAACCACGCGGATACGCTTCCCGTCGCGCCGAGCAGCTCTACTCCCAGGCGATCGGCGAGTTGCTGAATCGGCAACCCGCCTCCCACCATCCAGCTTCCCCCGCTAAGCCCGTGCAACATGCGTGGCAGCCGGTCGAATTCATCTTCCAGTTCGCCCACTAACTCTTCCACCAGGTCTTCGAGTGTGACGAGTCCTAGCGTTTTCCCTTGGAGAGAACGCACGATCGCCATGTGCTCGTGATAATCGACGAAGAGCCGGAGCAGATTCGAAGCCGGTTCATTCTGGAGTACGAACTGCACGGGGCGAATAATTCCCTTGAGTCCGGGGTCCGCGGGGTTGGTGCGGGACCAGTAGATCATCTCCTTGAAATTCACATACCCGATCACACGGTCGCGGCTTGTGCCATCGTGGATGGGGAACCGCGTATGTGGGTCGTCGTGTGCGGCCCGGATCGCGTCGGGTAAGGTTTGTGCTGAAGACAGAAACGTGATTTCGTCCGCGGGAATCATCACATCAGTAGCATGCATGGTCGACAAACGCGATGCCCCTCGAATGATCCGCTCCTGGTGTGGGCCGATCAGATTCGAAATCCGCGCAAACCCCGCCAACGCGGCGATTTCTTCAAGTGTTGGGTCGGTGCTCGACTCGCTTCGTTTGCGATCGAATGGGCGATTCATCAGATGGATGAACCACAGAACGGGAGATAACACGCGGATCAGTACATCGAGTGGATACGCGACCAACGGGGCCAGCCGGCGGTTGTATTGCACGCCGAGCGTTTTCGGCAACACCTCCGTGAACTGCAGCATCAGATACGTGAACAGCAGGGAGAACCAGAACACTCCGTTGTCGCCATACAGTTCCTTGAACTCGGCTCCAGCAATTGTCGCCCCGATGGTGTGCGCTGCCGTGTTGAGAATCAGGATGACCGCGATCGGTTGGTTGATGCGCGTTTTGAATCGTTGCCAAATCGCGCCGATTCGCGGATTGCGTTGCGACAGTTCGGCGACCTGGCTGGGAGTCAGGCTCAGGACGACAGCTTCCAGCAACGAACAAATGGCGGAGATGGTGAGAGCGGCCATCACGCTGATGATGAAGATGAGCATGGGTATTGACTATCCACGGCGTGCGTTCAGCCGCAACGCTCGTCCATCGAGCGTTCTCGGCACGGTGGGCTAAGGAATTACGCCGAAGGCGGGTCGTCCGTTGCGCGTTGCTCAACCGCAGGTGCGGGCTTGCCAGGATTCTCATTCAAGCTGTTGGCCCTGGGAGAGTGATCGGGCTTCTCGCCCGTCACAGGCTCTTGCGTGGCGGGTTGGCTTGCTTCGGAATGCTCTAACCCAGCGACTGCGACTTCTTCGCCTGGGTGCAGTTTGGGTGGCCCGTTCCGCATCTCAATGAGCGATTGAATCGCCACATAAAACACGGGGACGAAGAACACGGCTAACACGGTGGAAGTGATCATGCCGCCAAACACCGCAGTGCCCAGCGATTGCCGGCTCGCGGCTCCCGCACCGGTTGCCACGACCAGAGGCGTGACGCCAAGGATGAACGCAAAGCTCGTCATGATGATCGGCCGGAACCGCATTCGCGCGGCCTCTTGTGCGGCCTGGCGAATTGGCTTTCCGCTCAGGTGAAGCTCGCGAGCGAACTCCACGATCAGGATCGCGTTCTTGCTGGCCAACGCGATGATGAGCACGACGCCGATCTGCGTATAGATGTTATTGTCCATCGAACCGGTCCACGGCAACCAACCCTCCAGCGGCGAACCCGGAAGATTGGCCCCGATCCAGTTGCGAAGGTTAACCGCGGCCACGACCCCAAGCAAACCCAGCGGCACCACGAGAATAACCGCAAAGGGAAGCAGCCAGCTTTCGTAGAGTGCGGCCAGCACCAGGTACACAAGCAGCACTGCCAGTGCGAACACCAGCACTTCTTCGCCGCTCACGCGCTTCTCCTGGAAGGCGATGCCGCTCCATTCGTAGCCCATGGTTCCGGGCAATGTCTGGTTGGCGATTTCCTCCATCTCTTGTAGTGCTTGGCCGGAACTCGCACCGGGAGCCGCACCGCCGCGAAGTTGCGCGGTGGGATACAGGTTGTAGCGAATGATCGACTGCGGACCGACCTTGAGATCGGTAGTGAGCAATGCGCCCAGTGGCACACGCGGACGCGGGAGTGGGTTTCCTTCGGCATCCATGCGACCCTCGCGGCCAAGCACTTCCAGGCGGCGAATCGCGCTGGTGTCGCCGCGGAATTCCGAATCCGCCTGCACACGCACCTGATATGTGCGCCCAAATTTGTTGAAGTCGTTCACATAAACCGATCCGAGATTCGCTTGAAGCGTGGCGAACACATCGCTGACCTTCACGCCCATCTTCTCGGCTTTCTCGCGATCGATGTCCAAGTAAATCTGCGGCACGCCTGCGCGAAACGTGCTAAACGCCGAGGCCACGGCGCTCGGGGGTTGGTTTGCGTCTTGCTGCTTCCCTTGGCGACGCATGACCTCGAACATCATGGCTTGCGTGCGTTCTTGCAACACTTCCAACCCCACGCCTTCGCGGTCCTGGATCTGCATTTCAAACCCGCCTGCTGCACCCAATCCTTGAATCGATGGCGGAACCAGCACCACGATGTTCGCTTCGCGCAGTGATCCAAGTTCCGCCTGCACGCGTTTCACCAACGATTCTTGTTGCAGCGCGGGAGTCTTGCGTTGCTTCCAATCCTTCCACGCGATGAACGCCGTGGCCGCGTTGGGCGCTGCGGTGCCATCGAGAAGTGAGAATCCACCCAGCACAAACCAGTTCTCGACACCCGGCGTGTTGCGTAACACCGTGTTTAATTTCTGTTCCAGTTCGCGCGTGCGGTCCAGCGATGCGGCATCTGGAAGCTGTGCGGAAATGATCACATAGCCTTGATCTTCTGCCGGTAGAAAGCCCTTTGGTGTGCTCTGATACCACCAACCGGTAAACAACGCGATCGCGAGGAATGCCAGAAGCACGAGCCACCACACCTTGAGCAGTTGCCGAATGGACCACGCATACCCACGCTCAATCGGGCCATACACGGCATCGAACATGCGGCTGAATCGCCCCTTCTTGCCAGTTGGCCGCAGCCATAACGCGCACTGTGCTGGCTTCAGTGTCAAGGCGTTGATTGCACTGATCAGTGCAGTGGCGGCAATGGTAAGGGCGAACTGGCGATACATCTGGCCGGTGATTCCAGGGAGAAACGCCGTTGGGATGAACACCGCCATTAACACCAGCGTGATGGAGATCACCGGGCCGGTGACTTCGTTCATCGCTTGAATCGTCGCGTCGCGCGGGCTGAGTCCGCGTTCGATGTGATGGCTGGCGTTTTCCACGATCACAATCGCATCGTCCACCACGATACCAATCGCCAGCACAAGCCCGAACAGCGTGAGTAAGTTCACCGAGAAGCCCAGAAACGGCATGAACGCGAACGCACCGATAATGGTGACCGGAACCGTGGTGGTTGGCACCAAGAGTGCCCGCCAGTTCTGCAGAAACACCAGGATGACGATGAGTACCAGGAACCCCGCCTCGAAGAGCGTCTTGTACACTTCCTCGATGGCCGAGGCCACGAACTTCGTGGTGTCGAACGGAATGCTGTACTCCATTCCCGGCGGCAGTGTGGGCTTGATGCGTTCCATCGCTTCACGCACGCCGCTGGCCACTTCTAACGCGTTGGAACCAGGGAGTTGGTAGATCAGCAAGTTGGCGGCGGAGAACCCGCTGCGGGTCGCGAAGGAATCGTAGCTCTGCGCGCCCAGATCGATCTCTGCCACGTCGCGAAGGTATACCGTTTCCCCTTCGCGGCCCGACTTCAGCACGATGTTCTCGAACTGTGAAGGCTCTGAAAGCCGGCCGAGAGTCGTGATCGTGAGTTGGTATCGCTGGCCCGATGGGTTTGGCGGTTGCCCGATCTGCCCTGCGGCCACCTGAACGTTCTGTCGTTGCAACGCCGCAACCACATCTTGCGTGGTAAGCTGCCGGGCGGCCAAGCGGTCCGGATTCAACCATACACGCATCGCATACGACCCGACCCCGCGAACTAACACATCGCCCACGCCATACACACGACTCAATTCATCGCGAAGCTTGAGTGTGGCGAAGTTGGACATGAACAAGCCGTCGTAGGTGCCTTCAAGGGTGTCTACGCGTGCGAGATCCGATAAGCGAACGGCCGGCTTCACGGCCAGTTCGCGAAGTTTGTCCGCTCCGGTTGGCCCGTTCACGGCGAACCCTTCGGGCGTCACCACACGGTAAAAGCCAGACTGTTCCCCCTGTGGTTCGATCTTCGCGCCCGTCGCTTGCACTGTCGCGAGCAACTCTTCGCGGGTCACTCCCAGACTGGCAAGCCCGGCGGGATCGATCGTCAGGTCGAACTGATCCACCGGCGGTGGCGAAGTCAGCGAGATCGCGAGTACGATGTTCGACGATTGCTTCTTCACCGTCACGCCCTGCCGGCGAACTTCTTCGGGCAGTTGTGGCTCGGCCACACTGATTCGGTTTTGCACCAGCACCTGGGCGTCTTCCAGGTTGGTGCCAATCTCAAAGGTGATTGTGAGCGAATACGAGCCGTCCGATGAACTGGTGGACGACATATACAGCATGTTCTCGACGCCGTTCACCTGCTGTTCAATCGGCGCGGCAACGGTATCCGCCACCACGCGTGAACTGGCCCCCGGATAGTTCGCGCTCACTTGCACGGTGGGTGGCGTGATCTGCGGATAACGCTCGACCGGGAGTTGATACAGAGCGACAACCCCGAACAGCACCGTGATGATGGCGATCACGTTGGCAAAGATCGGTCGATCGATGAAGAACCGAGAAATCATGAGTGCCCGCGAATGATAAGAAAAGCCGCCCTGTTAGAAGCGCGGCCGTGAATCGAGGAATGGCGAAGTGCGGCGAGTGAACATCGCGAGTTCCGCACTCGCGTTGTTCATGCAGTCAACTTCGCCGATCATTCGTCAGTTTGTGGTCGCCGGCGGCAGCATCTTCCATTCCTCGGCATCAACCGGAGAACCCGGTCTGGCTTTCTGCACACCTTCGACAATCACGCGATCTTCCGGAGTCAGATTCGCCATGACGGCGATCACGGAAAGAATCGGCTTTCGCGATGGAGGGGGCGAACCTTTTTCGGGCGGCGGCGGCGGCGTCGGATTGGAGAGCACCCAACCGTCCGGGACGGTTCCGGCCACGGCTGGGGGCGCTTTCCACACGATCGGGCCAAGTGTGATCACGCGTTTCTCAACGATATTGTTCGCGTTCACCACATAGACGAAGCGGCCTTCTTGCCCGGTCATGATCGCATCTTCGGGCAGCACGAGCCGCGGTGTGGTTAGCCCCTTGGGGACACGAACCTGCACATACAACCCCGGCACGAACAACCGCGTATAAAGGCCGGGTCGCAGCGGATTCTTGATGACCGCACGGGCACGCACCGTTCCGGTTCCGGTGTTCACACGGCCATCAACATAATCCACCTCGCCTGGATGCCACTCCATTCCGGGCACGCGAATGGACATGGGAATGTTTTGTTGCGGCGGCGTGGGGAGTTTGTATTTCTCTGCATCACGCAGATACTCCAGCATGTCTTGCTCGGGCAGATCGAAGTACACATGCAGCGCATCGTTTCGAATAATGCCGGTTAGCAATGTCTGTTCGCTTTGCCCAACGAGGTTCCCTTCGGTCACAAGCGTGCTACCGATTTGCCCACTCAGTTGCGCGCGAACGTCCGTGTAGCCCAGTTGAATTTCCGTGGTATGGAGTGCGGACGCAGCGGAATCGCGGTTGGCCTCCATTGCGAGCAAAAGTGCCTTGGATGCGGCAAGCTCCGCCTGATTCACGTTCAGAGAGGCCTTGGCCTTATCCAAATCGTTCTTCGATCCCACCGACTTGCTAACCGCTTCTTCCACACGATTGAGATCGACTGTGGCCAGTTCGATCTGTGCCTGCCAGTTGCTGATATCAGCCTTCGCTTTCTCCACGTCGGCTTTCGCTTTTTCTAGCTCCGCCATCGCCTTGGTGCGGGCGGTTAGATACTCGCGTTTATCAATCTGATAGAGCAAATCGCCAGGATAAAGCACATCGCCATTGATCCAGCGAATCGGCCCGGTCACTTCCTCGCCTTCTTGGTACAGGCGGCGGGAGAGGAAGCCCTTTACGCGTGCCCGCACTTCGACTTTATCGATCGTGTCGAGGTAGCCGTTGTATTCCCAGTAGTCGTTGATGGGTGCCGTGGCGGGGCGAACAACCGTGACCTTTGGCGTGGGCGGGGCAGGAGGAGGTTTCTGGGCGCGGCAGCCGCCAAGAACGATAACAGCCATTAGAACAATGAAACCGGCGAAACGGTGGCGAGGCATGAACATTCTCCTCTGGCGCAGCACCGAAGTTGGCGGAAATCGCCGGGCCATGGGTGAGATACCCACCATAGCCCGTGGGCTTACACGAGCCGTGAGCGGTTCGCTCGTGGTTATGCTAATAATTTCCGCACAACTTTCCCGCCAACATCCGTGAGCCGGAAATCGCGGCCCTGGAATTTGTAGGTGAGCTTGAGGTGATCTAGCCCAAAGAGATGCAGAATTGTGGCGTGAAGATCGTTGATGTGGATAGGGTCTTCGGTTACACCCCAACCGAATTCATCGGTCTGGCCAATCACTTGCCCACCCTTGATGCCACCGCCCGCCGCCCAGATCGAGAAGCCAAACGGGTGATGATCGCGACCGGTGACGCCCGTTCGCCCCGCGCGATTCTCGCCCAGCGGCGTGCGGCCAAACTCGCTGAGCCACAACACGAGCGTTTCATCGAGCAGCCCGCGCTGTTTCAAGTCTTTGATCAGTGCTGCCACCGGTTGATCGGCCATGCGGCAATTGTGCGGCAACTCCACTTCGAGGTTCGAGTGGTGATCCCACGACGCATGAAACAGCGATACGAACCGCACCCCGCGCTCAACCAACCGGCGGGCGAGCAAGCAGTTGGCCGCGAACGCCCGGAACTGCCCCTTCCCGCCGCCCCGTTGCGCTTGCACATCCGGTTCGGGGCGATCCAGGCCATAGGCGTCGATCGTTTTCTTGGATTCCTTGGATAAATCGATGAGTTCCGGCGCGGCGGACTGCATGCGAAACGCGAGTTCGTATGCCGCGGCGCGGCTTGCAATCTCGGGATCGCCGACGGTGGCGTGGCGCACGCCGTTCAACTCACGCACAGTCTCAATGGTTCGGGCCTGCATCGCTTCCGAAAGCCCGACAGGGTTGTTGAGGTTGGGAACCGGCTCGCCTTGATTGCGGAACAACACACCTGCGTAGTTACTCGGGAGGAACCCGTTCCCAAAGTTCGATGTGCCGCCCGAAGTGCCACGCCCTGCGGTGAGCACGACATAACCAGGCAAGTTCTTGGACTCACTTCCCAAGCCATAATTCAACCAAGAACCCATGCTCGGCCGGCCGAACATGGTGCTGCCGGTGTTCATCAACAACTGGCCGGGATGATGGTTGAACGCTTCGGTGTGCATGGAGCGGATCAGGCAGATATCGTCCGCCACGCCGCCGATGTGCGGAAGAAACTCGGAGAGTTCCATGCCACATTCGCCATGTTTCGCCCATTTCCGAGGGCTGCCGAGAATGCGCGCCGTTTCCTTCTGCAAGAACGCGAACCGCACATTCTTGATAAACGACTCGGGCAATGCCTGGCCGTCCATCTCGTTCAGTTTTGGCTTTCGGTCAAAGAGATCGAGCTGGCTGGGTGCGCCTTCCAGGTAAATGCAGATGCAGTTCTTGGCCTTGGGTGCAAAGTGTGGAGCGAGCATCGGCCCCGTTGCATCCGGCCTTGCATCTGCTGCAGACAGGCGGCCGTCTGCTTGCAAGAGCGATGCAAGGGCGAGAAGCCCGACCCCATTGGCACTGGTCGCGAGAAAGTCGCGGCGAGAACGAGCGAGGGCTTCATCCAGTGCGTGCATGGGTTTCTTCTTACTTGGGAGAGTCGTCCTTGCGAACCGCTTGGTGAGCCGCGTCACGTCCGTGACCGGGTTCTTCGTTTTCTTCTTCAGCTATACATATGAGTGTAACCCTTCCGATAGCTGCGGCCAACCAACTTTGGCGGCGTTCGCATGCATAAATCAAAATCGCAATGCGAGCGTGAACTGAGATGAAGTCCCTCCGTATTGTCCAGCCCAATTCTCCCTCGGATGCGGTCTTGTAACTCCGTCACATCATTTCTGCAAAAAATGCTCTCGTCTTGTAAGAACGCAATTGGTAGAGTCCCGCCGCCTCGGGTGGAACCGTCTCCATGGAAGGGTGACGGACAATGCGGCAGGGAGGACATTCGGTGGCCCGTCCACGCCGGCTGCGATACAAACTGGTGCTTGGGCTAGGGTTGGTGGTCGGCAGCGTCTTGCTGCTGGTCGCGGGCACTCTGTTCGGTATTAGTGCCTACACTGCGACCGTGCAGACCACAGAATGGAAGATGGTCGAGTTGCAGTTAGTGAACATTCTCATTGAATCGCTCAAAGCCCCCGATCTGAACAACGATCCCGCCGCCGAAGTACGCGAATTCGAAGATGCCTTGCAGGCCGCAGAGGTTCAACTCGGCGAGTTTCGCCACACGAACGAGACCACGGTTTCGCTGGGTCTTGATCCCGACGAAGGCAACCAAGAAGCCGGCTTGGCCGCACAACTCGATGCCGATCTCCGGGCGCTGCGAGAGGAAATCAAGAAGCCGGGCACAGAGCAGACCGTTTCGGTATCACTGCGGGTGCGGGAGAATGTTAAGCCGCATTACGAATCGGCTCGCCGTTGCACGGAACATCTTCGCCTCGCATTGATCGACGATATCCAGACCAGCATTCGGAAATCGAATCGCGCAATCAATCGCGCCGTGTGGGTCGTTCGCATCGCCACCTTGTGGGCAATCATCCTGGTTCTCACGCTGCTGTACTACTTCCGCGTCTGGATGTTCACGCCGATTCGCCAACTTCAGGCAGGTGTGTCGCGCGTTCACGGTGGCGATTTCAGTCACCCGATCGGGTTGCAATCTGGCGACGAACTCCAGGAACTCGCGGACGAATTCGATGCCACCATGGCCCGCCTGGCCGGCATCTATGCGGATCTGGCGCGGCAGGTGAACGAGCGATCGCGGCAGTTGGTTCGCAGCGAGCGAATGGTGTCGGTCGGGTTCCTGGCCGCCGGCGTAGCTCACGAGATTAACAATCCACTCGCGAGCATTCTGTTCTGCTCGGAAGCGCTTGAACGCCGACTGCAAGACGCGCTGGCCACATCCGACGCTTTACCGGAAGAGACCGAAGTGCTGACGCGATACCTGAAAATGGTGCAGCAAGAAGCGCTCCGGTGTAAGGACATCACGCAGAAACTACTGGACTTCAGCCGCACCGGAGAACGGAAGCGAGAGGCGACCGATCTGGCCGGGCTTGTGCGCGGAGTGCTGGAAGTCGCCCGCCACTTGCCCAACTGCCGCGGCAAGAACATCACCTTCGAGCCAACGTCGTACATTGTGGCTCCCGTGAATGCGCAGGATCTCAAGAGCGTGATTCTCAATCTGGTGGTGAACGCGCTAGACAGCATGGAAGAGGGCGGGCGGTTGGCTATCTCGCTATCTACGACCGGTGATGAAGTGAGAATCGTATTCGCGGATTCCGGCTGCGGGATGACCGCCGACGTGCTGCAGAACATCTTCGAGCCGTTCTTCACCAAGAGCCGAACCGGCAAGGGAACGGGGCTGGGGCTGTTCATTAGCCACCAAATAATCGATCAGCATGGCGGAACCATTGAAGCGGCCAGCCCCGGTCCGGGGCATGGGAGTACCTTCACCGTGCACATACCGATCGTGGAAACCGGCGGATCAACGGAACCCGCCACCGAGCCGACGGCGTTGCCCTTTCCCGGTGCCCAGGCGGCTTGAGTGAATGGGAATGATTGGGCAGATGAGGTTGCGGAATGGATGACTTTGAATGGGAGTTGGAAGTGAAATTCCTCGCTTGCGCTTACCACTTATAATCCTGAAACCGCCTGGCGATTCCTGCTCACATTGATGATGACAACCAGAAGACTCGCGGGTATGGTCCGCCGCCCCGGTCCGAACGATTAATGGAGATTGCGCGTGGGGACGACTCCCGCACACAACCGATTGCGGATTTTGTTCGTGGACGATGAAGCCCATCTGCGGGAATTCATGCGTACCGAATTACCGCGACTCGGCCATGAAGTAACGGTTTGCCCCGATAGTAAGTCGGGGATCGAAGCCGTGAAGAAGGGCGTTTTCGATGCGGCCATCCTCGATCTGCGGATGGAGCACGATAAAGCGGGTCTGCACGTGCTCGCTGCGCTCAAGCAAGTGTCGCCGGATACCGAAGCTGTCATCATGACTGGCTACGGGAGCACCGAAACGGCCGTGGAAGCGCTTCGCCTGGGCGCATTCGATTACCTCACCAAACCCGCCAAGCTCACCGATATCGAAGCGTTGCTGCTGCGGATTCAGGAGAAGCGCCGCCTCAAGAACAAGACCGCAGCGCTCGAGAGTCGCGTGCAACAGGCCGAAGGCCCTGCGGGGCTTGTCGGTTCTAGCCCGGCCATGCTTCCCGTGGTGCAGTTCATCGAGCGGGTTGCTCCAACCGACGCCCGCGTGCTGATCACCGGCGAGACGGGAACCGGTAAAGAAGTGGTGGCTCGGGCGCTCTTCCAGCACAGCAAACGCGCCGACATGCCGTTCGTTCCTGTGAACTGCGGGGCCATCTCGCAGAATCTCGCCGAGAGCGAGCTGTTCGGCCACAAGCGGGGATCGTTCAGCGGGGCCGACCGCGACCGCAAGGGAATGTTTGAAGTCGCCAATGGCGGCACGCTTTTCCTCGATGAACTTGGCGAGATCGACAAGAACTTGCAGGTGAAGTTGCTCCGGTTCCTTGAAGCCGGCGAGATTCGCCCGATCGGCGCGAATGAGCCACTCATCGCGGACGTGCGAGTAATTTGCGCCACGAACCGCGATCTGAGAAAAATGATCGCCGACGGCGACTTTCGCGAAGACTTGCTCTATCGCCTGAACATGTTCCACATTCACCTGCCGCCATTGCGTGATCGGCGAGAAGACATTCCCGAACTCGCCCGGCACCTTCTGGCACGCCATGCCAAGAAGCCGGTTGAGTTGGTCGCGCATCTGCTGACGGCCGAGGCGTTGCAGATGATGCTGAACCATCACTGGCAAGGGAATGTGCGCGAACTGGCCAATGCGATGGAATATGCCTGGATTGTGTCGGGTGGTCAGCCGATCACGGCCGCGCACCTGCCGCACGATGTGCGTAATCCGCGGCTCGCATCGGTTCCGCTAACAGCGCCTGGTCCGGCTCCCGCATTCGGGCCACCGCCGCAGCCGGCATACGCACCCCCGCAAGCATACGCACCGCCGCCACAGGCGTACGCACCGCCGGTATCGCCGACCATTCCGTTCCCGTCCACCGCTCCGCAAGATGCTTCGTCAGTTCCCGCCAATGGGGTAAAGTCGCTGGCCGATGTGGAAATGGAATACATCCTTCAGGTGTACGCCAAGAACAACAAGAACAAGCAGGCGACCGCAATGGAACTCGGTGTGAGTTTGAAAACGCTTTACAACAAATTGCACAAGTACGAAGAAGAGCGCCGCATGCGTGCGGGGTGATGATTACAAATGCGAAATGGCGAACGGGCGGTTGGTTTGCTTTGTGATGGCAAACCAACCCGCCCGTTTTCTTATCCATATTCGACTACTTCTTTCCGGTCAACTCATCTGCCAAATCATTCGCGTCGTACACTTTTCGCAACGCCGCGACAATCGCACGGCTATCGACCGACACGGCCCGAGCAATTTCCTCGTCGTAAATAAAGTCCAGCACGAGCGACTGAATATTCCCGTCGAAGATCAGCCCGACGACTTCGGCGTTCTTGTTGATCACGGGGCTGCCCGAGTTCCCGCCGATGATGTCGTTGGTGCTGACGAAGTTGAACGGCGTGTTGAGGTCGAGCTTGTCCTTCCGTTCTACCCATCGCTTGGGCAACTCGAACGCCCCGGTGTTCCCCTGCTCGGCGGCGCGTTTGAACAATCCTTCGAAGGTGGTGAACGGCGGGATCACTTTGCCGTCTTCCTTGTATCCCTTTACCGTTCCAATGGCGAGCCGCAGGGTGAACGTGGCGTCCGGGTAAACCTTGTCGCCGTCCATCGCGAACTTGGCCTTTGCGAGCGCGACGTTGGCCTGCCGTTTTGGCTCGTCCACTTCGTTCTCGAATCGCTTTCGCACGGCTCGGCTTGCCGGATCCACGAGGCGAGCGAGTTCGATCATGGGATCTTTGGCCGCGTCGAGTGCTGCTTTGCCGCCTTCGAACATCTTCTTGCGGAACTCCGGATCACGCACCTTGGTCCCACTAATTAGCTCGTAGGCTCGCTCTCGTGGCGATTTGCCTGCAAGCACTTGCCGCACCAATTCGCTATCGGGGCCAAGCGTGACCGCGAGGAACTGCAGGCCATCCGCGAGCTTCAATGTTTCCAGGTCGTCGTGAATCGGTTCATCCGAAAAGAGCTGGAATTTCAAACTCGGGATGCGAGCCTCTGCGAATTCGCGGAGTCGCTCGCCCGAAGGCTTCGGGAGTTCCTCAGCGGCGCGGGCGAGTGTGCGAGCGATGCCAAACGAAGCGCTGTTGAACCCGGAGCCATTCTCCAACACCGTGACTTGCTGAATCAGTTCAGCGCGAATCTTCTCGGCTGCGGAGATGGTTTCGAACGCCTTGGCAACGGCGGCGTCGCCCGACTTCGCGATGAACTCTTGCAATCGTTTCTCATCGGCCGCCTTGCGACCGAGCAACTTCGGGTCCATCAGACCGGCCAACCCGCCGATGCGAGCCTTGCGGCTGTTCTGAATGCCGAATAACTCGTCTTCGGCTCGCTGCATGTTTCGTTCGCTGCGGCCGCCCCAGGCGTTGAGGAGCACTTCCAATCGGTTGAGGCGGTTGAGCAAGTAAGGGTAGCCGGTGTCGCGGAGATATTTCAACTCGTCAATCGTGTTGGCGCGGTTCGTGCGACCAGGATGCCCCGACACGAGTACGAGATCGCCCTCGGCGCTTCCGTTGGCGCTCCAGGCGAGGTGATGCTCACACTTGAGTGGCTTCTCGTTTTCCCAGACGCGGAAGAACGCCACATCCAGGCAATAACGCGGGAATTCGAAGTTGTCCGGGTCGCCACCGAAGAATGCAGCCTGCTTTTCCGGAGCGAAGACCAGGCGAATATCGGTGTACTTCTTGAAAGTGTACAGATGATACTGCCCGCCGGCGTACAGCGTGACCACATCTGCCCGGATGTTGTTCTTCTCATCGGCCGAAGCGGTTTCCAACGCCGCAATCTTGGCCGTGCGAAGCTTGAACGCTTCCGCGCCGGTGGTCGCAGCGGGCACGGCTTTCTCGACTTCCGCGGTCACATCCTTGATGCCAATGAGAACATTCAGTTCCAGCCCTTTGCACTTCAGTTCTTGGTCTGGAGTCTTGGCGTGGAATCCATCGCGAAGGTAGTTGTTTTGCTCGGTCGAGAGCTTGGCGAGATCATCTGCTGCAACGTGGTGATTGGTCATCACCAGGCCGTTAGCGGAGACGAAACTCCCGGAGCCACCGGAGTTAAACCGGACGCTAGACAGGCGAACGTGATCGAGCCATTTCTCGGTTGGGTCGAACCCGTACCGGGCTTTGAGGAGTTCTCGGGGCGGGTTGTTAAACAACCACATTCCCTCGTCGCCTTGGGTCGTGTCGGGGGTCATGAAGAGGCCCAAAAGGGCGGCCGCGGCCGATAGTGCCGGAAGGCGTGCACGCATGGTAAATCTCCCGGATGCCGGCGGAAAATGAAGGTCGCCGGTGGCGCTCAGTTATAGTTATCCCACACCGAAAAGCCCAGACGCGACCGCGAACCCCGCCGCGAAACGCCCACAGAGCCGCCTTTTTGATTGGCCCAAGCAGCTTATGGCAGTTCGGCTCCGAGGGGTTCTGCGACTACGGATTTTGTTGCAGGCTGCAGGGAACTCTTGCAGTTCGCGGCGGTAGTCGTCAGGATGACGCGCAGGGAATCGGTTCACGCCGCCCCAAGTCATTCTCACGCCCCAACGCCTTCCGGAGAACAACCTATGACCGGCCGCCTCCTTGCCGGAGCTTTCCTTGCTCTGTTTGCCACCAACGCCCTTGTTGCGGAAGAACCGGCGAAACTTCCGGATGTGACCACTTTTGATAAGGCGGTCGTGGATTCGCTGCGTGAGGTCCATAATCGCGGGGCAGACTTGTATAACACGTCTCGCGAGTATGAAGGTGCGTATCGCATGTATCAGGGCGGGCTTATTGCCGTTCGCCCACTGTTGAACCATCGCCCCGCGGCGCAGAAAATCATCGATACCGGAATCGCCGCGGCCAACCAGGAACCAACACTCGCTCGCCAGGCGTTCAAACTGCACGAGACGATTGAATCGGTTCGGAAGTACCTCAAGGATACGAGTGAAACGGCGACCAAGCCCGTGGAGCCGAAGACCAAAATGCCCGAAGTGGCACCGATGCCCAAGGAAGTCGATACCGGCAAGAAGCCGAAAGAGGAACCCAAGAAGCCGAAAGAGGAGCCCAAGAAGCCGAAAGAGATAACTCCGCCTCCCGCGAAGGCGACAGGAGCTTCGGGCGTCGTGACCTTGATGGGCAAACCCCTCACTGCGGCTGAAGTAACGCTGATTTCACTGGATCTCCCGAAGCCGCGGGTCTTCACAACAACAAGCAAAGATGACGGGTCTTTCGCCATCACCGACAAAATTCCGCCGGGCCGCTACGTTGTAACCGTGGTGGCGAAGGGCGTTCCGGAAAAGTTCACACTCGCCACGAGTTCGGGCGTGATTCTCGAAGTGAAAGATGGCGCGAGCATGTTCAATATCGCCTTGAAGTGATGGCATATTGGGCGAATCGAGTGTTTAACTTTGCATGTTCTTGAGTACCCGAGTACTGATGATTTCTCAGTACTCGGGCCACAATCAGACGATCTTTTCAATCAGCCGCTCATCCACTTCGGCCTCCAGTTTGACGCCGAGAAACGACACTTCCACGACCAGCACCCATCGGTTTGGCTTCACCCGCACCACTCGCCCTTCGTGGCCAATAAGCGGCCCGCCAACCACGCGAACGCGATCGCCCACGCCGCCCACGAGCCGTTCTTGCACCAGTTGGCGATTGGTGAGTAGATCGGCCAAACCGCGAAGTTCTTTGCTGAGCTGTTCCGGATCGGGCGGACGCAGCACTTGTGCCACTTTGGCTCGCGTGCCAGGCGTGATCCGCTTATTGGTGAGGAACTCCACTTCGGAGCAGAACAGATAGCCCGGAAACACCGGCACCTGTGCGGAACGCTGCTTTCCGTGCGAAGTGGTGAGACGAGTCATGAGCGGGAGAAAAACCGGCACGCCAACAGCCGTAAGTGTCGCGGCCAGTTTCTTCTCCCAACGAGCGGAAGTTCGCAGGGCGGTCCACGATCCCGCAACATTCCAGTAGTGAAGCAAATCAGTCATAAGACCAGTATATTCGGACTCTTTTGATGAAGACTGCGAGAAGACTGGGGGGAAGAGGCTCGCAGAGTAGGGTGTGCGCATCATATAACGAAATTGCGTGTTCTCGTGATCTCTGCATCGAGCGTCATCGTATTCAGGAACCCGCACTTGCGTTCTGGGCATGTATTGCCGGGCGCGAGGCTCGCGGAGCGTTACGCATTGTCGAACCACCCGCTCCGCATTGTGCATCTGGGCAAATACTATCCGCCATCACCGGGCGGCATTGAGCAGCACACTCAAACCCTGGCTCGAGGTCAGGCGGCACTCGGGGCGGAAGTGCGAGTGGTCGTGGTGAATCATGCGACGGTATCCGGACGGGACGCGACATTTGAACGGTACACCCAGACGCCTACGGTTGAAGAACATGATGGACCCGTTCACGTGATTCGCGTTGGGCGTCGAGCGAACATCGCGAAGTTTGAAATCACACCAGACCTGCCGGGCGTTCTACGGCGGACGAAACACTGGCATCCGGATGTGTGGCATTTACACACGCCGAACATCACGATGATGTTCGGCGTGCTGAGTTGTGCAGGCGCAAGACCCCTTGTCGTCACACACCATAGCGACATCGTGCGGCAGCGAATCCTGAAACACGTGGTCGCTCCCCTGGAAGCAGCGACTTATCGTCGCGCCACTCGCATTCTGGCGACCAGCGAAACTTACGCAGCAGGTTCAGCATCTCTCAAGAGATTTGTTGAGAAAACGGCCTCGTTACCACTGGGAATTGATCTCACGCCATTCCGCGAGCCCAGTGTTGCGGCCAGTACGTTTGCGGATGAACTTCGGGCCAAATACGGCTCACCGCTGTGGCTCTGCGTCGGGCGCTTGATCTACTACAAGGGATTGCCAATTGCACTGGAAGCATTGACTTCGGTTCCAGGTACGCTGTTGATCATTGGCACGGGGCCGCAGGAATTGGAGCTAAAAGCCCGGGCGGCGGAATTGGGAATTACCGATCGTGTGGTGTTCCACGGGCACGCTAGCATTGATCAGATTGTAGGGGCTTATCACGCTGCGAACGCCCTGTGGTTCCCGAGCATCGCCCGCAGTGAAGGGTTCGGACTCGTGCAAGTTGAAGCGATGGCCGCGGGGTGCCCGGTCATTAACACGGCGATTCCGGGCAGTGGAGTGTCCTGGGTGTGCCGGCATGAGTCAGAAGGGCTAACGGTGCCAGTGAATGACCCGGCAGCGCTGTCCGCTGCAGCCAACCGGTTGTTATCGGAACCCGGATTGCGAGACCGCCTCGCAGCTTCGGGTCGCCAACGTGCCACCTTGGAATTCGACTGCGTCACCATGGCCCAACGCAGCCTGGAGATCTACCGGAGTGTGTTAGCGTGAGAGTGTTGCACCTCGCAGCGGGTAATCTGTTTGGTGGGGTCGAGACTTACCTCATCACGCTGGCGAAACTGCGGCACCTGTGTCCTGAGATGGAACCCGAGTTTGGGCTGTGTTTCTCAGGACGATTGCGGGACGAACTGACAGCGACCGGTGTGCCTGTTCACGATCTCGATGCGGTCCGTATCAGTCGACCGTGGACGGTATTGCGGGCTCGATCGCGTTTGCAGCGGTTAGTACGGCAGCAGTCGTTCGATGCGGTGATGGTTCATTCGAGCTGGCCGCACGCCGTGTTCGCCCCAGTGGTACGTCGTTCGGGTGTACGGTTGATCCACGCTGTCCACGGTGAAATCGATCACCGGCACTGGCTGAACCGCTGGGCCGCTCGCACTCCGCCCGACGCCGTAATCGCCAACAGCAATTTCATTGTCCAGTCGGCGACAAATTTGTTCCCCCGTGTTCCAGTTCAAATAATGTATTATCCGGTATCACAGCCAAATGTTGATCGTGACGATGTTCGCTGTACGATCCGAAGAGAACTGAGTACCGCTCCCAAAACAGTTGTGATCCTGCAGGCAAGCCGCCTGGAGCCCTGGAAGGGGCAATTCCTCCATGTCGAAGCCTTGGGCAAGTTAAAAGAGTTTTCTGGTTGGAAAGCTTGGTTTGCCGGCGGTCCGCAGATGGCCGGTGAGGCCGAGTATCTCGCCGAATTGGAAAGACGGGCAAAGGATGCCGGGATCGTCGACCGAATTTGTTTTTTAGGCCAGCGGAAAGACGTGCCACATCTCATGGCCGCTGCCGACATCTTCTGTCAACCAAACTCTGGTCCTGAACCGTTTGGCATTGTGTTCGTTGAGGCGCTACACGCAGGGTTACCTGTAGTCACGAGTAACTTTGGGGGCGCGTCGGAGATTGTCATACCAGACTGCGGAGTGCTCACCCTGCCGGGCGACGCAGCTGCCGTTGCAGAGGCACTACGCGAGTTGATCGCTGATCCTGAGCGGCGACGAACACTCGGTGAGGCCGGTCCTTCGAGAGCGGCCGAACTCTGTGACCCAGCGCGCCAACTCGCCAAATTGGCGGAGATTATCTTCTCGCCAATCGGGGTATAGGCCATGTCACTACCAATCGAGGAGCGTGCCCAGCTCAGTCGCGGCACTAGCAATGTCGCGATTTACCAGATGGTCGCCAACGCTTTGATCGATCGCCATATGGGTGGCGGGGTATTGCTTGATGTCGGTTGTGGAACCGGGCAGTTATGGTCATACATCGCCGATCACTTTCACCGTTATGAGGGTGCGGACGCGGTTCGTTACGATGGTTTCCCTGCCGAAGCCGTATTTCACCGAATTGACCTCGATAGTGGAAGGGTTCCGCTTCCCGATGAGTACGCTGACGTGGTCGTTGCGGTAGAAACGATTGAGCACCTGGAGAACCCGCGAGCGTTTGTACGTGAACTGACTAGACTCACGAAGCCTGGTGGTTGGATGGTGATCACGACTCCGAATCAGTTAAGTGTGTTGAGTAAGTTAACATTGGTTCTGCGAAACGAATTTAACGCATTCCGTGCAGGGAGTTACCCGGCTCATTTAACAGCATTGCTTGAAGTCGATCTCCGCCGTATCGCGAAAGAGTGCGGTTTGACAGATATGACGGTGAGTTACTCCTTGTGCGGCCGTATTCCCGGCACCGCATGGCACTGGCCAAAGTGGTGGTCCAGCCTCTTCCCGCGTGCGTACTCGGACAATGTGGCGATTGTTGGTCGTAAATCCTTGAGGATAGGTGGGTGAGAATACCCAACCCGTTCAAGCCGTGGTTCATGTATCGCCCAGGGCAACTCGTGCGGCGGGCTGGGCGGGCCATGTTCCCCCCACGGGACCCGGTGCAGGTGGTTCCAATGCCCTGGGGGTGTTCGCTGGAGATCGACACCCGCGAGACCATCGGCCGGGCCGTGTGGACGGCGGGCGTTTACGACCTCGCGGTGGTCGAGGTGCTGACTCGCCTCGCGGACCCGAACTTGTTGGCCCTCGATGTCGGGGCGAACATTGGGGCGATGACCGGGGTGCTGGCCGCACGATCTGCCGAGGTGTGGGCGTTTGAACCGCACCCGCAGGTTCGCGAACGGCTGACCAGGAACGTAGGGAGGTTCGCAGACAAACCCGGATTCGCCCCCTTCCGAGTGTTCGATGTGGCTCTTAGCGACGAGGATGGCGAGGCCCGGTTGGAGTGTCCCGACGGGTTCGGCGGGAATCATGGATTAGCCCGGCTGGCAGCCGGTGATGGCATACCAGTGCGGACGGCACGACTCGACACTCTTCTTGGTGATCGAGATGTTGGAGTCATGAAGCTGGATGTGGAAGGACACGAGTTGAATGTGCTGAGAGGGGCGACGGTGGCTCTCAGTTCAGGCAGAGTGCGTCATGTCGTCTTCGAAGACCATGACGGGGCAGAGAGCCCCGTGTGCTGCCTCCTCAGGGAGTTGGGGTACCGCGTGCTGGAGATTGGGTGGAAAATGGGAGGCCCAGTCGTGACTGACCCCCAACCAGGTCTTCGCCACAAATACGAGGCCCCGAATTACCTGGCCACTCGTGACCCTATCGGAGTCGCGGAGAGGTGCTCGGGTGGTGGTTGGGAGTGCTTTAGGCCAACCAGGTACGAGAGGTCGCACGTATGACACCGCGTGCTTCTCCCTGGTGGCTCTACGGCTTCGTTATTTTGCAACTGGCAATGCAATCCGCGCTGCTCGTTCCTGGTCTTGGGCCAGGGAGAACGCTTCTGCGGGCAGCGACGTTCGGGTTGAGCATCGGTTTCTTGGCCATCGTGCCTGGGCGGAATCGACCGCATCCGCTCGCACCTCTCATCATGCTCATCATCGGGATTGTTGCACTCGGAATGTTTCATCCGAATCTGAATACGCCACTCGCAGGTATGGCCACCGTTGGGTTTTATCTCGCCATTTGGGGGCCGATCTTTTGGGTGGGGCGAATTGCCATCACCCCACTCGTGCTCGCCAACCTGATCCTGTTGTTATGGGCGTTCCATACCGTAAGCGCTGCCCTTGGAGTTCTGCAGGTCTACGATCCCAATCGATTCGCACCTGACCCGGAGTTTGTCAAGCAAATCAGCGGGGCTAACGCCGAGGGGTTGAAGGTGGAACTCCAGAGTGGCGAGCAGGTCTTTCGGCCGTTCGGATTGACCGACACCCCCGGTGGAGCGGCCGCGTCTGGCTCGTTCGCCATACTCATTGGCTTGCTCTTGATCGGTACTCGTAGTTGGCCAGCCGCCTTACTCGGTGCAGCATCTGCGGCCATCGGCATGTTCTGCATCTACTTATCACACGTCCGGTCTTTATTAGTCGTGACGGCAATTAGTGTCGTCGGCTTGGCAGCGGTGATGGCGGTCCGCGGTTGGGTGGGGCGAGCGGTTGGGGTGGGGGTTGTAACTCTGGGTGTGAGTGTCGGGGCGTTCATTTGGGCCACTGCCGTCGGCGTTGGTGTGGGCGAACGATTCGGTTCCTTACTGGAAGGTCGGCCGGACTCGGTTTACTACACCAATCGCGGGATCTTTCTCGAAGATACGCTCAATCGGCTCGTGTTTGAATTTCCCGCAGGGGCTGGCCTGGGGCGTTATGGGATGATTAATCTCTACTTTGGCACCTCCAACGATCCCAATTCAACGCCATTGTGGGCCGAGATTCAGTCCACAGCATGGGTGTACGATGGGGGAATTTTGCTTCTGTTGGCAGGGTATGCAGCGGTCGGTGGGGCATTAGCTCTTGCGGTTATCATGGCTCTCAGAGTGCAAGATCGCTCACTTGCCGCCATGGCGGCCGCGATTGCAGGATTTAATCTCTCGATCCTGGTCAACACCATCAGCTACAGCAATTTCTTGAGCCAGGGCGGGATGATGTTCTGGATACTTAACGCCGCACTTTACACCGCATGCACGACAGCCAGACAATGGCGTTGAAACCGTGGACGATTGTAACGGGCGATTTCGTTCCAACCGGAGGGATGGACCGCGCCAACTACGCGCTTGCTTCCTTTCTGGCCCGGTCCGGTCGGCCGGTCGAACTGGTGTCGCATCGTGTTGCCGCGGATCTTGCCTCTATTCCCGGTGTCACTGTTCGCGAAGTAGCCAAGCCGTTTGGATCCTACTTTCTCGGCAGTTGGCCACTCGCTCGCGTGGGTCGAAAATACGGGAAAATTACGAAGGACTTGGGCGGATGCGTGGTTGTCAATGGTGGGAATTGCCCAATCGGGGACGTGAACTGGGTGCATTACGTCCATGCGGCCTATCGTCCAGAAATCGCCTCATGGCCCCGACGCATCAAAAGCAGATTGCAACGCCGCTTCGATCTCCACGCTGAGCGATCTTGCGTTAGATCTGCTCGGCTCGTTGTGTGCAACTCAGAACGAACGCGACATGATGTGATCGAACATCTTGGCGTCAAACCCGAACAAGCCGTTACTATTTACCTCGGAATAGACGCCCAACGGTTTCGACCTGTAGAAACCGCGGACCGCATCGCCCTTCGTGCTCAGCTTGCTTGGCCCGAATCCTCCCCTGTCGTGGTGTTCATCGGTGCTCTTGGGGATCGTCGCAAAGGATTTGCGACTCTCTTCCGTGCGTGGGAAACGCTTTGCAAGGGCGATGGATGGGACGCGAGACTTGTAGTGATTGGGCAAGGAATGGAACGCGAAGTTTGGGAATCGCGTGCGGCCGAATCGGGTATTGGTGACCGCGTCCACTTCCTGGGATTTCGAAGCGATGTCCCGGATATATTGCGAGCGTCCGATCTCTTGGTTGCACCCACGCACTACGAAGCCTATGGCCTCGGCGTACATGAAGCGATCTGTTGTGGCTTGCCCGCACTTGTCTCGGCCAGTGCAGGCGTCGCGGAGCGTTACCCTGCGGAACTCACGGATCTGCTTCTGCCCGACCCTAATGATGATGTAGATCTCGTGCAGCGATTGCAGCATTGGCGAAACAACCTTGAGAAGTATCGCACCCGCATCCGCCCGTTCTCGGATGAACTTCGCAGCTATTCCTGGGACGACATGGCACAAGATTTCTTGAACGCTGCTCAGGAGCTTTGATGAAGTTGAAGCCGTTGCGAATCGTGTTGGTGTTCCTGGAGGCTCCTGTGCCTTTTGGGAACGCGGCCGCGAGATGGTTCTATGTGCTGCTCAAAGAGTTGGAAGCCGATTTCGCTCGAGTCCGTGAAGTGGCTGTGAGCCGACACCGATGAGCCGAACTCGAAAGGCGGCGTTGACGGCGGCGTATACTTACGCCAATTTCATTCTCGCGCTGGTCAGCGGGTTCGTATTATTCCCGTTAGCAATCTACTACCTGGGTGCGTACGACTACGGATTGTGGCTGATCACCGGAGAACTCGCTGGCTATTTGCTGCTCGGCGACCTCGGAGTGTTTGCTGTGCTGCCGTGGTTGATTGCAGCCAAGGACGGGGCAGACGACCATGCCGGGATCGCACGATACACCGCCGATGCACTAGCGGTTGGCGTGGTCATCGGGTGCGCGTTTGTCTTGGTCGGGGCCAGTTTCTGGTGGATCAACCCAACCACAATAAATGTAAACCCGGATGACTGGGGTAAGGTGCGTGGGCCGCTCACCTTTGTTGTGGTGATGCTTGGGGTGGGTTTTCCACTGCGGGCTTTCACCGCGGTGTTAAGCGGCCTGCAGGATGTCACGTTCCTCGGACTGATCGCCCTGATTCAGACCGCCCTCACCATCTGTTTAACAGCCACGCTTGTGATCCTCGGATACGGGCTTCCAGGGTTGGCGATCGCGACCGGTGTACCACCGCTGCTTGGCGGGCTTGCTGCCGTAGTACGTGTGTTCATCCGCTACCGCAAAACAATGACCGGATTATACCGTCCCAACTGGACCGGCTGCCGACATTTGTTCCGAGAGGGGTTTGGTGCCTGGCTCGCCAGTTTCGGAGTCCGACTCCGATATGCGAGCAGTGGGATGCTCTTTGCCCTGCTCGGCCGACCCGACTGGGCGACGGTGTACGCTGCAACCGGCAAAGTAGCTCAAGTTCTTCAGCCAATGTGCTGGGTTATTCCAGACAGTGGACTGGTTGGCTTGAGTCAAGTGCATGGTGAGGGCGATCCTGTTCGTACTCGTCGAGTAGTGACTTGCATGTTGCTGCTGTACCTATTCATTCCAGGGTTGGCAGTAATCGGCCTGCTCGTTGCGAATCCTTGGTTCGTTCGAGCGTGGCTCGGGCCGAACTATTATGCAGGAAATTACGTGAGCGCGTTGATCGCTGTAACTCTTTTGGTCAGTTCGGCTACAGGTGGGTTGTTCAAGGTAGTAGGGTCGGTTGGGTACCGCCTTCGAATCGGCATGGTAGCTCTGGTATACGGCTTGTTGGCTTTCGGATTAAGTTATCTTCTTGGCCGACAGCGGGGTATGGCAGGTATGGCTGAAGGTTCATTAATTGCTAGTGCCGTTTTCGCTGTTCCATGTGGACTCAAAATCTTGTGGGCCGCTTATGGCATCCGAGTTGGCGATTTGGTGGCGGTGGGAATAGGCCGCTGGTTTCTCATAACTGCTCCACTGTTGGCCGCTGCGACTTGGGTTGGTTCTTATGTTGCAAATCTTTCCTTTGTGCTCGTTGCGATTACTGGATTACTACTGATGATTGGATATATCGTGTTGCTTCGTCCCGTGGTAGCTCGTGCACCCTGGCCGCAAAAAATCCAGGACTGGCTTGCTCGAATGCACCTAATCCCTCGTTCACTGAGCAGTGCCAAGGACACATGCCCTGGAACTTCAATTTGAAGTATAGATAAACCCGATTATCTTCCCGGCCGGCGGATTCGGCAAAACACCTCATTCACGATCCGGTTGCTTTTGTCTATTCTGTCCTCGGGAGGACTTCTGACCGACTGAGGATTAACGCGTGATCCGTATTTCCTTGCCCGACGCCGAGGTTGGCCGACTGGTGGATCTGTTTGAGACCACCCCGGAT
>JBGSLF010000009.1:0-6589 GCA_041740855.1 Gemmata sp.
CCTTGGCCGACCTGAAGACCTCACTGAGAGCCAGCCTGAGCTACTTCCAGACCGTCCGACACAAGGTCAAAAGCATCATCCAGGGGCGGCCCAAGCGGAAGGTCGCCAAATGAGACAGTCACGCCGGGTTCATGTATGAGATGCGAGCTGTGATGATCACGAAACCCGGTGATGGGATGCTAACGAAATGACAGCTTCTCTCCCATTTGCACCGCATCTGGCACCGTCACACTGCGTGGATCGCCGCGCGTTCCTTCGCAATGCCGGGTGCGGCTTTGGCTCTGTGGCGCTCACCGCCCTGCTGGCGGAACAGGGCTTGCTTGCCAACGAAAACGCGATTGATCCGCTCGCCCCGAAGCAGCCACAGCACGAACCGTGGGCCACGCGTGTGATCTTCCTGTTCATGTCGGGCGGACCGTCACAGGTCGACACCTTCGACCCGAAGCCGGAACTCACGCGCCTGCACGGACAGCCATTGCCGCCCTCGTTCGGCCCGGTCAAGACTCGCCGCGGAGTCGATAAGAACAAGCTGCTTGCATCCAAACGCACGTTCAAGAAGTACGGGCAAAGCGGCATCGAGGTCTCGGATTGGTTCCCGCACATCGGCAGCGTGATCGACGATATCTGCGTGCTTCGCGGGTGCCATGGCGATAGTGTGACGCACCCGGAATCCGTTTATCTGATGAATACCGGCTCTATCCTGATGGGGCGACCAAGCCTCGGGGCATGGGTGAGTTACGGCCTGGGTACCGAGAATCGCAACATGCCCGCTTTCGTGGTGCTGCCCGATCCCGGCGGTTGGCCCAAGGGCGGTGCACCGGCGTGGGGGAATGGTTATCTCCCTGCGACCTTCCAGGGCACGGTTGTTCGTGGTGGGAATCAGGCGATTGAACACCTCGCCACACCCGCCGGTGTATCGCCAGAGCAGCAGCGCCGCACGCTGGATTTCGTGAGCGAAGGTAACCGCGAGCACCTCGCACAACGCGGAGCCGATTCCGAGTTGGCCGCCCGCATCGCTGCGTACGAACTCGCGTTTCGCATGCAATCGCACGCTCCAGAAGTGGTCGATCTCGCCAAGGAGACCGACGAAACCAAGCGGCTGTATGGGCTGGACCGGAAGGAAACGACTGAATTCGGCACCCGTTGCCTCCTGGCCCGTCGCATGGTCGAACGCGGCGTGCGGTTCGTGCAAGTGTATAGCGGGGACACCAACGGCTGGGATGCGCACTCCGATCTGGAGAAGAATCACGGCAGCTTGTGTTTGCAGAGCGATCGGCCGATTGCGGGGTTGCTCATCGATCTCAAGCGACGCGGGTTGCTCAAAGACACGCTCGTGGTCTGGGGTGGGGAGTTCGGCCGCACACCGATGACTGAGGGAACGAACGGTCGCGATCACAACCCGCACGGTTTTAGCATGTGGCTCGCCGGGGGCGGGGTGAAGGGCGGCACTGTTGTAGGTGCTACCGATGCGATCGGCTTGCGGGCCGCAGAAGGAAAAGCCCATGTCCACGATCTGCACGCCACGATGCTCCATCTGCTAGGGTTCAACCATAAGCGGCTTACGTTCCGCCACAATGGCCGCAGCGAACGACTGACCGATAACGCGGGGGAATTGATCGAAGCGGCACTGGCGTGACCGATCGCCCATCTCTCCCGTACAATCAGCAGCGATAGCGCTGGAAGATTACGGGGACCGCGAACCGATGATAACCTGGCTCCGCAACGTGGCACTGGCGATTAGCACCATCGCTAGCGGAATGTATGTCACGCTGCACACATTTGTGCAATCGTTCCGCCGCAAAGTGTTCACGCAATACTTCGAATACCCGGAGAAGCCCGTACCGGTGCGGCCCCGTTATCGCGGCTTCCATCGGTTCGATCTCACGACCTGCATTGGCTGCGATAAGTGTGCGCGTGCCTGCCCGGTGGACTGCATCTATATCGATAAAGAAAAGGCCACGCCGCCCGCGAAGGGTTTCGTTGTCACGGGCTTCAAGATCGATTACACCAAGTGCATGTTCTGTGCGTTGTGTGTCGATCCGTGCCCGGTCGATTGCATCTTCATGGGTTCCAACTACGACCTGAGCACCTTCGGCCGCGATGGCTGCGTGGTCGATTATGCCACGCTTCCGCTCGGTGTCGCGTGGGGGCAAGACACCCTGAACCCAACCGCCGTGCAAGAATCGAAGCGCATTAGCCTGCCGGTTTGGACCAAAGCCGTGGAGGTCGCGAAAGCGCCCGCAGAGTCGCCTGCATGACCCGGTGAATCGCAACGCCACAACCTCTGCCCCCCACGCCCGCCGCTCGCACGTGAACCATGCCCGAACTCGTTCTGCTAATCTTGATCTTCGTTGCGGCGGGGCTGGTATTGCTCGCCGCCAACCTGATTCTGGGCCGCCTGGTGCGACCGCATCGACCCAGCGCGGAGAAGGGCGAAGTCTATGAGTGTGGCGAGGAACCCGTTGGCACCGCGTGGGTGCAGTTCGATCTGCGGTTCTATGTGGTCGCGCTGCTATTCGTGATTATCGATGTGGAACTCGCCTTCTTCTTCCCCTGGGCGGTCGTGTTTGGCAGTGCCACGCGGGTGGCGGATGAATCGCTTCCTATCGAAGCACGCATGCAATCCGCCCAGAACCTCGAACCCTTACGCGAATCCGCACCCGCCATGGCGGGCGTGCCAGAAGCCGGTGCCGCGCAGTCGTTCGCGTGGATCGCCTTCGCCGATATTCTCTTCTTCTTCGGTGTGCTGTTGGTGGGCTTCGCGTATCTATGGCGACGCGGCGATCTCGAATGGGTTCGCAGCACCGCCGCGCAACCCGACACCATGAATACCCGTTAGCCATTCGCCTGGCGATCATGCGATCGATCGTTAACCACTGCTGGAGTTCCTCTGATGGGTTTGCTTGAAGGCGCGATGGAAGACGGGTTCATGGTCACCTCGCTTGAAGCGGCGGTGAACTGGGCACGCGAATCGTCGCTGTGGCCCATGACCTTCGGCCTTGCTTGCTGTGCGATCGAGATGATGGCAACGGGTGGCCCGCGTTACGATATCGATCGCTTCGGTGCGGGTGCCTTTCGCGCGTCGCCGCGCCAATCCGATTTGATGATCGTGGCCGGCACGGTGAACCTGAAGATGGCCGACCGCGTTCGCCGCCTTTATAACCAGATGCCCGATCCGAAGTTCGTGATCGCCATGGGTGCCTGCACCTGCGGCGGCGGACCGTATTACAAGTACGGCTACAACGTGGTGAAGGGCGTCGATCTGGTTGTGCCCGTCGATGTGTATGTGCCCGGTTGCCCGCCGCGACCCGAAGCGCTTCTGGAAGGGTTGATGCGGATTCAAGATAAAGTCCGCAAGATGCGCGAATACACCAAGGGCAACCCCGCCGAACTCCCTATTCCCGTCCGCACCGGAAGCGTGCTTCTCCCGGATGAACTATCCACGCCGGACAAGGCGATTGAGTTTCTCAAGGAGAACAAGGAGAAGGCCAAGCCCGCGAAGTAATGTGCGAATCGCTTACTCTTTCCGCGTCATCTCGACAATCGGCTCTTCATCGCTTGCTCCACTGGTTCAACAGGAATTGCCATGACCGCCGCCGAGATTCTCTCGATCTTGCAAGCCGAGTTCAACGATGCGGTCACTGGCATTAGTGGCGGGCCGGAATTGGTTGCCACTGTTGCACCGGCGAAGCTCGTGGCGGTTTGCACTTTCTTGCGAGATGATCCGCGGCTGAAATTCGAGATGCTCAACGATGTCTCGGGCGTCGATTATCTCGAAACCGATCCGAAGAAAGTCGCCAAGGCCGGGTTCGATCCGCATCTTGAAGTGGTCTATCACCTTTCCAGTTTCACTTTTCCTGGCCGGCGTTTCACGCTCAAGGTGCTGCTGCCACGCTGGAAGGACGACGCGGTGGGCCAACTCCCGGAATTGCCAACGCTCTGCGGAGTGTGGCAGACCGCCGACTGGCAAGAGCGCGAAGTGTACGACCTTGTGGGCGTGCGCTTCGTGGGCCACCCAAATCTGGTCCGCATTCTGCTGGGCGACGACTGGGTTGGTCATCCACTTCGTAAGGACTATGAATTCCCGCTTGAATATCATGGCATTCGGTGCCGGTAAACCGCCGGCCCGATCTTTCACCCATGAGACGACCCCCATGAACCGCCTGCTTCACATCGCAGCACTGGCATTTGTGCTCGCCGTAACGGCGACCCCGGCTCTGGCTCAACCGCCGGAACCGCTTCCGATGGGTGTGCCATATGTGTATCAACCCGGCAACCAATACTGGTATCAGCCGGTGGGCGTGAACCCTAGCCCGTACCCGTTTGGGGCCACACGCCCGGTGTTCGGCCGTTATTCGTGGGATCACAATGTGTATGTGCAGGCGGGCATCGGTTACTACCAACCGAACCTTCCTTCGTATCCGTACTCGTATGCGTACCCATCGCTACCGGGCCGCGTGTGGTATGGCTACGGTTGGTAAATCGCAACGCCGGCACGCACTTGTTCGGCCAGAGTCATCTTTGGTCGGGTAATGGTCGAACACTTGTTCGGCGGCGGAATAGCAGGTTGGCGAGCCGAAGTGCGTGAGCACTCGGGTTTCTTGCTTGGAGGTGATTTCCGGTTTGCAGATTCGATCGGCGCTGCTAGCTTGGCAACGCACGGCTATACGTCCTAACATGCGTGCGGTTAGGCAGATTCAGCTTCTGTCCAATTACTAGTTCGGCCACAGAATGCAGAGGTGGCGTGATGTTCTCATCATCGTGTCTATGCTTTGGTCCGCTGTTCGTGTGCTGCGTCTTCGCTGCCACCCATGGGATCGCGCAGTTCCCCGACCCGAAGATACCCCAAGGCGAGAAGAAGACACCCCGGTTCTCGTGGCAGCACTTGAACCCACCCGAATTACAGTTCAGTTGTACGGGTACCTCCAGCGATGACGAGGAGAAGTACGCGGAGTTACTGGTGAAGGGCGAACCGCACCAGCAACTTGCCGCGGCTCGGGAGTTGTGGGAGGGACACAGGCGGCGACAGGCGTCCAACGTCCTGAAGTACCTAGCTGGCTCTCCGCCGGGCGGGGAAGGGTTTCGCAAACTCCAGCGGGAGGTCGAGGCTTCGCTCCAACCCCAAGTCATTCTCCGCGAATTGAAAGAGGGTGACTACCTGTGGGGAACCTGGCTGGCGTTCCTGCGCCCGCACGAGCAGTTGGTCCCCACCCTGCTGGCGGGGCTCAAGGACAAGCCGGAGCGTGGCCTGCTGGCGGGCGGGAAGGGCAAGTCGAAGTACTTCTCCGAGACCATGCTGGCCCTCGGCAACTCCGGCGACCCCCGCGCGCTTGAACCGCTCTTGGAGTTGCTCAAGAGTGACGACTACGAGATCGCTGGCGACGCTGCGAAGGCGCTGGGCTACTTGGGCAACGCCGACGTGGAGCCGAAGCTGGTCGAGGCACTCGCGTGGGATAATGGCTGGCGTCAGGTGAATGCGTGTGGGGCGTTGGGCATGATCGGGAGCCGCAAGGCTCTGCCGGCACTTGAGAAGTTGGCGAAAGACGACCGCTTCACGGGCGTGCTGAACGTAGCGGGGGCGGCCGAGTACGCGATCGAGCAGATCAATAAGCGCGAGAAGCGGTGAGATCAGCGATGCCCCCCATGACAAACAGGCCGAATCACTCTGATGGCCAACCGACGCGAACATCTTCCTCAACGGCTTACTAGAACGCAGCGATATGCCCAAAAATGTGAAGAGGACGATTCAAATCCTTGCAACGCGAAACGATGGGCACGAACAGCAACTCGGTGTGTTTGCGCCTGCGATCACGGCAAATCTCCGCATGGTCGATCTGCGGCTAAGAAAAGCAGGTCTAGCAGAGTTGAGCGGTTTGCTTCTTGCTGATGAGATGCAATGGTTTGAACACAAAGATGCATTCAACACGTTCCATGCCGCTTGGCAGTTCTTCGAGAAGAATCCAGAATCTATCCCGTTCTCTGATATTCTCATCAAGACGTTCCCTGGTATCGTGCAGGCACTCGCTACGATTCCTGACGATTCGCAAGTGCGGTTTACCTTTGTGGAGATCGGCCATGACGGGCTAGACCACGGAAGTCATGTGAATCTGGATGCATAACCTTGACACCGAGTTGGTCTTATTCACAGGAAGCCAGCGAAGCTATTATGCCGGTTCACAAAGGCAGGCCGAACCGCTCTGATGGCCAACCGAGTTGAATCGAAGCGAAGATTCCGGGGCGGGCTGAACGCCTGTCCGGGACGGGTTTGTGGAGCGAATTTGGTCGCGTGATTCGGGATGATGGAACCCTTTCTGGGCCGAGTTCGGCTTTTCCGTGGGCGCGGATAGCCCCTCGACCGTAACATGAGTTCCAGTCGTGGGTTCGATTCGTCGGAATCCTGTGTGGCCGGGATTAGACAGAACGACGGCCCAGATTAGACAAAACCAATCCAATACTGTTCGGCACGGTATTTGTGCTTGGTGCGAAGTGGTCGTGCTTCCGTCTCGGCTCCTGTCGGCGTGTGGCGTTGGCCTCGTGAAGGTCATGAACCCCGACGACATCGGGTGAGTGGCGTTCGTCACCGCGCAGC
>JBGSLF010000010.1:0-2000 GCA_041740855.1 Gemmata sp.
CCTTGGCCGACCTGAAGACCTCACTGAGAGCCAGCCTGAGCTACTTCCAGACCGTCCGACACAAGGTCAAAAGCATCATCCAGGGGCGGCCCAAGCGGAAGGTCGCCAAATGAGACAGTCACGCCGGGTTCATGTATGAGAGCGCCGCACGAGTTTGGCAATGGCGATATGTGAGGTGTTGCATCCTTGGAAGGTCAACCCGATGAGTGTTTCCAGCAAGGGCAACTGAGAGAACTTGATGATTTGCAAGCTGGACAGGCGTGCGAAGTACAGCCCACTTACCCAGGCGTAAGCCTCCGACCCTGCGAGGGCCTGCGCTTTCTTCGTGACCAGCTTCGTTCCGTCGATGAGTGGATACACCAGCCCGCACGCAACTTCCCGATTGCTCAACCAAGTGCAAAGAAAACCAGCATCCACGAGTGCACTGCACCACCTTGGCCGGTTCACGTTCCACATTATCTTCAACTTGGTTTCGGTTGTGGAACGCTCGGGGTCGTCGTCCGGCATGCGATTAAACTGCACGACGCCGCGCAAGAATTCGCCGCGTGTGCGGTCGGTTTCGTGGTCTTGCTCCTGAAGCCAGTCGGCGAGCACGAGCTTCGGTGTGTCGTCGTCCGGTTCCGCCTTCACCGCGGCGAGTAGTAAGAGAAGTTCCGGACGCGGCGAAGCATCGAACATCGGTTATCCTCACGGTGTGGTTTATTCTAACCCGTGCGAGGGTGTACCGTGGATCTCGGTTTGCGCGATAACATCGTGGTGGTGGTTGGTGGGGCGAGCGGAATCGGGCGTGCCATCGTCGCCGCGTTCCTCGCGGAAGGAGCCAAAGCGATTGTCGTCGATGTGCGGAACCCCGGCGACGATCTCACCAGTTTCATTGCCGACGTAACAGATTACTCCGCAGTCACCCGCACCGCGGCAGCCATTGGCCAGCAATTGGGGCGGGTCGATCACATTGTGTTTGCGGCGGGTGTGGGGTCGGGCAAGTTCGGATTTCCGTTCTGGCAACTTGAACCATCGGACTGGGACCGCGTGTTGCGGGTAAACTTGCTCGGTGCCGTGAACGTGGCACACGCCTTCGCACCGAACCTGGCCAAACAGCAACGCGGCACCATGCTGTTCCTGGCATCCGTGGCCGGGCAAATCGGCTCGCAGACCGACCCGCCTTATAGCGCTTCGAAGGCGGGGTTGATCAACTTCGCACAGTGTGCCGCGAAGGATCTCGCGCCCTTTGGAGTGCGTGTGAACTGCCTCTGCCCCGGCATGGTGCAGACGCCATTGAATCGTTCAGTGTGGCAGGCATGGGCGGAGCGGCAACCGCCGGAACTGCGGCAAGACTATGAGGCGTGGGCGGCTGAGAAGATCGCGAAACTGGTGCCACTGGCTCGCTGGCAAACACCGGAAGACCTCGCGGGTATGGCGGTGTTCCTGGCGAGCGCGCGCGGCCAACATCACCGGCCAAACGATCAATGTGGACGGCGGCTATGTCATGCACTGGTAAGAGTGTGTAACTTGTAGCATGGCGAGTCGCCAAAGAGTCCGTGGTTGCCCATCTGAATCGAGGCTCTCGACATGCCAGAAGTCACGTACCATCAACTCGACACAGTGTTGCAATCCCTGGGGTTTGCGGTCCGCGAGCCGGACCCAGAGACACGGGTGTACAAGCACCCCGGCGGGGCACTCCTCGCGTTCCCGATCATCCCGGACCATGTACCAGTGCGGGAACACCACCTTGTCGCCACCCGGATGACACTGGAGGCGTTCGGAATTGCCGACCCACCGGAATTTGCGTCCCGGATGCAAAAGGCTGGATAGCATCTCCGGGTGAGCCGTTATCTCCGTGGGAGAATCGCTGAGTACAACTCCCCGTAAGTAGGGGAACAGTTTAAGATTCGCAAAGCAAGCTGGCGAAGCCCGGGACTTCTTGAGCAAGGTTGCTCCAATGGCAAAGCGTCAACAGCTCGTTTCCGTCACCGCGAAGCAGCGGGAGGAACTTGTCTCTT
>JBGSLF010000011.1:0-11444 GCA_041740855.1 Gemmata sp.
CTGTGGGCCGAGTCCCTTTTGCCACAGGCCGGTCAAACCATGGGTCTTGAACAACTCCCGAAGCCCGTGCGGGAACTCTTGCTCACCACGCTCGCACCTGCTGCATGACCGTCACAGAATCGGCATCAGTCGAGTTAAGAAGGTGCAAGGCAAGCCGCGTCAATCATGACGCGGGTTCACTTTATCCTGGTGAGCCGAGTCGCGTCAGCGACGGGTCAAGTATAGAACCGTCGTTGACGCGACTCAACTCACTACTCGCTAGCTGCTCGAACAGTGAAGGACGAACAATGGCTCGCGTTCTTACCATATCGTGCCTGATGGCGTGGCTCCTGATGGCGTGGCACCTGATGGCGGGCGTGGCATCGGCCGCTGAGAAGCCGAACATTCTCTTCATCCTGACAGATGATCAGGGTTGGCCAACTCTGGGTTGTTACGGAAGCAAACACGTTGCCACGCCGCATCTGGATCAACTCGCGAAAGAGGGCGTGCGATTTACTGCCGCGTACGTCACGCCGCAATGCACGCCCACACGGGCGGCGTTGCTCACGGGGCAACACCCGGCGCGAACCGGCTTTTGGCATGTCATCCCCAAGTATGGTTATCCTTTCGCTCCCGTCGCCGAACCCGCCTTCGCAGAGAACCTATCGCGTGAAGCCTTCACGCTCGCCAAGGGGCTTCAATCCGCAGGTTATACCACCGCTTGCATGGGCAAGTGGCACCTCACCGCCAATGCGGATGGCAACTATGTTCAGCTCATGCCCGATGCCGCCAAGCACTATGGGTTCGATGTGGTCGCCACGCCTGGCCCTGGCAGTCAGAATGCGGGAGACAAGCACGTGAACCACCTCACGAGCGAAGCCATCGCCTTCATCGACAAGAACAAAGATAAGCCCTGGTTCTGTTACCTGTCTCACCACACGCTGCACGGCGTTGTTTCCGCGCCGCCGGAGTTAGTGCAGAAGCATCTCAAGCAAGGCGCGCCGGCCGAGGGGCTTTATAACGCGACTTACCTTGCCGCCATCGAACACCTGGACGCTTCCGTTGGCACACTCCTCAAAGCGCTCGATGAACGCAAGCTCCGCGATAACACCATGGTCGTCTTTCTTTCCGATAACGGTGGTGTCAGCAGGGCATACGATGTCGCGCCATTTCGCACGGGAGATGGAAAGGAGCAACCGCTCAAGGTGCGACTGAAGGAGTTCGAGAACACGCCACTGCGCAATTCCAAGGGAACGCTTTACGAAGGCGGCATCCGCGTGCCCTGCATCGTCCGCTGGCCGGACCATGCCAAGTCGGGGATCGTTTGCGACACGCCCATTCAAGTGACCGATTGGCTGCCAACGCTGTTCGAGATTGCAAGCGCGAAGGTGCCCACCAAGTATGCCGTGGATGGAACAAGCCTTTCGCCATTACTCGCCGGCCGAGCGATCGCGGAACGTTCGCTGTACTGGTACGCGCCACTCTACGACTTGATTTGGGGAGCGACTCCCGCGGCGGTCGTGCGAACGGGCGATTACAAACTGATCGAGTTCTTTGGCGACTCGTTCACCGACGAAGGAACCTATCGTTCCGGTCATCGCCTCGAACTGTACAACCTGAAGTCCGATCCCGGCGAGAAAGCCGACATCGCCGCCAGGCATCCCACCATCGTGCGAGACATGCGCGACGATCTGCATCGCTTCCTCAAAAGTGTGAACGCCACGATCGCCGGCCCCAATCCCAAGCACGATCCGACCAGACCGTTTCAGTTGAGCCAGAAAGGATCGAAGTGAATGCAGCCGATCAAAACACATCGCAGCTTGGCTACGAAGGCTGCTAACGGTCGGAACCGAAGTAACGCTTGTTGCGAGATTTGATTGGTGAAAGAGTAATCGAATCAAACGGGGTGAATCGACAAAGGGCCGCACGATGCGGCCCTTCTTACATCGACAACCGACAATTCGGTTGATATCGGTTAACTTAACAACGCTTGAATTAAGCAGAGGTTCCGAAGGTCGGTCGCCTGGTCGCGCCGTGCTCATCCATAATACTTCGAACTACCACGTCGTTGGTCGTGCGCACTGTCACAACCACGCGGCCGTGCTCCAACTCTGAAGCATGCCATTCCGCTTCCTCCTCCGGGACGCCAGCTCCAGCGAGTGCCCCCACAACTGTTCCCACTGTCGCACCGGCTCCCACGCTGGCAAGCATCGCTACCAGTGTGCCACCCGCGATGATTGGCCCTACCGGTGACATGAGTCCCGCCGCGACGGCCGCGCCCAATCCCAACCCGGCTAGTCCGCCGGTAGCAGCGCCGATTCCGGAGCCTTCTTCCCAGCGAGTGTTGGTTGGATCGTTCGAAAGGCCAGAACGCTCCTCGCCTGATACTCGCCCTGAATCTTTGCGACCGTCGCGACCGTCCGGACCAAACACGCCGATGTGGTCGTTCTGGTAACCAGCAGATCGCAGTGCCTCGACTGCGCGGTACGCTTCGGCGTAGCTGGGAAACGTGCCAGCTACAGTCTTCTGCCCGTATGTATCGTTACGTTGCATACCAATCTCCATGAAATGCCGACAGCATGATGACTCTCCTTCCGGTCGGCGGCGGTTAAGGAGGCGTGGTGCCCGCGTCTGTTTGCCACCCGCTTAGAGGTGGTGATCGACGCGTCACACGCTAATGACCCAAGCAAACGTGATGCCAACTCGGCACTGCAATCACGCATACCTGTTCTCCAAGCCTCTCGTGCAAGACTTTCGATCCTTAATGATGGATTCCATGCCAACGGATGGTGAAACGAGGCTATGTCGTTCTCACTGGTGCGCAGCATGGGTATCAGGTGTGGTATGTTCGAACGCCTGCGAAAGCCTCGCCTGATTGTGCTGGCCCCAGCCCCAAGCACGAAACTCTGTGCCAACTGATGGCACAGAGTTTGCAATTCCACCACACAGTGCCAGAGCATTTGAACTGCTGCCTGGCGCACCCTTCAACCACTCGGTATGGATTGCACCCAGGTGAAACATGGAGAAGTATCGCGCCAATGCGAATGCATCCGGATCGTTGGCAGCACCCCGGGGTGAGCCTGGATTCGCCTACGCCCGCCGAGTAACTATTGCGGCGGGGATCGTGACACTCTTTGTTAGCGCTGCTGCCGCATTCGCCCGAGCATACGACGTGTTCTTCCTGTTATTCGCTGCGGTGCTGCTAGCGGTGTTGCTTCGCGGACTCAGCGAACGGCTAGGAAAACGATTGGGCCTTGGGCCAGCGTGGTCGCTTGCGGGCGTTCTGGCTGTTGGTGTCGCATTAGCCGCAGGCGCGATCTACGCCACAGGTTCGATGGTAACGGGGCAAATCGAACAACTCTCGGCGGAGTTGCCCCGCTCAATCGAGCAAGCCAAGAGTTACCTTCGGCAGTACCAATGGGGGCGGGCCGCCCTCGACCACATGCCGTCGCTCGGCAGCTTCTTATCTGGCAGCGCCGGCAACGCAGCATCTACCGTCACCTCGTTCTTTTCGACCACTTTCGGTGTGATGGGGAACTTGTTCGTGCTAACCTTTCTCGCGATCTACCTGGCAGCCACACCACAGCTTTATGTAACTGGCTTGGTGTTGCTTGCCCCGCCCCGTCACCGCGATCGAGCCAAACAGGTTTTGAATGCTGTTGGGTTCCAACTGTGGAAATGGTTGATTGGTCGCGCCATTGCAATGGTCGCGGTCGCAGTAATCGTGGTCGCGGGGTTGTGGTTGGTCGGCGTTCCGCAGTTCCTTGTGTTGGGTCTTCTCGCCGGGTTGCTTACCGCCATCCCGTTTATCGGGCCGATCCTGGCTGCAATCCCCGGTGTGCTTCTCGCTCTGATGCAAGGGCCGACCATGGCACTGTGGGCACTGGGCGTATACCTCCTTTCCCAGGCAATCGAGAACTATCTAATCACTCCGTTGGTGCAACAGAAAGCCGTGAGCTTGCCGCCGGCTGTCGCCATCGCCGCGATTACGCTGATCGGTGTCTTATTCGGTGTGATGGGGTTGATCGTGGCAACCCCGCTCGCTGTGGTTCTGATGGTAGCGATCAAGATGCTATATATCGAAGATACGCTCGGCGACGACGCAGGCGTTCGTGGCGCGATTAGGGAATAAGGGTGATTCGTGCGAGCCGCGCAAATAGAGGGGGCTGCGGATGAAAAAGAAATGAGCTTTATTCCGCCCTGTCGCGGGTGTGCGAGAGTAACCGTTTAATATGAATTGCACCCAATGCGACTCCAGCAACGCCACACCAGCGACCCATTCTCTGAATGCGTTGCCGCTGATTGTTTGAGAACTGAGCATGGATCGGTTGAAGGTTGGTATCGTCGGTGGTGGGCCAGGTGGTCTGATGACGGCGTACTGCTTGCAGAAGATCGCACCTGTGCCGTATTCCGTCACACTCTTCGAAGCCAGTTCGCGGCTGGGCGGAAAGATTCTCACCACCAAGTTCGACTCCGTTCAAGCTCGCTACGAAGTCGGTGCGGCGGAGCTTTACGATTACTCGCCGGTCGATGACGATCCACTCAAGGCTCTGGTAACAGAACTCGGGCTGTCCATCTGCCCCATGCGTGGTTCTTCGGTGATCGTGAATCACCACATCATCTCCAACTCCGAAGACGCCCGCGACACGCTCGGCCCCAAGGCCCGCGATGCCCTGGCCAACTTCGACCGGCTCGCCAAGGATCAGATCAATCCCGTCGAGTTTTACCATTCCAATGAACCCGACGCATCGGGTCCGGGTTTGGATTCTCGCGGCTTTGATTCCATCCTCAATACGATCCGCGAACCTGCGGCGCGGCGATTCATCGAGAACGTGATTCATAGCGATCTGGCGACCGAGCCGGAACACACGAGCGCGGCTTACGGGCTTCACAATTATCTGATGAACGACCCGGCCTACATGGAGCTTTACAGCATCGAGGGCGGTAATGAGCGGTTGACGCGCGAACTGGCGGCTCGTCTTCACGCCACGATTCTCCTGGAACATGGCGTGATGGAAGTTGCCCGTGTGGGCAACCGCAAGCTGGCAATCACCTCTCGCCACAACGGGCAACTTCGCCGCGACGAGTTCGATTTTGTGGTGATCGCGTTACCAAACTACTATCTTCCCGCTCTCGTGTTTGGCGGGAATCGCCTGGTCGAGGCGATCCGGCGACATCACTCCCATTACGACCACCCGGCTCACTATCTGCGGATCACCATTCTCTTCGATAGGCCGTTTTGGCGAAGCTCGCTTTCGGACTCGTTCTGGATGCTCGATCGCTTTGGCGGCTGTTGCCTGTACGACGAATCTTCACGCGAACCGGGATGCCCGCACAGCGTGCTCGGCTGGCTATTGGGTGGCGACGCCGCACAGAAGATGAGCGAACTACCCGACGAACAGTTGGTCGCCGAGGCGCTCGATTCGCTACCCGATTTCCTCGCGCATGGGCGTCAGTTTCTGGTCGAAGCGCGGGTGCATCGCTGGATCGGTGCGGTGAGCGCGATGCCTGGCGGGGTTGTGCAGCAACCACTCGATCAACGCCATCAGCCCGAGCCAATCGAACACCCGAATCTGTTCCTGGTCGGCGACTACCTCTTCGACTCCACTCTCAACGGTGTCCTGGATTCGGCTGAATATGTGGCCGGGTGGATCGGTGCCCAGATGAGTGAAAACCTTCGAGATAACGAATGATCGCATTAAACGGGCAACACTCTGCGGGCCATGTAATCCCAACTCATCCGCAACCTGACGCATTGCCGCACAACGCCGTGCTGCAACGCATCGCCTTCGTTCCACACACCGAGGCCGGGCAAGTGGTGATGGAGTTCCCGAACCCGATCCGACGCCGGGCGGTTCTGGTCGAAGAAACGGAATCCCATCCAATCACCGAAGGGGAATTGCTTGTTGCGTCCGTGATTTCGGAAGTCGGCGAAGATCTGGAACTGTTGAACAAGCTGCGAGCCTGGGTTGAGGTGGCGAACCCAACCGGAAGTCCGCCGAGCCAAACGTTAACACTTTACGGTACTCAAATCGTTTGGGCTTCCGGTCGCGTGGCGATTGTCGCGCAGGGCGATCGGTTCGAATCGGTTCGGAAAGCGCTGATCGAAGTTTTGTATTATGAGGCGGAGTTGCGGAACATTGAGAACGACCTCAACGAACGCTGGCACTTGCTGGAAAGTGATTCGCCACTGGCGTTCGAGTTTAACGAGCGGTCGGTCCGAAAGCGTCCGCAACTTGCAGAGCGGTTCCAACAGATCATCGCACTTCGCGCACGCCTGGCGCGGGTCACGCCGCATGTGCTTTGCCCGCACGTTCACCCGCCCACGCTCGCCAGCCAGGTGGGCGAACGCATCCGTGAGCGAACGCGGATGCCCCAACGCCTCGAATTCCTGGGCGAACAGGTCGAAGTCTTCGAGCGTGTCTACGAGTCGTGTGGCCAGCGAGCTAGCGACTTCATGCTTTCTCGGAACAGCAACACTCTCGAATGGGTGATCATCGTGCTGCTCGCGGTTCAGATTCTCCTTTCCACTTTCGACATGATGGCATCCACGGGTACGGGTAACTGAACCATGCGATACGTGTCGATTGACATCCTCAGGGCGATAGCCATCGTCTTGATGGTGCTCGTTCACTTTCTCGAGAATCTCGCTGGATCGGACTGGGCCCCAGCCGGGTTGGGCGCGCCACTCTTCACGTTCCTCGTCGGGGTGAGCTACCGCCTCTGGCTCGATTCGCAGGAACGGCGAAACATCAGCGATTCCGACATCTCGAAGATCTCGATGCGGCGAGGGCTGTTCCTGTTCGGCCTGGGGTTCGTATTCAACGTGTTGGTGTGGCTCCCGGAAGACACCTACAACTGGGATGTGCTGACCTTCATCGGCACATCGCTTCTGATCATGAACATCTTCCGCAACGTGCCGTTGCCAATCGGGGTGTTGATCGCGGTCGTTGCGATTGGGCTTGCCCCGATACTCAGGCAAGTCGTGGATTATTCTGCTTACTGGACCAACGGCTACTTCGAATGCGACACCACATTGCCCGATCTGCTGATCGGTTTCTTCGTTACCGGCTACTTCCCGCTATTGCCATGGATCGCGTACCCGCTTGCGGGATTTGTGACCGCTTCGTTGGTTTTCGCCGAACCGCGTGACTCGCAGGCGACTCTCCGCGCGTTGTTCGCCGGTGCCACGCTAATGATGGTATCGCTGTTCACACTCTTCATCCGCCCGTACGCATCCGGGGCATTCGCGACGCATGTCGCGACGGGTTGGACGATGTTCCCGCCCTCGGTGTCGTATGTGTTCGGGACGCTCGGAGCTGCGATGGCGTCGTTCGCACTTTTGCACCGCTGGCTGGATGGGAACACACAGTTAGTGAAGAACAACTTCTTCTACGAGTTCACCAGAATCTTCAGCAAGTATTCACTCTCGATCTATCTCTTGCACCATGTGGTTCACCTCTGGCCAATGTGGATCTATGGTGCGGTTACCGGCCAGGAAGAGCCGACGCACTACTGGCGGAACGCAATGCCCCAATCGCTCTCGGTCCTCTTCGCCATCCTGTTCCTGATTTGTTCGTTCTTCCTGTTTCGCTGGATGGACCGTACAGACCGCCGTGGTGTCGAAGGATGGATGCGGCACCTGTGTGGCTAAGAGACTTTCTGTCCCGAAAGCATCGGAACCCGACGAGCCGGAAGCGTCAGGAATAGCAGTCGCGTCGTGCGTCCGCGGTATGCAGGTAGCCTCTTGCGTGGGACAACTCATAAACCACCCTGACAATCTGATTTCAACGGGTGGCTCTGGAGTTTCTCGGTGTCCGCAGTTATCAACATCTCCGCGTATCGGTTCGCACCCCTGGATGGCCTGAAGCCACTGCGTGCCCGCCTGACCGCCGTTTGCCGCGCGTGGGATCTCAAGGGAACGATCCTCCTCAGCACAGAGGGAATCAACCTGTTTGTGGCGGGTCATGCGGGAGAGATCGACCAACTTCTGGCGTTGCTTCGGGGTATTCCGGGTTTGGAAGACCTGGAGCCAAAAGTGAGCGAGAGCCGAGAACAGCCGTTCTCTCGCATGCTGGTCAAAATCAAGAAAGAGATCATCGCTTTCGGTGTCACGGGGATCGATCCCGCACGCCATCCGGCTCCGCGACTGAGCGCCAGTGAGCTTAAACGCTGGCTCGACGAGGGCCGCCCAGTCACGCTGCTGGATACACGCAATGATTTTGAAGTGAGCTTGGGCACGTTCAACCGTGCCCTTCCCATCGGCATTCAACACTTTCGCGAATTCCCCGCGGCCGCGACAAAACTATCGCCGGCAGATCACCCGCACCCCATCGTGACATTTTGTACCGGCGGAATCCGTTGCGAGAAGGCCGCCCCTTACCTCCTTCAGCAGGGATTCGAGCAGGTTTTCCAACTCGATGGCGGCATCCTGAAGTATTTCGAGGAGTGCGGCAGTGAACACTTCCGGGGTGAGTGCTTCGTCTTCGATAAACGGGTTGGCCTCGCGGCCGACCTGGATGAATCGGGCCACGGGCAGTGTTTCGTGTGTCAGAGTTTGCTGACGCCGGAGGAACTGACCGATCCGCTTACCGTTGAAGGCGTATCTTGTCCGCGATGCTATCGATCACCGGAAGAGCAGCAGGCCCGGGTGTTGGCGGAACACCGTCAGAAGTTGAAGCAAGTGACCAACCCGCTGCCGGGGAAGCGGTCGCAAGACAACTTCCGTCCGCTGAGAATCGCAGCGCGTCATGCCGGCTTCACGCTGTTGGACTTCTTGTGCGATGTCTTTCGCCACATTCCTCGCCAAGATTGGATCGCGAGTATCGAAGCGGGGGATCTCGTCGATGCCGAACACAACGCGGTTGTTGCCTCGCATCTGGTGCGTCCGGGCGAATCGTACTTTACTCGCGAACGGCTTCAGATCGAACCCGATGTGAATGTCGCGATCGAAATTCTTCACGAAGACACGGCCCTGATCGTGCTGAACAAGCCCGCCCCTTTACCAATGCACCCGAGCGGCCGTTACAACCGCAACACGCTGCAATGGATTCTCCGCGAAGTTTACGCACCACAGAAGCCGCGGCCGGCTCACCGCCTGGATGCCAACACGTCCGGTGTCGCCGTGTTCACTCGCACTGCGGCGATGGCGAGAATCTTGCAGCCGCAGTTTGAACGAGGCGAAGTGCAGAAGCGCTATCTGGCTCGCGTGATCGGTCATCCGTGCGAAGATTCCTTCGCGTGCGATGCCGCCATCGCCACGACGGCCGGGCACTGTGGCGCACGAATCGTGGACGAAGCCACTGGCTCTGCCGCCCAAACGGAGTTCGAGGTGCTCACCCGATTCCCCGATGGCACATCGCTCTTGCGGGTCACGCCGCGGACGGGGCGCACGAACCAAATTCGCGTCCATCTCTGGCATCTTGGTTGGCCGATCGTGGGAGATCCGATGTACAAGTCGGGCCATCAACTCGGCGATGTGCAAACACTCACGGTGAGCGATGTCCCGCTTAACCTTCACGCCTGGCAGTTAACGTTTACGCACCCGCAGCACAGCAAGCCGGTGACGTTTGAAGCACCGAAGCCCGCGTGGGCGTGAAGCAATCCCAGAACCGGTCGAGAACCGGGTGCTGAGCGTTCAGGTCAAACTATCGCCGAAGAAAGAAGAACTGCGGTTGCGGTGTTAATGAGGATGAGTCTTTCGCCCCGTTTACTGCTTCGGATTTGTCCCGAGATGTGTCACAAAAGCTTATTGCCAGACCGTTGGCGGAAGTGTTGAGATGGCAAGAACTCACAAGAGCGGGATACGAGAGTCGAACTCGTATCACAGCCTTGGGAAGGCTGTGATATATCGAATTTAAAGGCATTTTCGCACGTCTGCGGGCAAATTTCCCCCTGAAATACTCCCAGATTTGCCCGCAATATTTGCCCGCAGACGGATGTTAGATTATGCCACGCCGGTTCCACATGTCGCCCGAGTTCCGGGGTCGCCACGCCCGCTGGCGGAAGAGCTACAACGACCAGAAGTACACCGTGTACTGCTCCGAACTCGGCCTCTCGGAACAACTCTGGACCGAACTCGGGTCGTATCAGGCGGCGAACGAGTGGTGGCTCAAGAAAAAGGCCGAGATCGACGCAGGCGTCCGCCCGGTGCCGCCCGAAGTCGAGCAGGTCATCAAGACGCTTCGCACCAAGAGGGCCGTGTTGAATGCCGAGGGCAAAGACACCCACTTCGTCGATTTTCAGATCGCCAACGCCTACGTCGAACCCGAACACGCTGAGGTTATGCCGGACCCACATACGGTGAAAATCCTCGGCCGACTGGATGCACTCGGGATCGAGACGGGAGAGCTTTACACCCTCACGAAGCCGGAACTCGATTACGCCCTCGGGGCCACGGACTATTGGGACGAGAAGCAAGTCCCCAAGAGTTTGGCGCAGGCCGAACGGACCGTCGGCCACCATCTCGACAGGTGGGCGGAACTGATGCGGCAGCGGGTCACGCCGACCACCTATTCGGTCGTGCAGAGCTACCTGAAAATTTTCCGGGACATTCGCCACGGTGATCGACTCGTCCTGAGCGGCGAGATGCTGATCGACGTGCTGACCGAAGCCAAGCTTGACGAAGCCTACCTCGCCTTCAAATCGTGGGACAAAGGGGAGACGACCAAGCAGAAACAGTTCGTCTACTTTCGCTCGTTCGTCCGCCATCTCATCGAGCGACGGTTCATTCCGGCGCTGGCGAATATCGACTCCAAGGCTTTCACCTTCAAGGTGAAGAAGTCCGGCAAGGAGGCTGCTGATGCCCAGCGGATTCGGGAGTTTCTTGGCGAACTGCCCGACCGCTTCCAACTCTATGCGTTGCTGGCCTTGAACTGCTCGATGAACAACATCGACATCGCCCAACTGACCCACGGACAGGTGGACTGGACTGGCTCGACGCTGACGAGAAAGCGGGTGAAGACGGAGTGCCATGAAAACGTCCCTGTGGTCCGGTACAAGCTCTGGCCCGAGACAGTGCGCCTGCTGAAGCAAGAAATGTCGGCCGGGGGCAAAGACCAACTGATGCTGCGTGACGCCGCCGGTGAACCCCTCTACATCGCACAGGTCAAGGACGGCGGAAAAGTCCATCACTACGACAAAATCAAGTCCTCTTGGCGGGACTATTTCGGCCGATCCGAGAAGAAGGAGTTCACGCTGCGAGACTTTCGCTATCTCGGTGCCGACCTTCTCGAAGAGTCTCCGCACAAGTTTGATCGGGAGCCGTTCTTGGGACACTCGCCGAAGTCCGTCGAGAGCGTCCACTACAAGCGAAAGCTCATCGACGTGAGTGCTGCTTGCGAGTGCATCCGAAAGCAACTGTTCGGTACCAAAAACTGAAACCCTCGGCCACGGATTCACAAGGCACATGATCGAACCCGCCCGCCACGCCGCCGTCGCCCGCAACCTCGACGCCCTGCTCGCCG
>JBGSLF010000012.1:0-5409 GCA_041740855.1 Gemmata sp.
CCAGGAGATCGACCTGCGTCGCTTCCCGTCGATTCCACGATCAACGCCGCAGTTCGAGCGTCTGTACAAAGGCCGCACGAGTGTGGAACGTGTGAATGACCGGCTGAAGGTGTGGTGGGGTTTGGATGATGGAAACGTGGTAGGTTCGCGTCGGTTCTGTGCCCACGTTGGGGCGGTGCTGATCGTTCACTTGGCGTTCGCGACGCTGCTGGCAAAAGCACAGCGTTATGAAGGCTCCTTCGGAACGATGAAACTCTCACCCATCGCGAAAAAGTTACACGAACTCAGCGGCGAGGGTGGTTCCGAATCGGCCAAAGTCGGATGAGCGGCCGCCCCACAGCGCAACCGCCTCCGAAAATGACAGGAGACATGTAAAGAGGCGTGAGGGCATGCACCGCGAACGATCACGGTTCGGGATTGGCAGGCACGGGAAGCAACTCGGCGACACCCGCATCGGCGGGCTTGGCTTCGGGCACTTCGGGAAAGTCGACGCCGGTTACAACCGCGTTCGCGGGTCGCACGTTTGCCAGTTCGGAAAGGGTGTTGGGCCGCTTCGCGAAGGTTATCATGCCAACCATCTTGTCCGCACCGGCAGGTTCGCGGGCAAACGTGAGCCACTGATCCCAGTTCCATTCTTTGGGTGTGGTTCCGTCGCTATCGGGTCGCACAATCATGAATATGGCACTGGAATCGAAATCGGCGTAGCGATTCGCCGTCTTGGCTTGCCACCGAAGGATGGAATCGACTTCGGTTGGATCGATGCCATCGAGTTCAACCAGTGATCGCCCGGCGTTGGGCAATGCTGCGAACAGCGTTGCATCGACGCTGACATTTAACTTGGTTAGCCCGCTCGCCCGCATCTCGCCGACTTTTCCGCCCCGCATCTCTACGATCGGGCCGCCGGCAAACGCGGTGACACGATGCAACCGCAGGTTGGATTCATCGCCCAGTGTGGGAGTTCCGCCAGGTTGCGCGTGGTAAAGCGGGCCATCGATGGCGGTAAGGGTTTGCTCGAAGTCGGTCTTCACCGCGCGGCTAACACGCACCCACACCGCGCGACCCTTGCCACGGATCACGCATTGTTTGAACGTGATATCGGGCCGTGTGCGTTCCACACCCACCATGGCCATTACGGGCTTCGGGTCCGCCACTTCCACAACGGCAGCCTTCGAATCGGATTCCTCGGCCAGTGTGAACACGCACTCCTGAAAGCTACACGCCTTGCCGCCGACAAGTTGCACCGCCGCAACGGTCTGCCCATCACGCGGGCGGTTCGGTTTGAGCAGGAACTGCAACCCCTGGAAGGTCACTTCGCCATTCATCAGGCGGAATAACGTCTGGTCGATGCGGTCGCCGCCCGGTGCGGTGAGAATTGGCGAGTATCCCGGCGCGGCCTGGAACTTGAGGCGGAACTCACTGCTGGCACCGTTCCGAGCTTTTTCCAGTTCAACCGTCTTTTGCCCAATGGGGAGTAATCCGTTGTGCCGGATCAGAACCGTGTCGCCCGGTCGGGCATTCGTCAGCAAGAAGGCCAAATCGGTGTAGGTGTCGCGCGGGAGCGGTTCGTTGGCCATCGCAGCGGGATACCAGACGAGTTGGCGGCTCTCGGAAAGCGAAGACACGCGCGGCAGTTCGGGCGGCCAGACCACGTTCGGATACACTTTGCGGAAACCCGTGCCCGGAATGAGGAACTGGCACCCGATTAGCGCCGTGTTATTGCGGTCGGGCACGGCCAGATACGCATCGGCGAAGGTGAGGGCGAACGCGCGCCACGGTTCGAGTGATGCCAGCGTGCGAAGCGGATCGCTTTCTGCCCACGGGCGTTGAGTCAGTAAAGTTGCGCCGGCGTCTTCGACTGGTAATCGTTCGGTTGCACACTCTTCGAAGGTCAGGTAACGGGCTTCTCCGTCGCCATCTGCAAGCAGAGCAAAGATGCCATAGTATGCGTTCTTTCGGCCCGGTTCGCCGGTGAAGCCGACATCACGCCCTTCGCCGGCCGATCGCACGACCACCGGTCGCCCGCCATTCGGGAAAGACATCGCACTTCCTAGCCGAGAGAACACACAGTAGCCCGCAGTGACCTGCACGGCGGGGCCATCGCCTCCACCTCTGGCCGGTGAAATGTTCCGTACAGCCGCGGTTTCCGGCATGAGCAGGAACGAAGACTGAATGAGCCGGACGATGGCGTTTGGTCCACTGGTGTTCACCGTGGCGGGGCTGTATTCGCCCACGAGCACGGCCGCTTCGTGCGGGCCAAACCCCGAATCGGAGATGGTGGCATCGCAGCCGTCGGGTAACCAGATGCCGAAATCCGCACACGCGAAGACGCACCGATCGACGCGAACGCGCGCCTTGGTTCGAGCTATGCGAACGCCACCCACGGAAACGGAACCGGCTGTCTGCGGCACCGCGAAGACGCAATCATTCAAGAGCACTTCCGAGGCTTCCGGTACGGCAAGCACGGCCTCCGCGAGTTCCTTCGCTGCGTCCGTGGTGACTGTGGTGTTGGCCACTTCGAAGCGGATGCCCGAAACGCTCAGCGTGGTAACGGCGGGAAGCAGGAGTGTGCCCGCTCGCGGAGTCGTGGCCGATGCTTCGCACGGTGTTGCGTTCACACGCATCACGGCGGGCGCGGTGGTCGATCCGACTAACGCCAGTTCTTTCCCTTCAAACACCAGAGGTTCGGCCAGTGTTGTGAGATCAATCTCCGCTCGCGGGGCAAGCACGATGCGTGTGGTTTGCGGATTCGCCAGGCGGGCCGCAAGTTCGGCGGCGGTTCGCACATCGCCATCGGCGACCACACGAACGGGCGGGCTTTGGCCGTCCGGCGGAATTATCACTGAATCGGCTTTGGTGTCGCGTGTGGCGGTGGCCCCGGTGGCCCAAGGGGGCGGGCCGGATGGCGTCGTGAGGTTCCCGCCTGAAAACGCGAAGACCGCAACCGCGATCGCCGCGGCCGCCACGCCAATCACCCAGCCCAATCGCAGCCCGGGCGGCGGCGGAAGCACGGATCGCTCGGCCGGCACGGCTCGCACGATGGAATCGTGGTCTACCAAGTCCGTTGAGAGTCGCAGCGTCTCGGCCAGTCCTTTTAAGTGCGAGATGAGTTCCGCGGGCGTTTGGTAACGCCGTGCGGGGTCTTTCGCCATCATCCGCGCGAGGATGAGAACCAGTTCATCTGGGATGAGCGGGTTAAGCTGTCGCGGGTCGAGTGGGTCGGTGTGCTGGTGCGCGTGCAACTTCTTGGCGGCCGTTCCTTCGGGAACAGGCGGTCGACCGGTTAACGCGTGGTAAAAGGCACACCCAAGTGAATAAATATCGCTTCGCGCATCCGCGCGACGTGGGTCGAGCGCTTGTTCGGGCGAGATGTAGTCGAAGGTTCCGAGCGTGACGCCCGATTGCGTGACTCCGCCGTTGGCGTGTATCGCATCGAGTTGCCGGGCCAACCCCATATCCACGATCTTCGCGCGGCCATCTGGGGTAATGATGATGTTCGAGGGCTTGATGTCGCGATGCACCACGCCGCGTTGGGCTGCGTGTGCCAGCCCCGCAGCGACCTGAATCATGTAACGAACGCAATCGCGGGCCGAAATTACGCCCTGGTTATCGATCAACACCCGCAGATTCACACCTTCAACGAACTCGAAGGCGATGAAGTGCAAGCCCTGGTCTTCGCCACATGAATAAACGCGCGCCACGTTCTCGTGATCGAGTAACGCCGCGGCACGCGCTTCTTGCCTGAACCGCGTAATGCTTTCCGGGTCGCGGGCCGATTCGGGTGGAAGGATCTTGAGCGCGACCACACGGCCCAGTTCCAGGTCGCGGGCCTTCAGAACCGCAGCCATCCCGCCTGCGCCAATCGATTCGATCAGTTCGTAATGCCCGAGCCGCCGGCCCGCAATCGAAGGCAGATCGCCGGTAGCCTGCGACACCAGCGGTTGCGAGCTGGAAGCACGCGGGTGCAAGCTCGTGATCACCGTGGGTTCGTCGTCTGGGCTTGTGGCGGCGGGTTGACCCACCACCGGCGAACCGGCCAACCGGTTGAACAGATCTGAACCGGCCGAACTTCGGCGAGACGATTCCGGCCGACGCAGCACATCGGAAAGCGATTCGGGAACAGGGTGATGCGAATTGGTGGATTGTTTCGAAATCTGCCGCGCGGAACCATCCGGGCCAATGGGCTGCGAAGACCGCGGTTGTTCCGGGTCTGTTGGCCGACCGTGTGGTTCGGATGGTGGTGTGGGCATTCCATTCGCACCCTGGCGGCGGGTTTAACCCGCAATCGTTCAGTATCCACGCCGCCAAGATTGGAAGGCAGCAGTTCCGTTCGCATCCGTGGAGAGAATGTCAGGTTGCGAAGCCGCAGATCATGATCTTCCTGATTAAAGAATTGTGCACATCTTGTACACGTCTCGGATGAGCGATTCAATCTTCACTCATACTATAGCCTACTTCTGGCAAGTGTGTCAATTCAGGCGGTTTCGTGGTTTTTGGTAACGCGTATCGCCTTTAGCATCGCCTTCAGGATGTGCAGAGGACGTGTCCGCTCGCGAAACTTGCGCGACAAGTGTGTTCGAGATTTGTGCGAATCGGTCGAAATGCCCGATGACGTAAACCCGCGCCACGAATGGCGCGGGTTTTTGCAGCTTTGGCCGGATGTGGTGACTGAACGAAACCACTTACGCACAAACGCGAGTCTTGCGACGCCGGTATACCATCCCCGCTCCGCCAGCCATCAGCCCAAACACCGCAAGCGTCGCCGGTTCAGGAACCGGTGTTTCAGGGACCAGCGCAAAGTCACCGAACAATACTTGCGCCCGCACATTTTCGTTCGGGTTTCCCGTGAGGCTGCTGAAGGTGAAGGTCCCGTTGATGGTGAACGCCGAGGTGTTTCCCACCGCGATCGGCGTTGGCCCGAACGAGTTCGGGTTCCCAGTGAAGTTGAAACTTGGGCCGCCGTTTACACCCGCTGCCAGATTCCCAGCATTCGAGTTGTCCCGACCAGCGAAGTTTATGGACTGTGGTGCAAAGCCGATGAGCGACGCATCGGTAAAGGTTCCCGTCCAGTCGTCACCGCCCACCGCCACATCGAACGTCGCTGTGCCGGTTGCCGAATTCCAGGTTACGGTGAACGTGCCAGGATCGTTGTTGTAGTTGGCCCCGTTCCCGCTCCACGTAAGCCCGCCAGGTACGTTCGACAAATACGGGGCAGTCAGCATTCCGTTGGGGACGATGCCGGCTAGCCAGTTCCCGGAGTTCGGGGCGCGGACCAATAGTGTTCGGCACGGAAATTGCGCACGGGTTGTGTGGTGGGCAGGCGCTGGGTCCGGCCCGCCAACTTGACACCCAATCCTCCGTGCCGCCATGCCCCGCCACAGCAAACCGGCTCTTGCCGCGAAGTCCGTCGGC
>JBGSLF010000013.1:0-17646 GCA_041740855.1 Gemmata sp.
GGACCTCGCCCGGTGCGACCGCCACGTCCGTCGGAGCAGGGGGGTCGTCGGCCATCGGGAGGCCCGGCTTCGGCTTGGCGACGGCCTTGAGTTTCGGCAGGACTTCGGCGAACGACTTCTTCACGTCCTTCAGGGCAACGCGGTCCTGCGGCCGGGCGGGACCGGCCATGCTCGGTTCGACGGTCGCGAGGTCGAGTTCGAGGGTGTCGGAGTACGCCGCCTCGGGCGTGGTGGCGTCGTGGAACAGCCCCTTCTCCTTGCAGTACGCCTCGACCAGGGCGACGCGGTCGGTGGGGCGACCGGTGAGCTTCAGGAACCGCAGCGTCTCGGCATCAACGGGGAAGATGCCGCACGTCGCCCCGTATTCGGGGGCCATGTTCGCGATCGTTGCCCGGTCCGGGAGCGGCAACGCGGCCAACCCCGGCCCGAAGAACTCGACGAACTTCCCGACGACGCCCTTCTTGCGGAGCATCTGCGTGACGGTCAGCACGAGGTCGGTCGCCGTCGCGCCCGGGGCCAGTTTCCCTGAAAGCTTGAAGCCGAACACTTGCGGAATGAGCATGGAGACGGGCTGGCCGAGCATCGCCGCCTCGGCCTCGATCCCGCCGACGCCCCAACCGAGAACGCCGAGGCCGTTGATCATCGTGGTGTGGCTGTCGGTGCCGACCAGGGTGTCGGGGTAGGCCACGCCGGCCGCGTCCACGAACACGCCGCGGGCGAGGTATTCGAGGTTCACCTGGTGGCAGATGCCGGTGCCGGGTGGGACCACCTTGAAGTTGTTGAACGCCTTCTGGCCCCAGCGGAGGAACATGTACCGCTCCTGGTTCCGCTCGTACTCCAGTTTCACGTTGTCGCCGAACGCGGTCGCCGTGCCGTACTCGTCCACCTGCACGGAGTGGTCGATCACCAGTTCGACGGGGACGAGGGGGTTGATCTTCGAGGGGTCGCCACCGAGCAACTTCATGGCGTCCCGCATGGCCGCAAGATCGACGACGCAGGGCACGCCCGTGAAGTCCTGCATCAGCACGCGGGCGGGGGTGAACGCGATCTCGGAGGCGGGTTCGGCCTTCGGGTTCCAGAGGGCGAGCGCGTCGATGTCCGCCTTGCGGACGGCGAGCCCGTCCTCGTTGCGGAGCAGGTTTTCGAGGAGGATCTTGAGCGAGTAGGGGAGTTTCCTCGCCTGCGGGTAGGTCGCCTCGACGGCGGTGAGTTTGTGAATCGTGTACGACTTCCCGCCTGCGGTCAGCGTGGCGAGGCTTCCGAAACTGTTCGGCATCGTTGCACCCAGAGATGGCACCAGATGGCGGGTGGTATCAAGAGGTATTGTTGGAGTGCGAAGGGAAACGGCAACCGAGAGCACCCGCGCTTGACACGCCGCCACCGCAAACTAACACTAGACTTGACCCGCCCGCCTCCGCAACTCCCACGGCACTCCCGAATGCGTCTTCACCCGCTGCCTGTGTGCCTCCTCGTCCTGTGCCCCGTCGCGGCCCGCGCCGACGAACCCAACGCCGAGCAACTCTACAACCAGCAGTGCGTCCGTTGCCACGGGGCGAACGGGGAAGGCGGCAAGAAGGCGCAGCCGCTGACCGGCGACAAGTCTGTGCCGCAACTGGCGAACGTCATCCAACGCACCATGCCGGAAGACAACCCCGGCACCCTCGATGTGGCCCAGTCCAGGAAGCTGGCGGAATACATCTCCGAGAAGTTCTACTCGCCGGCGGCCCAGGCCCGAATCAAGCCCCCGCGGGTCGATCTCACGCACCTGACCATCCGGCAGTACCGCAACGCCGTCGCCGACGTGATCGGCTCGTTCCGCCCTTCCGCAAAGCTCGACGACAAGCAGGGGCTCCGCGGCGAGTACTACAACTCGCGTGGCTTCCAGCCGAACAAGAAACTCATCGACCGCACCGACCCCGAAGTGAACTTCGACTTCAAGACCGAAGCCCCGAAGCTGGACAGGGCCGCCAAGGAGAAGGAGAAGTTCGACCGGCACCAGTTCAGCATCCGCTGGGAGGGCGCGGTTCTGGCTCCGGATACCGGGTTGTACGAGTTCATCGTCCGCACCGACCACGCTCTGCGGCTCTGGGTGAACGACCCCAGGAAGCCCGTCATCGACGCCTGGGTGAAGTCCGGAAGCGACACCGAGTTCCGGGCGTTCGTGTACCTGCTCGCCGGCCGGGCATACCCCGTGAAGCTGGAGTTCTCGAAGGCCAAACAGGGCGTGGACGACTCGAAGAAGAACCCGAATCCGCCCGCCAAGCCCGCGTTCATCTCGCTGCTTTGGAAGCGGCCCAAAGGCACTACGGAAGTGATTCCCGCTCGCCATCTGTCGCCGCTTCGCTCGCCGGAAGTGTGCGTGGTGAGCACTCCCTTCCCGCCGGACGATCGCAGTCTGGGCTGGGAACGCGGCACGGCCGTGACCAAAGAATGGGAGAACGCCACGACCGACGGAGCCATCGAAGCGGCCGCATATATCACTCAGCGCTTGCCGGAACTCGCGGGGCTGGCCACCGGTGGGCCACCCATGGGCAAGGGCGGTCGACCGGGAGGGAAAGCCGAAAACCGCAACGACAAACTGCGTGCGTTCTGCCGAACCTTTGCCGAGCGTGCGTTCCGCCGCCCCTTATCCGACGAAGAGAATCGCACGTTCATCGATCAGCAATTCGAGACCGCCAGCGACTCAGAAGCCGCAGCGAAGCGGGTGATTCTTTTGGTGCTGAAATCGCCGCGATTCCTCTATCCGGCACTCAGCGGATCGTCCGATAGCTATGCCGTGGCCTCGCGGTTGGCACTGGCAATGTGGGACTCCACGCCCGATGCCGAATTGCTTGCCGCCGCAAGCGCGGGCAAGCTCGCCGATCGGGCCGAAGTGATGCGGCAAGCGGAACGCATGTTGCGCGACCCGCGAGCCAAGACCAAGCTTCGCGAATTCCTCTTCACCTGGCTGCAACTCGATCAGGTCCACGACCTTTCGAAAGACGCCAAACGCTTCCCCGGATTCGACGACACACTCGCCGCGGACCTGCGAACTTCGCTCGAATTGTTCCTCGATGATGTGGTGTGGAACAAGAAAGACTTCCGCCAACTCTTCCTTTCCGAAGACGCATTCGTGAACAGCCGACTCGCGAAGTTCTACGGCGTCGAACTTCCCGCAGAAGCGGGGGTTGATGCGGGTTTCACCAAGGTGAAACTGGAACCCGAGCGACGTTCGGGCGTGATCACGCACCCCTACATTCTCGCGACACTGGCGTACAACGCGGAGACATCACCCATCCACCGCGGGGTGTTCCTGGCACGCGGGCTGTTGGGTATCAACATTCGCCCGCCGCAAGAAGCCTTCACGCCATTGGCGGCTGATCTTCATCCCAATCTGACCACCCGCGAGCGCGTGCTGCTCCAAACGAAGCCCGCCGCCTGCGCCGGCTGCCATACCGTGATGAACCCGCTGGGGTTCGCATTGGAGAACTTCGACGCGGTCGGTCGATATCGAGATAAAGAGAATGGTAAAGCTTTGGATGTGAGCGGGAGCTATGATACTCGTGCGGGCACCAGCGTGAAGTTTAAGGGGGCCAAGGAACTGGCGAAGTTCCTGGCGGAAAGCCCCGAAGTCTCGGATGCCTTCGCACAGCGGTTGTTCCATCATCTGGTGAAGCAACCGGTCATGGCCTATGGGATCGATCGCCCCGCCGAGTTGTGGAATTCGTTCTCGGAAAATAAGTTCGATGTTGGTAAACTAATGGTTGATGCGGCTGTTATGGCTGCAATGACGAATAGACCGCCGAAATAACCTCCCCAACGTGTGGCGTGCCACGACACACGTTCTGCAGATATCGCTAAATTTGTATCATTCACGGGTTCCGCACCCAAATTCTTGGAGACGCACTCATGCCCCGTACGCGCCGCGAATTCGTCCGCGATCTTGGTTTGAGCGCTGCGGCCATGCCGTTCGTGCTCAACCTTCCGAGCCTGGGGTTCGCCAACCAGGAAAAACGCAAACAGCGCATCGTGTTCATGTTCAGCCCGAACGGCATCATTCCGAAAGCGTTCTGGCCGGACGAAGTCGGGGCGAAGTTCACGCTCAAGGAAAGCCTCACGCCGCTGGAACCGTTTCAGGACAAAACGCTGATCCTTAACGGCGTGTGCGATCGCATTCGCGGCGACGGCGATTCTCACATGCGCGGCATGGGCTGCCTGCTGACAGGCGTGGAACTGTTCCCCGGAAACATTCAGGGCGGCTCGCACACCCCAGCCGGTTGGGCCAAGGGGCTTTCGGTCGATCAAGAAATCAGGAACTTCCTCCAGAAAGACGCCGCCACACGCACGCGTTTCGGTTCGCTCGAATTCGGTGTGATGGTTCCCGAACGAGCCGATACCTGGACACGCTGGGTGTATACCGCAGCGAACAAGCCGGTCGCACCGATTGATGATCCGTACCAGATGTTCAACAAGCTCTATGGTCGTGCCAAGGACGATGAAGCCCTTGCCAGTATTCTCGATACTCTCACTGAAGATCTGAAGAAAGTGGGCGGGGCGGTGAGCGGCGAAGACCGCAAGCGGATCGAAGAGCACGCCGCGTTCGTTCGCGCGATGGAAAAGAATCTGAAAGAGACGAAAGCGGCCGCCAACCACCCTGTGCCGCAGCTTGAACCGGGCGTGCGCCGCGATAACGATAACATCCCAAAGATCAGTAAAGCACAGATCGACCTGATGGTGAACTCGTTCGCCGCAGACTTCACCCGCGTGGCCTCGCTGCAATACACGAATTCCGTTGGCATGGCCCGCATGCGTTGGCTCGGGATTGAGGAAGGGCACCACTCGCTCAGCCACGAGCCGGACAATAACGAGAAGGCGCAAGAGCAACTCATCAAGATCAACAAGTGGTTCACCGAGCAACTCGCGTATCTGGCGAAGCGCCTCGCCGAGACGCCCGAACCCGGTGGCACCGGCAGCTTGCTCGATAACACGCTGATTGTGTGGACCAACGAGTTGGGCAAGGGGAACTCACACACGCTGGACAACATCCCGTTCGTGATGGTCGGCGGTGGGCTTAACTTCAAGATGGGCCGCTCGCTGAAGTATAACCGCACGCCGCACAACCGACTGCTAATGGCTCTTGCTCACGGCTTCGGCAACCACGTCAAGACCTTCGGCAACCCCGATTTCTGCGGCGAAGGCGTGCTAAGCGACTTGAGCTAATCGCAGTTCGAGTGAAGTGATCATCGTGCCCATCTTTCAAGCCCACACGCCAAAACGTGTGGGCTTAATGCATGAGTCGAAATTCAGCATAGGCGCGATAATTACGCCGATATCTGATGGTTTCACTTTGGGAGATTGTTTCACGGAGGGGGGTGCCGGTAGTGAATGAATCAATCCGCACCACTCTTCGACATGGGAACCACCGTCACTGTTCCGCGCTATCCAGCGGCGGCTCACCGTTTAGATCGGTGTCGTCGTCCGCCTTTTTGAGGCCCTTCGCGCGATCATTTAAGCGTGTCTGTCGGAACACCGCGAGATCTCGTTGGAGTTTCGTATCGTGGTCGTTCTTGAATTCGCGGTAGCGTGCCAGCCAGTAAACTCGAGTGGCCCAGAAATCGAGCACCGCCATGAGCACCGCCAACCCCAACAAGAGAATCACCACGATCCAGTAAATGCCAACGAGGCGAGTGAACTCTCGATCTTCGGGCGGCGGTGCTCCATCGAGGCGCTTTTCGCCGATCTCATCGATGCGTGCATCCATGCCCGAGAGGTAATAGCACGCGATCATCAGCCCGATGATGATGAATAAGCCCGAGGCGAGCAACCGGCGACGGCCCTGCCCACGCAGGTAACGCCGGTCGATCTCCGGCATGAATCGTTCTTCACGAGCGGTGCGGAGCGTGGCAAACTGCCTGGCTCCGGCACCCACGCCCAGAACGATCAACAGCGCAGCGAACAACAGGCCAACGACCACGAGGCCACCTGAAAGTGAGAACGAGGCTTGCGGACAGTTAGATGCCCGCAAGCCTGGCCATTGATAGGATCACTTCAACGGAATGCACATCAACTCTTTATCGTCACGCAGAAACAACTGACCATCCACAAGTGCCGGATGCGCCCACGTCTTGCCGCAGACTTTCGTGCGGGCCAGTTCCTTGTACGCTTTGGGGTCCGGCACAAAGAGCGACAGGAAGCCGTTATCGTCGAGCATCAGCAGCGTTTCCGCGCCCGCAGCCCCGCAACGCACAATCGCGGCGTGATAGCGGCCCACGTTGGACTTTTCCCAGGTTACCTTGCCGGTCTTCAGTTCCACACAACGAAGATTGATACTGGGGCTGGTGAGCGATGCGGCCCCGTTCACCATGTACAGATACTCGCCTACCAACACCGGCGTGGAGAAGTAGCACGTGAGCTTGTCGTTTTTCCACAGCGTTTCGGGCAAGAATTTCTCGCCTTCTCGCTTCAATTGCACGGCGAGCGAGCCCGCCGTGACCGAGCTGCCAATCACCAGATCGTCCGCAATCACAGGCGTGGTGGAAGATTCATTGAGGCGATCTTTGAACGGCACGGACCAGAGTTGCTCACCTTTCACGGAGAGGCCAAGCAGGTTCGTACCGGTCAGGAAGATGAGTTGCTTATCGTTGACCAGTCGTGGGGAAGAGTAGCTGGCGGGGTCGTCGGTGGCTTGCCAGGCGGTCTTGCCGGTTTTCCTGTCGAATGCGACCACGCCCGCACCCTTGCCGCCAACCATAATCACGACGTTATCGCCGGCAATGATGGGCGAGGTGGAAACACCGAAGAACAGATTCTTGGCGTTGAAGTCTTTGAGCGTATCGACCTTCCAGCCGAGTTCGCCGGTTTTGGCGTCCCAGCTCGCGAGAATGCCCGTACTCCCCAACGTGAACACGCGATCCCCACTTACCACGGGCGTGGAACGCGGGCCGTTGCCGAACAAGCCCTTGTATTCGGCCCGTTCGTAGCTCTTCTCCCACTTCATTTCGCCGGTCTTGGCGTCGAACGCGGCGAGAGCATCAGCGTTCTTTCCTTTGGGCTGATAGAACGCATACACAATGCCATTCGCCAACACGGGCGAACTGTGCGCATCACCAATCGGTTTCTTCCAGAGGGGCTTGAGATCGCCCTGCCACGGTTTGACGACTTCCGCCGTGGTGCCATCGCGGTTTGGCCCCAGGAACTGAGGCCAATCGGCGGCGATAAGACTTGTGGCAAACGTGAGCGTAATTAAAGACGCAGTCGAGATGCGAAGCATGCGGACCTCCTGGCGCGGCCCGGGTCGTTAACTTCCCGGAGTGGGGAGTACCGTGAGCGGATACCGGCAACCCGGCGTTATCATGGTATCCCCGACAGGTTCGCTCGGCCGCATGTTGTTCAGGAAGTGGTGTAGTGGGGCGTAGTTCCAGCCGGTCTCGTACTCATCCGCGATCCGCTTCAACCGGGCAATGCTCTCTTCGGTAATCTCCATCATACGCGGTTCGTAGGTTGGCTCGCAGAAGTAGATGCGGCAACCCAGCGGGCGAGTGTCGCGAGCGGTGCAGAGTCCATCGATCTGAAACGGGCAGCCGTCGCGCGACACGGGTTGCGAAAAGGGCGGGGCCGATTCCAACAGGATTTCCGCTTCGAAATGCGAGATGAAGAGCGTGTGCTCGTATTCCGTGAAGCGGCAGCAGCGGCCAGAAGCATCGCACTTGGGGTTCGCGGCGGTCACAGCGGCATCCGCGTCCGCATAAACCACCAGCACTTTGCGCCGCACATCTTCCGTCACATGAACGAACCCGACGTTTGCGCCGGGTTTCCCGAAGTACACGGCCCGCGTGAAACTCACGCGAGCAGGAACGGCCTCACACCTTTTTATACGGCGTGATCAGTTCGAAGGTGCCATCGGGCAGCGGTTTCTTTTCGTAATCACCAAACAAATTCGGTGCATCTTTCTGCAAGATTTCCAGGAACTTCGCGGTCAATTTCCGAATCTCAGGCTCGGCGAATGCGCTTCCGCGCTGTTCTAGGAAATGCCGCAAGGCCCGCGCGTTGGCCGTAACGAAGACTTTCGTCTCGGTGGCGTTGGGTAGCACGCTGCGAGCAGCTTGGCGAGCGGTTTTGCGGCGGGTCGTGCGGTCTGCATCGGGTGGCAGCATAGCCGCCGTGGCCGCTTGAGGATCGGCGAGTTTGGTGTTGAGCTTTTCCGCCAACTTCACATATGCGGCGTGCGCGTGATTCACCGCTTCCAGCCAGATCGCGTGCAATTCCGGATCGTTCGCGATAATGTCGGGCTCCACATATTCGGCCACCGATTCATCGACGTACCGCTGCGAAAGTTGCGAATACGCCCAACCCGCGCGATGCCGCACCAACTCGTGCGTCAGACTTCGCGACACACCGGTAATCACGAAGTTCCACACCGCATGCTCGAGCACGGAACCGTGCCCGACTTCCTTGATGTGCGTAAGGTATGCCAAATTCCCACCGGGGCGTGGCTTCGCGAACGACATATAGCACACGCGGCCCGCCGTTTCGGTCAGCGATTCGGCGGCGATCTCGCTATCGCTTTCCCAGCTCACCCCATGATCACTCAAAAACCGACCGAGTTCCGTCTCATTGGTCATCTGACGGCCAACGAGGTAAACCTCGGGCTCTGTGAGAATGCGGATATCAGAACCTGTTTCTATGTCGGCTGTTGCCATTTCCAATCCTCGGCAATCCATTACCGTTAATCTGCGAAAGCGGGGGACTCTATAGCGACGAGGATACACGAATTCTACCCCAACCGGCTGTTGGCCACATCCGTTGGTTGGCCGAATGTCCCTCCCCGCCGACAATGATACTGTGGGTTACTCTCTAACTACGATCTGGTTCGAGCGGCAACGCTTCCTCCCCGCCATTCTCGCGGTCGCGTTCTCGGCCGTGCTCATCACGGTTCAAGCGGGCTTGCTTCTGGGTCTCATCTCCATGATGTCGCTGCCGGTGGATCGTTCGACTGCCGATGTTTGGGTGGGCTACCCCGGAGTGCGGAGCGTGGATCTGGGCCGCCCCATCCCGGAACGCTGGGTCGTGCGAGTGGCGGCGCAACCGGAAGTGGAACGAGCGGAGACCGCCATCCTTGGCTTCGCGATCTGGACGCGAAGCGGACGCGACGCGGTCGGCACCGTGTCGGAAGTGTGTACGGTTGTCGGTTCGCGGTTGCACCCGAATTCGCTGGCGGCGGTTGATGCCGTGCGTGAAGACCGCGAACTCATGGCACGCTTATCGATTTCGGGTGCGGTGGCGGTGGATGAATCGGAACTGGGCAGACTTGGTATTCGTGGCGTGGGCGATCTCGCAGAGGTAATGGGCCGGCGCGTGCGTGTGGTGGGATTGGTGCGCGGATACAAAAGCCTCGGTGGGCCGTATGTGTTCTGCTCGCTGGAAACCGCCCGCATGGTGCTGCAATACCGCAGCGATGAAGTTACGTACCTCTTAGCCAAAACGCGCGACGCGAAGGATGCGAGCGCTGTGGCTCAACGAATGGCCGGCTACACCCACCTGACCACGCTCACCTCGCCGGAGTTCTCCGTCCGTTCTCGCATGCACTGGCTCTTCACCACCAAAGCCGGAATCGCCGTCGCTTTCACCGCGATGCTCGGGCTGCTGGTAGGCACCGTGATTACCAGCCAAACACTCTACGCCGCAACGGCAGCGAGCCAACGCGAATTCGCCACACTTCGTGCCATGGGAATTCCGCGATGGAGGCTTAAAGCGAGTGTCATTGCGCAATCGTTCTGGGTGGGCCTCTTCGGAATTCTGGTTGCAGCGCCGATCACCGCTTTGCTCGCTGAAGGAGCCAAGTTGATGGGCACCGGTGTCCGCTTACATCCATCTATTCTTGTGGCCGCTGCGGTGATCACCATGCTCATGGCATTGGGTTCTGGGCTTGCGGCCTTGCGATCGTTTCAGAAAGTGGACCCGGCACAGAACATTCGGTGATCCGTTTCACTTACGGGGAAGATACAGCACGCCGCAGAAGATCAACTGTTCAGCGCGCACAACCCAGACGAATCATCTTCCGAGGTGTCCTATCCATGTCGGACAACGAGCTTCCCCGCCGACGCATTCCCGGACTCAGTGTCATCTTCACGGCTGCTCTGGTGTTATTGCCACTCGCGGTGTTCGCGTGGTGGTTGAATCAACCCGAAGCGGCACCAGCTGCTGGTGGAACACCACTCGCAGAACTCGATGTGGTGTGTCTGGGGCGTGTGGATGGGCTTCGCGCGGTGGCCCACCTCGAACCCGCATTGCCGGGCCGCGTGGGAGAAGTGCGGGATGTGGAAGGGAAACACCTTCCCGCCGGTGCCGAGATACTGAAACTCGAAGATGAATCGCATCGACTTCGGGTCGAGGAGGCCACTGCGGCAATCACGGCGGCCGAACTCGAAGTGGAGGCGGCCAAGCAAGACCAACGGCTCTATCCGCTCCGACGCACCACGCAGGAAGCATCCGTTGCCGCGGCCACCGAACGCGTGGCAGCCGCTCGCCGACTGCTCGAAGAAAAGAAGACGGGCCGCTCGTTTGGCACGGTAACGGCCGCGGAGATCATCGCCGCCGAATCCGAGATCAAACAACTCTCCCAACTCGAAGGAGTGGAACGATCCCGCCTCAAAGAAGTGGACACAGCCAACCCTTCCCTCAAAGTGCGAGCCGCAGAAGCCAGAAAAGTGATCGCGGATATTGCCCTTAAACAAGCCGAAAAAGCGGTGCGCGATTGCGTTCTGGTCGCACCAACGAGCGGCACTGTGCTTCGCGTCCTGATTGCCAAAGGAGAAGCCGTGGCTCCTGGGGCTTCGCAAGCTCCCGTGGTGTTCCGCTCCGATGGCCCACTCGTCGTTCGCGCGGAGTTGGAACAAGAGTATCTTGGCCGCGTGAAAGCTGGCATGAAGGCTACCGTTACAGACGATGCGCGTGTGGAGTCACCAACCTGGCGAGGCACCGTGCTAAGCGTTGGGCAAGTGGTGGCACGCAAGCGATCCGTCGTGTTCGAACCCGGCGAACTAAACGATGTGCGAACCGTCGAATGCGTGATCACGCTGGAGGGGAACACCGAGGGGTTGCTCGTGGGGCAGCGGATGCGAGTGCGAATCGACCCTGACAAGTGAAGTGATGCCGATGGCAGAAATGCGATTACTGCAAATGATGCTTGCGGATTGATTCATTCACTACCGGCACCCCCCTTCGTGAAATAATATCCCAAAGTGAAACCATCAGATGCCGGCGAAAGTTTCGCGCCGGTGGCGAATCTTTCGAGCGATTACGAATTCGACATCATAAATGTTGAGAGTATCGCCCTAATCCCAGAAAGCATAACCCACGTCAGCCAAGGACGCGGCTTGCAGATGGAAAACCCGGTCGCTAATGCGACTCAGCTCGCCGGGATTCTCGTAAAATCTACAGACACCGCTCTTTCAGGTTTGGTTTAGTTGAAGCACTCATGTGAGAACTGTACAATCAGCCGGTCGGGACACGTGCGAAAGCAAAACAATTCCGGTTAACCCACAAGGGCGACACCGGGATGGACTGCAACACGAGGATTTACGGTGCAGGTGACAGTCTCCGCCCGCCCCGGGCACCTAAACGACGATTTGCAGAAGCGACTCCAGGAAAAAGCGGAGAAGCTCTTACACTACTTCGACCGGCTGACTTCCATCGTTGTCACCGTCGATCTTCACCGCGACCGCGATAACAAACTCAGCGTGGAAATCATCGCTCACGCGGAACACAAGCACGAGTTTGTCGCGACCGATCACGGCGAAGACGTGGAAATCGCCTTCAACACCGCCTCGGACCGAATCAAACAACAGATCAAGCACTACAAGGAGAAGTTGCAGGATCACCGGCGAGATATCCCACAAAACGGTGGGGCAAGCGGAACGTAATCCCCCGATTTTCGTTCCCGCGAAGCACTCGTGCGCTGGAAAACCGCGACGAAGAGAACCTGTAATGAACCTGACTAACTTCCTCGTACGCGAAGCGATCACGCCACGGTTCTCCGCGTTGCCAGCCCCAGTCGATGCTCGAGACCCTGAAGCGGTCATGCAGTTAAAAGAGCATATAACAGGACAGATGTGCGGAGCGTTGCAGCAGGCGGGGTGTTTCGGAGCGAATGATCTGCCCGATATCGTGCGAGCCGTGATGGCTCGCGAACGGATCGGCACCACAGGAATCGGCCAGGGAATCGCGATCCCGCACACCCGCCACCCAGCCGTGGACCGCCTGATCGGCACGCTCGCAATCGCTCCAGAAGGCTTGCCTTTCTGTAGTTTGGACGAGAGGCCCGCGTATGTATTCGTGCTCTTGCTCTCACCGCACGATCAACCCGGTGCCCACCTGCGGGCGTTGGAGGCGGTCGTTCGCACCATGCGGAACGAAGAGTTTGTGACCCGGTTGCGGGCGTGCCAAACCCGCGAAGAGATCTGGCACTTACTGGAGACAGCCGCACCCGGTTGGTAAGCCGCTGGCGGCGATAGCACGGTGAAAATTCAGCGACGGAGGCGGAGATTTAGGGCGGACACAATGGCCAACAGAGTGATGAACAACGGGCCGGCACCACGGGATAATGTCCCTCCGCCACCTTGTTCTCCTCCGCCAGATGAACCCGGTTCGCCCCATGGCAATGGCAATGGCCCATTACGGCGAACCATCAAGATCATTAATCCGCTGGGGCTGCACTGGCGGATAGCGGAGCGGTTCTCCCGAACGGCCAAGACCTTCGTGTGTGCCGTCCGCGTTTGGCATGGTGAAAGCCGGGCCGATGGGAAAAGCCCCACCGATTTGATCCTTCTCGTCGCCCTTCCCGGCACAGAGTTGGTTCTGGAAGTCGATGGAGACGATGCCGCAACGGCCCTGGAACCGCTGACGAGCATTCTGGCTTCCTCGAGCGGCGAAGACTACGCGATCTGACTTTCTTTTACGCTCCCTCGAAGCGGCTCGTTCGCCGAGGGACGCAACCTTAACTCAAGCCCGGAAGCTCCGGCGAATGGAAATCCGGCACAATGGCATCGCTGTCTCTCCTGGCGTGGCAATTGGGCCGGCCCTTGTCCTCGATACCGAGGGCGTGCGCATCACCCATCGCACGGTTCCGGTCGAGCAGATTCCCAACGAAGTTAGCCGACTGCGCGAGGCACTAAACGCCGCAGCGGCTGAAGCACGCGAGACCCGCCAACGCATCACTGCGTTGCATGGCCCGGCCGTTGGGAACATCTTCTCTGCCCAGGCTTCTGGCTTTGAAGATCACGTTCTGCGCACCGATATCGAAGATCTCATCCGCGATCAGTCGTATTCCGCCGAATACGCCGTGAGCCGCGGCATTCGTGTCCGCGTCAAGAAACTCGAAGATGCTTCTCTCAAGGTGCCAGAGAATTCCAAGGCCGAGGTGCGCCGCTGGATTGGCGAGTTCATCGATATCGAGAAGCAAGTGCTCGCGTTGCTTTTGGGCGAGAACTCGGAACCACTCCAGCAACTGACGACACCCGTCATTATTCTGGCCAACGACCTTCTCCCTTCGGACACGGCCGATTTTTCCTCTCGCACGGTCTTCGCATTCGCCACGGAAAGCGGCGGCAATACCAGCCACACCGCGATTCTCGCCGGCGCGCTGGAAATCCCTGCCGTGGTCGGTATCGGCCGATTCCTCACCGATGTATCCGGTGGCGACACCGTGATCGTGGATGGCGAAGAAGGAATCCTCATCATCGATCCGGATGATGCGACCATCACGCACTACGAAGAAAAGCGGGCAGTCGAGCAATCGCGGGCAGATCGGTACGATTTCTTGAAAGATAAACCCGCAGTAACCGACGACGGAACCGTGAAGGTCCGGCTGCTGGGCAATATCGAACTGGCCCAAGAAGCGGTGCACTGTCTGGATCGCGGGGCGGAAGGCGTTGGGCTGTATCGAACAGAATTCCTGTACCTGAACAAGACAGCCGATCCCACGGAAGCAGAACACTACGAAGCCTACAAGGCAGTGATCCAGACACTTGGCCCGGATCGCCCTGTTGTGATCCGCACACTGGATCTGGGAGCAGATAAGTTCTCGCACGTTACGGGCGGTCTCAGCCCAGAACGCAACCCGTTTCTGGGCCTGCGAAGCATTCGACTCTGTCTGCGGAAACTGGATCTGTTCAAAACGCAACTTCGGGCTGTTCTCCGAGCCGGATTGCTGGGCGATGTTCGCATCATGTTCCCGATGATTAGTACCGTCGAAGAAATCCGACAGTGCAAAACCTTACTCAACGAAGTGAAAGAAGACCTGGAGGACGCGGGAATCCCCTTCAAAAGTGATCTCTCGATCGGTACAATGATCGAAGTTCCATCGGCGGCCCTCATGGCTGATGTGCTAGCCCGAGAGGTCGATTTTTTCTCGATAGGGACAAACGACCTGATCCAATACACCCTCGCGGCGGATCGGAATAACGAGAACGTCGCGAACTTGTATAGCCCTGCCGATCCAGCCGTCCTCCGATTGATCAAGAGGGTAGTTGAAGCGGCTCACAAGGAACAAATCGAGGTGAATGTCTGCGGGGAAATGAGCGGAGAACCGCTTTATGTCCCGTTGTTAATCGGCCTGGGGATTCGCCAACTCAGCGCAACGCCGCGGAAGATTCCGGAAATCAAACGGGTCATTCGCCAACTGCGTGCAGACGAGGCGGAACGACTTGCCGAGAGCGTCCTCAATATGGACACCGCCCGCCAGGTGGGCAGTTATCTACGCGACCAATTACGCCGTATCCTCCCCGGGTCGGCCGACTGAAACCGGAACTTACCCTGACTCGAGGGGCACCAAACCTCGACAGAACTTCCGGCTAAGTGGCCTGCGAACGGGTTGAGACGACGAGGACTAACCGAAACCACCGTTATGCCCACATCTGCCATAATCGGGCACCGGAACGCCGGCCTCCGTCTGACCCTCCCCGCCCCAGGGAGGATCAGGAGGGGCTAACCCGTTGGAGTGCCACGCACCAACCGCAAAGCGCAGACGGATCGTCACGAACCCGTGATTCTCTCGTTTGATTCTTTCTGTTTGGCTTTGGCTTTCCTGCGCAGCCGGACCCGATGCCCGGTGACAAACTCCGATTCCGTTTCACCAAGACCGGCACACTCCGGCTTCTGTCGCACCACGACCTGATGCGCTGCCTGGAGCGTATGCTGCGTCGCGCCGAGCTTCCCTTCAAATCCACCGCTGGGTTTCATCCTGGCCCCCGTGTCGTATTCGCGCTTTCCCTTCCGCTGGGAGTTGAAGCGCTCGACGAGGTGGTTGAGATCGAGTTTACCCGGGCAGTCGACGAAAACGAGACGCTCGCGGCCCTTCACGCTGAAGCCCCCGTTGGGTTGGAATTTACTCGCGTTTCCCTTGTTCGCATGAAAGCAACCGCCCTTCCGCGGCGGATGGTTTATCGCCTGGAGCTTCCGCCCGATCGATTCGAGACAACCTCCGCACGCTGCGACGAACTCCTCGGCATGGAAAAAGTCTATGTCGAGCGACTCAAGCCCTCTCCCAAACGCCTCAACATCCGACCGTATTTTCGCGGGATGCGAGTCGCCGAGGGCCATCTACTATTCGATCTTTGGGTCACCCAAACGGGCACCGCACGCGCCGACGAACTGATGAAGCTGCTGGATGTCGCCGATCTGGTGGACTCCGGCTCGCTCATTACTCGCACGCTTGTGGAACTGCGCGACGAAGTGACAACAACCGACCCGGCCGACGCCCCGCCCGACGGGCCAGCCGACACACTACCCCTGGAACCCGCCTCACTTGAGGCACTGATGAAAAGGGACCACGAGCAATCAACACTGGCGGGGCGGGATGTGATCCCGGCCGGGCCAGTGGTGGAATGAGAATGAAACCGGTGCTTCGCCGTGCGGCGTCTGCGATTTGGCCACAACTTCTTGTGACAACGCCCAGACCCGCACCCGCAACACCCCATACCGAACACTCGATACCAAACACTACGAATTGAGAACACGATGAAGAAAGAAATGCTGATTAATGTCCTCCAACCGGAGGAATGCCGGATTGCGATTGTCGAAGATGGCGTGCTCGAAGAGCTATACGTTGAGCGATCCAGCCAAGAGAGTTACGTTGGCAATATCTACAAGGGCCGCATCGTTAACATCGAAGCGAGCATTCAGGCCGCGTTCATCGATTTCGGAATCGGCCGCAACGGCTTTCTGCACGTCTCGGATGTGGACCCGGCTTACTACAAGCACTTGCTTTCCAAGGAAGACCTGGCGGAATACGAAGCCGATCAGGATCGCGAGTATGGCGGCGGACAGCCCAAGAACGATCGCGGGCCACGCGGCGGGCGTGACCGCGACAGCAGCCCCCGGCCACCCAAGCCGATGACATCGTGGCTTGAACCGCAACAGCAACCGCAACCACAAGCGCCCCGCGCCGCACCGGTTAGAGTTCCGGTTGGCGAAGTGGAAGCCGACGATTTCGCTACGGGCATTGGGGACGACGAAAACATTCCAATGGCGGAAGAGGTGCCCGATTCGGAGATGTTCGAGCCGGCCGATTCCCACAATTTCGCGCCGCCATCGTCACCAATCGAACACGCCGAAGAAGAAGAGGATGAAGACGATTTCGGCGCGGGAATTGGGACCGCTCCGGCAGCACCGCGAATCACCGAGCAACCAAAGCCTTCATTCGCACCGCGACAAGAAGCCGTTCACAAGCCCGTAACGCGACGGATGGCTGAGCTGGAAGAAGACGACTTCGGTGCAGGCATTGTGGACGAGATTCCCACCCCGCCGAAAGTGGCTTCCTGGAGGCATGAGCCATTCGATATCGTCACAGGAAAGGTCGATACGGAAGCGGAGCCGGCAGAAGGCGAGAGCGACTTCGACAAAGAACTCGACGCACCGGAAGCGGAAAGCGGCATGAGTCCCCTGGTGGAAGCCGCGGAATTGGAGTTACCGGAGGCCGAGGCGGAGCCAAAGAAGAAGCCCCGTGTGCGGAAACCCCGGGCCAAGGCGGACGAACCCACCGCGGAGGCGTCGCCAACCAATGGCGATTCCACCGATCCGGTAGCGGAGGGGAAGCCCAAGCCCAAGACTCGCCGCACCCGCAAAAAGACCGACGGCGAAGGCGACACACCGGAGAGCGATAACCCACCCGACGACAAACCCCGCTACATGGGTGGCGCGGAACGCCGCACCACGTCGGACGACGACGAACCCGAGATCCGCCCGTTCTTCGATGCGGAAGAAGACTTCGACCCGGATGCCCCCAACGATCGTTTCGGCGATGAAGTGGCCGGCGTTCAAGGCACGCGACCCGATCACCCCTTCGCAGCCGATCCGGAATCAGCCGAAGAAGCCGAAGAAGACGCACGAGAAACCGCCCGCGAGGATGAGAGCTTCGAACCGGCGAGCGAGATCGAACCAACCGAGGTTGGCATTGGCCGCGGCTTCAACGATGAGTTTGAAGATCGGAAAGTCGAGCGCAGCCGCAACGATCGCGGGTCACGCGGCGGACGCAACGACCGCAACGACCGCAACGACCGCGCCGACCGCAACGACGTTGGCACGTTCCTTGCGCGCGAGAAGGGCATCGATGTCGCGCTCGCCGTCGCGCTAACTGAGGGTTCGTTGGACCAGCGGTTCGATGTCGCGATC
>JBGSLF010000014.1:0-27990 GCA_041740855.1 Gemmata sp.
TGCGGGGATCAGGAAGAGTGGCGAGGAACTCGCAGAGAGTGGAAGCCGGCATGGGTGATCTCGTAAACAACCGGAAACGGGGTGCCCCATTTACCCATCACAACTCAATCCCACAATATGAAACAAGGAATGGCCCTGTGAGCAGAGAGTTGTGAGTTGCGAGTAACGATTATGCGGTGGCCTGTCGCGATCCCGAAGCAGGCGAGTGATCTGCCACCATTCCTGTCACTTCGGGTCACATCGGGCGGAGCGATCGGAACAAAAGAGCGCGGGGAATTTTGCCCAATCCGGCACTGGCGCGTTGTTCCAGGTGAATTTCGTCGGGTAATATGGAACCGCCGGGTAATCCCGCTTGGCACAGGAATTCACCAGGGACGTACACCATGAAGCGGCTGTTGGTTGCGGCCAGTGCGATCGGGCTGGCGTTTGGCGTGTCGGCATTGGCCGAACAACCGGCTTCATCGCCCTCGGGCATTTCCGCGCTCATTGTTCAACTCGGGGCGGATTCGTTCGCGGATCGCGAAGCGGCCGTGGCCGCGTTGGAACAGATTGGCGTTCCGGCTCTGGATGCATTGCGGAAGGCGGTCCAGAGCGATAACCAGGAAGTGCGCGATCGGGCCAGCGTTTTGCTTTCCCGCATTCGGCGTGCGGCCGATAGCCATACTCGGTTGTTAGCGAAACGCGTGACGCTCGATTATCAAAGCATGCCCCTGGGCACGGCCATTAACGATTTCAAAGCTCGCACCGGATTGAATATCACCCTCGATCCCGATCGCGTGAAAGATCCGCTGCGCCGCATTACTTGCAAGACGGCGGAACTCCCGGTCTGGGAATCGCTCGAAGCGTTTTGCACCGCAGCAGGGTTGCGAGAATCTTTCCAGGCGGAACTCGATATCCCCAAGCCCACCACCCCGCGACGCGGATACGTGCCACCGCCGGAACCGCCCACACCCGAAGCGGTCGCCATTGTTTTGATCGATGGAAAGGGCGAGAAGGTTTTCGGTGATCGCTCGACCGCAGTGCGCGTGCTCGCACTTCCGCCGACGTTCCCTGGCCACAAAGTGGGGCTTGGAAACGGGCAGATTACACTCGCGTTGGATGTCGCGCCGACTCCAGGGCTGGGATGGCAAGAAGTGGTTGCGGTGCGGATTTCAAAGGTGATCGATTCGGAAGGCCGGATCGGTGGTTCCGGCATCGAACGCGACACCAACCCCGGACCCGATTTTAACGGCGGCATGGTGGTGTTCGCCCGGCCGGGCATGCAAGCCATGGTGATGCGATTCGATGCGAACGGCAATTCCATTCTCCCCGATAGCATGGCCAACCCCCGAGTGCTTACAGTGCCGTTGAAACTTGGCACGCCCTCGGCCCGTTCGCTCCGCCGCCTGGAAGGCTCGTTATTCGGCGAAGTGCGAGTGCCAGATCAGCAACTCATAACTCTGGACAACCCGAAACAGCACACCAACGAGGTGAAGCTCGGGCCGGGGGAAATGAAGTTCACGGTGCTACAGATGAAGGAACCCCAAGGGGAGAACGGTTCGGCTTCAGTTCAGGTGCAGTTGTCGTTCCCATCACAACTGGGGAATCGCGGCCGCATGGGCTTCGGTTGGCCACAAGCCCCGCGACACCCCAGCCAGGGGAACCGGGTGGAAGCCTTCGACGCCGAAGGCAAGCGAATGAACCCGGTGAGCAGCGGTTATCAGGGAATGTCGGACGATGGCATGACCACCACGCAAACGCACACCATGACTTTCCGCGCTGGCGAACCGCTCCCCGCCAAACTCGCGGTCGTTGGCCCCAAGTCCTTGACCGTGGAAGTGCCATTCGTTATGGAGAATGTTCCTCTGCCGTGATGAAGAGAAGAAGAGATAAAGAGATAAAGAGAAGAAGAGATAAAGAGATGAACCCGGGCCTTTACAGGCCCCGGCTCACAAAGACAAAAGGCGAGCCGAGTCGCGTCAGCGACCGGGTTTTCACCAAGGCGATCCCGCGTCATCGCTGACGCGGGCTTTCGCTCCAAGATTCCTTCCCACCGAGCACATACCTGCGATGAGGCGTTTCCTCCCTCTATTGTTTCTCGCGTTCATTTCGCCAGAACTCACACCGAACGCAGTCGGCCAGATGCCGGCGGGGTCGTTCGCTTCGGAAGTCAAACCCCTTCTCGATGGGCATTGCATCAGTTGCCACGGCCCAGATGTTCAGAAGGCGGGCTTGCGACTCGATACACTTGCCACCGATCTTCGCGATGAGCGAACGCGCGCGAAGTGGATTCGCGTGCACGATCGCGTCGCGGCCGGTGAGATGCCCCCGAAGAAGTCCGAAGCTCCGCCACAACGCGAAGTGACAGCGGCTACACGCTGGCTCAACCGCGAACTGCACGCCGCATCGTTGGAGCAGCAACAAACGCAGGGCCGCGTGGTGGTGCGCCGCTTGAATAACACCGAGTACGAGAACACCCTGCATGATCTTCTGGGCATGAAGATCGATCTCAAGGATATGCTGCCGGAAGAGACTTCCGTTGCGGGGTTTGATAACGTCGCGGCCGGATTGGAACTCTCGGCGACACACCTGCTTCTGTACCAAGAGGCTGCCGAGAAAGCAGTGGCTGCGGTTGTTCCGGTAAGCCCGCCGATCCCGTTCAAGGATCGCCGAACGGGCCGCGAGTTATCCGAGAAGGGATCGAACTTCCGGCAGACGCTCACACGCAGTTGCATGCTCAAAGACGACGCTTTGATTGTGTACAGCAAGTTGCCCCGCTATGGCCTGTGCGTAACCGCGACCGTACCCGCCAACGGGCGATATCGCGTGCGAATGTCCGCGGCGGCAGTGGGAGCGCAGAACCGTGCGGTGCCGGCGGCGTTCATGGTGCTGGAAACGAGCGGGCGGGAAGATGCAGTCGTGCGCGAGATTCGCGATATCCCGCACGGCAAACCTTCTGTGATCGAATACGAAGTTGACTTGAATCGCGGTCAGGCGTTCGTGCTCAATCTCCTGAACCGCTGGGATATCCGCCAGTTCAAGAAACCCATCGAAGAATACGATGGGCCGGGCATTCTGCTGGAGTGGTTGGAGATCGAAGGCCCGATCGGGGCGTTCCCGTCCGCAAGCTACGATCGGCTGTTCGCAGGGGTGCCACTCAAGGCGCGATCGGTGGCGCGAGCCGAAGCCGAGGGCCGCACACCACCGAAGATCGCCCCCACCCGACCCGCGCAATCATGGCTAACGGATCCGCTTGTGCCCGTGTCGGCCAACCCAAAGGCGGACGCAGAGCGGCTCATCCGCGACTTCCTGCCGCGCGCGTTCCGGCGGCCCGTGAATGAGGATTTACTCAAACTCTATGTGGCCCGCGTTCATGCCAAGCTCGACCAGAAATACAGTTTCTACGATGCGATGATGTACGGCTACAAGTCCATCCTCTCATCGCCACACTTCTTGCTGTTCCTCGAATCTGGCCTCGCGAAATCGCCGCCCGCAAAGCCTGCGGAGCAGCGGTTGGATAGCTACGCCCTGGCGGCGCGGCTTTCGTACTTTCTTTGGTCTGGCCCGCCCGACGACGAATTGCTGAAGCTTGCCGCCAACGGCACGTTGCTGGAACCGGCCGTGCTTCGCGCGCAGACCGAACGGCTACTGAACGCGCCGCAATCGCAGCGATTCATCGAAAACTTCACAGGCCAATGGCTCGACCTTCGCAAGATCGATGCCACGATCCCCGATCCGCAACTCTATGGCGATTTCGATGGCACGCTGCTGTGGGCCATGCCACGCGAAACGCAGCGATTCTTTGAAGAAGTACTGAAGAACGATCTGAGCCTGTTGGAGTTCGTCGATTCCGACTGGACGATGTTGAACGAGCGGTTGGCAAATCACTACGGTATCGCAGGCGTAACTGGCAATGAGTTTCGCAAGGTGAAACTTCCGCCGGGCAGCCATCGCGGTGGGGTGATGACGCACGCCAGCATTCTGAAGGTCACGGCCGATGGCACGCAAACGTCGCCGATCCTTCGCGGCAAGTGGGTGCTCGAACAGATCATTGGCAAGCCGCCCTCGCCGCCACCGGCCGATGTGCCCGCACTGGAACCCGATATTCGCGGGGCTACCACCATTCGCCAGCAACTCGATAAACACCGCTCGATCGCTTCGTGTGCGTCGTGCCACGTTCATATCGATCCGCCGGGCTTCGCGCTGGAAGCATTCGATCCCATCGGCGGCTTCCGCGAGTTCTATCGCGCCACCTCGCGCACTTCGCGTGGCCTTGTCACGCTTCCCGGCTACACAGGTCGCCCGTTCTATCGCGGGCCAGATGTGGAAAAGGGCGGACAAACGCACGATGGCCGCGCATTCGAGACCATCGACGACTACAAGAAGATTCTGCTGGAAGACAAGGAACAACTGGCCCGCAACCTCACTCAGAAGCTACTGATTTACGCGACCGGTGCCGAGATTCAGTTCGCGGACCGCGAAGTAGTTGAAAAGATCGTCGCCACACTGAAGACCAAGAATTACGGCCTGCGAACGCTGGTGCACGAAGTGGTGCAAAGCCGGCCGTTCCTCAACAAGTAACGCACGAAGTTCTTTTACTGGAGTTGGCCATGCCCCCGAAACCGCTGAACCGCCGGACGTTCCTCCGTTCTTCTGGCGTGGCCGTGGCCTTGCCGTTCCTCGATGCCATGGTGCCCGTGGCGTCCGCACAAGCCCGCAAGGCGATGGAAGCCCCACGCCGCATGCTGCTCGTGGGTCGCCCGCTTGGGATGTATACGCCGTACTTCTTCCCCGAGAAGGCGGGCAAGAACTACGAGCCGAGCCGTTACCTGAAGATTCTGCAACCGCACCGCGATCAGTTCACGGTCTTCTCGGGTATGTCGCACCGCTATGCGGCCGGGCACTATGCGGAAGTGGGGTTGATGACCGGTGTGAGCACCGAGAACATTCGCCCCAGCGAGATCCGCAACGGCATCTCGCTGGATCAAGAAGTGGCAGCGCACATTGGCCGGCAAACGCGCTTTGCGTCGCTGGTGATCGGCGGGGGAAGCGCGGCGTGGAATCGGCGTGGTGTGCGCATTCCGGCACAGTCGCGGGCCACGCAGGTGTTCCGGCAACTCTTCATTCGCGGCACTCCGGAAGAAGAAGCACGCGAACTGCGCCGCATCCAAGATGGCCAGAGCATTCTGGACGATGTGGGCGAGCAGGTGAAGACGCTAAACACGCGACTCGGGGCCGATGATCGCCGCAAGCTCGACTTGTATCTCGGGTCGGTGCGCGAAGCCGAGCAACGCTTACAGCAAGATGAGAAGTGGAGCACCACCGCGAAGCCGAAAGTTGAGGTTGCGACGCCGACCGTGGATTACAGCGGCCCGCAACTCTTGCAACGCAGTCGCCAGTGGTTCGATATTGTGCAACTCGCATTCCAGACCGATTCCACACGCTCCATCTCGCTTTGGCTTGGCTCACAGGAACGGCCGGAGATCGACGGCGTGAACCTGGCGCACCATGATGCCTCGCACCACGGGCAAGAACCGGCCAAACTCGAACAACTTGCCAAGATCGAAGAAGCCGAGTTGCAAGTCCTCTCGGAATTCCTGGCGAAGATGGCGAAAGCCAACGAAGGGGACCACACACTGCTGGATCGCACCGCGATCTTTTATGCGAGCAATTTGGGGAACTCGTCGTCGCACGATAACACGAACCTGCCGATCCTTCTTGCGGGCGGCGGGTTCAAACACCAGGGCCACATCGCACACGATCGGGCGAACAACGTGCTGCTCTCCAACCTCTTCCTGCGCATGCTGCATCAGATGGGGATCGAGGCGAAATCGTTCGGGGCCAGTACGGGCGCAGTATCGGAGATTTGACGCACGGCGTGCAGTCCTTCTCAACGAGCTGGAAGCGTGAGCGACGGTTCTTGCTGAAGCCGTCGCTCACGCTTCCGGCTCGTCAAAACAAGAAAGAGCGACGGTTCGTCAAAACCGGACACCCATCCTCAACCCCTTGCATGGAAAAGCACCGACAGGAACGTCGGTGCTCCAAGAGGCGAGTTGGCGGCCATGTTCACCTGGGTTCGCTTGCACGATTCGTTGCCCGGTTCAGTTCTTCGCCTTCTTCGGGTCGGCTTTCGCCTTGGCGAGATCCTTGGGCGGGTTCGGGTCTTGCCCCAGTATCACTGCGAATTTCACGCGTAAATCGCCTTCCTTCACAGCCGCTGGCGCAAGTTTGCGGTCGCGAATGAGACTCACCTCGACGATTGTTCCCGGCTTGAGATCATCGGGCGAAGCCACATACCATGGCGCGCCGTCGGGTGCTCGCAACTCCGCCAACTCCGGATTGGTGTGGTTCACACGCTTGCCGTTCTCGTCGAACTTTGGCGGCAGTGCCTTCACACGCACCAACGATTCGGGCACATATTCCAGCACGTAGTCGTGATGCTCTTCTTTCCAGGTGATCTTCACTTGATCCGGCCGGTTATTGTTCTTGGCGTATGGGTTGCGGAAGTTGCCTTTGTTGCCGTTCAGGTTCGGCCGACCATTATTCTTGTTCTTGTTGTTGTTATTATTCTTGTTTTTGTTATTCGTATTTTGCTTCTGCGGCTCGAACCAGGTGATGCGCAGCGTGAGTTTGTCCTTGTCCGCTTTCACAATCTCGCCAACTACGGTGGCAACGGAAGTGTACTGCGACCAATCAATCGGTTTCGTGGCGGGCGAAGTGCCGGTGGGCGTATCGGCGGCGCACAACGCGGGCAGCAGTGCGAGCGTGTAACCCAGCGTGACAGTCGCAAGCACTTTCGCGATTCGTGGCGACATACGTGTGGCCCCCCGGAAGTTGGTGGCGGAAACCTTCCCCTCTTATTGAAGCTCATCGGGCGCGGAAAGTTCCGATTCCCAGGCGGCATTTCTTCAACGCTTTGCTTTCGGCGGCAGTTCGAGCGAGTTGGCTCACGCAAGCACCTTTGTTGCCAGCAGAAGCAAGATCGCGCTGCCCAGCAATAATCGGTACGCCACGAACAACAGCGTGGAATGGCGTTGCAAGTATCGCAGCAGGAATGCGATGGCCACATAGCCCACGATGGCCGAAACGATCAGCCCCACAACCAGCGCCATTACATCATCGCCGGAAGCGAACAGGCTCGCCGGTTCGTTCTCCACGGGCAATTTCCATTTCTTGAACTCGTCGTACAGTTCCTTCAACCCCGCACCGAGGATCACCGGAAGCGACAGGAGAAACGAGAACCGTGCAGCGGCGGGGCGGGCCAACCCGGCGAACAACCCGCCCGTGATGGTGGTGCCCGATCGCGAACCGCCGGGCATCAGTGCGAACGCCTGCCAGATTCCCACCCACAGCGATTCCCGCCAACCGATGCTCGCTTCATCTTTCAGCGACAACCCGCGGGCGGTTCGGCGTGCGGCCCACACCTCGGCGGCCCACATCAACAGTGCGAACACGATGGAAACGATGGCGATGGATTGCAGATTGAAGAACGTCGCCTTCAGCCAGCTTTTCAAGGTGAACCCGACTGCCACGGCGGGCACAGTGCCCAGCAGAATGAGCCACGCGGCGCGGCCGTCCGGTGTGGTGCCGATTCGCCTCGCCCGCACATCACACCACAACCCGCGAAGCAGTCGCGGCACTTCAGCGCGGAAGTACGCAAACACCGCCACCAGTGTTCCCAACTGAATCACCACCGTGAAAGCATCTTCGGGGTGCGTGTGTCCGAGCAGTTCCCGCGCAACCAGCAGATGTGCCGTGCTGCTGATGGGCAGAAACTCCGTTAATCCCTGCACGACACCCAGAAGAACCGCTTCCCACAATTGCATGATGCCTCCGTGCGGCGTGTTCGGTATGATAATCTGCGAAATCGTCACACGAAGGTGAACGCCATGCGAACGCGCTCTCTTGTTGTAGTTCTGGCTTGCATTGTCGTCGTGCTTGCGCCGGGCCAGGTGCTGGCGCACGATCTGCAGATCGTGGTGAAGTTGCCGCCCAATGCTCCCACGGAATTGGTGGTGGAAGCAGGCTTCGACGATGAGACACCGGCGGAAGACACCAAGGTGACGATCCACGATGCGGCCGGGTTGAAAGTGAACGAAGGGAAGACGGACGAACGCGGCGTGTGTCGTTTCGCACGACCCGCACCGGGCAAGTATGTGGCGACGGTGGAAGCCTATGGCCACAAGGACGCGGTGGAATTTGAAGTGGCGGGAAGTGTGGCGGCGGTCGAGTATCGTGGCTGGCGACCCGACAAGAAACTCGGCCTCATTGCGGGCGTGGGCGGGTTGCTCGCGATCTCGGCGGCCTACTGGCTATTGCGGCGTAAGCGAGTTGGCGAATCGGGCGTGTGAAACAAAGCGAGCGACCGGAAGCAGGGCTTGTCGGTCGCTCGTGGGCTTGCCCGCACGCATCACTTCAGTGGGGAATAGTCCGTTGGCGTGAGGAACTCGCTCAGCACGCCGCCCTTCGCTTCGGTCAGGCTTCCGCCGGCCTTTTCTTCACTCGCCTTGCGAGCCGCGAGCCAATCCGGATCGGTGCGGAACGCGCCGAACGATTTCGCCGCCGCTTCCGGGCTGCTGTGTGCCAGCAAGTAGACCAGTTTCAGATCGTCGCCCTTCTGCCCTTTCAGCACATTCCAGTACACCACGTTCGTCATCCCGTGCTTTTCAAAAAGCTTGATCGTGTGGTTCTTGAAACGGTCGTTGATGCCGCCAAGGTTGCCAGGCGTTACGGTGTAGGTTCGCAGTTCGAACACGCGATTCTCTTTTCCCTTTTCCACTTTCAGCATGGGCGAGTAATCTGTCGCCGTTAGAAATGTCGATTCGATCTTCGCCACCAACTTGCCATCCTTCTCGCTCTCGGCGGCGGCCTTCTTCCATTCCGGATCGGCGGCGAAAGCCTTGAACGACTTATCGCGGGCTTCCTTGCTCGGAGCCGAGATCCAGTACACGAGCTTGTTTTCCTTATTCTCGCCAACCGGCACGAAGTACCCGATGTTGGTCAGCCCATGCTTCTCGAACAGCTTCACGGTGTGGTCGCGGAAGCGAGCATTCAGCGCATCGAGCTTGCCGGGGTTCGCGTAGTACACACGCATCTCGTACACGGCAGCATCCTTGTCGGCGGCCCGCGATTCGGCCGACAGTGCGGCGAGCGGGATCAGGGCGAGCAAACACATCAGGCGGCGCATGGAAATCTCCGATGGGAGGGAATCGTGTAAATGCTCCGAGAGTGCCAGGGTATGAGTGCGGCGAGTCATTGAGAAGCACGCGGGCCAGGAAACACGCCCGCATTCATTCGCAACTGCATATCGCACGCACACCGCGGCATGCTTATTTCTTCGCCAGTTGCGGCAAGATCGCGGGATCAGCGTAGCGTTCCGGGTCTTTCTCGAATCGCTGGCGGGCCAGATCGCTATAGAAGTAAACCTTCACGCCCTTGTACACGATGCTCGTATCTTTGGACGACACCTTGCGATCTTTCAGCACCGGGCAGAACACTTGCTCGATGTCGCGCTTCGGGAGCTCCATTCCCGCCAGAGCGGGTATGAGCTTCACATCGAGATATGCCGCCGGATCGCGCTTGAACTTCCCCACGCACTGATCGCAACAGAGATAGATCTTCACGCCCTTATACATGACCGAGGCGGACTCCTTTGGATCAATTTCATCTGTGGTCATCACCGGGCAGAACTTCTGCGCCGCCGGTTTTTCGTCCGCCGTGGCCAGGCTCGCAAGCAACAACGCCAAAAGGAGTGCGCGGAACATCGTGTGGCTCCTGATTACGGAATGACAGGTTGGTTTACTTGCCGCCAACCGCGATCAAGCTATTGGTGGTGCGGAATACGATCTTGCCCCCGGCGATGGCGGGCGTGGCTTGCGTTGGTTCCCCGAGCGGAATGCGGGCGAGTTGATCGAATTCGTCTTTCATGGCGAAGACGAACACATCGCCTTTATCCGAGACGCAATAAATCTGGTTGCCCGCCGAAACCGGCGACGCCGAGAACGTGCCTGCGACACGCTCTTGCCAGATTTCTTCGCCGGTCTTGGCGTTTAAACAGGTGGCGAAGCCCTGCTCGCTGCACATGTAAACGCGGTCGCCTTTCACCAGCGGCGTGGGCATGTACGACACTTCTCGCGTGCGTCGCCACACTTCTTTCACGCCATCTGCTGTGGGGCGAACCGCAACGAATTCCTTCTTACCCGTCACGAACCCGCTCGTAACCAGAACCAGATCGCCCGCCAGCACCGGAGACGCAATCGCGCGTTCCTGCGTGGCGGTGTCAAAGATCGAAGCGGACCACTGCTCCTTGCCGGTTTTCGGATCCAACAGTGTCACGCCCAGCGTCCAGTTCGTCAGAATCACGCCCGGCTTTCCGTCCGGCCGCTCGATCACGCATGGCGTGGAATACGTGGCGTTCTTTCCTTTGCGGGGCAAGTTCCAGAGTTCCTTGCCGGTCTTGGCGTCTAACCCGATCACCGAGCCGCCGCCATCTTGATCATTGGGAACGATCAGCACGCCATCGACCAACACCAGCGATACGCCCGATCCGTGCCCGCCCTTGAATGCGCCCAGTGACGCTTCCCACGCCAGTTCACCTGCATGCGTATAGGCGATGGCGGTTAATTCATCCGGTGTAGCCCACAGGGAATAAACGCGCTCGGCGTCTGCGGTGGGCGTCGAGGTGGCGAAGCTATTGCGGGCGTGCGCTTTGTACTTCCGGGAGTCCGCTTTCTTCGTCCATAGCAGCTTCCCATCGGCCAGCGAAACGCACACGACATAGCGCGTGCCGGCTTTCGGATCGGCTGCCGTAACGAACACTCGCCCGTTCACGATCACCGGACTGGAATGCCCCACGCCTGGCAACGGGGTTTTCCACGCGATGTCTTTCGCGGTCCAGGTGGCCGGGAGCTTGGTTTCGGAAATCCCCGCACCGTTCGGCCCGCGAAAACGTGGCCAATCGTCGTCTGCTGCGAATGCCGTGACCGACATGGCGAAGCCAAGCACGCACAACGCGGCACAAACTCGCGACATGGAACAACTCCGATGCAAATGAGAGGAGAAACGTGCGGATCGATCACCGCTTCGGAACGATCACCTTCACGTCGTCCGCCTTTTCTTTGAGCTTGGTGGCGATATCGTCTGGCACCAGTGGGAAGAACTTCAGCCCGGTCTTCTTCTCGATTTCGGCAACCGAGACGCGGTAATTCGGCCAGTCGTCGGTCACGGTGTTATCGTTGGGCATCCAGATGGCGATGGCCCGGCTATTGGCGTTGGGGTTGGTGCCGCGATCGACCACGAGCGCCACCTTCCACACCGCAGAAGGCACCGTAACGAACGGAGCCGCGCGGCCAATGGTGAGTTTCTTCACGCCGTTCTCGTCCATCGAACCCATCCCGTGCGGACCCGCGACGATGTACAACTCCTTGTTATCGTCGGCGAGATCGCGGCAATAGCTCTCGAAGCGTTCCCACCCCTTCTGGTTGCAATCGCGCGATTGCGGAATGATGTTGGTCATGAAGAAAGTCGTGTCGTTATCGCGTTCATCGGCCGATCGATCGCGCGACGGGCACAGGTGGCCGCGGTCGAACCCGCTGCCGGTGTACACACCGAAGTGCGCCGGCACGAACTCTTTGGGCAGTGCGGGATCTTCGAAGAATTGCCCGCGTGCCACCCGCCCCACATCCTTGGAGACCAACTGCCACGCCACCCAGTTCGCGGACTTGCGTTTGTCGTTGTACGACACCACATATTGCGGGCGGTCGATCAAGTAGGCTTCCTTGCTGTTGGCGGCATCGGCCTTGGCTTCGCCGGGCATGCCGAACCGCACGTTCCGGTTGGGGAGCAACTTCGGCTGCTGCGCGGCGGCCGGAATGGTGATGACTGCGGTGAGCAAGAGCCAGGCGAAACGATAGCGCATGGGATTACCAGAAAGTAGAGTGCGTGAAGTCCGGTGCAACCGCCGAGCATGATAGTTTGCCATTCCGCCGATCGCACTTGGGTGAATGAGACGCCAAGCTTATTCTCGAATGATCTTCAGGACGCGGCCGTTGTTCGCATCGGAGATGAAAATCTCGCCGGTCTTCGGGTGAACAATCACGCCGTGCGGTTGGCTGAATTCCACTTGAAGCGGATCACCACCCGCACCGGCGGCCCCTTTCATACCGGTGCCGGCCACGGTCGTCAGCATATTGTTCTTCGGATCGAACCGCACGATCCGATGGTTCTCGGTATCGGCGATGAGCACGGTTCCGTCGCGATCGATGCTCAGGTGCTTGGGGCCGTTCATTGCGGCTTCGCGTGCTTTGCCCACGCCCTTGCCCGCCTTTCCGGTGCCGGCCACGGTGCGAATCTTCCCGGCTTTATCGACCACTCGCAGCGCGTGCCCGCCCCGTTCCAGTATCCAGAGATTCCCTTCGCTGTCCACCGCGTGGGCACGCGGGTCGATCAGCGGCGAAGTTGCGGCTTCGGCACCGTCTTTGGGCACGGCGCGTTCTCCGGTGCCCGCCATGGTCGTCACGATTCCCGTGCTCATTTCCACTTTGCGAATCCGCTTGTTTCCCAGATCGGTGATGTAAAGATTCTTCCGGGCCGGATCGAACGACACGCAGAACACGCCGTTGAACGTCGCCTTCTCGGCCGGTCCGCCATCGCCAGAGAAGCCCTGTTCCCCCGTGCCGGCGAACGCGGTGACGGTGTCGCTTTTGGGGTCGAATTTGCGCACGCAATTGTTCCAGGTATCGCCCAGATAAAGGCATTCGTCTGGCCCCACGGCGAGGCTGTGCATGCCGTTGAAGCGGGCTTTGGCTCCGGGGCCGCCGTTGCCGCTATGCCCCTTCTCGCCGAGCGCGCCCGCCAGCGCGACGAGTTCACCTTTTCCGTTCACCGCCAGCACACGTTCACCCTTCGCCATTTCGACAATGTAAGCGGTGCCATCTTTGGCGAAGTCCACGCCGAAGGGCTGCACGATCTTGGCCTTGGTGGCATCGCGCACCGGTGGCCCTTTCCCGCCGCCGGCCACAATCACAATGCGGTCGGCGGCCACCGCTGTGGACAGAGTGAAGAACACGAGAGGCAGAGCGAATCGTTGCATGGCATCTTCCCGTTGTGAGGATTGGGATGAAGCGTAAGCGGCCGGTGCGAGGGTGTCAACGCGCCGCGTGAGGCGTTTCAGGCGAACCGCGTTAGTGATTTTTTAGCCGGGTGAGTCTGCACGCGGAGTTGATTGCGCGCAATTCCGGTATATTCCTTGTTCTTATCCACTTACGGGGTATCTATTTGGAATAGGCCAAAATACGAACTATACTGCCGGTTAATCCCGATCCCTGCGTGTCGCCTCATCCGGCCGCTCAACCATCGCCTTACGGACGTGGCCGTTATCGCCATGACCACTCACGATCAGGCAGAACTTGGTCAAGCACTGTTCCAGGAACTCGGGGATGCGCTATTCCTGTTGGACCCGGCCACCGACCGGCTTATCGAAGTGAACTCCGTCGCTCTTCGGCTGACGGGTTTTTCGCGCGAGAATATTCTCGATTTCCCAGCAACGCATCTCTTTCGATTCGATTCATCGGCCGGCTTGCAACGCCTGCGTGATGCCTTCGCCAAAACCATCGACTTCCACGGGCAAGACGGCTACTTCCTTCGCACCCGAGAGGAAGCATGGATTCCCGTGAGCTTAACGGTGTCGCGGTTGCATGTTGTGCCCAAGCCGCTTGGCTTGATCATTGCACGCGACGAACGCGAACGGCGACAGGCGCTGGCACGAACCAAGCAGGTGGAAAAAGAACTGCGACAGGTGCTCGCCAGTTCGCCCTCGGCGTTGTGGAGTGCCGAACGCGTGGCGGGGCAAGAAGTGACGACGGGCTGGCAGTTCCGCTACGTTTCGCCGCTTTTGGCACGCATCGCCGGGCGGCCACCCGAGTTCTTCGATCACCCGTTCCGCTGGGCGGAAGTCGTTCACCCTGCCGAACGCGAAAATTATCTCGCCGGCGTGCGTCGCGTGCTTTCGGGGCGAGCCACCGAATCCGAGACGTTGTATCGAGTGCTCTCCCCCAACGGGGGAATGCGCTGGGTGCGAGACCGGTTGCAAGTGGTTCGCGACCCCCGAGGGCAGGCGGTTCGACTCGATGGTTGCCTCACTGATGTCACCGAACAGTGGCAGGCGGAAGAGGCCTTGCAGCAAAGCGAGCAACGGTTCCGCGCGCTGGTCGAAAAGAGTCGTGATGGAATTCTGCTGACCGACGAGCAAGGGATCATTCGTTACGCCAGCCCCGCGGCGCGTGCCATTATCGGGTACGAGCCAGCCGATCTGATTGCGCGCGATGCCTTCCAGATGATTGTTCCCGAGGATGTACCTGATGCCCGGCAAAAGTTCGCCCAAACATTACGACGACCGGGCGAAGACGTTCCACACACTTTTCGCGCGATCGCGGCCGATGGCTCGGTTCGCGTCATTGAATTAAACGGTTGCAATCGGCTGGATGATCCCAGCGTGCGCGCCGTGGTGGTCAATTACCGAGATGTGACCGAGCGTGCCGCCGCTGCTCGTGAACTTGCGCGACAACACGCCTTACTGGAAGGGCTGTTCGCATCTGTTCCGGACATGATCTGCTACAAGAATCTGGAGTTTCGATTCCTCGGGGGGAACCCCGCTTTCGAAGAGCTTGCCGGTCGACCCATTGCGGATTTGCTTGGCAAGAAATGCACGGAGGTGTTTGCCGCGGAATGGGTCACACGCATGCAGGCCACGGAAACCCAGGTGATTGACCAAGGTGAAACGGTGCGGCGCAAGGAATGGGTGACATTCCCGGATGGCCGAGACGCACTGCTCGATTTCGCCATCTCGCCATTGCAAGAAGAAGATCGCAAGCTCACGGGGCTGATTATCGCCGCACGCGATGTGACCGAGCAAAACCGGCTCGAAGAACAGCTTCGCCAGTCGTACAAGCTCGAAGCGGTTGGCCGGCTTGCTGGTGGGATCGCTCACGACTTCAACAACCTGCTCACCATTATTCTGGGCAATCTGGAACTGATTCGCAGCGGTGCGGCCGCGGAAGATGAATCGGAATTGCTGATCTCGGCCGAACGAGCCGCACGACAAGCCGCAGGACTGACCAAGCAGATGCTGGGCTTCGCCCGCCGCCAGCCACTGCGAACTGCCACGGTTAATCTGAATACGCTGGCGGTGGAGGCGATGGGGTTACTCCGCCGGACGATCGATCCGCGCATTCGCATCGATCTCATTGCGGCGGAAGATCTCGCCCCAGTGGCAGCCGATCCGGTGCAGGTGCAGCAAGTGCTGATGAATCTGTGCCTCAACGCCCGTGATGCGATGCCCGATGGCGGCACGCTGACGGTGGAAACCGCGAACGCAACGGATGCCCGCCCGCCCGATGCGGCTGCCGCGGTCGCCCTCGATCCATCGCTGCCGTTCGGCTTTGTGCGCATCAGTGTGTCGGACACCGGCGAAGGGATGGCCGAGGATGTGCGGGCGAAGATCTTCGAACCGTTCTTCACCACCAAGGAAGTGGGGCGTGGCACCGGTCTGGGGTTGTCGGTAGTCTATGGTGCGGCCCGCGCGCATGGCGGCTGGGTGGAGTGCTTCAGTTCGCCGGGCATGGGGAGCCGCTTCGATGTTTATCTGCCACAAGGGGCAGCGGCGGAGGAACGCACGAACGGGAACGGCGATCCGAAACGCACACCGAACCGGCGCGAGGGGCGAGGCGAAACGATCCTCGTTGCCGATGATGAACCGCTCGTTCGCTCGCTCGCTCGCCATGTGTTGGAACGGCAAGGCTATCGCGTGGTGCTGGCGGCCGATGGGGCGGAAGCGGTCGAATTATTTCGCCGCGAGCGCGCCGCGGCCGGAATTGCTCTGGTAATTCTGGACGCGAGCATGCCGCAGTTGTCCGGTCGGCAGGCGTTCGATGTGATTCGGGCCGCCGATCCGGGTGTGCCGGTGTTGTTCGCCAGTGGCCACCCACTCGCCGAGATGGCCGCCGAAGCCGGAGCCGGCTTCCTCCACAAACCTTATACGCCCACCTCTTTAGCCGCGGCCGTTCAAGCTGCAATCAACACTTCTGCGGCCACGTAAGCGAATTCAACTCCTGTTCAGACACCCGTTTCACTTCTCTGGACACCAACCATTCTGGTACGATTCACTATCAGAACATTCCACACCCATTTCGCCGAGGCGGTTGTCGTGGGACAGAAGATCGAACAGGACCTGCAACGGTTCCGCAAGATTGTGCGGGGGAAGGTTAAGAGTAACCTTTCCAAGTACATCGGTCGCGGAGAGATGATCGGGAAGAAGGGGAACGATCTCGTATCGATTCCGCTGCCTTCGATCAACTTGCCGCAATTTCGTTATGGAAAGAAGAATTCCGGCGGCGTCGGTGTGGGTCCGGGGCAACCGGGCCAACCACTCACGCAACCGCAGGATGGCGAAGGCGAACCGCAAGCAGGCGATCAACCCGGCGGGCACATTCTCGAAGTCGATCTGACGATGGAAGAACTCGCGGACATTCTCGGCGAAGAACTCGCACTGCCGCGAATCGAACCGCGTGGCGAGAAGAATATCGTCACCGAGAAGGATAAATACACCAGCATTCGCAGCGTTGGGCCAGAGAGTTTGCGGCACTTCAAACGCACGTATCGCCGGGCCTTGAAACGCCAGATTTCCTCCGGAACCTATAACCCAACCGATCCCCGCGTGATCCCGGTTCGCGAAGACAAACAGTATCGCAGTTGGAAGGAAACGCCGAAGCCGGACGCCGTCGCCTGCGTGATCTACATGATGGACGTATCCGGGAGCATGACCGACGAGCAAAAGGAAATCGTTCGCATCGAGTCCTTCTGGATCGATACCTGGATCAAGAAGCACTACAAGGGCGTGGATACGGTTTACATCATTCACGATGCGATTGCGCAAGAAGTGGATGAAGAACGCTTCTACCACACCCGTGAAAGCGGTGGCACGAAGATTAGCTCCGCATATGAACTCTGCAATCGCATCATCGATTCGCGCTACCCGCCCAGCCAGTGGAACGTGTATGCCTTCCACTTTTCGGATGGCGACAACTGGGGCGACGATGTGCCGAAATGCATGGAACTTATGACCACGCAACTGTTGCCGAAGCTCAACCTGTTCGGCTATGGGCAGGTGGAATCGCCGTATGGTAGTGGCGAGTTCTTCGAGCATATCAACGAACTGACGGATGAACACGAAAACGTGGTCGCGAGTCGCATTCCGGATCGCGAAGCCATTCTCGGGAGCATCAAGGAGTTTCTGAGCACGGGACGGTAAACCGGTGGCGCTGGTTTGCATACGGGTTGATCGGCATCCTCGCCCACAAGTGACCCATGAACGGCCCCAACTCCGACGATCCCGATCAAACCCGCGTTCAACAAACGCCACTGGTGGAGACGCTTCTCCGCGTCGCGCCCGCACAACCGTACAGCTTCCTTTCTCCGCCGGAAGGGCCAGATGAACTCGGCCGCATCGGCGGTTTCCGGGTCGTGCGATTGTTGGGCACCGGTGGCATGGGGTTTGTCTTCGAAGCCGAGGAACTCGCCCTGCGTCGCCGTGTCGCGCTGAAAGTCTTGAAGCCGGAACTAAAGAATGATCCCGAAAACCGGGAACGCTTTCTTCGTGAAGCGCGGGCTGTTGCGGCGATTGAATCCGATCACGTCATTACCATCTTTCATGTAGTCGACGCAGAGCCGCCCTACCTGGTGATGCAATTCCTGGAAGGCGAATCGCTTCAGGATCGCATCGAGCGCTCACCAGCCCTAACGCTTCGCGAGGCGTTGGAGATTGGCCGGCAAACCGCCGAAGGGCTTGCGGTTGCGCACGAGAAAGGGCTGGTGCATCGCGACATCAAGCCGGCGAACTTGTGGCTGGAGCGCAGAGACGAAGGGGCAAAACTCCACGAAAGCACGATGCCCGATGGTTCGCCAACGGCGGCGAGCCACGGTCATTGCATGCAGGCGTTTCGCTTAAAGATCCTCGATTTCGGTTTGGTACGCCGCCCGCACGCCGAGACCAGTCTCACATCGACCGGGTTCATCGTTGGCACGCCGAATTTCATGGCCCCCGAACAGGCATCGGGTTTGGAGGTAGATGGGCGGGCCGATCTCTTCAGTCTGGGGTGCGTGCTATTCACCGTGCTGACGCGCGAACTCCCGTTTCAAGGATCGTCCGCGATGGCGGTGATGATGGCGTTGGCCAACACCACGCCGCCGCTAGTTCACTTAAAGAACCCCGCAGTTCCGCCTGAAGTGAGCAATCTGGTTGCTCGGTTACTGAGCAAAGCCCCCGAAGGCCGACCCGCAACGGCTCGCCTTACGATGGCGGCATTCGATGCGCTCCTCGCTCGCTATTCCGGTAGCACTCGCCTTCCGGCGTCCTTGCCAGCGAGTGATCACGCGAATGCAAATGTGCCAACAGCCATAACGCCCCCCACAAGAGAAACGCTTTCGCCCAGTCCGGTACTGGCTCCGGCTCCCGTGCAACCGCGTGCCAGCGGGGTTATCTCGCGGCGCACGGCTTTGCTTGTGGGCGGTGGTGTGGCCACTGCGGCGGCAGGTGCGGCGTTGTGGGCACTGTTCCGCCCCGCACCCAAGCCGATCGTGATCGGCATCCTTCACTCGCAATCCGGTACGATGGCCGTGAGCGAACGGCCCGTGCTCGATGCGACCTTGATGGCGATCGAAGAACTCAACGCCAGTGGTGGCGTGCTTGGGCAAACGGTTCAGGCAATTGTGGGCGATGGCAAATCAGATCCGGACATCTTTGCCGCGGAAGCCGAGCGCATGCTCACCGCCGAGCAAGCGGTCGCGTTGTTCGGGTGTTGGACCAGCGATAGCCGCAAAGCGGTTCGCGATGTGCTTCAACATACCCCGGGTGTGCTGTTCTACCCGGTTCAATACGAGGGGTTGGAATCGTCGCAGCGGATCGTGTATCTCGGGCCGGTGCCGAATCAACAGATCGTGCCTGCTGTCGATTATTTCATCGAGAAGTTGAAGAAGCGGAAACTGTTCTTCGTGGGTTCGGACTATGTCTTCTCTCGTGCGGCTTATGAGATCGTGAAGGATCGCATCGAGGCGTTTGCCGGTCGCGGGGTGATGGTGGAACTGGCCCCGCCCGCGTTCATTCCACTGGGTTCGGCCGATGTGGCACAGGCGATCGCGAAGTTGCGTGTGGCTCAGCCCGATGCCATCATTAACGCCATTAATGGCGGCACCAATCTCCATTTCTTCCGCGCCTTGCACGAAGCGCAAATCAATCCGGAACTCACCCCCACGCTTTCGCTGAGCATAACCGAGAACGAAGTGCGTGCATTGAACTCGCAGAACATGGCGGGCAACTATCTGGCCGCGAGTTACTTCCAAACGGTCGATCGCGAAGAAAGCCGCGAGTTTCTCCGCAAGTTCCGGGCACGCTACGAGACGGAACCACTCGCCACCGACCCCGCAGCCGCCGCTTATACCGCGGTGAAACTCTGGGCAAACGCAGTGGAGTTGGCCGGCACAACGCAACCCGCGATTGTCGTGGAAACGCTGCGCGGAATGGTCTTCAACGGCGTACGCGATCAAATTCAGATCGATAAGGAGAACTTGCACACCTGGCTACCGTTTCGCTTCGCCAAAATCCGCCCCGATGGCCTCGCCGATCTCGTCACGACCAGCACTGACCCCATTCGACCGATTCCATATCTGCCACCGCGAACGCGCGAAGAGTGGGAATCGTTCTTGCGAGGGCTGCAACTCGAATGGAATGGGAAGTGGCAAGCACCAGAAAAACCATAGCTCGGCGTGTTTGAGCTATTATGGACTTGTTAAGCCCGTGAGAGGTTGAGCGTTCGCGCCTTCTTTCGCACCTTCTGTAGCGGCATGAGTTCGACTGCGAAGCTTTGACCTGTGACTCTGCTGGAGTTTGCCTTCATGACGGTTCCGAACCGCGATCAGGCCACGACCGCATTCAACGATCCTGTCTCTCAAACCGAATCGGGCGTTGGGAAGTCGGGCGAAGAGAACTACTCCTTTCTGGAACCGCCCGTAGAGCCGGGCGATCTTGGTCAACTCGCGCAATACCGCATCTTGAAGTTGCTCGGTGCGGGCGGGATGGGCTACGTGTTCGCCGCCGAGGACACGCACCTCGCGCGAAAGGTGGCTTTGAAAGTGATGCGACCGGAATTCGCATCCGACCCGGCTTTTCGTGAGCGGTTTCTCGTTGAAGCGCGGGCGGCAGCCGGCTTAACTTCGGACTACATCGTTACCGTTTATCAGGTCGGCACCGCGGGCGATGTTCCGTTCCAGGCGATCCAGTTGCTAACTGGGGAATCGCTGCAAGAGCGCATCCAACGCGCGGCCCCGATGCCGGTGGCATTATCGTGCCTGATCCTTCGCCATGCCGCGGAAGGATTAGCCGTTGCCCACGAAAAGCACCTGATCCATCGCGATATCAAGCCCGCCAACATTTGGCTCGAATCGAACCGACCGGGCGGCTCGTTTCGGCGTGCTCGCCTGTTGGATTTCGGCCTGGCTCGCTCCGATAATCGCGACACCAAGTTAACCGCGACTGGCGTGATTGTGGGGACGCCGCACTTCATGTCGCCGGAGCAAGCATCGGGGTATCCACTCGATGGCCGCTCCGATGTGTTTAGCCTCGGGTGCGTGGCCTATTCCATGCTAACTGGTCAAATGGCCTTCGAAGGCACCACCACGATGGCCGTGCTGATGGCTCTGGCCAGCCACACGCCTCCATCACTGACCGAGAAGAACCCCGCCGTTCCGCAGGAACTCTCGTATCTTGTTGCCGCGATGATGGCAAAAGAACCAGCAGGCCGACCGGCTTCCGCCGTAGAAGTCTGCGATGCGCTCGATGCGATTCTCACCACGTTGCCCGATCCGCTCGCTGATATGGACCCCGACTCCGGCGTGAGTTCGCGGCCTTCCGGGCTGTTTCGCGGCCCCGGCTCGACGAGTGTTGGCAATCCGCGCACGGCCCCTTCTTCGCTCTCTCGCTATGCGCCCAAATCCGGTGCGAGTTCTGCCGCGTCGCCTCCAAGTGCGAATCGCCGGTGGTGGCCGTTTGCTGTTGCGGGCGTTGCGCTCGTGGCGTCGGCGCTCGGGCTGTTCGCACTGCTGAAGAACAACAACGCACCCGACCCGCAGACGCCGCCCGCCGTTCTCCCGGTTACACCACCCGTTGCCGCAGCGTCGGCCGAACCCATACCGGTGGGCGTGTTGCACTCTCTCTCCGGAACAATGGCCCTTAGTGAATCGCCCGTCGTCGATGCGGTGCTTCTGGCGATTGATGAAGTGAACGCAGCCGGCGGTGTGCTGGGGCGGCAACTTGTGCCGGTGGTGGCCGATGGCGCATCCGACCCCGAAGTGTTTCAGAAAGAAGCCGAGCGATTGCTTAAACAAGAAAAGGTTGGCGTGATCTTCGGTTGCTGGACTTCGGCGTCGCGCAAGGCCGTTCGGCCGATCATCGAACGCCATAACAGCCTGATGTTTTACCCCGTGCAATACGAGGGATTGGAACAGTCGCCGCACATCGTTTACCTTGGCTCCACACCCAATCAGCAACTCATTCCCGCCCTGGAATACCTGATCAAACGCGAGGGGAAGAAGCGGCTCTTCGTAGTGGGATCGGATTATGTCTATCCTCGCGCGGCGTACGAAATCATCAAAGACACCATAAAGGCGAACAAAGGAACCGATGTAAAGATCGTGGGCGACGCGTTCATGCCGCTTGGCTCCAAAGATGTGGCGAAAATGGTGGAAGCGATCGCCGCAGCCAAACCCGATGCCATTGTGAACATGATCAACGGCACAACGAATTTTGACTTCTTCCGCGAGTTGAACGCGAACCCAGCAACCGAGAACCTTCCCGTGATGTCTTTAAGCATCATGGAACGCGATCTGCGCGTGCTCGATGCCAAGAGTTTGGCGGGCGACTTTCTGGCCGGAACATACTTCGAATCCGTCGGCACTCCGCTGGGCAATGCCTTCATGGAGAAGATCCGCCGGCGTTACGGGCAAGAGCGAAGATACTCCGATCCCACGGCTGCGGCTTATAGTGGCGTTCATCTGTGGGCGCGTGCGGCCAATGCCGCCGGCAAATTAGATCTGGATTCGGTCACGAAAGCGTTACCCGGAGTCTCGTTCGAAGGGCCGGTTGGCGAAATAAAGATCGAGCCACTCAACCAGCATCTCTGGCTACCGGCACGCATTGGCCGGATTCGTGCCGATGGAAGTGTCGAATCAGTCGATGAATCGATTCGCCCGCTGCGACCTGAACCGTTCCCACCCACACGCACACGCGATCAATGGGATCGCTACTTGAGCAACCTGTTCCTTGACTGGGACGGCAAGTGGCAGGCTCCGGTGCGATAGGTCGCCTGCATGCGGTCGCCCCGGTTGGGGTAGAATGGAGTAACCTTGCCAGGAGAGCTTCGCATGAACCTGGGCTTTTACAATACAAACCTGCCGCCACACTTGCGGGTGCTCAAGGACGAGATCGAAGGATACGCTCGCGACTACGGGCTGGATTTCTTCGAGACCATCTTTGAAGTGGTCGATGCCGATGATCTGAACGAGATCGCCGCCTATGGTGGCTTTCCCACTCGTTACCCGCACTGGTCCTTCGGGATGCAGTACGAAGAGTTGAAGAAAGGCTACGAATACGGGCTATCCAAGATCTACGAGATGGTGATCAACAACGATCCGTGCTACGCATACTTGATGCGTTGCAACCATACTGTTGATCAGAAACTGGTGATGGCCCACGTGTACGGCCACTGCGATTTCTTCAAGAACAACGCGTATTTCTCGCATACCACGCGAAAAATGATGGATGAGATCGCGAACCACGCGGCCCGCATCCGTCGTTATGTCGAGCGGTTTGGCGAAGATGAAGTGGAAGCGTTCCTCGATAAGTGCATGTCGATCGATGATCTCATTGATATCCACTCCGTGGCCATCAAACGCCGCGACGATCACTCCAAATACGATTTCGCTCCGCAAGCGAGCGAAGATGTCAGTGACGAAGATCAACCGCGACGCTTCAAAGCCAAGGCCTACATGGCGGATTACATCAATCCGCGGGCGACCCTGAAGGCGGAAGGCGACGAACGGCAGCAACTCAAAGATCAGCGGGTTTCGCACTTTCCGGAACATCCCGAGAAAGACGTGCTGCTATTTCTGATCGAGCATGCCCCGCTCAAGAACTGGCAACGCGACATGCTCTCGATTATTCGCGACGAAGCGTATTACTTTTACCCGCAAGGCCAGACCAAGATTATCAACGAGGGTTGGGCGAGCTACTGGCACAGCACCATGATGACGCAAAAGGTGCTGCAACCTTCCGAGGTAATTGATTACGCGGATCATCACTCGGGCACCATGGCCACGAGTTCCGGCCGATTAAACCCGTACAAGCTCGGAATCGAACTGCTGCGCGATATCGAGCGACGCTGGAACATGGGGCAGTTTGGCCCCGAGTGGGAAAACTGCGACGATATGGAAAAGAAGCGAAGTTGGGACACGCAGACGGGCTTGGGCCGGCAAAAGATCTTCGAGGTGCGCAAGATTCACAACGATATCACGTTCATTGATACGTTTCTCACGCCCGAATTCTGCCGCGAAAATAAGCTGTTCTCATTCAACTACAGCGAACCCGGCAGAAATTATGTGATCGAGAGTCGCGAATTCCAGAAGGTTAAGCAACGATTGCTCTTCAGCCTGACCAATTTTGGCAAGCCGTGGATCTATGTGACCGATGGCAACTATCGCAACCGCGGAGAACTGCTGTTGCGGCACGAGCACAATGGGGTAGATTTAAAGGTAGATGAGGCACAGGACACCCTTGTCAACGTACAATACATCTGGTCACGTCCTGTGCATCTGGAAACCGTATCGGATGGCCAACCGACTCTGTTCAGTTTCGACGGGTCGGATCACACTCAGCAAGTAATCGGAGGGACGAATGACGCTCCCCGAAACGCTACTGCCAAAACTCAGTGAATGGCGGCCCGCAGGCGACGGCCGGCATAGCTGGTCCGAGGCGTTCCCCACCGCTGGGTGGACGGTGCGCATCTCGGCGGACAAAGCCGATTCGCTCTCGTGCTTGGTTTGGGAACTGAGCCTTACCCGCAGCCAAGAAGCGCCGCACGGGCTTACCCTGGCCGGTTGGGCTTCCGCGATTGCGTCGCGGGCGACAGGTTTGCTGGAATCGCTTCGTGTTTACGAAGTCGACCAACTCCAAAACGAGGCGGTTCTTCGCAGCGTGCAACCGGCTACAAAGGGCGACGACCTCACTTATTACGAAGTGCGTCTCAATAGCCTCTCCGATGCGACTCTTCGTCGCTTTGTCGCGAGCAAGGTGGAAAGCGGCCGCGATCAAGTTGCTTTCCCGGTCACACACGAGACCATTGCCAAACTCGTGGGCGATATTGCGGGCTAACGTCTGGCAGGTTGAACCTCACAACCGGTTGTTGTGCGCATACAACACACAAAGCCCACCCGTTAACGGGTGGGCTTTCTTACTGAGAGGATTCACGCCATGAAATTGTGGAGCACGTTCGCCGTATCACTCACAATGCTGGTTGCCGGGCAAGCACCCGCCGCCATCGTGACCGAAGTCGTCGAATACGAGCACGACGGCGTAAAGCTAAAGGGCTTCCTGGCCTACGACGACGCCGTGAAAGAGAAACGCCCCGGTGTGCTGGTGGTGCACGAATGGTGGGGCCTGAACGACTACGAGAAAGGGCGATGCAAACAGCTCGCCGAGCTTGGCTATGTTGCGTTCGCCGTCGATATGTATGGCGAAGGGAAAACAGTGGATCATCCAGACGATGCTCGCAAAATGGCGACCGCCGCGCGAGCGAATGTCAAAACATGGCGTGATCGCGCGGCGACGGGTTTGAAGCAACTGGCCACGCGCCCGAATGTGGATGCCTCGAAGCTCGCCGCCATCGGCTATTGTTTCGGCGGCAGCACATGCTTGCAACTGGCATACGCCGGCGCGGATCTGAAAGCCGTCGCCACCTTCCACGCCGCGCTTCCGGCGGCCACTCCGGAGGAAGCCAAGGCGATGAAGCCGAAACTCTACATCGCCCACGGCGCCGACGATTTCTTCATCCCGCAAGAAGCGATCGATGCGTTCCGCAAGCCGCTCGATACCGCCAAGGCGGATTACACCTTCGAGAGCTTCCCCGGTGTGTTCCACAGCTTCACCGTGCCCGGAGCGGACAAGCACATGATCAAGGGAATGAAGTACGATAAAGCCGCGGATGAGAAATCGTGGAAGGCCATGCAAGCGCTGTTCAAGGAAAAGCTGGGGCGGTAATTGAGTGCGTGGGTTCGGCTTTCTCCGCAGGAGATGGTAACGTGTTGGTGCTGGAATCCGATATCCCCGCTGTTTCTCGTAAACCGGCAGCGCTGGCGTTCTCGCCGGATGGGCGTTCGCTCGCTTTATCCGGCCGGAACTGTTTGCAGGTCTGGCCAGAGTGGGCCGACGCCAACCCGCGACCGGTCGCCAAGAACCTGCGCGATCTCGAACGCTTCGCCTTCGGGCCAGACGGCACCACCCTGTTCCTCTATCTCTCAGGCAACAGCCGCACTCGCTGGATGAGGGTTCAAGCGAGCAAACCGCTGGATTATTCCGTGCCGCCTGGCCCTTCCTGGTTCCATTTCGATTCCACCGGCGGGTATATCCTGGTTTCGCACGAAGGCGGGAAACTCACCCGCTTCGATATCTCGCCGGACGATTACAAACCCACAGAACGCTGGACGGTTGATCGCCACGATCGCGGCACGTTCTATCAGTTCGGCGATGTCCGCGAATCGGCGGACGCCTTCATCGCCATGGAATACCGCTTCGATTTTGGAAAGCCGATCGGCCGGCATCCCAACGACTGGGTGATGGTGCGATCGACCGCTGATGGGTCGGAGAAACAGTGCCTGATGTTGACCGACCCAGACGACCAGAAACTACTTGAGTCGGCAGGCCCGCTTAATGTCGTCACGCACCCGTCGGGGGCATACTTCGCGTTCCCCGTGCGGGATCGTGTGCGGTTGTGGCCGCTTGTGCGAAGGAACAACCTGCCACAATCGTTCGCCAACACTTCGCGTTCCTTGTTCACGGGCGTGGCATTCCACCCGGACGGGCGTTACCTGGCGGTCACAAGTAACGATAAAACGGTGAAGCTCTACGACACCACCACCTGGCAACTCGCGCGAACGTACACCTGGGATCTGGGACGTTTGCGTGCAGTGACGTTCTCGCCCGACGGCACGCTGGCAGCGGCTGTTGGTGATACGGGGAAGATTGTAGTTTGGGATGTCGATGTGTGAGGCACGCTCTTCGCTTCAAAGAAGCGCGTGAGCTAACGAGACCCGCGAGATTGCCAATCGCTGGAATGTGGAGGCGGTCTGGTTGCATCATGAATATGCCACGGCCCGCGAAGAGTGCCGCACGGCACTCCTGCGAATCGTGGCGGTTCACCACCCGATGCAACTACTGCGAAACGGGATCGCGCTTGCCGCGACTTGCTCGGAGTGGCGGGTTAGCCATACGAGTCTTTAGGTGCAGCGCGACGCGACTACCCCCGTTCGATCTTGAGGATCGCATGGACGATCATCCATAGACGACGCCGGACCGCGCCTCGATTACCTTGCGAATCCGATTGATTTGCTTCTTGCTCACACTGCTCAAATTTAAGGTCAATTCCTTCAACTCCGGCAAATCGAGCAACACATCGACCGACTCATCCGTGATGGGGCAACCACTCAAATCGACTGTGCGGAGTTGCTTCAGTCCGGCGATGTGAGCGAAGCCGCGATCGGTTATGGGCTGCTCGTGAAGCGAAAGATATTCCAGATTGCTGCAGCGCCCAATTCGTTTCATGCCGGCGTCGCTGACTCCGGTTGTGCCGACTTCGAGGTATTTCAACATCGGAAAGCCTTCGAGCAATTCGAGCGACTGATCCGTGATCAACGATCGTCCCACATCGAGATACTCCAGATTGCTCAACTTGGCGAAGTGCTTGAACCCGGCATCGTTGATCTTGAGTTCACGCAGCGCGAGGGACTTCAGTTGTGGCATCTGGGCCAGGTGGGCCATCCCCGCATTCGTGATCTGCGTGCGGGATATGTGGAGTGTTTCCAGTTGTTTGAGTTGCGGCAACCGTTCGAGCGAGGTGTCGGTGATGTTGGAATCATTCAGATTCAAGTGTTTCAGTTCTCTGATGCGCGTAAGACGGCCGACGCCATCGTCGCCTGCGGTTGATCCTTCCAGATTCAGCAGACGAAGACCGGACATTCCGGCGACCGCTTCCAGGTCCGCTTCCTTCCAGGTAGTCACCCAGCGTGCGAACAATTGACTCAGTCTCGGCAAGCCCGCGAGTTGCGCGACATCAGCGCCGCGGAGTTCCGGGTGGAAGGAGACTTCCAAACCAACCAGGTGATTCAGGCCGGTGAAGTGTCGGAGCACGCTCGGCGGCATCTCTTTCCGCAACCAGACGACGAACGGCACGCTCAAATCGGGTAATTTCTGCTCGAATGGGTGTTCCAGAGTAATCTCACGGATCATGTCCTCTGTTGGCACCTGAACTAACCGGGAACTGAGTTCAAGATTCTTTTCCACCACGGCAAACCACATGAGGGTGCCAATGGCCTGGTAGAACTGCACCGCTTCCGTGTCCTGGATCGGTTCGTGCTGGTATTCGATCTGATCCTCGGCGGGTTGGGATCCGAATAATCGCTGCAAGAAACCAAACATGATTTACTCCAGGTGAATATGTACACACGGCAACCAGTGTAACCACGCACCCGTTTACTGGCCAGAATTTCTGTTAGACACCGAGGTTCTTGCGCGTTTCGCCCTTGGCGGGAATCGTAGGTGCTGCTGCCAGTCGCAAAATCGCGTTACCCCAGCCTTCTCGCAATTCAAGCCGTTTATTTCGTTGTGCCGATCACTTTTTAGGATTTCTACCCCAGCAA
>JBGSLF010000015.1:0-14563 GCA_041740855.1 Gemmata sp.
ACGCTCGCTCGCCAGAAGAGCGCCATGCTCCCGATCATCGGTAAAGATATCGATGGCCGCAAAGTCTCCATCTACAACCAGAACGTGCAGAAAACGCACCCGCTGCTTGGCCTGAAGTTCAAGAACACCAGTGGCGCGCACCTGAATCAGGGGCCGATCACCGTATTCGAGGGAAGCATCTACGCCGGCGATACTCGCGTGCTGGATGTGCAGCCCGACGAAGAACGCCTTGTGTCTTACGCCATCGATCTGAGCACCGAAGTCGATCCGCAAGTTGGCCCGGGCACGCAACGCATCACCAGCGTCAAGGCCGTGCGTGGCATCATCACCACCATCACCAAGCTCACCGAAGAGAAGAAGTACCGCATTGTGAATCGGTCCAAGACCGATCGCACGCTGTTCATCGAACACGCCAACCGCACTAACCAGCAGTTCAAGCTCGTTGAGACCGAAAAGCCGGTGGAAGACACGCCTGATGTCTATCGCTTCGAAACCGCAGTCACTGCGGGCGAAACCAAGACCTTCACCGTGAAGGAAGAGAAGGACGTGTCGGCCAGCGTCACGCTGACCAACAACGCGGACGACACCATTCGCTACTTCATCAACCTGGCACAAGCCAGCCCGGCGTTGAAGCAGAAGCTGCAAGAAGCATTGCAGATCAAGGCGACATGGGACGTGACTCGCCGAGAACTGCAGCAGGTGCAGGCGGACCTGCAACGGTTGAACCAGGATCAGGACCGGATTCGTAAGAACCTGCGTGAAACGCCGCCCGAAGCCGAAGTGTACAAGACCTATCTGAAGAAGCTCAGCGATCAGGAAAAAGAGATCGATGCGTTGACCACCAAGCAGAAGTCGCTGATGACCGAAGAGTTCACTGCTCGCAAGAAGTACGACGATTACCTCGCCAACATCTCCGACTGATGTTGCGATGGAATGTGACAAGTTGATGCCACGAAACTGGCCCGCCCGTGTTAAACGAGCGGGCCAGTTTTCATTTCACTTCTGCTCATCGCTTTTCATCAACTCACTTGGCTTGAACCATCTTCTCGGCGCGATCGGCCAGTTTGCGAATGTGTTCGGCACGCAGTGGCAAGCGGGCGGGCATCGGCGCGCGTTCGGCGTAGGTTCGCCATTCGCCCAGTGCGGCTGCCCACGCGGCGTTCGCTTCTTTGGTGAGCCGATCGACCTCATTGGGAGCCGCCCGTTCCAGCCGAGCCTGCGCGTGTTCGGCCTGCTCGTGGCGAGCCAGCGCCAACAAGAACGTGGCTTCCACTACACCCACTTCTGCGGAAATGCGATCGATCAGCAACTGCACCGTTGACCCGTTTCTCGCCCAGTGTTCGTCGATCACGGCCATCGCTTCCTTGCGCGCTTCGGGTGTGGCGGCGAGGCCCAGCGTGGTGTAGAGATCGCGGCCTTTCTCGGCCCACCCGCGAACTTGCTTTTCGGCATCGCGATTGTTGCGAAGTCGTTCTAGCCCCTGTGCGAATTGATCCTGCTTGGATACCAGATCGCGTGCGGCGTCCTGGAACTTGCCACGCTGAATCCGCTCGCGGGGGTTGGGCGGTTCCACGAATGCGATGCCGAAAACACCACCCACCGCTTGCTGAATGCGCGAGGCGGCTTCTTCGCTGTCGCGGAGTTCGGGCGGCGGTAGGAACACTTCGCGGGGAATCTGCGAGATTCGGTACGCATCGTACAACCGGCCGAGGCCCGGCGGGCTGCGATCCGAACCGCCTTCGTCCACAGGAAGGAACGTGCGGGCGGTGCGGCCATACGCGAAGCGATCGTCCGGTGGGTTCCAGAATGCGGGCTTCGGATCGGCGAAGGTGTTTCGCAATGCGACCGGATCGATGGCGAGTGTCGCCCCGATTTCCGCCTTGAGTTGCTGTTCGAGTGTGGCGATTCGCGGAGCGAGTGCATTCACGGGCACGGCCAGGAACACCGTTGCGGCGCGGGCATCGGCGGCGGTCACGCCCGAGAGATTGTCCTTGGATTCGAACCAGGTTTTGTGCGCGTCTGGGTTGGCCTTTAGCTCGTTGAGAGTGGCCGGGAACGGTTGGCCACGCCAGGGATCGTAGAGCCGCACATCGTTGCCGATTCGCAGACCCACGGCCCAGAATGGCCCGCGAGCGGCACCGGTGTACAGCGTCTTTTTGTCCGGGCTGAAGACGAAAAGCGAGGCGGGTTTGTCTGCGGCGTCTGGCGCGCCCACGAGGCAACCATCAAGGTTCATCTGCTGAAGAAGCGCCAGGAACACATACATGCGTTCCAACCCGGAACCGGAACCGCGGCGCAACACATGCGTGGCCGGAATGGCGGTGGTCACTCGCCCTTCGGGGTAGTCGACCATCCACGGGTTCAAATGCACCTGCCGACAAACCCACGCGAAGCCCAGATCGGCGCGATCGGCGATCGTCTGTTCCGGGGTTTGGCCGGGGCGGGCGGGTGTTTCCAGCGAACGTGCCGCATCGCGCAGATAAAGGCATTCGGCAAGGTAAACCGGATCGTGCGACGTGAACACCGCCCCGCGAATTTCCGCGCGATCCTCGGCGTTCAACGGAACCAGTGCCGCGAGCGTTTCCTCGGCCTTGGCGTCGAGCGGGGCGGGTTGCGGCGTCTCGGGTGCCGCCGCGAGATCGCCGTTGAGCACACCAAGCGAGACTTTCACATTCGCCGCGTCGGCATCTTTGCGTAATCGCGCGGCCGCAGCTTCCCACGGCTTCACCTTTGCGGCGTTGGCGTCGCGGTCATCCTTGATCAGGGGCGGCGGCTTGCCGCAACCCGGAAACAAGGACACGGCCAGGATCGATAGCCCAACAGCCGCGATCGTGCCCAGGAGTGGGAATAGCGGCCTTCGAGCGGCCCCGCCCCGCGCGTTATCTCTTGGCTCCGGACTGCTCGCGACTGGGTTCATGGTGTGGCTCGGGTAATGAGTGGTTATCGGCCGGCGACTGCTTCACGGATTCGCACGCACTGGCAGATAAGATCCGGGAGTTGTTCGAGTGGAATCATGTTAGGGCCATCGCTGGGCGCATGGTCGGGGTTGGGGTGAGTTTCGAGGAACACTCCATCGCACCCGGCCGCAACCGCGGCTCGCGCCAGAACGGGAACCATAGCGCGATCGCCACCAGTGCGATCGCCCAGTGCCGCTGGCTTCTGTACGCTGTGAGTGGCATCGAAGATCACCGGGCTACCGGTTTCTTGCATCCACGGCACCGCACGCATATCGTTCACCAGCATGCCATAACCAAAGGTGGTGCCGCGTTCGGTCAGCAGCACACGGCGGTTGCCCACTTCCGCCAGTTTGGCCACCACGTTCTTCATATCCCACGGGGCCATGAACTGCCCCTTCTTAACATTCACCACGCGGCCGGTTCGCCCGCAGGCTTCGAGCAAGTCCGTTTGGCGGGCGAGGAACGCGGGCACTTGTAGCACTTCGCACACTTCCGCCGCTGCGGCCGCCTGTGCCACTTCGTGAATATCCGTGGTTACCGCTAACCCGGTTGCCTGGCGAACCGCATCGAGCGTTTTCAGCCCTTCGATGAGGCCGACGCCCCGGAAGGATTTCCCCGAAGTTCGGTTCGCCTTGTCGAAGGATGCCTTGAAGATGAGTTGCAAGCCGAGTTCGTCGGCCATCTGCTTCAACTGCTCCGCGATGCGAATCGTGAAGTCGCGTTCTTCGATCACGCATGGCCCGCAAATCCACAGAAGATCGGCCCCACCGCCCACGCGATGGTTCGCCACAGTCACGGGTTCCACTTCTGGCATGCCTGGCCCTCCTGGCGTGTGAATACTGGCGTGTGAATCGGCGAACGGGCAAATCGTCAGTCTTCACTCGGACATCCGACTCACCGTTTCAATTCCACTTCGAGTGTGTCAATTTTCGCAGCCATGATGAAGTCGTTTTCCGTGAGGCCGCCGACCGCGTGTGTCCACAGTTCAACCGTTACTTCGCGATAATTCACCAGATGCAAGTCCGGGTGGTGATCCTCGTTCTCCGCGAGTTCCGCGATGCGGCGAAAGAAGTCCAGACCCACCAGGAAGTTTTTCACTCGCCACGACCGCACAATCCGCTTGCCATCGTCTGTGAGCGACCACTCTGGAACCAGCGCCTGAAACACGCGGATTTCCGCCGGCGTTAAGGGCGGTGTTTGGCCCGTACACGGCTTGCATCGGCGAGTGGAAAGTTCGATCGGGTTCATGGTCCCTTTTCCTGTCGTTCTGGCAACCGCACAGGCACTGAAAGGATATGGGAAACGCCGCGAGCCGAAAGGAGGCCCGCAGTGCGATGAATACCGCCGAGCGAGATCGTCACACTTCCACACTAATGATCCGCTCGGTCATGCGAATGGACATGCGGCCAAACAGCCCGAACATGCGGTCGCGAAACCAGTTCTTCAGCGAGCCTTCGGCCATAATGACGTTGCCGAGTTTCCACGATTCGTTCGTAATCTGCGCGGTGCGGCGGAAGCGCGTTTGCTCGTACGCCGTCAGGCCATCGGTGGCGTTCTCTGAGGTTTTCAGACATTTCGCGAGCACGAAGGCGCTTTCGATCGCCTGGCACGCCCCCTGGCCGAGTGTTGGCGTTGTGGGATGGGCGGCATCGCCGAGAAGCGTCACGCGGCCATCGGTCCACTTTTGCACGGGCGGGCGATCGAAGATATCATTGCGAATGATCGCGGCTTCGGGTGTGGCGTCCACGACGGCCGGAAACGCGGGCCACCAGTCTTGAAAGCGGGCGAGCAGTGCGGCTTTGTGGCCAGCGGGTTCATCGGATCCGCCCGCCGGCGTGTTGGTGCCCGCAAACCAATACGTGCGGCCGCCACCAATCGGCAGCATGCCCACTTGCGACCCACGACCCATCGCCAGCACGGTGGAACCAAGTGGCACTTCGGGGCGATCGATCAAGCCCACGCCACGCCACGCGGTGTAGCCGGAATAACGCGGCGGCTCCGGGCCGAGTAACTGATTACGCACCAACGATTTGATACCATCGGCCCCGACAAGAATGTGGCCGCGAAGTTCATCGCCTTCCGCGAACAAGGCACTCACGGCCTTCTCTTCCTGTTCGTATTGCAAGCAGGTCATGCCCAGGCGAATGTGCTCACGACCGAAGAAGTCGGCGAGTTTGGCTTGCAAATCCGCCCGATGCACGCCAATGGCCGGTGCGCCGAGCCGTTTCCCGAGTTTTCCGAAGTCGTTTTGAACAAGTACTTTCCCGCGCCAGGATCGGACTTCGCTTTGGCCGATTGGGGCTGAAATCGCCTCGATCGATTCGGCGACGCCGAGTTTGCGTAACACCTTGACGGCATTGGTCCAGAGCGTGATGCCCGCGCCCACTTCGCGAAGTTCCGGAGCGCGTTCGCAAACGGTAACATCCCACCCCGTTTGCTTGAGGGCGATGGCCGCTGTTAGTCCGCCAATGCCCGCACCAATCACAACGGCCCGCGGCATAAGCCGACTCCCGCACAAAAGTTAATGGCGATTCCCGGAAGCCACCCGGGCTTTTCACTCAGCATACACCTGCTGCCGTTGAGATCCGCAAAATCGGCGCAAATCTCGTGCCGTCTCGTGCGAATAACTGATATGTCGGCGGCGGCAACCCCGTTTGGACCGGGAACGCTGATCCCGCCCGACTTCACACCAAGGGGGTGCTTCCATGTTGAAGAAGCTCGTAGTTCTCGGAATCGTCGGGTTCATCGCGGTCTCCGCGATCAAGGGGTCGCGGGTCGGATCGTTCCTTCGTTCCGAGTATGGTTCGATCAAGGACCGCGTGGAGAAGAGCATCCCGCCGGAACGCGAGATCGCCCGACTCCGCAGCGAAGTCAAACAACTCGACAAAGACATGTACACGATTGTCGATCGGTTGGCCAAGGAGCGAGTCGAAGTTCGGAATCTCCGCGATAAGGCGGATAGCTTGCGTGCTCAGCAGAGCCGCGATAAGGAACTTCTCACTGCTCGCGCCGCAGCGATCAAGGCAGCAACGGAACAGGTCACCTTTGGGGACCGCAAGCTGAGCATTAGCGAAGCCAAGACGGAACTCGATGAAGGCGTGCAACGGTTCACTGCCAACCAGAACTCGCTGGATGTCATGATTTCCGCCATCAGCACCCGCGACAAAGTGAAATCCGGCCTCGAACGACAACTGGAAGCGATGAGCAGCCAGAAGTCCGAACTGACCGCCGCGGTCAATGCTCTGGAAGCCGAACTCACCGCGTTGAAGTTGCATCAGATGGAAAGCAAGTACCAGACGGACGACTCCCGCCTGGCCCGCATCAAGGAAGATATCCGCGAACTGCGCACGAAGATGGCGATTGAACGCGAGAAACTGGCGTTGATGCCCGCAGTCTTCGACTCGGCACCAACCAAGCCCGCGTTGAGCAAGTCGGTGGACGACATCATGGCTCCGCTGTCCCAACAGCCGGTGCCAGTCGCTGACTGATGCCGACTGACTGAACGCACGCAACCACCACACCTCATCCCCATTTGCCCGGCGCTCTTGCCGGGCGTTTTCGTTTCACTCGCCGCAAAGTGCGAAGCCGTTAGCCGAAGGGATCGGGGTTGTCGTCGAAGCGTTCCAGATCGCGGTCGGACCAGCCAAAGTGGTGCGCGATCTCGTGAACGACCGTCTTGCGGATCTCGATGCGTAACTCGCGGGGTTCCGGGAAATCTTCTTCGAGCGGATACTTGAAGATGATGATCCGGTTCGGGTTCTCGAGCATCTCGGCCGCGTCGATCCCTTCCAGCGGCATGAAATAGCCATAAACGGTGTCGCCCGCGTCGATCTCTTCGTCCGTGAAACCTGCTTCGCGAAGGAAATCGTCGGTCGGTGCGTCCTCCACATCGATCACAACATTATCGAGGTGTTGTTTGATGGCGTCGGGGAGCGTATCGAGGACTTGCTCGACAATCTCGATGAACTGTTTCATGGGCATCCGCTTCATGCCGGTATGCTGGCGGAGGCGGCAAGCGGTGTCAACACCTGGCACGCGGTGACTTGTCGAATGGCGTTCGCCCGCTATAGTGATTGTTCTGGTACAGATTACGGCCCCCGACTACGGGGAAGCAAGAGAGACACGGCCATGGCCAAGACGTGCGTGTTCACCGGCCGCAAGACGGTCTTCGGGAACAAGAAAACCTACCGCGGTAAGGCGAAATACCTTGGTGGCGTTGGTAAGAAGATCACCGGCACCAGTCGCCGCAAGTTCAAGCCTAACCTGCAGAAAGTACGCTGCATGGTGGATGGCGTTGCGATGAAGGTGTGGGTGTCGGCCGCCGCCATTCGCAGCGGTTTGGTCGTTAAACCTGTCAAGGTTAAACCGTTCGCCGATGTGAAAGTGTGATTTTCCGCCGCGAAAGTGGTAACGTCGAAAGTCATGGACTCCAGTGGCCACTCTGGCGCGACGTTGCGACTTTCTACGTTACGAGTTTCGACGGTGCACCATGTCCCTTTCGCTCCATGAAGTCAAGAAAATCGCCCGGTTAGCCCGTCTCGAACTCTCCGATGACGACCTAACCCGGATGCAAGCGCAACTCTCCGCCATTCTCGACTACGTTAAACAACTCGAAGAACTCGATACCACGGGCGTGGCGGAGTTGGCTCACCCGCTCGATGTGTGCAACGTGTTCCGCGCCGACGAGCCGGTTCCTTCCCTTTCCCCGGCCGAAGCGTTGCAGAACGCCCCGAACAAAGTGGGCGATTACTTCGCCGTGCCCGCCGTCTTCGATACCGATGAACCTGTCAGCCACTGAAATCTCACGCTCAAGCCAGTCTGAACGTCGCGAGTGGTGAAGTCGTGCCATTTGGTCTTGGTCCTGACTTTGCGGCTTCCGGTGTTACGACCTTACGATCCAGGCTCCCATGATTGAAAAGACTGCGACAGAACTGCTCGCCCTCCAAGCAGCGGGAAAGGCAACCGCGGCGGAAATTGCCGATGCGTTCCTCGCCGCTTGTCGCGCGCGCGAACCCAAGCTCAAAGCGTTCGTTTCGCTGGACGAAGAGGCCGTTCGTCGTCAGGCGGTCGCGATCGATGCGAAGCGGAAGGCAGGCCAACCGCTCGGGAAGCTCGCCGGCGTGCCCGTCGCCATCAAGGACGTGCTTTGCACCAAGGGCGTGACCACAACCTGTTCGAGTAAGATTCTTAGCAACTTCGTTCCGCCGTACGATGCCCACGCAGTGGAGCGACTCAAAGCGGAAGACGCGGTGCTGTTCGGCAAGACGAACATGGACGAGTTCGCCATGGGATCGTCCACCGAAAACAGCGCATTCCAGACCACACGCAACCCGTGGGATACCAACACCATCCCCGGTGGCTCTTCCGGCGGCAGTGCCGCCGCCGTTGCGGGTTGCGAAGCGCCACTCTCTCTGGGAACGGACACCGGTGGTTCGATCCGCCAACCGGCCGCGCTATGCGGCATCGTTGGCATGAAGCCCACCTATGGCCGCGTGAGCCGCTATGGCCTGATCGCGTTCGCTAGTTCGCTCGATCAGATCGGGCCGTTCGCGCATGATGTCACTGATTGCGCTCTGCTTCTCGAAGCGATTGCCGGGCCCGATCGCCGCGATAGCACCTGCGTGAACCAGCCCGTACCGCCGTATCGCCAGACGCTCGGAAACCCGGTGCCAGGGCTCAAGATCGGCGTTCCGCGCGAGTTCTTCGACAAGGGGCTGGATGCGGAAGTGGAAGCGGCGGTTAAGGCCGCGCTGAAGGAATACGAGAAGCAGGGCGCGACGCTTGTGGACGTTTCGCTGCCGCATAGCAAGTACGCCCTAGCGGCGTACTACATCGTCGCCCCGGCGGAAGCGTCGTCGAACCTCGCCCGGTTCGATGGCATGCACTACGGACACCGCACCGAGCAAAAAGGCGACCTCATTGCGACTTACGCCAAATCGCGTGGCGAAGCCTTCGGCAAGGAAGTGCAACGCCGCATCATGATCGGCACCTATGTGCTTTCGAGCGGCTACAAAGACGCCTACTATGTGAAGGCACTCAAGGTTCGCCGGTTGGTGAAAAAGGACTACGACGACGCACTCGAAAAGTGCGATGTGGTGATGGGGCCAACCACGCCCACCGCTGCCTTCAAAGCCGGCGAAAAGTCCGACGATCCGCTCGCCATGTATCTGTCAGACGTGTACACGGTGTCGTGCAACCTGGCGGGCATTCCGGGGATGAGCCTGCCGTGCGGGTTCACGAAAGCGGGCCTGCCCATTGGCCTGCAACTTCTGGGCAAACCCTTCGACGAAGAGAAACTCTTCCGCATCGCGCGAATGTATGAGTCGGTCACGGATTGGCACACGCGCCGCCCGCGGGTGTAAAGGCCATGAGGGGCACCCGTCTGTTGTTTGTCTTCTGATTTCCAATCTGCGTAATCTGCGTAATCTGCGGATCACTCTTAAAACCAAAGCCGAGTGATCCACAGATTACACAGATGACGCAGATTTCAAAACAAAGAGCAGAAGACACGCATGATCTCTGTTCTTTGTCTTGTGATTTCCAATCTGTGTAATCTGCGTAATCTGCGGATCACTCTCCAACCGAGTGATCCACAGATTTTAAATGCGAAAACCGAGGTCACACATCAGGATGTGAGTCTCATTATTGCACCCGCATCGGCGAAGTGCGATAATTCTTCCGCGCCCCGGACTTCACCGGGTTGCCATCCTTGACACACGCCAGAGGTTTCGCACCATGGGTAAGCTCCTTCGCCCGTTCGTCGTGTTAGCGGCCATTACGGGCGTAATGGCCGTTGCCTCCGTTCCCTCCGCACCCGCTCAAGTGAAGAAGGACGATAAGACCAAAGCGGATGAAGTGGGAGTGACCGAGGTTTACATGGCCAAGGACGGCTGGCGTATCCGCATCAAGAACACGCAGGGGAAGTCCATGGCCATTGGGACCGTTGGCTTCGAGAAGAAGGAAGATGCGCTCAAGGCGGTGGATATGATCAAGACCGCACTGACCAAGGGGAAGGTAGTTGAAATCAAAGATCCGCCGAAGAAGTGATCGTGTTCAACGGCACAAGCGAGTTTCATCGAGCATCGAAACCAAGAACCCGCGAGAAGGACAATCCTCGCGGGTTCTTGCGGGTTCTCTCGCGGCAGGCACAACACCAACCGTAATGGAACTTGCTCGGCGTCATTAGTTCGCGACGACTTCGCTTCCCATCGTGGTGCTCATCGCACGCCAGGTATCGAGGTTGATTGAATTGCTAACGAACCGAACGCTGCCATCGCACATGCCGGCATTCACGCCACCGGTATGGCGGCCGCGGGAGCCGAACATGGACGGGCTGGTTGTGGTGGGTACACCCGTGCATGGCATGTTCATCTGCGGTTGGTTATTGCAATAACCAGCGGTGTAAATCACGTCGGGCTGAGTGCTATTGGGTGCCAGATAAGTCGTGAAGCCGGCTGCATCGCCCCACCACAGGAAGCCACGAAGATCACTTCCGCGTCCCTGCAACACCTCAGATACCAGCAATGTGTTGCTCGTGCCGTCTGGAATCGCCTGAAGCTTGTTGCGGAACATCTGAGATGTGCCCGCAGTTGGGCCAGCAAGCGCGCGTTCGAACGGTGCGCCCGAGAAACGCACTCCGTTCAAAGTGGCTTGCTGGGCGTTGCCTGTGTTGCCAATGTTCACGGCATAGTTGTGGTTGGTCATGCCCGAAATGGGTGAGTTATTGATATCCGATGGACAAGTGAGCACGTTGTAGCGTCGTGTGGTCACATTCGTGGTGTTCGGAGCGGCCCCATATCGCGGGCCCGTTGAGTCGTTTCCGCCCCAGTTTCGGTAAAGTTTGTACGCCGGCTCCTGTTCAATGTAAGGGAACACCAGAACCACCCATGTGCCCCAGCAACAACCACTTGCCCCCGTAGTCGGTGGTAACCCACCAATGGCGTCGTTGTAACTGTGCATGGCAATGCCGAGTTGCTTCAGGTTGTTGGAGCATTGTGCTCGGGCTGCCGCCTCGCGAACCTTCTGCACTGCTGGCAAAAGTAGCCCAATCAGAATCGCAATAATCGCAATCACAACCAATAACTCGATTAACGTAAACCCCACGCGTGACCGATTCATGGTCTGCTCCAACAATAGGATAGGAATAGTAACGAGAGGATGTCGCAGGCGAACAATAATGGGCGAAAGACAGAAGGGAGAGAGCGAACGATCACTTAATGTCGAAATCCTGCTGGAGTGCCTGAGCACTCACTTCGCGAATGACAGGGTTCTTCTCACTAGCACTGTTGTATTCTGCTGGGATGCGTTCCTTGGCGGGTGGCCCCGATTCGCCTGGCATTGCCGGAGTTTCGACCGTTCCTTGAGCACCGGCACTGATTACCACGCGATACTTTCCTGGCTTCAGCCCCTGTTCCTTGGGAATGCTGTATTTCCCATCCGAAATCACACTCCCGCCGTGTGAGCCGTCCGGGGTGGTCGGAATAAACTGGATACTGCCCGAGTCGAGTGATTCTCCCTTTAGTGACACCGTACCGGATATGGGTAAGCGGCCATCGTCGCTACCTGAACAACCCACTGCCAAGATCATGAGAATGAAACCGACCATCATTCGATGTGCGAACGAAATCACAAAGACCTCCGACGGGCGAAATGCATGAACGTTTGAAGTTCAGTGCCTGAAAAATGAATGATCAGGCACTGGCAGGTTAAAAAATGAGAGGAGTTAATGAGTGGATGGGTTTGCGAGGGAGTCGCACTCATTAATGAGTAACTTTTAACTCACTCTCGAAGCCTACACAACAAGAAAGTGCAAAAAATCGACTGAAGCCATGCAACTGAGTTCGAATGAATCATTTGCCGATTAGTGAGATCGCTACCGCTTTCTCACTTCTTCTCAACTGCCTTGGATGGCGGTATTGCGGGCAACTTCCAGGGTGTGGGGATCGCGCGGCCCGGTGTGCGTGGTTTCGCCACGGCTTCGGGCTGCGAGTCGCCCCTGGTCCCGTTTTGCAAGCGTGGCGGCGGGTTGATTGTTAACACCGTCCACGGGTGCGGGATCAGCGGGCGAATGTCCGGATGGCTTGCGCGATCCCGAATCGTTGGTCGCCAGACCTTTCCCGTGGGTGGGCCATACAGCGCGTGCGATGCCAGATCTTGGGCCAACGCCGTGGTCGTGAACTTGGCATCGAGCGTGTGCGGTAACGACAAATCTTCCGACTGAAATGCTTCCCGCGCCGCGGCGGCATCGATCTTCCCTTTGTGCTTGTCGTAAAAGCGCAGCCAGGCTTTGTCGCGGCCATCGGGTTTCCAGTTCGGGCTTACGTGTTCTTCGCCTCGCAGCGGCGTGGCCTCCACGCGAACCGCGCGATCTTTCGCGTTGTTGTTCCCCCAATAGAACCCCTTGGTGCCACCGAACCATTCGTCTTTGGAACTCCGCCACAACTTGCTCTTTTTGGTGCCAAGCTCGTACATGGCGATCTCGTTCGTCTTTGTGTCGGCGATGAGCCATTCGTTCGAATACAACCCGTTGTTATTGGTGGTGAGGTGTTTCACCACGTCGTCGATGCTCTCGGAATACTGGATCGCCCGGCGGGCACGCGTGGTGAGCGGTTCGCCCGTGGCATCGAATGGCGTTTGGCCAATCGTCGTTTCGCAGAGCAAAATCCCCGCATCGTTCTGGTAATAATCCTGGCTCGACCAAATCGCACCGGGGAAGCCCTGCATCGCGAACCGCCGCCCTTTCGTGGGCTTGCAATCGATCCACACATTCACGAACGGGCCGAAGTGAAGCCCGAACATGGTGACATGCCCGAACACGATCTTGCCGTCCGCCGTGGCGGGGCCAGTGGCAACGAACGCGGAGCAGTGATCTTTCTTGGGTGGCACCGGTGCCGTGTGTCGCACGCCTTCAAGGCCCGTTGGCGTGGCGGCCAGAGCCGGTTCGAGAGTGTCGAGTTCTTGCCAAACATTCACGGCGACAATATCGATCAGGTCCACCTTGCGGCCATAGAAAGTTGCGCCAGCCGCGGCCGCACCATCCGCGATTCCCTTCATCTCTTCCAGGAATTCCTTGTCGAGCTTGCGGAGAAACAGCGCATCGGCCAGCGTGCGGATCGATTTCCAGCCGTCTTCGGGATCTTTCGGATTGCGGTCGCGGGCGAGTGTCTCGGCGTAGTCCGAGATCTCCGCGGCCATGAGCCGACCTTGTTGATAACCACGCGGATACGGATCGCCTTCGATATGCAACACCACCCAGCCCGCTTGTGTGTAGCGATAGGCTTTGTCGTACCACTGCACCGCTTTCGCATCGGGGCGATGTTCAGCGGGGATATCGACAGCACTGGCGATGTGAACCATGCCAGGCATAAGCGTGACAAGAAGAGCGGGCAGATAGCGTGGCATAGGCAAGCTCCGGCGAATTCGATTTCATATAGCATCGCACATCGGGTGAACGCTGGGAATCGACAACCGAGGCGGTTGCACGCGGGCATCGCAAAGGCTACAACTCAAGCACTTTCCCACGGAGTTTCTCATGGCGATCAGCAAAGATTCGATTGGCGTCGGCTTCATTGGTGCGGGCGACATTTCGGTGCTGCATGCGGCGGCGGTGAAGAAGTGCCCCGGTGCGAAGCTCATTGGGTTATGGAACCGGAACCAGGAGCGAGCCAACGAGCGCGCGGCCGAGTTTGGTTGCCGCAACTATCGCACGCCCGCCGAACTCGTGAACGATCCCGCCATCGACGCGGTGTTCATCCTCACCAATCTGGAAACGCACCTGGAATACACCGAACTGGCGCTGAACGCGGGCAAGCATGTGTTGGTGGAAAAGCCCGTGGGGGTTTCCGTCGCCGAGATTGAACGCATGCGAAATCTGGCCAACGCCAAGAACCTGGTGTGCCTGCCGGGGCACAATTACATCTACGAATCCAGCATGATGCGCACGCGCGAGTTGGTCGCCAACGGCGACCTCGGCAAGATCACATCGGCGTATGTGATGTACAACATTCATCACCCCGAGGAAGTCGCGAAACGCTACCCCGGTGTGGTGCGGCAGATCCTCACGCACCATTCGTACATCCTGCTGTACCTTGTGGGCAAGCCGGTGGAACTGTGCGCCATGAAGGCCACATTGCATTACAAGGAATACCCGGAGGAAGATATCGCGATGGTGCAGATGCGGTTGGAGAACGGCGCACTCGCGCACTTCTGCGCCAGCTTCGCCGCCGACGATCACGCCGCCGATCCCTGGACTGTGATGATCAAAGTCATCGGCACTGCGGGCAGCACCCGCTACAGTTACCGCGATCATGTGGAGATTAAGCCCGGACAGGTTCACTCGCAAACCTACACGGCCTATCAAGGTTCCATTACCAACGAAGTGCGTTACTTCTTGATCGATTGCTTGCGGATGGGCGAGAAGCCACTAAGCACACTCGACGATGCGATCACGGCTCAGAAACTGATTGAAGCCGCCGAGAAGTCCATCGCGGAGAAGAGCGTGGTGAAGTTGTAAGCTGAGGGCCACGGATGGTTGACAACTTCTTGACACTCCTTCTTGACACTCCTTCTTGACGAGCCGGAAGCGTCAGCCATGGGTATTGCTCAAA
>JBGSLF010000016.1:0-36635 GCA_041740855.1 Gemmata sp.
TGGGTGTGGGTGTGGGTGCCGCTGCGTCCGGCTTCGGCTCGTCGATGGGCGAGCCGTCTGCGTTCTTCGTGGTCATGTGGGTCTCTCGTTAGCGGGGTTCCCCGGTGTTTCTGGTGAAACCGCGGGTACGGCCCCTCCCGCTGCGTTTGGAGACGCGCGGTGGGTGAGAAGATATCGATTACAATACGGAGCGAGTGTCGGCAATGGGGTGCCAGGAATTTCTCTTGACAGGCCGCTCCGCACTCGGCCCGCTTTCAGCCCTGAATCACGATGCCCATGCTTCGGGCGGTGCCCTCGATGATGCGTGCGGCGTGCTCAAGATCCCGGGCGTTCAGGTCGTTCAGCTTCTTCTTGGCGATCTCCGTCACCTGAGTTTTCGTGAGGGAGAACCCCTTGTACTTGCCGCCTTTTTTGGAATCGGCGGGAATAACTTCCTTGCCCTGCTTCTTGCCCGCCGGGATCTTGGCAGCAAGTTTGATGAGCACCGCGGCCGGCGGGCTCTTGATCTTGAACTCGAAACTCCGATCCGAATACACGGTGATGACCACCGGGAGCATGAGCCCCTTCATGTCGGGATTGTTCGTCTTGTCATTGAACTGCTTGACGAACATGCCGATGTTTACGCCGTGGGCACCGAGTGCGGGGCCGACCGGCGGTGCCGGGGTGGCCGAACCACCGGGGCACTGGAGTTTCACGTAAGCCGTAACCTGCTTTGCCATTGCTGCCTCGAAAAAACGCCCTGCCGCGCGCGCCGGACCAGAGTCGTTCGCCTTTCGGCTCGGAGAAAAGCACCCCACTCCGTCGCCGGGAGTGGGGTGAGATTAGTGATTCTACAGGTTACGGTTCAGCGTCAAGGCTCATGGCACCGGCGGCGAGAGCGACCTTACACCTTGTCCACTTCCCAGTAGTCGAGTTCGACGGGCACGGGCCGTCCCCAGAACGTGACCTCGACCGTCACCTTCGGCGGGTCGGTCGGATCCTTCGCCTCGATGATGGCCTTGACCTCGCCCTCGTTGCCGGCAAATGCCCCGTTCTTGATCCGGACCTTGTCGCCCTTCTCGAAATCGAGTTTCACGACTGTCTTGATCGGTTTCCCACGCCGCGTGTCGGGGTTCGGGACACCCGTGAGCATGGACTGGACTTCCCGCTCGGTCATCGGACTGGGCGGCGAGCGTTCCATTCCGCCACCGGCAGTCTTCTTCGCGCTGATCCCGACGAAGTCGCCGACGCCTGATGTCTCGCGGAACACGTACAGGATCTCGTCGTTGAACTCGACCTCGGCGAAGATGTAGCCGGGATACTTCTTGTTCTTTTTGACGACGTTCCGCTCCTGAGTGTGCGTCTCGATTTCGCCCGTCTTCTTGTCCTTGACCTTGACCTTGACCTTCTTCTTCTCGTTGATCTCCTCGACCGGGATCACGATCTGCCCGTAGAATTCTTCGAGACCTTCAATCCTCACCTTCCGCTCGATGGCGGCCTTGATGGAGTCTTCCCGACCGCTCTGCACCTTGACCGCGTACCACTTCTTCTTGCTCTCGGGGACCGGTTCGGCAGGAACGGCGTCGGTCTGGCCCGCCTCATCCGGGGCGGGCGTTGAGTTGGAATCGGCCTCCGCAGGTGCCGGGCCTGGGTCCGTGGCTGGGGTCTTGGCCGATTTCCGGGGTTTCTTCGGCGCGGGTTTGTCCTCAGCCTCAAGGGTGGGCGTCGGTTCGGAGATCGGGGACGCCGTGACTTCTGCGAGTGCCGTGTCGGGTTCCGATTCCGCTGCGGGCGTTTCACTCACCTCGGCGGGGTGCGGCTCGGTCGTGTCCACGGTCTCGGGGGCAGGGTGCTCCGGGCTCACATCAGCGGCGGCAGCGGTTCCCGGTTCCGGCTTGGAGTCGGTGGCGACTTCGGCGATTTCCTGTGCAGGGGAGGTCGGTTCGAGCGACACTTCGACTTCCTCAAGTTCCCCAGCGGCAGCGATTTCGGGGGGAACCGTGACGGGGTCCTCAGAAGCGGCCGGGGGTTCGCTTGAGACGTGGTCACCCGTTGGCGGGGCAGGGATTGGCTCCGGTGTGGGTTCGTCGGGGGGCGTCGGGTTGTTGTCGTCGGTCATGTCAGACTCGGCATGGGGTGCCGCCTCGCGGGCGAATCCGACCCGTCCTCGATCCGGGGGATTCCCGGATCGGGTCACCATTTGGCTTGCTGCACCTTCTCCGCTTCCTTCGCGGTGGAGCGAGCGGGCAGCACTCCGATCGTTTCCCGGCTCAAGAGCCAGCCCCAGAACAGGTCAACGACGAGGAGGAACAGCGTCATCAGCAATGTGGTCGTGAGGACCACGACGGTGTCCTGTGCGAGTCGCTTCTTGGGAGTCCACGACACCTTGTTCATCTCTGCCTCGGTAGCAATGAGGAACTCGGCGAACGTGGGGACGTTCACAACCCGCCACGCGAACCACACGGTCAGAGCAAGGAGCAACCCGGGGATCACATACTGGGCGTCCGGCAGGAGGATGAAGCGGCTCGGATCCTCGAACGGCAGGTCGAGAACCCAGTCCTTCGGCAGCGTGCCCTGAAACATGAGGGAGTACACGCCGCTGCCTCCGAGGAGCAGGATGCCCAGGACCGTGAGCCGGCGTGCACGCACGCCGAGGGATTTCTTGTACCCGGCGGTACTGAACCAGCCCTGCTCTTCGAGCGCGATGCTCCAGCGTTCCCCGCGTGAGCCGGTGAAGAACCGGAGGGCGAGGAACAGCAGGAAGACGGCGACGACCCCACCGGCGATGAGGCCCGGCATGTCGGGGATGTTCAGGGCGACGGCTCGCCACAGGAAGAAGATCGTGATGGCCCACGAGATCACAAGGAAGATCCCACCGTGGACACCCTTCGGGGGGTTCCCGCCGAGCAGGCTGCGACCGAAGATAACCAGGAGGACGAGCACCGCGATCTGGGCCGCCGGGCGAAGCAGGATGTTGGCGAACCCGACGTGCGGAGCCACGTTCTCGGCCCAGAACGCGGGAGCCAGGTAGAAGGCGATTGCGACCGAGGCCACCACATACACAGCACCGAGCAGGCTCACGAAGGGGAGACCGGCCGGCGGGTTGGGCGTTCGGGGTTCGGAACCGGGTTCTACGGCGGTAGCCATGCTCCGTCCTTTCCGTGTATCGTCTTTCGGGAGAACCCGGACAAACCTGACCAGCGGGCAGACCGAGGTGTCGCTTCCCGCTACCCCAACGACCCAACCGGCCCGCGCTCCGGGGATTTCCGGGGGCGGGCCGGCGACGAATCTCGCGTTTCAGGTTTAACGTTCGGAACTGACGGGAAGCGTGCTGGGGGTAAGCCGTTCACAGTCACAACCGGGAACGTTAAACGTCGAACGAGCGAGCACGAGCGGAGGGATTTGAACCCCCAACCGACGGTTTTGGAAACCGTTGCTCTACCATTGAGCTACGCTCGTAAGCGAGCCGTTAGCTCTTGGCTCTGAGCCGTTAGCCAGAAGTGGACAAGAAACCGCAGGCTTCTCGCTGGATCCGGCTAACAGCTAACAGCTAACAGCTAACAGCTCCCCTCAGGCAATGATCTTCGTCACGACGCCGGAGCCGACGGTCTTGCCACCCTCGCGGATGGCGAACCGGAGCCCCTCGTCCATGGCGACCGGCATGCCTTCCATCAGTTCGACGGTGACCTTGACGTTATCGCCGGGCATACACATCTCGACCCCGGCCGGGAGGGCGATCGAACCGGTCACGTCGGTGGTCCGGACGGAGACCTGCGGCTTGTAGCCGGAGAAGAACGGCGTGTGGCGACCACCTTCGTCCTTGGACAACACGTAAATGTTGGCTTCGAACTTGGTGTGCGGGGTGATGCTACCAGGTTTGGCAAGCACCTGCCCGCGCTCGATTCCCTCTTTATCGATACCACGAAGCAACGCACCGACGTTGTCGCCAGCGATGGCCTTGTCCAGAGTCTTCTGGAACATTTCCAAACCGGTGATAACGGTCTTCACGTTATCTTTTCGAAGCCCGATAATCTCGACTTCATCGCCGACCTTGGCTGTACCGCGTTCGATGCGGCCCGTCGCCACCGTACCGCGGCCCTTGATCGAGAACACGTCCTCGATCGACATGAGCATCGGCTTGTCTTCTTCACGCACTGGCAGCGGAACATAGGTGTCGAGCGCGAACATCAGCGCATCGATGGATAGGGAACCGGGGTTGTCGGAAGTCGCGTTTTCCAGGGCTTCCTTCGATCGTCCGAAGACGATGGGGATTTCATCGCCTTTGAAGTCGTACTTGTTAAGCAACTCGCGGAGTTCCATCACGACCAGCGGGATGAGTTCCGGGTCGGCCTTATCGCACTTGTTCAAGTAAACCACAATCTGGGGCACACCAACTTGCTTGGCAAGCAAAATGTGCTCACGGGTTTGTGGCATGGGGCCGTCGTCGGCCGCGACCACCAGAATGGCGGCGTCCATCTGGGCCGCACCGGTGATCATGTTCTTGATGTAGTCAGCGTGGCCGGGGCAATCGATGTGGGCGTAGTGGCGGCCCTTGATCGGCTGCGAGTAATCGATGGCTTCCATGCCCGGAAAATCGAGCAGGTCTTTGTATGGCAGCGCATCCGGATTGGCGTAGGTCCGGTCGTTGGATTCGTATTCGACGTGCGAAACGGCGATGGTCACGGTCTTGTTCGCATCGCGAACGATACCGCCCTTTGCGATTTCCGCGTAGGTCTTGAAATCCTTGATCTTGTTCACGTAGGCGTTACGGGCCATGATCGCGGCCGTAGTCGTGGTCTTGCCGTGGTCGATGTGCCCGATGGTGCCCACGTTGACGTGCGGTTTGTTCCGCTCGAAAGTCCCCTTAGCCATCTCTGTCTCCGCGGGTGGATTACCCGTGTGGTGTGCCGGGGACCGCCCGACCCGCCCCCGAAGGCTGGGTCCGCTTTGTCCCGCTGTGTCGAAAACTCTCCCAGTTTGTTCACCGGGCTGGCGCTAATGCGCTTCACCTCAGGTGAACTGCGGCCGATGGGGTTCCCGTTTCGGTCCGAGAGCTGCTGATGGGATTCGAACCCATGACCTCCTCCTTACCAAGGAGGTGCTCTACCAACTGAGCTACAGCAGCAAATACTGCAACGGCCGCAACCGGTGTGAAACGCACCGCCGTGAGGCAGTGATATGAGGGGCGGCCGAATCCGGCCAGAGCGGGCGATGGGATTTGAACCCACGACATCTTGCTTGGAAGGCAAGAGCTCTACCGCTGAGCTACACCCGCTTGCGTTGCGGAACAACAATAATGACTGCTCGAAGAATGATTCAAAACAACGAGTTGCTGTTTGGTTTCACCCTGCAACCACAACCATTATCTTTCCGCAGTGGGTAGAGAGGGATTCGAACCCCCGAACTCCGAAGAGGCCAGATTTACAGTCTGGTGCAATTGACCACTCTGCCATCTACCCATACCCGAAACAACTACTTATCTCGGCTTAACATTTTGTACGAATTTACTCACATTTTGGGAAGCTCGCGGTGGGATTTGAACCCACGACCTGCGGTTTACAAAACCGCTGCTCTACCCCTGAGCTACACGAGCGATACCAATCCGATACCAGAAAATTACACTAGGTGCGACCCATCCTCGCTTCAAGACCGAATCTGTTAACACCTCTCTGTGAAGGAGACATTCCACATCGCCACTGGGTTCGGTAATGGCGGCCGCTCTTGCACTTATTGTCGCAGTTTCTCCGCCTGCTTCCGCACATCCTCGCTCCACGGGTAAATCAGCGGATCGCCAACGCCGGTTAAATCGCTGCCCGGCGAACGCTGCTGCCCGGTGATGCGCCATGCCCCACCCCGTTGGGTCAGGTACAGCAGATATTGACCCGGCCCGGTATAACCTCGCGCTTGCGGAAGGTTCTGCACTTCCAGATTTCCCTCGGCGGCCTCTCCCCAGAGTTTCTCAACCACCTTCGCCGAAGGGCCATGATCTTGCATTTCAGCCACCACGGCCGCTGTTGCTACGGCCGCCTGGATATGCGAGACAATCGGGGCGCGGCTTTTGGTAAAGGCGGCATAGCCCAAATACGCCATCCAGCTCACGAATAGCACGGAGGCCAGTATCAATCGCCAGCGCGAATTCATCGATCCCCTCGCTTCACGCCTTGCCGCTCTTCCAGCGTGAATTCGAATCCATCGGCCAAAACCTGCTGTAGATCGAAGAGATCGTGGAAATCTTCCGGTGTGTCGCGCTCGGATTTGCTGAGCCGTTCCACCCTGATGAGATCAAACACGATTCGGCCGACATCGTCGGTGGTTTGCACATTCCATTGCCGAAACACTATCGGAGCCATCATCCCGAAGGATTGGATCGCAAGATCGCAGACGCCACCAAGCAGTTCGCCTCCGCTGATGTGTGCATCCTTTGTGCTATCTACCGGCTGAGTCGCTTTGCCGAGTCGATCCTGGGTGTAGGTAACCGCATCGCAAACGAAATCGTATGCCTCGTATGCGAAGTGCGGTGCTTCTCGAGAGAGTTCCAATATCCGGGGGTCCACGAGCACCTCGGGGTTAGAGTCGTGTCAGCACTTCATCCGCGGCAACAGGAAGGCGTCGGCCGTCTTCAAACTCGACCAATAATCGGCGAGCGAGAATTTCGTGGTTGAGAACCTTCCCCTGCCCTTTGTTGGTGAGCACGCGTGAGCCAATGGGGGGAAGCTCCGCCTGGAATTCTTCGTACACATCTTGCTCGAAACGGAGACAGCATTTTAGCCGCCCGCAGCGGCCCGATATCTTTGTGGGGTCCAGCGTCGATTTCTGCAACTTCGCCATTCGCATGCTGACCGGTGGCATTACCGCCATGTGAGAGTTGCAGCACACGGGCTTGCCGCAATCGCCGTAGTCGGCCAACAACTTGGCTTCGTCGCGAACACCAATCTGCCGCAGTTCGATCCGGGTGTGGAACTCGCGGGCCATGCTCTTCACGAGTTCGCGAAAATCCACACGACCCTCGGAGAGAAAGTAAAACACGACCCGTTCGTTGCCGAACAGTCGCTCGATTTCCACCAGTTGCATTGCGAGTTTATGGTGCGTAATTAGTCGGACACCAGCGTCATAATCGATGTCACGCGATTCGTGAGTCCGGCGGATCTTTTCCAGGTCGGCTGGTGTCGCGATTCGCAGTATTTGACCACTTGTGGGGTCGGGCAGCATTGCGATCGCCGCGGGCGTGGCCTCGCATAGCACTTCGCCCGCTTCGGTCCCACGATCGGTACGCAGAAGAACCGTTTCGCCCCTCTGGTGTAATTCGGATGATTCCGCTGCCACGGTGAAATCGCCGAGAAATCGCATCACACCGTGGCGAACGATGTAGGACTTCGGTAATGGTTTGTTATCGACCATATTGCGTATCATCACCCGTCATTGCCAGCGTTGCAACGGGAGCTGGCGTTTGGTTCCGGCTAGTAGCAAACGTTAGTCTACAAGTTCCCCATTCACCACGAGTGGCGATGGCTACGGTTAGGCTTGCTCCTGTGAAAGCAAAGCTAGCCTTCATTCGCCCGATTAGGTGTGCAACTCAACCACATCCTTATCATTCAGCACATGATCGCGGCCAACCGTCTGCCCGTCGAATGCCGCACCGCCCCACACACGAGCCGATTTGACCGTGTCTTCCAGATCGCGGTGAACCTTGCTTGCCAATTCGACTACCGTGCTGCCAATCGGCACGGTGAACGGACTCGTCATATCCGCGGGCTTGCCCGGCTGTTTGGTGTAGACCCGGATGACACCGAGTGTGTCGTACATCACCTTGCGCAATTCTGTGAGACCCTGGCCCGTTTCGGCGGAAACCAGATAGATCGGAAACCGCGATCCGAACTCTTCCTTGGCGAGTTCAAGCCGAATATCGGCGGCTTCGTCGTCGCACTTGTTCGCGATCAGCAAAGTTGGCACCGCGTAGACAGCCGGATCGTCTATCGATGGGCTACCGGGAGCAACGAGTTCACGTCGCGCAGCTTTGAGGCGTTCGATGGTCGCCTGCGTGGCTGCGGGGCCATCATCGTCCGATAGATCCAGGAACAGCAATGCCACATCCGCGGCACGGGTAATATCGGTGACGAAGTTCTCGTAATGGTCTGCCGTGATTGGCGGCAGATCAATGAGTTGCACACGCACATCTTCGTAATCCATCATCCCCGGAACGGGTTCGCGGGTCGTGAACGGGTAAGGTGCGACCTGCGGACTGGCCTTGGTGAGTTTGGAGATCAGCAGCGATTTCCCGGCGTTGGGCGGGCCGACGAAGACCACTTGCCCCGCACCTTGCCGCGGGAATTTGTATGTGCCTGGTGCGGCTTTCTTTGGTGCGGTCTTGGCCTGTTCGATCTGGTCTGTGAGTTCCGAGATCTTGGTTTTCAGTTCCGCCTGGACCTTCTCACTCGCCTTGTGTTTGGGCAGAATAACCCACATCTCTTTGAGCGCGACGAGCTTGTCCTCGGGCGTTTGGGCTTTCTTGTACCGAGCTTCGGCGTCGTGGTACTGCGGCGGCAAGTTAACAGCCATCTTCACCAGGGGGTCAGGAGTCCCGAAACTAATCCATCGGACACATGCCAGGCAAGCACTCGTGTCGCAGTGATTGTACAACAGCAAGCGGGCAACATCCGCGTTACCTATTTCATTCCCCCTCTTCACACCAAAGCCACCAACTCCCATGCCAGAACTGTACGACCAGATCCAGGAAGCCGCCGCGTTCGTCCGGTCGAAGTGGGCCGGCACGCCTGCAGCGGGCATCATCCTTGGCACCGGCCTGGGAAAGCTCACCGAAGACATCGCAGCCGAAGCGGTGATTCCATACGAACAGATCCCACACTTCCCACGCAGCACCGCACCCAGCCACAAGGGCCAACTGGTATGCGGCCAGCTTGGCGGCAAGCCAGTTGTGGTGATGGAAGGGCGGCAGCACTTTTACGAAGGCTACACACTCCAACAGGTCACCTTCCCGGTTCGCGTGATGAAGGCGCTCGGAGCGGGCATCCTGATCGTGAGCAACGCATGCGGCGGAATGAACCCGCAGTGGGACAAAGGCGACCTGATGTTGATCGAAGACCACATCAACTTGCTTGGGGATAATCCACTCATTGGCCCGAACGACGACCGCCTCGGCGTCCGCTTCCCGGATATGTGCCATGCCTATGATCGCGAACTGCTCAAACTCGGTAAGCGTATCGCACTCGAAGAACAGATTGTTTGCCACCAGGGTGTATTTGTCGCCGTTGCGGGGCCAAACCTCGAAACCGCCGCCGAGTATCGCTTCTTGCGAACCATTGGTGCCGATGTGGTTGGCATGTCCACTGTGCCGGAAGTGATCGTTGCGGTGCATTCGAAAATGCGAGTAATGGGCGTATCCGTGATAACGGATCAGTGCCTGCCGGATGCGCTGGAACCCGTTAGCCTTCCGGACATCATTCACACTGCGAACCAGGCAGAAAAGAAGTTAAGGGTGCTGGTGCGTCGCGTGGTCGCGGAGTTGTAATGTGAGTGTTCGCGGCCTGCGAGAGTTGTGATAATCTAACCAATCTCTCGCTCCACCTGGAGGCTTTCATGCGTTCGCTGATCACTCTCCCGCTTCTGTTGGCCCTATCCGCTTCCGCACTCGCAGCCGATACGCCGCGACCGCCGAACATCGTGTTTCTCTTTGCGGACGATCTGGGTTATGGCGACTTGGGCTGTTACGGCCAGAAGAAAATCAAGACGCCGAATCTCGATCGACTCGCAGCCGAAGGAATTCGCTTCACGCAGGCATATGCTGGCAGCACGGTGTGTGCTCCTTCGCGTTGCACACTCATGACCGGCCTTCACACGGGTCACTGCCGCACGCGCGGGAACGGCGGCACGGCTGTTCCGAAGGGGAACGTGCCGCTTGGCCCGGATGACATCTGCGTGGCGGAGTTATTGAAGAAAGCCGGCTACCGCACCGCGTTGGTTGGCAAATGGGGGCTGGGTGAAGAAGCCAGTACCGGCATTCCGACCAAGAAAGGATTCGATCACTTCTTCGGCTATCTGAACCAGCACCATGCCCACAACTATTACCCAGACTTTCTCTGGCTTGGCGAGAAGAAATTCGCCCTCGACAACCCGCAATCCAAGAACGATAACGTCGCGGAGAAATTCAATGTGTATGCACCGGATGTGCTTCGCGACGATGCGCTGAAGTTCATGGAAGCGAACAAGGCGAAGCCATTCTTCCTCTACTTTTCCACAACCATCCCGCACGCCAACAACGAGAAGACACGCTCACTCGGCGAGGGGAACGAAGTGCCCACGGACTCTCCGTATAGCAATGAAGACTGGCCGCAGGCTGAGAAAAACAAAGCCGCCATGATTACGCGCATGGATGCGGACGTGGGCCAGATTCTCGACAAGCTCAAAGAACTCGGCCTCGAAAAGAACACGGTGGTGATCTTCACCAGCGATAACGGCCCGCATCGCGAAGGTGGCAACAAGCCCGAGTTCTTCCAAAGCTCCGGGCCGTTCCGCGGGATCAAGCGCGACTTGTATGATGGCGGCATTCGCATGCCCGCAATCATTCGTTGGCCCGGAGTGACCAAACCCGGCACCATATCTGACCACATTTGGGCCTTCTGGGACTTCTTGCCGACGGCTTGCGAACTCGCAGGAATAGAGTCGCCCAAGGGACTGGATGGGATCAGTTTCGCCCCCACGATCACCGGAAAGGGCGAGCAGAAAACGCACGAGTACCTTTACTGGGAGTTCCACGAAGGCGGGTTCAAGCAAGCGGTGCGGCACGGGAACTGGAAGGCGATTCGCCTGGCACCCGGTCGCCCGCTGGAACTCTACGACATCACGAAAGACCCCGGCGAAACCAACAACATCGCTGCGAGCAATCCCGATGTGGTTGCCAAGATCGAGCAATTTCTGAAGTCGGGCCGCACCGAATCCAAAGAGTTCCCGGTTCGCGAGCCAAAGAAGAAGTGATCTCGCGTCATGCGGAGATGTTTTCGCTATGTGGCGGCTTTTGGCGGGCGGCGCGATCGAGAACTCACTTCCTTCGCGCAGCTTCCGCCTTCGCCGTTTGCTTAACAATCTCGTTACGAAGGTCGTCGAGCATGGCGTCGCGGTCCATCCCCTTGTAGCGTGATGGGTCGATAGGCTCACCCATCGAGACACCGATCGTGCTATCGCGTGGTGGCAAGAACGGCGGAGAGAACCGCGGGAACTTCATGAAGCGGTTCCAGCCCGCGAATGCACCTGCAATGCCCACCGGCACAATCGGGCACTGGACGCGCTTGATCAGCAGCGAAACACCCGGTTTGAGCGGTTGCACTTCACCCGTGTGCGTTCGCTCGCCTTCGGGAAACATGATGATCGCCCGCCCCTTCTCCAGTGCCGCCAGCACCAATTGAATGCCGTCTTTACCCATCGAGCGATCGATGGGAACTGAGCCAAGACTCTTGATAGCAGGGCCGATCAGTGGCACATCGAAGAGGTTCTTCCGCGCCAAAAACGTGGGATAACGCGGCAGCGACAGGCCCACCAACATGGGATCGAACATCGACTGATGATTGGCCAGAATAAGGGCTGGCCCCTTCTTGGGAACGTTGCCCCGACCAATGCCGCGATAGCTGAACCCGAAGGTGAAGAAGCTCCACATTGTCCAGTAGGCAGCATCGTACCAGAGGCGGCCCATCAGGCCTGGGCGGTCATGCATCGGCGCACGACTCCTTCCATCTCGTCCAGAACAGAATCAACTGTGCGGTGTGTGGTATCGATGAGGTGCGATCCAGGTGGGCGAAAGAGCGGGCTATCGGGCCGTTGGCTGTCGCGGCGATCACGTTCCTCCAACTCTGCGACTTCCCGTTCTAGCGTAGTTGCCACTTCGCGTTTGATCAGTTCGAGATATCGCCGCTGAGCGCGAATACGCACATCCGCAGTGATGTAGAACTTGACTGCGGCATCGGGAAACACGATGGTACCTTGATCGCGGCCCTCGGAGATTATGTCGCGACCCTGGCAGATCCGGCGTTGTTGCGGCACAAGAAACGCTCGCACTACGGGGATAGCTGCGACCTTGCTGGCACACTGAGAAACCTCGGGCGCTCGAATCGTATCAGTGACATCTTCGTTGTTCAACCAGACGTGATCCGGCGGCATCTCGATATGGACATCGGGCAACAGACACTCAACAGCACTCGCATCATCGCAAGTCACATCCGCGCGGATCGCAAACAGAGCAACAGCCCGATACATCGCGCCCGTATCGAGGTAAGCGAACCCGAGGCGTTCGGCGAGTCCTTTCGCCACGGTTCCTTTGCCAGAAGCCGCCGGGCCATCGATGGTCACAATCATCCTGGCTTACCTGCGGTTGGTGACCTTCAACTCGACGCTTGTCTTCTTGATGGCACCGCGCACGATTACCCGCGTCGGTGTGTTAGCTGGCACCTCCGCGGTGAAGGAACCCGACTTCGCGGTTTCCTTGGCAAGTGCGAGTGCTGGGTCTGAGTCCGTTAGCCCTTCTTCGCCCTTCGCATCGGCTTCACGAAAGATTAGCGTTGTCACTTCCGTGTTACTTGAAGTGAATTCAACAGTAATTCGCTGCACGCTCGATTGTGCAGGCAGATCAATCGCGTTGGCATCGCCAGATACTAACAGCTCAAAGGTTCTGGTTTCGTTCAGTTTCCCTGCACCGCAACCTCCTGCAGCGAGCATGCTCGCTGCAAGCACGGGGGCGATAAAGCGGAACAGCATGGCCCACACTCCTGCAATACGCGAAGCGTTAAAGGTCACTCGACCTTCTTTAGCATTGCGTTGAGCATCTTATATGCTTCACTGGCAGCGGCAGCGGGAACGAAGCCGGTCACGGTCGCAGTATTCTCCGTAATACTGATTGCCAATCCCACATATGCGGCTTTCTCGCGCTTCGGCTTCTTAATCGCACCGAGTTCGGGGAAGCCCGGTATGGCACTTGCGGCGGACTTCATCCCGTTCACCAAGGCCTCGACCGTGCTGGTAATTTCCGCAACGACAATGATGTTCGCTTCAAACGGGAGCTGTTCGCGAACGCGGCGGAAGCCGTCTTCCTTGCCCACAGAGCCTTTGTCATCGAGGACGCGATCGAGCAGCACCTTTGCCGCTTCCCAGTCCTTGGCGGTCATCCGGATAACAACTTTCCCATTGGAGCCAATCCACTGCGTGGACTTCTCCAGCACGGTTTTCTTGAGTTGTTCTCGCGCGGTTTCACGGGCCTCTTCCGGAAGGCGTGAAATGCTGGCATCTAAATCGAAGTTGAAATTGACAGAGCTAAACGTGAATCCGCGGTGCTTCTCGGCTTCATCAGCGACTCGCGGAGCCGTCTTGAGAACAACGCTATTCACACGTCCACCGGCCGCAACCGCCTTCATGGCCTTGGTCAGACCACGAACCGCTTTGTCTGGCTCTTGATATTCCGTAACGATGATGAACTCACCGGGTGGCAACGCAGCGACAAACTCCGCACCTGGCCCGGCGGCGGCCACATCTTGCAAGTGCTTCTCGATGAGTTCCGCCCCACGCGCGTCTTCTGCGGTCGTCACGAGTTCTTGGTTTAGATCGCGAAGGATTTCCCCGAGCGCTTTGCCATTTTTCATCGCGGTGTATGTGCCAAGCCCGCCGGGAAGTTTGGCCAACTTGGCTTGTGGATCTGGTTTTTGATCCGCGAGAAACTTCGCGGTATCGCTGTTCTCGGCGAAGAGAGCTTGCACACGCACCAGCAAGCCCTCGGGCTTGAATACTGCGGATGCGACGACCGAGCGACAATCTTCAATCGCCTTCACCAGAGCATTAAGTGCGATTTTAACCGCCTCGATTTGTTTCGCTTCCAGAATATCGAGTGCACCTTGTTGCTGAGCTTGCTGAAGCCCCATTTCGATCAAGCCTTTGAAGGCGCGAATTTCTTCGCCAAACTGTTGGTTCAGCACATCCAAGTTCAGGTAAATCGCCACATCGGCTTTCAGGAAGGCATCGGCGGGTTCGTTGCCCATCTGCTCGTCGGTCGCCATTGTGTACTTGACCGCGTGGGCATCTGCTATCGCACGATCGAGTGTGATGAGTGAGTATTCTTTCAAGTCCACAAGATACGCGGGTTGCTCTTCGCCGAACGCAGCCGTTCGCACCACATCGACACCATCCCGCCCGCGATCGAGAGACATCCGTTCTGCTTTAGTGAGGAACGAATCCAGGAAATCCTTGTGCGAAGTGACTGGCACCAGCACCGATAGCGGTTCCCGCTCTTCAAATAACGCCGCGAGATCGTTAAGCACCAGAAACACGCGGGCGTCTTTGCGAACCGCTGTGAGTTTGCGAGCCTCGAACCAGGCATCCCATTGTTCATCGATTGCCTTTTCGATGGCCTCCGCTTCCTTTGGCAACGCCGCTGCGAACATCTTTGCCAGGTTCTTGCGAACCGTATCGTAGCCGTTTACCGACACCACAATTGGTGCCTTCGCCGGAAAGGGGAAGTTAACGACTTTACTACCAGTAGGTGGGATTGGTGCAGCCGAAACAGAAGATGCGGCCAACACGAGCGTGCTGGCAGCTAACAAGATATGCGACATGATCGGAACACCTCGCGACGATGTGAGATGTTCTCCATCGTGAGATGTTCCGATCAAAGTGTCAATGGGAGGGAACACGATCGTGCGTGTTGCACACCCGCCAACCCGCAACCGCCGAACACTTCACACGATTCAGAAGATCACGAGTTCGACTGCCCTTCACCGCCCGCCACCGAGAAGCCAAGGCCTTCCGTAGTGGCATCGTAATCGACTGTTACCGTGCAGTTATCGCGCACTTCGCCTTGAAGCAACTTGCGTGCAAGTGGCGTCTCGATTTCTTTCTGGAGCGTACGTTTGAGTGGCCGCGCCCCATACGAGGGATCGTACCCAATCGCAACGAGGTGCCGCTTGGCTGCGTCGTTCAACACGAGGCGAATCTTTCGGTCTGCCAATCGCTCCCGCAGATAACCCAGTTGAATCTCGACGATCTGCGTCAGGTCTGCTTCGGTGAGAGCATGGAACACGATGACATCGTCCACGCGATTGAGAAACTCCGGGCGGAAGTGTTTGCGGAGTTCTTCCGTAACCGCTTCCTTCATGCGATCGTAAACCTCGCCGATCCGCGTGTCCTTGAACTGCAAGATCCGGTGACTTCCGATGTTCGAAGTCATGATCACAATCGTGTTCTTGAAGTCGACGGTGCGGCCCTGGCCATCGGTTAACCGGCCGTCGTCGAGCACTTGCAACAGTGCGTTGAATACATCTGGGTGGGCTTTCTCGATCTCATCGAAGAGGATGATGCAATACGGCCGGCGACGCACCGCTTCCGTCAGTTGTCCGCCTTCGTCGTAACCCACATAACCGGGCGGGGCACCCACGAGCCGCGACACCGTGTGCTTCTCCTGATACTCGCTCATATCGATACGAACCATCGCCTTTTCATCGTCGAACAGAAACTCCGCGAGCGCGCGGGCGAGTTCGGTCTTTCCCACACCTGTTGGCCCCAGGAAAATGAAGCTTCCGATGGGCCGCTTGGGGTCGTTAAGCCCGCTGCGTGCCCGAATGACCGCTTCGGCAACCGCTGTCACGGCCTCGTCCTGGCCAATTACGCGCTTGTGCAATTCGTCGCCCAGGTGCAGCAACTTCTCTTTCTCACCTTCGAGCAGTTTCGATACCGGCACGCCAGTCCAACGACTCACAACGGCCGCAATCTCCTCGTCGCCCACTTCCTCTTTGAGCAACTTGTTATCTTTCTGTCGCTCGCCATCATCTTCGGCAGCCTTGAGTTTCTTTTCCAGTTCGGGAAGCTTGCCATACTTCAACTCGGCGGCCTTGTTCAGGTCGTAAGCGCGTTCCGCGCGATCGATATCGAGCTTGACCTGTTCAATCTGTTCGCGAACGCCTTGCACGTGCTGCACGGCCTGTTTCTCGGCTTGCCATCGTGCCTTGAGCGCATCGCCTTCCGCCTTCAGATTGCCTAGCTCTTTTTCGAGCTTCTCCAACCGGTCGCGGCTCGCCCGATCGGTTTCATTCTTGAGGGCCTGGCGTTCAATCTCCAGTTGCATGACCCGGCGGGAAACCTCGTCCAGTTCGGTTGGCATGCTATCGATTTCGGTCCGCACTTTGGCTGCGGCTTCATCGACAAGGTCGATGGCTTTATCGGGCAAGAAGCGATCGGCGATATAGCGGTTCGAGAGCACTGCCGCGGAAACGAGTGCCGCATCTTTGATGCGTACGCCATGGTGCGTTTCGTACCGTTCCTTCAACCCACGAAGGATGGAAATGGTGTCTTCGACGCTCGGTTGATCCACAAACACCGGCTGAAAGCGGCGTTCGAGTGCGGCATCTTTTTCGACGTGCAGTCGATATTCATCCAATGTCGTCGCACCGATGCAGTGCAACTCGCCGCGAGCAAGCATGGGCTTGAGAAGGTTACCAGCGTCCATCGCGCCCTCAGCTTTGCCCGCCCCCACGATCGTGTGCATCTCATCAATGAACAGCACAATCCGTCCATCGGACTGCGTGACTTCCTGTAGTACCGCTTTGAGCCGCTCTTCGAATTCGCCGCGATACTTGGCCCCAGCGATCAGCGAACCCATGTCGAGCGAGACAATCTTCTTATCTTTGAGTCCTTCGGGAACGTCGCCACGCACGATTCGCTGCGCCAATCCCTCGACCACGGCAGTCTTGCCAACGCCGGGTTCGCCGATCAGTACCGGGTTATTCTTGGTTCGACGACTCAGCACCTGAACGACGCGGCGAATCTCTTCGTCGCGGCCGATCACCGGATCGAGTTTGCCACGCTGGGCCAGCTGCGTAAGATCACGCCCGTACTTTTCCAGGGACTGGTATGTCTCTTCCGGGTTCTGGGTGGTGACACGCTGGTTGCCTCGCACCTCTTTGAGAGCCGAGAGCAGGCGTTCGCGGGTGACGCCGAATTCCTTCAACGCCAACCCGGCGGCTCCGGGGTCTTCGGTCGCCGCGAGCAGCACGTGTTCGACCGAAACATAATCGTCCTTTAGTTTCTTTGCCTCTGCCTCGGCGTTGGCAATCAGTTTAATGAACCTTGTGGTTGGGCGTTGCTCAACATCTCCCGTCACTCGCGGCAGCTTTTCGAGTTCGCGTTGCAGCTTGATGGTTAGCGCGTCCGCAGAGAGACCCGCCTTTTGCAGAATGGCGGGGGCCAGTCCCTTTTCTTGATCGAGCAGCGAAACCAACACATGCTCCACATCGAGTTGTTGATGGTTAAGCCGTGCGGCGAGTTTTTGCGAGTCGGCAATCGCTTGCCGCGCTTTCTCGGTAAAGTTATTCATATCCATGTCAGTGTTTCCTGTTTCAGGTGCTTCATCCGCCGGATTCTTGGCTTGGCGAGCGGTCCTTGTGCGAAGTTGAACCAAGCTGTGAACAAGGCAGACATACCGCGATTAGAGGGCGGAGCGTGCCAAAAGTTGCAAGCGTTTATTCAAAAACCGCCAGATCGTTTAATTCGGCTAACAGGTTCGTGCGGGCACGTTCTTCGCCTTCCGCAAACAGAGGCGATGTGAGGTAGATCCGTGGCCGCGTCAGGAAGGCACGCAGCACCGCGGCGCGGCCGGCGGCGTATTCCGCATCGGGCACGAAGCTGTATTCCTTGCGTATATCCACAGAATATCGTCGATAGCGTGTTTCGGCCGAACCGAGTATTGCCAGATCCGCATCGAGCATAATCGCGGTGTCGCGGTCGGGCGGGTTTTCGTTATGTGCGAAATGCGCCGTCGCGTGGATCAATCGCCCCACTCGTTGAATTGTTTCGACGGGAACGCCGAGCGACGCAAGGCTGGCCGCGGAATAGTCCGCACTTCTGGCCTCGTTGTCTTTTGCTTTCGGATCGTAGATCGCATCGTGAAACCAGATTGCGAGGAACAGCGCTGCAGGGTCATTCGCCTGATTCGCAAGCCGACCCGCAACACGGAACATTTCCGCCAGATGTTCCAGGTTGTGATAATGCCGCTCTGGAGCCGAGTGCGCCGCGACGAGTTCATCGAACACCGGATAAGCTTTCGCGGGTTCAACCTGGAACTGCCCCATCAAACGCACCCATTCCTTTTGCATCGCTTCCAAGCGTTCAGGCGAAACCATGGCAGCACTTCCAGTGGGAAAGCGTTTTACCCTGCGATACCGGTCTTGGGCTGACCACTTGCGCTACAGAAATGATACCAGCGCCGGGTCGTGTTCCTTGCCCCGCAGGTCGGGGCGGTGTTACAGTTGAGTGATGCGAATAGCGGCCGATTGCCGCCTGGCTTCACGACGGAGCGTGCATGTCCGCCGTTTTACCACCTACCCCGAAACCGCAGCTCGCCGATACAGGGCGCGCCCGACGCATGCAGATGGCCCGCGGGGCGTGCTGGGTAATCGTGGTCGCGCTTGGTTCAGTTTCCGCAATCGCTCTGATTGATGCCACTCTGGCTCTGCCGGGTTGGGCACGCGGGGTTTGTCTCGCAGCGTGGTTAACCGCATTGGGTGTGCTCGTATGGAAGCTCGTTGTGCAACCAACGACTGACCCACACGCACGAACATCTCGCCAAGAATTGAGCGGCAATCTTCGAGCGGCAACCGCAGCCACGGCGGCGCTGGCAAGTTGCGTGCTCGCTGCTGTATTCGTTCCGGGTGCGTTAGATCAGTTTCGCCGTGTGGCTTTGCCCTGGCATGGGAACACCGCGGCAACATTCCGCGTCGTGGTAACATCGGGCGAACCCGTCGTCGCGCGTGGAGAGTCGGTAACACTCACGGGCTACATTGAAGCGAATGGAACTCGCAATGGGACGGCCCTGTTTGCAATTCGTGCCCCGAATGCGCCGGAAACCCGAATCACTGCCATACTCAATGGCGACGCGGCATTCCGAGCAACTCTTCCCGCAACCAACGACTTCGAATACCGCGCGGAATACGAAGGCGGGGTTAGCGATTGGTACACCGTTACCGCGCTCGATCGCATTGAACTCACTGAAGGCTCGGCGATCAACTTATCGCCCCCGAAATATGCTTCTGCTGAAGTACAAACGCTCCGTGCGGATGCTGGCGTGCTCAACGGACTCCGCCACGGCACGGCCGAGTTGCGACTTCACTTTAACCGACCAGTGGCCGATGCTTATCTGGAATTTCGAGCCGGAACAGGGCCACCGGAGCTCACGCACTTATCGCTGTCAGCCGATGCTTTTTCTGGCAGCGTCACCTTTCGGTTGCGGCACGATGGCACACTTCGCATCGTGGCGATTGCGGAACGGAACGGAAAAAGATTGCGGACCACACTGGCCGAATTGGCGGTGAAAGCTCGACCCGACAAGCCACCCCGATTCCTTCAACTTACCGGCCTACCCGCTCGACCTGCGACCGCCCGACCCGGCGAGAAGTTGCAACTGAAGCTCGTCGTTTCCGATGATGTGGCGATGGGCGTGGCGGCACTCGAATGGCTTCCTCCGGGGCACATGCGGCCACGCAGTATCCCAATTTCTCTGACTCCGATGGATGTCAAGCAGGCGAGCGGATCGCTCTCCTTCGATCTCTTTGGAAAGGCGGAACTCGGCGAAACGTTGCGTTTGCGTGTTCGCATCTCCGACACGCGCAAACTCGATGAAGCTGCACTGAGTCCACAAGAAACGCTTTATCCGGAATCTGGCTGGGCGGAAGTGCGAATCGAGGTGGATGCTCTGCCACTGGAAATTCAGTGCATCACAACGCGAAGAGATGCCGTGCGTGAGCGGCTTCGTGCGGCTGGCGATTCCTTACGCGATGCGTTGCAAGAAGTCGAGTTAGCGGCGGAAGATGCTGCGGGAAAACCTGATCTCAGAGTCGATCTGGTGATACGCCTCAACAACGCACGCGAAGCGATCCGATCGACCGCGGAAACTTTACAGAAGGTCGCACGCGAAGCGAGTCTGAGTCCGGAACTTAGCAGAGTGGATGCGGAAGTTCGCGATAGTGCGACACGATTGGAACAAACCGCGGAAGTTGTTCGGCTTGCTGCAACGGCGAATGTCGCAGCGCGAGCCGATTGGTTTACCGATGCGATTACCCAACTCAACCAGACCACAGACCGCATCGAAAATGCTTCAGCAGAGACGGACCGCATCTGTCGCATTCGCATAGATGCACTGTTGCTTGGATCTCTTGCTGCGGATCAAAGTGCTCTGGCAGACCGCATCAAGGATGCGTCGTCGGACGAGCTTCAGGGCATGCAGCAACTGCTGATCGAACGCTATCAACACTTGCTTTCGGAAAGCTTACCCTTGCGGGAGCTTTCCGAAAGCGCACAACGAGCTTCGCTGGATCAACTCACCGAGCAAATTGCCGATATCGCCGGTTCCGTGCGAAGTCTGAATGATGCTATCAAAGTAACAATTGCCCATACGCGGGATTCGATGATGGGCACGATTGCGAGTGAGTTGAATAGCATTACCAAAAATGCTGCGGAGCTAGTGAATGACGTTGCAATCGCATCCCGGCTCGCCAACACTGCCGCACCGAAGGTGGCGGAGTTTGAGAACGTGAAGGGCTTGCTCGCCAAAGAGAAGGCAATCGAAGCGCTCACGGAACTGGCACGACTGGCGCTAAATCTGGACACGGTTGCCGCCCAATTCGAGAAGCAAGCGGCCGCGCGATCTGATGCAAAGATCGCATTGCAGCAATTGGCTGCGTGGCAAGATAATCTCATCGCCAGATTCCGTTTGGCAACAGCCGGCAAACCAACAAATTTCGCCACGCTACCGGTTGCCGAGCAAATCCCATTGATCACGGAACAGGCTGCGATACGGGCGACTGTTACCGCACTTCGCGTGCCTGCTTCCGGCGGCGCGATTCGAGACGATGCCCTGACACACCTCACGGTCGCTGGCAACCTGATGAGTGGAAGTGGGGCAGGCGTGGAAAACGCGATGCGAGCCGCCACCGAGCAACTGAACCGACTCGCAGAGAAGCTTCCCACGGGGCCTGAGAGGTTGGCAAAAGCCCGGCCCGAATTCGATAAACTCATGCGTGAGCAGGAGGCAATTCAGTCCGCCATCGAACAACTGATCCGCAAAACGGAACCGCTGGCGTTGCCCAAGAAACTGACTCTTCTCGCCGATCGCCAAAAGAATCAGATTGCTTCGTTCGCCGAACTCGATCTGCCCGGTCTCGACGCCCGACGCACTTCCTGTCTTGCGGCTCTCACTGCCGCGGTGACGGATCTTCGTGAAGGACTTTCACACGACGTGCCCGCGTCGCAAGCGTGGGTTAAGCGCGAGGTGGACCGCCTCCGCGCGGTACTCATTGATCACTCGATACCAACCGATGACAAAGCAAATGAAATCGTGCAGCGACTGAAAGACATCGCAACCCGGGTTGAATCGATCAACGCGATGTTCCCCGATTATCTTGCCAACGGCCCCCCATTCCTCGCCAAGTTTGTGGAAGGCGTTAAGGCTGTTCGGATCGAATCGTTACTCCGCCCGCACATCGCGGCGATGCAAGAAGTAACTCGCATTCTGAGCCAACTTCCGCCATGCCCCGAGGCCGGCACCTTGCTTCATAGCACCCGTGAAGCGGTACGCATTGCGGATATCGCGCTTCGAAATGAGCCAAGACCGCAGGCCTTGCTGCAGAAAGTGCGGATGGCGACCGAGGAATCGCGTTTGCTTGCCGATCGGCTAACCGGTCACGAATCCGATTACGATCGACTCTTGCGACTTGCCGCAAATCGTCGGAACGCCGCGATACTCGCCAAGGCGATACCCGCAGGGGCTTCCATCAATTCCGAGACTTCGCGCGAACTCGCACGCGAGATCGATGAGTTGATGACAACGCGAGTCGGCGTCGTTGCACAATCGCACAAGAAGAGACTGTTGGATCAGTACAGTCGCCTGCGCGACCACGCCGCACCCGACCGCCAAGCCGGAGCGCACGAAGCGATTGCGGAATCGCTTCAAATCGTCGCCGCATTAACAGCCGATATCGCCGAGTTAACCAACACCTTCGATCGAGGCATCATGCCACCAGGCCAAAGCGCACCGGGAGATGCTTACCTTCCTTCGCAATGGCATGCCAATAACCTCCGTAAACTCGCGGAACGATGCCAGAGCATTCGCGAGCGGATCGCCCAATTCCCCGCCGAGTTGCAGCAACAATTACAGCCCCTTTCGAGCGATCCTTTGGCCGAGATTGTGCAACGACAAAGCGCTCTGGCACATGATGCAGAACAGTTAACTGAATCGCTGTTCCGGCAGCCGGTGCACTTCCCATTCGATCCGCGACAGGCCGCGCGCGAAGCGCGAATCGCCGTGTATCACTTCCGCAACGGAGAGTTGCGTTCCGGTATCGAACATGCCCGACGATCGGCCGACCTGTTTCGGCAACTCGCCAAAAGTGAACGAGCCACGGCTGCACTCGCGCTCGCCGATCGGCAGGATGCCATCGTGACCGAAGCGTTGAAATGGAAGGATCGGCCAGGTGCGGCCTCGGCGCGACAACATGCACGAGCCAATGAGCTAACCCAACTTGCCAATAACCTGAGCCGCCAACTGGAGCAAAAAGCACTGGATAGCGAATCGAACGAGCAAACAGCGACCACGCTGCGCGAGGTGGGAAGTGCGATACGAACCGCAGGGGTGACACTGGCGAACTCCGCGGAACAGATGAACAGACGAAACGCAGAGAAAGCTGAAGCTTTACGATTCGAAGTGGAGACACAATTGCGCGTCGCCGCCGCACGACTCGCCAGTGCTGGACCGATCATGACAACGCTGCCCGCGTTCGATCCCCAAGCGGCTCGTGCTGGTATCGCCGTGGCCCGTGCGGAGGCGGCTATGTTGGTGGTGAAGCGAATGCTCGGAGCAAGCATTACTGCTGGCGTTATTCCAAAAGCCATAGAAGTTGCTGCGAACGATTTGCGACAGGCGGCAGAATTGCTCGGCGACCAACTCAAAGAACCAGTGAAGCCGTGATTGTTGCGGACCGCCCGTTTAATTGCCCCACGGGAACCAACCGTGCTTACCCGCGGTGCAGGGTTTCGCCATCACTGCCACGATCAACAACTCGCCCTTCTTCGTGCGGTGCGGCGTAACGACAGGAAAGAACTTGTCGCATGTGCAACCGTAAGTCACCTTTTCCAATCCGGGTGGCTTGATGGTTAAGCTAATGCGGTTGTTCGTGTCTTTCGAACGCGTTACGACCACTCTGAGCACTTGCTTGTCGGCCAACTCGAATGTGTGCGAACTGCCAACAGGAATCGACTTGGCTTCCGTTGCCACGAGGCGAAACCCCGTGAGTGTTTTGTCTCGCTGTTGAACCGCCTTGGCGAGTTCAACCAACTTCGGGTCTACCGTGGTATCTTCGCTGGTGGCGAGGATCGTTACGACGGTCACCCGAACGGGATCTTCAGTCGGGCACATCAAGGCAAGAAGGATCGGGGCGAGCAAGCTGGACATGGATCACCTGTTCGAGGCCGCGTAAATCATGGGTGCATCACCGGGAGCATGGACGATTCTCGGTCCGCCCTTCGGCCAAGCCGGACTGGGGTCTGCTTCGTGCAGTTGAACTTCATCGAACGAGGCCAATAAGAGCACTTCCGGCACGGGATGCCTGCCAATCGGAAGCCAACCCTCGCCCGTATCAGGCACGCGTTCCAGTACCACATCGTCGTCGGTGGCGATTGCCAGAACCTCGCTGGCGGTTGGGGCCAATGCTACCGCTTTAATCGCGCGAGGCGCGGGAGCCACTTCAGGCGGAGTTTGTGATTCCATTCTCGCCGCGATTTCAGCCGGTCGCGAGGAACTTGGTAGAGTTGGTTCGATTGTCGGACGGAGCGCGATCCATCCAATCGCGGCAGCCAGGCCAGCAATCACAAGCCCACCAAAGGCCCACCATGCCTTGTCTTCATTGGCGTGTCGGGTGAGCGTGGTCGGCGACGATGAAGATGGTGCAACCGTAGATTGCAAGCCCGCGTCAACGCATCGCCGCAGCACCGACCAGGCCATGAACGAAGGCTCCGGCGGATCCGCTTGCTCCCACAATGCGATATTGCCCGGCCCAAGTTCTTGCTGATCCGCCAGCGCGGCCAGCGACTCCGGGTGATCGTTCAACCACTGTTCCACTTTGGCCCGCGTCTGCGAGTCCAATTCCCCATCGGCATACGCTGCGAGCAACGCCTGCGGAAAATCATCGGGTTGGTGAGAGATCGCGTGGGTCATGGTTGAACCTGATCGGCGAGCAGCATTTTCAATTTCTGCCGGGCGTAGAACAATCGACTCATTACTGTGCCGATGGAAATCCCGAGCGTATCCGCCACTTCGCGATAAGACATTCCGCCATCCACGTGAAGCACAAACGTTTGGCGTTGCGTTTCGGGCAAGCGCGCCAGAGCAGCATCGATCTTTGCTCGCAAGTCGGCTCGGACGAGTTCGTTATCTGCGGGGGGTAAATCGGTCGCGCCGAACCACTCGGGTGTATCGTCTCGTGGCGACTGTGGAACGCGTGTATCGCGCTTCCTTTGCCTGCCAATATCGAGAGCCGAATTGCTGACAATTCGTAGCAGCCAAGTTTTAAGCGAACTACTTCCGCGAAAGCGATCCAGATTGGTTAACACTTTAACAAAGCCATCCTGTACTGCGTCCAGAGCATCCGCCTCACGACCCAATAAGCGATAAGCCACGCGAAACGCGACCATACGATAGCGCCGAAACAGATCATCCAAGGCGGATCGATCACCTGTGGCATATCGCTCCAGAAGGTCGGCGTCCGACGGGGGAGAGGCGAGCGGCTTTTGAAGAATCGGTACTGCGAGCATGATGCGGGGTTTACTCCGTACTCCGACGGGGGAATGGCCCACTGCTTCGCATTCTATCCTCCTGTGGAACTAGACGCGACAGGCTACTCGCGAATTCGACATACTCTCCGATGTGCCAACGATTTTCTCGTTCCCAAAGCTATACCAAACTGTGTTAATCCGGCAGATCGCCCATTTCACCGGTGTTATCCCACTCGCTTGATCACTACTTGTGCAACACCGCAACACGGTGTCGACAAGGCCCGACTGCGTTGCGGCCCTTGTCGGTAATCGTGTTAACAGGTACTCTAACTACTGCAAGAATTCCGACGATCCGACGGAGAAATAGACATGGCGAAGGCGCGCGGGAGCCGAGGACCAAGCCGGATGGACCGGCGACGTGAAGCAGAGGCTGCAGAGGCCCGCGAGCGCGACGAGGTGACAGAAGAAAAGGAAGAAACAGAAGAGGCCGAAGAAGAAGAAGAGGTCGAAGCAGAATCGGATGCCGAAGAAGGCGATGATGGCGAGGAGGAAAAGCCCAAGAAAAAAGCCAAGAAGCCAGCCAAGAAGGCGGCTGTGGCCAAGAAACCGGCTGTTAGGCGAACTCGTACTGCCAAGGAAGTTCGCCGTCGAGCCGTTTGGGTAGTTTTCGACAATGGGAGTAAGGAAGTCGATGAGTTTCCTTTCAACCAGAAGGCCGAAGCCGAAGCGTTACTGGCTCGAAAAATTGCCGAGAAGGAAGGCAAAGCCACATTCTTCATGAATCTCGTCAAGAAAGAAATCAAGGACTGATCCTTTGCTCACTAAACAGCAACGCACCCGGATATCCGGGTGCGTTGCTGTTTATCAAGGCAGTGTGTGCGTCGGTGGTCTAAACCAACCATCCGACTTAGCTTTCGCGTGCAACCGTAGCCTTTTCGCGGATGAGCCGCTGGACTTCATTGATCCGCCAGCCAATCCACAGCACGTTTGGCAACCGGATTTCTTCCTTGGTGTCGGTCAAACGGATCACCAAGTCACCGGAAAAGAAGCCCAGCAACCAGTGACGGAACAGGTCATCACGCTTCTTTTCCACTTCGACACGTTCGCCCGCGATGTTGCGGATCGATGCCCCGATGTGCTCGCATATCGCAATCTGACCGGGCGTCACGCGCATGTACGTTCGCTGGTCGAAGATGAACACCGAAACCACCCACAACAGCAACACCGCTGTGGCAACAAACAGATAGCCGGCCATGTTAATGTAAATGTGCAAGTCCCCCACCGCACGAAGCACAGAATCCCAACCATCGGGGACGATCGTAATGATCAATGAGATCACAAGCATCAGCAACAACACCACGAACGACCAGACACCACGCAAGGGGACGTTAGTAATAACGACTGTCAGCAATAGCACCACGCAGAAGACTGGGCCAAGCCAGACCTTTTCGGAGATTCGCGTGGGGAAAGGCTGTTGCGATTCCGCCGATCGCAATTCGGCACGTTCCAGCGAGCGACTTGTTGGGTTCGCAACGCCGAGTCGATACACCGTCGAGTTGGCGTCCGACTCATCAGACTTCACGGAAACCGTGGTCTTGGCCGGAACGATCACAAGGTGGTGATCTTCGAAGTACGTGATGAGGGCCATGATGTAGCCCAGCATCCATATGGGCCACCAATAAAACAACATGGAGTGACTAATCAGGGTTATTTCCCGCTTCATTGGCGGGCCACCGTTCGAAGGTGTCGTTTGAGAGGTTGGTTCTGTCGCCATCGGGTTTACGCTCGGGTGAAGGGTTGGGCGCTCCGGTCAGGAGCGGTTTACTCGGTATTTCGGTCTGCACGCTCAGTTCTTTATCGTTACGCGCGGCTAAAGCTAGACTTGTGACAACTCCAAGTCAAGCAACTTCACCAACCAGAGCGATGAATCTGGAGCAAATCTAAATGAACAACTCCACCAGGTGACACAACCCATTCGATACGACAAGTTGCTCAAGTACAAATCAATTGGCTCCACAACAACGATTCAACGCAGAATCCATGAGACACTTTGGTTTGTTACTTTGAAGTAAACGGATCGACACGGACATTCACACGGAATGCCTGATGGCAGCGGTTACAGACATTCGCGACCGAGGCCAGAGCCGCGCGAGAAGCGGTGTAATCTCGGGCGGCCACCAAACGTGCGAGTTTCTCCGCTTCGCCCCGCAAATCCGCGGCGTGTCGCATCCATGCTTCCTGGTTCGAAGCGGTGCGTGGCGGGCGAATGAGTAACAGGTTCCCCGTCTCGGCTATCAGCAACGCTTGCCCGCGTGCAAACGTCCACGCGGCGGCTTCTGTGGGGCGGTCGCGGAGTAAGTTGCCAAGTCCGCGAATGTTTGCCCCGGCCAGTCCTTCCATCAGCAGTTTGGTATCTGCGACCGGTTCCGGGCGTGGCACAAGTGCGGGATTCGCTCTGCCGGGTTGCGATTGAGCAACCGGTGCGAGTAGGCAACCGCACCCGATCAACGCGAGTGCGAGCCAGTACCAGAACCGCACCATACTTTGGCCCTCCTTCACAACCACAGCACGCCGAAAGTGTTTGTTGGTGTCCTTATGAATCGGGGAACTCCAATTCGATCATATCCCCGACCATATGAACGGGATACCAACCGGTTTTAACTCGCGGGCTATCGGCCCAAGCGCCATCGGAAAGGCGAAAACGCCAGTAGTGCCAGGGGCAAGTAACGCATCCCTCTTCCACATGCCCGCCGGATAGAGAAGCGCCCATGTGCGGGCAAAGATCGTCGATCGCGAACAGTTCACCATTGTTGTTAAAGATCGCGATATCTTTCTTGCCCACTGTGACAACAATATTCCCACCAACGGGAATATCAGCTGCCTTTCCGACGGCTATTCTCTGCCCCACGCCCGCTCCTCCCATTGCGCCCGGTGTCCAACCTGCTCCATCGGGGTATTGTACTAATACCATTCCGTCGAGGATTCATTGTGCTGGAAGTGGAAGTCCGATATCGAACCGACAATCCCGCATCGGTGATTCAAAGATTGATGCAGTGGGGCGGCGCACTGGCCGAAGACCGCACCGATGTGGATCAGTATTACAACGCGCCGGATCGAAACTTTAAGGACTCGGACGAAGCCTTTCGGCTCCGGCGAATTGGCGAAACAAATCGCCTCACCTATAAGGGACCGAAGCGCGATACCGAAACGAAAACCCGCATGGAAATCGAAATCCCGCTGGGGAGCGGCGCGGCCGTCGCATCGGAAGCCCATCAGTTGCTGACGGCCCTCGGGTATCGGCCAGTTGTGCTGGTGCGGAAGCAACGCCAGGTGTACCGCTTCACTCGCGATGAGTTCGAGATGGAAGCCTGCTTCGACGAAGTCGAACAAGTGGGGCCATTCTTGGAACTGGAGATTCTGGCCCGCGAAGAGGACTACGAACGTGCAAAAGCCGTGCTTCTCCAAACGGCAAGCGAGTTGGGCTTAAGCGAAAAGGAAACGCGATCGTATCTGGGAATGGTGCTTGAAGCCCAGGGGAAACAGGCATGATTCCGGTTGCCGACACCATCGAAGCAGTTCGATCGGCAGTTGCGATCGCGCGGCGCAGCGGGCGAACGATCGGGTTCGTTCCGACGATGGGAGCTTTGCACGAAGGGCACGCCGCGCTGGTGCGTGCGGCCGCCTCGACATCGGACTTCGTGGTGGTATCCGTGTTCGTTAATCCCACGCAGTTTGGCCCGAGCGAAGATTTTGCCAAATACCCCCGCACTCTCGATGCCGACAACAGACTGTGTGCCGATGCCGGAGCGCAGTTGGTGTTCGCACCCAACGCGACCGAGATGTACCCAGAAAGCTCGCTGACATTCGTGGAAGTTCAAGAACTCGACGCGGAACTGTGCGGCCCGCGGCGGCCCGGCCACTTTCGCGGGGTGTGCACGGTGGTGTTGAAACTCCTGAATATCGTTGGCCCCGATGTCGTTCATTTTGGAGCCAAAGACTTTCAGCAAGCCCGGATCATTCAGCAAATGGTGCACGACCTGAACGTGCCGGTAGCCGTGAAGGTGGAACCGACCGTGCGGGAAGCCGATGGCCTGGCGATGAGTTCCCGCAACCGCTATCTTTCCCCGACCGAGCGAGCAGCAGCACCCGCAATCTATCGGGCGCTACAACATGTGAAGGAGTGTGTCGCGGCGGGTGAACTCGATTGTGCTCGGCTCGAATCGGCTCTCGAATCTGAACTGGCTACGATTCCGGGAGCACGCGTGGATTATGCCCGCATTCTGGATGCCGAAACACTCACTCCCCTCCCCCGCCGCGATCGCCCGATGGTCGCGGCTGTCGCGGTCTTCCTGGGCACAACCCGACTCATTGATAACGTGGTGATTTGACGACTCTCTGTTCTCTACCGGGCCGATCGCTCGCTAGCGTATGATTCCCCGTGGTTCGTAACCTTTCGCTATCTCGCGACTGACCTTCAACTGCGAATTCCAATGCCTCATCCGCTGTTCACCACCGAAATCACGATCATGCTCGCGGAGGCGAACGCCGAGGGGCTGAGGGAATTCTGCGAATCGCTGCACCCGGCAACCATTGCGGAGACGTTCGCAGGCGAGTTCACTCCCGAGCAAATCTGGGAGGTCATAAGCCACGCCAACATTCGCAGCCAGGCTTCCATCTTTGAATATCTGCCGCCTGGGTTGCAGGTGGAAATGGTGGAGAAAGCCCGCCCGCAGATGGGCCAGCTCCTTTCGCAGATGTCCCACGACGACCGCGTAGACCTGCTACGCCGCCTACCCGGACGGGTGACCGAATCGCTCATGCGACTGGTGGACGAAGCCGAACGAAAGGACATCGCCACGCTCTTCAGCCACGGTGAAAACACTGTTGGCTCACTGATGACGACCGACTACGCATGGCTCCCCGCCACGGTCACAGCGCCCGAAGCAATTGATTTGTTGCGAATCCAGGCACCGGACAAGGAAACAATTTACTACGTTTACGTTCTGGACGATCCGGTCCGGCGTGCAGATGGAAGCCTTGCACCGCGCCGGTTACTGGGAATGATCTCGCTGCGCGATTTGATTCTGGCCCCGCGCACGGCACTGGTCCGCGATCTGATGGAAACGGATGTGGTGACGCTCCGAAACGATCAAGATGCCCAGGCGGTCACGCAGTTATTCGCCCGCTACGACTTCATCGCTGCACCGGTGGTGGACGAAAACTATGGACTGCTCGGGATCGTGACGCACGACGACGTGCTCGACGTCGCCACACGCGAGGCGACCGAAGACTTACAACGCCAGGGCGGCGTGGCCCCTATCGAGGGGAATTATCTGGAGACGGGGTTCTGGACCGTGTGGAAGAGCCGCGGGAAGTGGCTGGCGATTCTGTTCCTCCTGCAGATGTTCACCATCAATGCGATGGCTCACTTCGAAACGGAACTGGACCGGGTTGCTTTCCTGATGGTGTTTGTCCCACTTTGCCTTTCCGTGGGCGGCAACTCCGGTTCCCAAGCGGCCACGCTCGTGATTCGTGCTTTGGCGCTCGAGCAGATCCATACCCGCGACTGGGTCCGGGTCTTGAAACGCGAAGTGCTCATGGCCGCGGCTTTGGCGCTGGGCCTGGGGGTTCTCTCTGTCGCCCGAACTTATTTCCTCACGCCCACGAGCGTGGTTGATAGTCTCAAGGCGGGCGAATTCCCGTTTTCGAATCTGATTAGCGTGATCACGTTTTCCGTGATGGGGATTTGTTTGTGTGGAGCGTTGATCGGAACGATGTTGCCTCTCATCATCCACTGGTGGCGCGGCGACCCGGCTCTCATGTCCGCACCCCTCATTGCCACACTTTCAGACGTACTGGGAATTGTTATTTTCTTCACAATCGTCAAATCGGTCTTCCCCACGCACCTATAGATGATTTAAGAGCCTGCGCGATAATCCGACAATTCCCCGATCTGCGGCCCATGAACTACGCGGATTTGGGAACCGAATCCAAGTCTTCAACTATCTGATAGTTAGGAATAGCTGATCGTGCAATCAGCGGCAGAAAGGTTCAAGGAATGTTTCGGTCACTCAAACTAGGGAAAGTTTTTGGCATCGACCTGTACATCCACGGGACGTTCTGGCTATTGCCGTTAATCATCCTCTTTAGCGGGCTTTCCGCTGGCGATTCCGTACGCGAAGTGAGCACGGAAATCGCATTCGTATTCGCGGTGTTCGCATGCGTGGCACTGCACGAAGTTGGCCACGCGGTCACGGCTCGTGCCTACAAGATCAACACCCGCCATATCACCCTTTACCCCATCGGCGGGGTGGCAGCACTGGAGCGAATCCCGGATAAACCCTGGCAAGAAATCGCGATTGCGGTCGCCGGGCCGGCGGTCAATCTCATCATCGCAGGCGTGCTGTTCATCGGTTTTTTGAGTGTTGTTGCACTCACGCCCTGGGCACCCGATGTGGGTGGAACGCAATGGATCGATGAATTCGCGAGCAGGCTACTCGGTGCGAACCTGATACTTGCTGTCTTTAATATGCTTCCCTGCTTCCCGATGGATGGTGGGCGCGTTTTGCGTGCCGCTTTGGCCACCCAATTGAATCGCGTGCGTGCGACCGAAATCGCCGTGACTGTAGGGTCGTTGGTTGCATTTGGCTTTCTCGTTGGCGGCATTTGGCTTTCGAGTTTCGGACTCGTGCTTATTGCCATTGTGGTGTGGTTGCTCGGCCAGGCGGAACTCGCCGGAGTGCGCATGCGAGCAATCATGAAGGATCACTTCTCACCAGAAGCCATTCAGGCTGTATTGGATGAGGCCGACCCTTCCACAATCGAGATGTCATCCGAATCGGAAACAATCGACTCTGGTTACACAGGTCTGATGTGGGACGAGAAAGAAGGCGTCTGGAAGCAATATGAACAGGGCCGAGTCGTGCGGGTGATTCAGCCGAAAGCGTGATTGCTCTCCGGGATGGCGATAAGTTCCCCTGTCGCACCCAGATTGTTATTCTCCCAGTGGTTTATCCCAGTCTGCCAGTTGTCGCCGGAGTTCCTCGAAGTTCAGCCCCGGTGCCGGTCGCGGCTCTTTGGCCGTAGGCGTGGTATCGCGCGACTTCGCGGCCCGCAGCGCATCTTCCAGTCGCCGCACCCACACCGGAACATCCAACCCGACACCACTCACGTTAACGGCTAACGGTTCGATCGCGGCTTTTAAACGCTCGAAGGCGGGGTTATCTTCACCGTTCGCCGCTCGCGCGGCTTCTGCCGCAGGTGCAACTCGTGCCGCCGCCTGATCGATTTCAAGCGGGAGCAAGAAGCGTTCTTCCACGCGGTCGCGAATCGTTCGCAACTTCACGCCATAACGGACTTCATTGGCTCCCAGGCGATCGAGTAAGTCTTCAGCCAGGCCAGCCGTCTTATCGGCAATGAACTCGCGCCACCGGGCTGCCAGTGCGTCGTTCCCACCCTGACAGAGCACTTCATGGGCCAACGCTAACGGCCGCATGCGCCAGGCATAGCGATCATAGCGAACCTTCACACGCAAGAAATCCAAGAGAATATGAATGTTCTCGCCGTAGTCGGATTGCGTGGTCGTGGTGTTGTAGTCACGGTATTCATCGTAATGCTCGACGAGTGCCTGTAGCACCACTTCCGCCGAGCGTGCGGTGCGTGTGCGATCGATTCCACCTTTCGCCCAGTCTTCCACAAGCTTGGGCTTCTTATCGTGGTCGTCGCGCATTGCCTCGTGATCCAGCCATGCAATCACGCCGCGGGCCAGTATTCCACGCATGTTGGAAAGCCCGAGAAACGGCACGGTGAACAGATCGCTCCCGTACTTCTTGACGAAAGCACGGACGGGTTCCCAGTCATCGTCGTCGTTTACCGATTCCAGCACGGAGAGGCGAAGGGATTGGCTGTGCTGAACCCAGAGTTCTTGAAATGCCTCGGCCACCTGGAAGAGCATGGACGAGAGCGGGCCGTCCGGTCCAGCGTCTTCGCCCCACTCTGCAGCCGCAGCAAGTAGCGTTTGCACCATCCCGTTTAGTGCGGTGCGGAAGAGTTGATCGAAGCTACTAACGCGACGCCCCTCAGGTGGGTTGTTCCATTCCATCTGTCGCGCGAGTTTCGTTAAGTGGAAGGTCTCGCGGAGCAATCCCAGGCGGGGCAACATCGTCAACAGGTCTTCGAGAACATGGAGCCCGGTCTGAGCCTTGAGTACCTCGCTTGGCTTTCCACCATCTGAAGGCGGACAATACAGCAGCGGTTCGGAACGAAAGTGAGAAATGAAGGCGGGCAACAGACTGCGAACACCCGCGGGGTCGCCGTTCGCAGCCGCTCGCTCGATCCGAATAAGCAAGGATTCCCAGGCGGGCGTAGCCAGAGCCGCGTTAACTGGTTCGCGGGCGGGCGTTTGTTCGGCTGAGGGAAGTTCCAGTCCCGGCGTTAGCACCGTAGCCAGCACACGCGAGGCGCGGCCGGTTTCCACACACGCCGACACGCCCAATTCCAAAATGTGCCCGCGTAAAGCCCGACGACGATCGAACTCGATCATTCCCTCATGGCCAGTTGTGGGATCGGGCACGGTAATGGCGGTGACGCGATCGAGGAAGCCAATCAACGCATTGTGAGTCTGGCGGGCAAGTGTTTGCCAGCCGGCAACGGATTGCTGGCCCGTGTTGTCTGTTCGTGGCCAGAGGTCCGGCCGTGCCGCGAGCCGCCAAAGTTTCGCGATGGCGTGAAGGAAGCGCAATCGTTCTTCCAACGCTTCCGATTCCGCTTCGAGTGGGAAATCGTGACCGGCCCCTTTGGGTTCTCCATCTCCGGCAACGGAGCTATCTTCGCCGTCGTCGGTCGAGTCCTTGTAGGTCATTCCTTCATAGGCGGACTCGTACTCGCCCGCACGTTCTTCCCGCTCGTTTTGAGGCTCCGCGAGCCAACTCGCCGGATCGAGCCATTCTTCCGAAGCGTTGGCCTCCAGTAACTCGAAGAAGCGCCGAACGAGCGTAGCCCGCGCGGGCGCAGGAACAACGTCTGCGTTTGCCACGGAGCGCACCCACCGCTCAGACAAAGCTTCGAATGAGGCGGAAGGATCTTCAAGCGGAACGGTTTCCCCCTCGGAAAGCCACGTCATAAGCAGGGCCATCGCCGCTCGATATTCCTGGCGTGCGATGAGAGGTTCAATGACTTGTGCAAACGCCGCGGGGCTGGTGAAACCGTCGCGATGATGTCGCCAGAAAGCCACATCGTTGGACGCCGGAGTGCGCTCGGCCCACGCAGTGAGAGCCGATGCGACATGTTCCGCGGCTTCGGCGCGTTCCGCACCCATAACCCGCGGCATATCGCTAACCGTGGCAGTGGCGTATTTGTCCCACCATTTAGCTAGCCGTAATACAACGCCCGATAGCCGCTCGCGGGTTGCTTCATCTCCCGCAACAGCGGCCGCGGCGGTAGCCTTCGCATAGAGATCGAACTGCCGGCCAATTTGGTGAATGAGTTCTTCCGCGCGTGGATCGCGAACAGTGTCTTCGCGTCCGGGGAAGATGGGAAATAGCCCCTGATAGCCCAGTATGTTCCACGGATCGATCAAAGCTCCGCAATCGATTCCTCTGCGAAGTAGTTCTTCTACTTCTTGCAACAAGGTGAGTGCTTTGTGCGGTTCATTACGGTCGGCCGCGAACCCGGCTTCTGTTTGGCGGATGCGGATTTCCGTGCCAAAGCGAACGGCCGGTGCGGAAATGTTCGCAGCTTGTTGGCGTGCCGCATTGGGGTAGCCCATCGCGGCGTAGAACTGCGCGAGACGGCGATCTTGCAAGTGCGATGCTCGCTGAGTGGAGATCGCCTGATTCAGAAACTGCCGCACACCGGCGAATGGTTGCCGTCGCTTCTCAGCTTCCTCACGCAATCGTTCGCCGTGCGAGCCGGGTAAAGACTTGAGCAGGCGTTGATAGAACGCATCGCGATAGCGGGCAATCCGCGGAACCAACTTTGAGAGCGTCACGGTCGAGTCGTGATAGCCGGGGCCAGCCCCGCTCACGCCGGCTCCCATCAGAATGGTTCCCGCCAATACCGCCGCAGCTTCAAACAAGCGTTCGGCGGGATCGGAATAGCCGGCTGTGGGCAATTGCGGTTCGCCCTGCGGCATCACCCAGGTCAAGAGCGTATCGAGCGTCATCTGGCGCAGCACGAAACGGCGATAGAATCCGCGGCCATCAATGGTGTGCGGATCCCATTCGCCAAAGAGCACATTCGGCCGCTTGTTGAGCGGGTGAAAGTGATCGTGTGCTCGCGGGTCGAAAGCCAGTTCATCGAGGTGCTGGGGCGTGTAGCTCGCTTCCTCCAGCAAGACAGGATCGGTCTTGGCGAGCAGTTCAAGTGCCGGCCGCACGATATCCGCATAGCGGCCATGAGCCACGCCCGCACCCTGAAGGTACAGCGGGACAGGGCGAACCTTCTCATGGAGGTAGTATTCGGTGTTGGGCCGGGTTTCCAACACGGCAATCGGGCGATAGCCGACATAATCGTTGAGGAAATCGAGCGCCCCCGAAACAAGGCGATCGGTTTCATTCCACGGCGAACCTTGCTTGAGTACCGCTTCGCAGGATCGGGCCAAGAAGAAGGGGCCGAACAGTTCCGCGTCGGGTTGATGGGCAAGTAGATCGGAATGGTGCGCCCGATAAGCCACGGGAAGCGATTCGAATGCAACGCCCAGCACCGCGCGAACCTGACTCGCATCGCGGAACGCCGGGGAGCCGCTCGATTCGAGTTCCGCGAGCGATTGCGTTAACCACTGGTACAACGAAACCCACGGCGTAGCGTCGCCGGACGCAACCAGAGTGGCGGACGCTTCCGCCAGCCCTTTTTGAAATTTGGGGTCAGGCTTGCCATCCGAAAAGTTCAGATACCCGAGCAGTTTGGCTGGCTCGTGCTTGCGTGACAGTTCGTGGAAGATGCCGTCCATCCGCGAATCATTCCTTTAAGCTCCCCGAGTTTGGGCCTCGGGCATGCCTTCCAGCATAAAACAACCACGCGTTGCTAAAAAGGCCACGGGACGCCATCCGGCGTCTTTCTGCTCGAATTCGCCATCGGACCGCCAGACATGCCAACTCCCCTTCGCCTGGTTGTTTTCATCTCCGGTGGTGGCACCACACTCCAGAATTTGATCGATCGAATCGCGGCCGGAACGCTCGATGCCGAAATCGTCGGCGTGATATCAAGCCGCGCCGATGCGTTCGGTATCGAACGGGCGAAGAAAGCGGGGCACGCGGTGACCGTGGTTCCGCGTGACAACCCGGAGCAACTCTGGGCTGAGGTTCGCCGTTACCGGCCGGATCTGGTGATTCTGGCGGGTTGGCTCCATCTCTTGCGAATCCCCGGCGACTTCCATCATCGTGTACTTAATATTCACCCTTCTCTGCTTCCCGCTTTTGGCGGCAAGGGAATGTATGGGCATCGCGTTCACGAAGCGGTGCTGGCCTACGGGGCCAAGGTAAGTGGATGCACCGTTCATTTTGCAGATGATACTTATGATACCGGCCCCATCGTGGTGCAAAAGTGCGTGCCCGTTATAGTAGGCGATAATCCGGATACGCTGGCCGCGCGGGTATTCCAGGCCGAATGCGAGGCCTATCCGGAAGCAATACAACTCATAGCCAGCGGCGGGTTGACCGTGCAAGGGCGGCGCGTGATCGTTCTCGAAAACCCGAACACTGAGTGAAACCAGTTGCGAGAGGCGGTTGCGCTGTGGGGCGGCCGCTCATCCGACTTTGGCCGATTCGGAACCACCCTCGCCGCTGAGTTCGTGTAATTTTTTCGCGATGGGTGAGAGTTTCATTGTTCCGAAGGAGCCTTCATAACGCTGTGCTTTG
>JBGSLF010000017.1:0-31991 GCA_041740855.1 Gemmata sp.
CGAACCCCGGTAATTGGAGAAGGTCGGTCCAAACCTTGGAAACGCTCTCGCCGTTCATGGCGAGTCTCCTGAACTGTTGAGGAAACGCGGCCGGCAACTCGCTGAGAATACCCGTTGCCTATCGACCAAACCGACAAAAAACACTCTCATGTCCCCAAGAGTCGCGGAGAACCTCTGTTCTTTAAGTTGCTTGCCTCAGTGTACGCATGATGTGTTCGCGCACATCAATCACATCCACGCCAGTGGCAACGCGAATGTTCGGCACGCCCACCGTGTTTGGTCGGGTATCGATAACGGTCATTCCGCGTGTCAGTTCGCCCTGGGTTTCCACATCGGCCATGTGCGGTTCGCTCGAAACGCTTGCAAGCATGGCGACCGCGACAACACCCAGAACATCTTTCAGATGGAAGCCTTCGATACCGTACAGATTCGAACTCGCGCGAATGCCAAAGGGGACGATCTTCCGCAAGAACTGGCACGTTCGCGAATCGGGGTTGGGGAGTTCGAGCAGGTCGGTGGGCGAGAAGATGAGTTTCCGCGTGATGTCGAGGGGAATAAGGAGCGGATGCAACTCGGCATGGAAGACGCGGCGTGCGGCGTCTGGGTCCAGGCGAATGTGGAACTCGGCCATCGGCCCGGCGTTGCCCGCTTCACGCCAACACCCGCCCACGATCACCGTTTGGTCCAGCACCGCCGGCAACATGGGGTCGCGATCGAGTGCCGTGGCGAGCGTGGTGAGCGGGCCAAGGTTAATGACCGTCACTTCACGCGGGTGTTCGTGGGCCAACTCGCACAGAACTTTGTCGGCCGAGTGGATTGTGTGCCGGCTGGCGCAAGGGAACGATACTCCGCCCAACCCGCCTGGTCCGTGCAACGCCAGGCCGTCCATGTCGTAGATCACGGGCAACGCGGCCGCGAGTTTGGGCCATTTCGGTGGATCGATCACATCGATGAGTATGTGGGCATTCGCGGTGGCCTGTTCGGCCGACACGTTGCCACCTGTGGGAAGCAGACCAATCACGTCCAGAGCCGGATCGTTGAGCGCGAGAGCGACCGCGAATGCGGTGTCGATCCCGGGGTCCGCGACGATGATCACCTTTCGTGCCATGGTGTTCGTCCGTAACTCAGTGCGGGCTTCACTCATAATACCCGCTGTTGAGCACTCAATCACCCCTTATTGCGGCGCGTGTCGACGGCTGTCGGGTGCTTCGCGGGTAAGGACTTGTACGTGTGATTGGAATGCTTGATCGGTGGTTTAGTCTGTTCGAATAACCGCGTTAGTGTGTATAGAATCCCTCTGGGATCTGTTCGGCCCAGTCGGTTTTGATAAATTGCGTGTCAAACCTATGTCGCATCCTACAAGTTACTGTCCTGAGTTTTCCAACCCACCAACGGTAGAGACCGTTATCGGTGTGCAGTTTGAATCACTTCGCGGTTTCCGATCTGGACATTACGGCTGGTTTTGGCGTGACTACCTTACATCACACAATTTCGAGACTGTTTCTGACGAAAAGCCACTCCCGACATTCGTAGAATCGTTCGGTGATCCCAGGCTAAAACTGACCCGAAAAACCGATATTACGGAGAGTTCGGCTATCCGAATGAAAATGCGGACACCTGATCGAGGTCGAACTATCCAATTACAACCTGACAAACTGTACTATAGTTGGAATCGACTTGGTGCTCCATCGATTCGTTACGCAGAAATGAAGCCAGAGTTTATTCGCTTTTTTGGCAATCTAAGCGAGTTTGCCACGAATGCCTCTCTGGGGCCAGTGAAGCCAAACCTGTGGGAGATTCACTACGTTAACCAAATTACCCCTGGAAAATTGTGGAAGAACCCATCTGATTGGCATCGTGTTCTCCCCACACTATTTCCATCGGTTGATCCCTCAGTTGAGGGGATTCGATTTGTGACTTATTCGGGGGAGTGGCATTTCGAGATCGAGCCGCAACGCGGGCGCATTCATGTGAAAGTAGCGAAGATGGTCCTGAACCAGGAAGTCATTCCGGTTCTCTACCTCTCACTCCTCGCTCGCGGAGAAATCGGCGAACGAGGAGTGTCTGATTTGGAGGCGGGCTTGGAACTCGGTCACAGTTCTTGCGTTCGGTTGTTTATGGCCTTGACCTCTCCCGAGGCACACGCAGAGTGGGGATTGAAAACATGAACCTAACCATGAATCGCGAACCATTATCTGTCTCTATTCGCCAATGGGAAGTGGCCTTCGATGATGCTCGTGACCTTGACACATATCTAGCGAATTGGGATGGCGAGGGCGCTGACCCAGTCCCGCTTGCATTGATCGAAACGACTCTTCGTCTTCTCGAGATTTGGAAGAGTCAGGACCACCCTGCACCTGCGGACATTTACCCTCTGGCGGATGGAACGGTGATGGTTGAGTTTCACTATGTTTCTGGGGTCGTCGATTCGGCGAACATCCGGACTGGTGGCCGAATCGAAATCGTTCGCCGTGAACTGGGAACGAAGCCAACGTTCACCGTTATCCACTTGTCCGATTTAGCCGATGATGCTGGTGATGCCTCGCCCAGCAATCCGCCGCTCTTCATCAGCGACGAGTTCACTTTTTCGCTAGCCACGTGAGCGATGACATGCCCACGGAACCCGAAGAACCCCCGGCGATGCCTGCGCCGGGGGTTACTGCCGTAAACACCAAAGAACTGCTGATGAGAGGGGTACTTAACCAACCAAAGCAGTATGACAGTCGCCGTCAAGTTCCTCTCCAAGAAGGCGCGTTTCTGCCTCGCAAGGTGGACAACACAGGCCTGTCTGTAAGCCGCCGACAATCAGATACTCATCCCGAATTCCTGACCCCCGAACAACTCAAAACTCGATGTCGAGCACATCGTCCAGAAACATCAGGGGTTATTCAAGTCTCAGGTAAGCAGTTGGAAGAACTCGGATTGCGTATTCAACCCGATCCGGTTGAGGCGAATGCTGAGACTGGGATTCTCGCTGATCCTGGGCATTCACTTCTCCCTGACATCAACTTCGTAGATTTTGCAACGGACATAGGACGGGAGCGTATCCGCGTTTGGGCTGCTCAACTCGTCGAAATAGCTCAGGTCGCAATCGCTCCCGGTTAATCACGAACTTCGGTCGACTTGACTCAAGTCAACTCTCTCGAGAGCGGGGGTTCTTCATTCGCCATCCTGCTCCTGCGGTGGTTCAACCCTTCCAATCCATCACCAGTCCAACAACGCCAACTCCTCAGTTGGTGACGATGCGGCGTATAGAAACGTACATTTTCGTGCGCATAAGTTGTATATAAACGCGCAGTTAATGGCCGTAAAACCAGAAACGACCTTCAAATGGGGAAAAATTCGCATAAATCGCCCACGGGCGGTTGACATGGATAGTGAACACATGTATAAATACTCTCGTCGAGTGCAAATGAGGAGTTTGGCACCGACAGGGGTGAGACGCAGAGGGGCCGGCGGATGTCGGCAAACAGCGGAGGACACAACCATGGAAAGCTGGCGTCTAGTTTGGCGAGATGGGTTTGTTCCCGTGATTTCAACGGCGGGTCTGGAATCCCTGCGGGACGCACTCCGCGGCGATGATCCTCGACTCACCCAAGGAAGCACAACCACTCCACCACCACTGATGTGCGTGCAGGACTGGCCCGTTGAGGCGGCCTGTGCCCTTGGTTACTGCGGGTGGCAGGGCGACGAACTCGAAACGGTTGGGCAAGTCGAGGAGTTCTTCGCACGCCTGTGTTTCGAAGCGGATCAACGCCTGGGCGAGCCGGCGGCGTGTCGCTGGTTCCTTAACTGGTTCGATGACACTCCCCGAGCCGAGATGCGGCAGGAATTGCTGGCCGAAGTGGAGCACGCTTTGGCGCACCGGCTCCCGATCGAACCGGCCAAAGCCATGCCGAAAGTGCTCACCGATAGCAAAGTGGCCGCAGCCTGAACAATTGCGATAGCCGAACACGAAACCATAACCGCCCTGAACACATAAACCGGGAAATCCTGGAGCTAGCTATGATCGCCACATGCCGCCATTGCTCGAAATCGAAGGTCAACCGCCCACGAGGCTTGTGCTGGAGCTGTTACTACACACCCGGCGTGAAGGATCTTTATCCATCCACGAGCAAATACGCCCGGCGGGGAGTGGGGAACTTCACAGGAAACGCTCCACTTCCCGTTGCACCAACGACCGCCGCACCGGGAACGCCCGAAAAGCTGGCAGTGCTGGAACAACGCGCGAAGCTGAAGCAGGCTCTGTTCCACCCGGCCGATGCACGTTACGTTGGCGATCCTCGCCCGCAGGAATTCCTTCGCACTCAGCTGCAAACCGCAGCATAAAGCCACGGCGAAACCCGTACACGGTTCGTGTGCGGGCGATTCCTGGGTATTTTGGTTCGCGCTCCAACTCATCGCCTCGCCTGCTTCCGATCGTGAAGCCGCCTGGCGTTACCCCGCAACGCGTTACCCTTACCCACGAACTTCGCCCATTCCGAACCGCGAGAACCGGCTTGCAGGAAGCGGTTGGCCGGTGATCACAAGAATCCCACCCGTGAAAAGCAGGTGGGATTCTTGTTGCGCGGTGTTCACCATTTGATCACAGTTGGAAAAGTGGAAGCGTCCGCGCAATTTCAGCATCGTTACTGCTTTTGGGATGTGACAGCGTGGTGTCATAAATGTCCTGAATCCAAGGTGTCCGGTGAGGGTCCGCTCAGGCGGGTTGTTCCTGGTATGCGCAACATAGGGCCACTTGCAACGGGCTTGAAGGCGATCCTGTTTAGGCTGTTCGATCGCAAAGTTATACGGTGAAATGGATTGCGAATACGAACACCGCCAAGGTGTGAGTGCAACCGTTGTGCGGGACGTATGCCCTTCGGCTTCCGAGTCAAGCCCCCCAATTTGTCTCGATCGCTGTCGCGGGGTTTTTCGTGACGTAGAATTGGCTAGCGTTTATGGACGACTGGCGCTCAACGGAGGACAACCCCATGCTCGTACTCAGTCGCAAGCTCGGGGAAAAGATCTACATCGGTGATAACATTTGTATCACGGTGGTTGATATTGATCGGGGCAAGATCCGACTCGGGATCGAAGCGCCTCGCGATGTGCCCATTTACCGGCAAGAATTGCTTCCTCTTCATCAGCAGAAGACGGAAGGGCCAACCAACTTGCCTGCGGTTTCTTGAGTTGAAGTTACTGGAACGGAATCTGGCACGGGCTTCACTCGTCGGCTTGTAGTCCCGATCGCTTGGGGAGCGATTGCGGATTCGCTGGTGAGTCGCCTTTGTCGAGTTCACCAATCTCGTTCAGCACGCGGCCGGCGGACACACCCGAGTGGGTACATCCGCCGGCCGCGTTATTGTTTGGCATGGATTTCTTGTTTGGTGCGGCCACTCTCAGGTTTACTATTGCTGGTTGCGAAACGCCTCTCCAATTCCCATGCACTTAACCAGAAACCATTACCATGCCTGAACCTGTCATTATTGCGACCTGGCCATTCGGTAAGACGGCTGCGGAAAGCGGGTTGAAGTCGCTCGCCAACGGCGACCCGGCGCTCGATGCCGCTCTTGTGGGTGCTCAAGCGGTTGAAGACGATTACTCCATTCGCACATCCGTTGGCTTCGGGAGTTTGCCGGATCGGTTGGGTCGGCTCACGCTGGACGCCTGCGTGATGGACGGCAAGACGCTCTCGTGCGGGGGCGTCGCATGTGTGGAGCACATCAAACACCCCGCAGCGTTGGCTCGCCGAGTGATGGAAAAGACGCCGCACGTTCTGTTGGTGGGTGAGGGTGCGAAGTGGTTCGCCTTGCAACAGGGCTTCCCGCTTGAAGTGCCATACACTGCGGAATCCATCAAAGAATGGCTGGAGAAACACCCGGATCTGCGGAAGAAGATTGAGGGAACCGAAGGCAAGCCGCCGGTCACGCAGCCAATCCGTTACGAAGACCCTTCCGATATTAATGTGGACGAGAATAACCACGACACCGTTACAGTGCTGGCTCTGGACAAGAAGGGAAACTTGGGCGGAGTTTGCACCACAAGCGGGCTGGCGTTCAAGTTGCCCGGTCGCGTGGGCGATTCTCCGTTGATTGGCTCCGGGTTGTATGTCGATGACCAAGCCGGTGCAGCGGGCGCAACGGGTGTGGGTGAGGAGATTATTCGCGTGGGTGGCAGCTTCTTCGTTGTCGAACAGATGCGCAACGGCAAGACTCCGCAAGAAGCCTGCGAGATTGCGGTTCGGCGGGTGAATGCCACGGCGGGTCGGCGGGGCGTTCACCCCGCGGCGGTGGCGTTTCTCGCGCTGGATCCGAAAGGGGCGATTGGTGCGGCTTGCACCGCCAAGACAAACTTCCGCTACGCGATTGGTCGCGCGGGCAAGACCGAACTCGTGCAGGCCAAGGAGATTGGCCCGGATGTGTGAGCATTCTGCTTAATCGCAGCGCGCAAGTCCCACCCATTCGTGTGTTCCTGCTGTGACTGAATCGTCTTGCGATATCAGGGGAAGTTCGCTATGCGGCCTCCCATACCCAGGCTTCACATCATTGCGCTCGTCGGGGGAAGACGGGCCGTTTCGGGGGGTAGGATACCGTGTTTGAGAAGCAGCAGCGGCAGAACGGAACGCAGGCGGGTGTTGGGAACGAAATGTCGCTGGTCGAAGCCGCGCGTGCTGCTTCGCAGTCCGCACTTTCGACCAAGGAAAGCCCGCATGGCGACGAAAAGATTTCGCTATTCTGGCGAGTGTTCGGCGGCACCATCTTGAGCATGGTCTGCCTCGGATCGATCACGCTTTACAACAACATCTCTTCGAACATCGCGGATATCCGGAAGGAACTCAATCAGGAGCGTGAAATCCGCAGCGAGTATGTGAAGAAGGACGAATTCAACACACGCACCAGTACGCAGTACGAGCGAATTCGCTCGTTGGATGCACTCAAGATCGAGCTTGAAGGGATCAAGGAGCGGGGCGGCACTAATACCGTGGCGCTCGATTCCCTCAAGAAGGATGTTGCCACGAACATGGATGCCGTTCGCAAAGATGTAACGGTTGCTGTGGATACAGCGAAGAAAGACGGAGCCGCTCTGGATCTGCTCAAGGAACGGATCGTGGCGTTGGAAATGTTGCGCAAAGAACTGGCAAGCATCGAATCGCTGCGTGAGAAAGTGGCGTCCAACGTTGCCGATGTCAAATCGCTTCGCGATGAAGCCGTTAAGTATCACCAGGAAATCGAACGAAACAAAGCCGCAGACCTGGAACGCAAGACCAGCCGCGATGCACAATTCAAGCAGGTGGAAGATACGCTGAAAGAGTTGCAGAAGGGGTTGCAAGATTGCCGCGAAAAGATCGCTCGCCTCGAAGGGATGCAACCGGCTCCGAATCCGGCTCGCACAGGCACCGCCTTACCCGGCGTAGCGCCCGCGGGAGCCAAGGTTCCCGCCGAGGAAAGCCGCGAAGCCCCGAGCACGAGCAAGCCGCCTGGCAACTGACTCGGCGTTGTTGTGTTGTGAACTTGGCCCCCGAGCTATCGTTTCTCGCTTGGGGGCAATTCTTTCTTCAGTAGCAGTCCGATTCCGCTCACATCTTTCGGATTGGCTTTACCCGCCACGCCGGTTATTAGCACGCCATCACCACTTACCTTCACCGGGCCACCGCCACCTTTTCCGCCAGCCCAATCGCTTTCATAACTATCGGTCGTGTCGAGCTTTCCTTCGGCCAACTTCATGAATGTGACGGAGAGGCCATCGACCCCCAAGCCCGTCTTGGCGGTGATGGCACCAATCGCGTAGCCGGGCTTGGCCACAAGCTTGACCACGCGGCCGATCTCGGTGCCGAACCATTCGCCGGTCGTTTCGGCTTCGCCCGTGCGAAACACGGGCCGCACGGCTTTTACCACATCGTTATCGAAGAACTTGCCCAGGCCAACTTCCAGCCCAACAAGCACACCGCCCGCGGGCGCTGCGGCGCGGAATTCCGGATCGCCGCCACCGGCCAGAATGCGGCTGGGTTGCCCGGCGGGGAAGGGGCCATCGCCCTTGTACATCGGGCCAAGCCCGCTCACGGTATCGGCCCGCGATTTGCCGCGTAGGCCCACGATGAGCGTTCCATCGCCCATTCGCACCGCACGCCCGCTCGTGCTGGCGATCCATTCACTTTCATAGCTTTCCATCGGGTCGAGCTTCCCATCAGTGAGCTTCATGAATGTGAGGCTCAGCCCGTTCATTCCCAGGCCGGTCTTTACATTCATGGCACCCACGGCGTGATCGGGCTTGGCGACCACGCGAACCACCCGTTTCACAATGTCCGTGCTGGTGGGGCCGTGCCAGGGGCCGAATGATTCCGTTTCGCCCGTGCGAAACACGGGCCGCACGGCTTTCACCACATCTTGATCGAAGAACTTGCCCAGGCCGACTTCCAGCCCAACGAGCACTCCGCTTTCGGGCGCGAGTTCGCGGAACTCCGGGTCGCCTCCGCCACCTTGAATGTGTGGGCCGCGGCCGGCTCGCGGATTGGGTCGGATCGTTGGCGTCTTCCCGATAATCATCGGCGGCTTGGGTGCTGCGAGTGAGAACGTTCGCACCGGACTGATGCCATCGACACCGGCTCCCCCATCGGGCACCGCCTGTGCGAGTAACTCTTCGCCGGGGCCATCCATTGCCCATTCACCCGAAGCGACGCCGTTCTCGATTTTAAGTGTTATCTTCTTGGTTCCCGGTTGCTTCTCCAGTGCTTCCACACTTTCCGGTTTGGTGCTTTTCGGGCGAACCAGGTAATGCAGCGTGACACCACGAAGGGCCGCAGTGGGATCGATCACAGCCACCTCGGCGCGGATGTTCCGTTTCCCCTCTGCTACGGATGACACGGTAACGCGAAATCCGCCCACCCGCCCCTTGAGAGTTTTGCTCACTTCTGCGGCCGGAACCGCGAGGCCAATTCCTTGGCTATTTCGCACGGTCGCAACCGCGACACCCACGAGCCGGCCCTTGGCATCGACCACGGGCCCGCCACTGTTACCGGGGTTGAGCGATCCATCGAGTTGCACGAACGCCAGTTCGCCGTTATCGGCATAGCGCAGGCTCGAAATGGTGGCCTTGCCAACGGTGACGCTCGGAGCACCTTTTCCTGTCGCCAGAGCTTGACCGAAAGGATAGCCGAACGAATACACCGTCATGGTTTCGAAGAGTTTGGGCGAACCGGCGAGATCGAGCGGGGCCGGTGCGGCTTTAACATTCGCAATGCGAAGAATCGCCAGATCGCTATCGGGATCGGCTGCGACCACCGTCGCTTTTAGCGATTCCTCCGCTTTCGTTCCGCCTTCGAACACGGCGGTCACGGTGGGCACGTTAAGGCTTTTCACCAACTCGGTAGGCGTGGGTCGCGGTCGCTTTTCGAAGCCCGGCGACGCGATCACATGGTAATTCGTGGCGACAACGACACCGTTCTTTTCGCTTGCTACCACAAACCCCGAACCGGTGCCTTTCCAGTTTGGGCCTTGCACGCGGATGAACACGGTGGCTCGCTTCACCGCCGTCACGGTTTCGGGTGTAATGGCATCTTCGCCGCGGGCTGTCGCGAGCGTGCCAGCCAATCCGAGAACGGCGACGACGAACCAACGCGTGCGAGAAACTGGCGACACGATTCAATCTCCGAGAGTTGGGAGTGCATGTATCAGAAGGTCGCGCGTTATCGCTGTCAACCAGTTTTGAGTGTTAAGTGAAATCCTCGCGTCGCAACGGTTACGGTTTTGTGTTTCTTGGGTGAGCCGTGGCAGTGATGGCATCGGTTCTTCTCGGCGTCTACAATTCCCGTATGTCCGACGAAGAAGCATTTCTGGCGGCGATTGCGGAGCAACCTGACGAGGATACTCCGCGCCTGGCCTACGCCGACTGGTTGGACGAGCACGATCGCGCGATTCGCGCGGAATTCTTACGCCTACAGATCGAGATTGCCCGCAAAGAGACGCTGCCGCGTGTGATCCAGAATCGCTACGTCGATTTGTGGAAGCGAAACCAGGAACTGCTCGATGGGCATCGCAAGAAGCTTCTCGGTTCGCTCGCCAAATTGCCGGCCACGGTGAAGATCGAGTTTCGCCGTGGCTTCGTGTCCGAAATCACGCTCACTTGCGATCAGTTCGATACTTTTGGATTCGCGATTGCGAAAACGTTACCGCTGCCGCGTGTCACCGTTATCGATACGGTTTCGGCGGTGCAGTCTTTTGTGGTCGATGGCGTGCCGGATGGCCCGCACGAGATTGTCGCGGGAATTCGCACACACCCGAATCAGCGAGACGGAGAGTTCGAGGGCCTCCCTCGAATCCTTGCTGGCAACGACCGGCCGCACACTTCACGATCGTGGCCGCGACTCCAGGAACTGGACATGTCTGGGTGCCAACTCGGCCACACCGCCTTCAGTCTGTTCGTTCATTCCGCCTCGCTTCCCATGCTCACCGATCTGGATGTTTCGGTGAACGAATTGTTCGACTCCAGCGTGGTCACACTGCTGAACACGTCGCTGCCGCGACAGCTTAAACGATTGATACTCGGCGGCAACGCGCTGACGGATCAGGCGGCGATCGAACTCGCGGACCGCTGGCCACGCGGAGCGGGCGATCAACTCGAACATCTGAATCTTCGCTTCACCATGATCGGGGTGCCGGGCCAACAGGCGCTTTTGGCTCGCTTCGGCGGTCGCGTTGATCTTTTCTAATTCCGGCAAACATCAGAATCATTGCTTCGGATTCCCTTCTTGCGGCGGTGCGAGGCACTGAGTGGGTGTTCACCATTTCGTTGCCATTCGGCGGCGATTCCATAACCCGAACTCTTAGCGATTCGCCCCCCGTAGCCCTACCACCCGTGATGATGCACCCGGCCGGGATCACCTTGCCGTCCACTGCCCGATTCGGGTACTGGACCCCCGCAGTATCAGGCTCCCTTGCGGACCGGCCCGAGGATTTCCGCCACGCCGTCGCGGATCTGGGTACGCCGGTTGTGGTGGTTCGCACCGAAGCCGGCATTGCGCTGGCCCGCCAAGAAGGCACGATTACCTTCGACGCACGCAGCGGCGGCCTGCCCGTTGTGGCGGCACTTCCGCCGTTAACGCCCGATCGCCTCGGCGACCCAACATTTCTGCACGATCACCGCTTGAAGTATCCGTATCTCACCGGGGCAATGGCCAACGGAATCGCCTCGGTCGAGATTGTCGAGGCGATGGCGCGGGCGGGCATGCTCGGCAGCTTCGGTGCGGCGGGGCTATCCATTGATCGCATCACACAGGCGATTGATCGATTGAAAGCGAACCTTGGCGATGCGCCGTTCTGCGTCAACCTGATTCACAGCCCCAATGAACCCGCACACGAGATGGCGACCGCTGAGTTGCTATTGAATAAGGGTGTGCGTTTGGTGGAAGCGAGTGCGTACCTGGATCTCACGCCGGCCATCGTGCGATATCGCGTGGCGGGGTTGAACGAATCCGGACCGATGAATCGCGTGATTGCGAAAGTGTCGCGCGTGGAAGTGGCGACGAAGTTTCTCTCGCCGCCTTCCGAACGTCTGCTTGCCGGTTTGGTCGCTGCAGGACACGTGACCACACGGCAAGCGTCGCTCGCGGCACGTTTTCCGGTGGCCGATGATATCACGGCCGAAGCCGATTCTGGCGGCCACACCGATAACCGCCCCGCCATCACATTGCTTCCGACGCTGTTGGCACTGCGCGATCGCTTGCAGCAACAGTACCGCTATGCGACGCCTCCACGAGTGGGCCTGGCCGGTGGAATTGCGACGCCATCGGGGGTGGCGGCGGCCTTTGCGATGGGTGCGGCGTATGTGGTAACCGGCAGTGTGAACCAGGCGTGTGTGGAGTCCGGAAGTTCAGACGCGGTTCGCAAGATGCTCGCCGAAGCGGGCCAAGCGGATGTGACAATGGCCCCGGCGGCCGACATGTTCGAGATGGGCGTGAGGGTGCAAGTGCTCAAACGCGGCACCATGTTCCCGATGCGCGCCGCCAAGTTGTTCGAACTCTATCGCGCTTACCCCGCGTGGGAAGCGATTCCAGAGGCGGAACGTGTCCAGGTAGAGAAGACGTTCCTGCGCACCACGTTCGCCGACGTGTGGGAACAGACGCGAGCCTTCTTTCTGCGCCGCGATCCCACGCAGTTGCCCAAAGCCGAAAGCGATCCGAAGCACCGAATGGCACTGGTATTCCGCTGGTATCTGGGCCTTTCAAGCCGATGGGCCAACAGCGGGGAAGCGGGCCGGCAACTCGATTATCAGGTTTGGTGCGGGCCATCGATGGGGGCATTCAACGAGTGGGCGAAAGGCTCGGCGCTGGAAGCCCCGCAGAACCGCACGGTGGTCGCCGTGGCCCACAACCTGCTGTACGGCGCGGGCGTGGTGCTTCGCCGACAGGCGTTGCGGCAATGTGGCGTGGAACTTGCAGACGAATGCTTCCCGACCGGGCCACTTCCGGCGGATCAAGTGAACAAGCGAATGGGCTGAGCAACGCCACCGGAATCGCATCCGGCGGTTTGCCACGAGGTCAAGTGATTTGAACACCGAGACGCACAACATTCCTCTGGCCATCGTTGGCATCGGCTGCCTGTTCCCGAAGGCCGCCGGTTCCGGGCATTACTGGGCTAACGTGAAGCACGGTGTCGATTGCGTCACCGAAGTGCCCGCCACGCACTGGAACCCGGCCGATTACTTCGACGCCGACCCCAAGACGCCAGACATGACCTACGCCCGCCGCGGCGGGTTTCTCGAAGTGGTGGACTTTAACCCGCGCGAATTCGGCATTTCCCCCCGCGATATCGAAGCCACCGATACCACGCAGTTGCTCGGCTTGGTGGTCGCGAAGCAGGCTCTCACCGATGCTGGCGTGGTGTTAGCAGATCGCAACGCCGCACCCGAGAATGGTTCCGCCGTAACGCACGCGATCGATCGCACGCGAGTGTCCGTTATTCTCGGCGTCACGGGCACGCTGGAACTTGTCATTCCGCTTGGGGCACGGCTGGGCCACCCGAAGTGGAAGAAGGCGATGAAGGCCGCCGGGATTCCGGACGACCGGATCGAAGACGCGGCCGCTCGCATCGCCGAGTCGTATGTGCCGTGGCAAGAGAACAGCTTCCCAGGCTTGCTCGGAAACGTGGTTGCGGGCCGCATCGCGAATCGCCTTGATCTGCAAGGCACCAACTGCGTCGTCGATGCCGCGTGCGCCAGCTCGCTTAGTGCGGTTCACCTCGCCGCGATGGAACTCCAGACCGGGCGGGCCGATGTGGTTGTCACCGGCGGGTGCGACACGTTCAACGACATCTTCATGTACATGTGCTTCAGTAAAACGCCCGCTCTCTCGCCCACGGGCGATGCCAAGCCCTTCGATGCCAATGGCGACGGTACGATTCTCGGCGAAGGATTGGGCGTGGTGGTGCTGAAACGCCTCGCCGATGCCGAGGCCGCCGGAGATACCATCTACGCCGTCATCAAGGGAATCGGATCGAGCAGCGATGGCAAAGGGAATGCGATCTATGCGCCGAGTTCCGAAGGACAGGTGAGATGCCTGCAGAACGCCTATCGGGCCGCCAACATCACGCCCAATACCATTGAGTTGGTTGAGGCGCACGGCACCGGCACCCGTGTGGGCGATGCTGCGGAAGCAACGGCTCTTACAGAAGTCTATAGCGGCAATGCGGCGACGGGTCGCAAGAGCGAAGGCGCTGCAACGGTTCATCCGTGGTGTGCGCTGGGTTCGGTGAAGTCGCAGATTGGCCACACGAAGGCCGCGGCCGGTGCGGCATCGCTCATTAAAGTGGCGCTCGCACTGTACTACAAAGTGCTGCCGCCGACGATCAAAGTGACGCAGCCGGTTGAACCGCTAGCCGATGCGGATTCGCCGTTCTATGTGAACACCCAGATGCGGCCGTGGTTGCCACGCAAGGATCATCCGCGGCGGGCTGCCCTCTCGGCGTTCGGGTTCGGCGGCAGTAACTTCCACGCGGTTCTCGAAGAGTACGACAGCGCGAAGCCCGAGCCAGATTGGGATGGCTCGGTCGAGGTTGTCGCGGTCGCGGCGAACACGCTGGCGGAACTCGCAACCGAACTCGGGAAGATCCCGGCCGCCGATTGGCCCGCGTTCGCCCGATTCGCCGAAACCAGCCGCGCCGCGTTCAATCCCGCGTTACCCTGCCGGCTCGCGTTCGCCGCGCATCGCACGCTCACCGATTTGCCGAAGTTGCTCGTGGGTGCCAAAGCCCGACTGGCTTCAGAACCAGATGCCACCGCGTGGGAAACACCCGATGGCGTGAGCTTTAGTCGCGGCACCGCTACGGGTTCGCTCGCGGTGCTATTCCCCGGGCAAGGCTCGCAGGCCGTGGGAATGCTTCGCGATTTGGCGTGTCTGTTCCCCGAGATGATCGAAACGCTTGGCACCGCCAACACCATTGTCGCCGCTCAAACTCCGGACGTTTCGGATTCACGCCGATTGTCCGACCGCATCTATCCGCCCACCAGTTTTGCCGCCAACGTGGGTGAACGGCAAGACGCGGAGTTGCGCGATACCAAGAATGCTCAGCCCGCGTTGGGTGCGGTGAGCTTCGGGGCATGGCGCGTGTTGAACGAGCGATTCGGCCTAAAGGCCGATGCCCTCGCGGGGCATAGTTATGGCGAACTCGTCGCACTTGCGGCCGCCGGGCGATTCACGCCAAACGAACTCTTCGCACTCTCTCGCCTGCGTGGTCGCCTGATGGGCGAACGCGGAACCGGCGATTCTGGCTCCATGCTCGCGGTTCTCGCTCCGCTGCCCGAGATCGAGCAGATTCTGGCAAAGGCGCGTTTGAATCTGGTGATCGCCAATCGCAATGGCCCGAAGCAAGCGGTGCTTTCTGGTGCCACCGCCGAGATCGAACGCGCCCAGAAGGCGTTCGCCGAGGTGGGCGTGAAGTCTTCGCGCCTCGCGGTCGCAGCGGCGTTCCACAGCTCGCTCGTGGCCGATGCGGCGATTCCCTTCCGCGCGGCACTTGATGGCGTGGCGTTCACTCCCGGTGCGGCTCCGGTCTTCGCAAACACCACCGCTGCGGCTTACCCGATCGAAGCGAACGCCGCACGCGATCTGCTGGCGAACCAACTGGCCAAGCCCGTCGCGTTCGTTGAACAGATTCGCGCGATGGCGGATGCCGGCGTGCGGACCTTCGTGGAAGTTGGCCCCGGCATGGTGTTGGCCCGGCTTGCGGAATCGATTCTGACCGACGCGGGCATCGCCGATGCGGCCGCGCTGGCTCTGGATTCATCGAACGGGAAGCGGCCGGGCGTTTGGGATCTGGGGCGATTAATCGCACGCGTCGTGGCGCGTGGCCATCGCATGGAACTCGCAGCGTGGGAGCAAGAGAGTCGCTGCCGCCCCGCGCCTCTGTCCGCGAATAAGCCCGGAATGACCATGCCACTGAGCGGAGCGAACCACGTTTCGCCCCGCACACCACGCCCGCCCATCGCGCCGCTTGCGGCCGCGCCACTTGCGGCACCTGTTCCCGCCGCAACGGCTAACGGTTCGTCGAAGGTGAATGCTTCATCCCCCATTCGTCCGGCTCCGCTCAACCCGCCCGCGAAGGTATCTGGTATGTCTGACGCCAACCCCAACTCTCTCGCTCAGGCGCTGGCGCTCACCCAGCAAAGCCTTGCCGCCCTGCAACGGATGCAGGAACAGACCGCATCGCTGCACAAGCAGTTTCTGGAATCGCAGGAATCCGCGCACCGCACGGTTCACGCCCTGGTCGAACAACAACAGACGCTGCTTTTCTCAGGGCTTGGCACCGGCGTGAACTTCTCCGCCAGCATTCCCATCACACCTGCGCCGGTGCTTGTTCCGGTGGCACCAGCGGCACCGCTGCTTGTTCCCGCGGTTCCTGTTGCTCACGTGGCAACGCCTGCTCCTTACACACCACCGGCTCCGGCTCCTGTTGCAACTGCGTACGCGCCGCCTGCTGCTGTAGTGAAAGCCGCCGTGCCCACCGCGACGCCTGTTCCTACGCTCAACACCGATCGTGTGTCGGCGGCGTTGTTAGCAGTGGTATCGGAGAAGACGGGTTATCCGGTGGAGAGTTTGGATTTATCGTTGTCGTTGGATGGCGATTTGGGCGTGGATTCGATCAAGCGCGTGGAGATATTGTCATCGTTGCAGGAGCGATTGCCGGAAGCTCCGCAGGTGAAGCCGGAACATTTGGGTTCGCTGCACACTCTGCGTGATGTGGCCGCATTCCTGGTTGGCTCTTCCGCCAATGGCGCACACGCACCCACTGTTGCAACACCCGCCCCAACTGTCGGTGCCGCCATCGATATGGATCGAGTGTCGGCGGCGTTGTTAGCGGTGGTATCGGAGAAGACGGGTTATCCGGTGGAGAGTTTGGATTTATCGTTGTCGTTGGATGGCGATTTGGGCGTGGATTCGATCAAGCGTGTGGAGATATTGTCATCGTTGCAGGAGCGATTGCCGGAAGCTCCGCAGGTGAAGCCGGAACATTTGGGTTCGCTGCACACTCTGCGTGACGTGGCCGCATTCCTGGTCGGCTCTTCCGCCAATGGCACACACACAACCAATGGTGCGGCCAAACCATCGCCGCCATCGCTGCCATCGGAAGTGAATGGTGCGAAGCCGCCGGCCGGTGCGCTTTCGAGCGATCGCGTGGATCGGAGCGTTCTGCGTGCGATTGAAATCGAAGCGATGCCAGCCCGCCCGCGCGTGGCGATTGCGGCCGGTAGCGAAATCTGGGTTGTGGGCGCGGCAGACGCACTCACCAAGGAAGTGATCCAACGCCTGGGTAACCAGAGCTTCAAAGTGCGGTACTTCGATTGGTCCGCAGCGTGTGCGGTTTCTCAAGGTGGTGCCCCTGCTGGCTTGGTGCTGATCGCGCCGATCAAAGCCGCTGCGGATCTCGAATTGAACCGGCGGGCGTTCGAGTGGGTGAAAGCGGCCGGTGCGGGGTTGCGACAAGCCGCGCAGACTGGTGGCGCAGTGCTTGCGTGCGTGGCCCGGCTCGATGGTGCGTTCGGCCTTGCGGATCTGGCTCCGGATACGGACCCGATTGCGGGTGGCCTGGCGGGGCTGGTGAAAACGGCTCGCCACGAGTGGCCGGAAGTGGCGTGCAAGTGCATCGATCTTTCGCCCGCCTTCGCAAACCCGCAGGCCGCGGCAACTGCGATTGCTGATGAAGTGCTGACGGCGGGGCCAATCGAAGTGGGGATTGGGCACGCGGGGCAACGATGCCAACTCGCGTTGCACTCCGTGGCAACGGCGCTCGCGCAAACCCCCTTCACCTTCGGGCCAACAGATGTGGTGCTTGTCACGGGCGGCGCTCGCGGTGTGACGGCCGAAGTGGCCACCACACTGGCGGCGATGCATTCGCCCACGATTGTTCTGACGGGCCGAACACCACTGCCCGAAGCCGAACCGGCCTGGCTCACGGGGTTGAAGGATGAAGCCGAGTTGAAGAAAGCCATCGCCACGCGGCTTGGTGCGGTTGCAGGCCCGCGACAGGTGGGCGAGCATTACGCCAAGGTGATGGCGCAACGCGAAGTGGCACGCACACTGCAACGGATTGCGAACGCGGGGGGCCGCGTCGAGTACATTCCTTCAAACATCGTCGATCCGGTTGCGGCGGCGGATCTGTGTCGCCGGGTGCGTGAGAAGTTCGGGCCAATCACAGCAGTGGTTCACGGCGCGGGCGTGCTCGCCGATAAGCGACTCGAAGACCTGACGCCCGAACAATTCGATCAGGTTTACAAGACCAAAGTCACCGGGCTGCGGAACATCTTGCGCGAGATCGCTGCGGAACCTCTGAAAGCGCTAGTGCTGTTCAGTTCCACAACCGCGCGACTGGGGCGGATTGGCCAGGCGGCGTATGCCTGCGCCAATGAAGTGCTGAACAAGATCGCACAGATTGAAGCCCGGCGGCGGCCGGCATGCCGCGTGCTTGCGGTCAACTGGGGGCCGTGGGAAGGCGGCATGGTTACGCCCGGCTTGCGCAAAGTCTTCGAATCGGAAGGCGTCGGACTCATTCCCCTGGCGGAAGGGGCCGCGTTCCTGTTGCAAGAGTTGCGTGCCGATGGTGCGGCCGTTGAAGTTGTTGCACTTGGCCGTTACGACGGAGTTGCTAACGGCGTGGCACGCAACGAACCGCACGCACAGAGCGCGAACCCACAGAGCGCGAACCCACAGATTACCTCGCCACAGGTGCCAGAGCTAAGCCTCGCATTCGAGCGTTCCATCGATATGGCTTCCCACCCCATACTGGCATCGCACGTTCTGGATGGCAAAGCGGTGCTGCCAATGGCGCTGCATCTGGAATGGCTCGTCCACGCCGCGTTGCACGGCAATCCGGGGTTGCTCTTCCACGGCTTCAATGATCTGCGCGTGACCAGTGGCATCCAGATCGATAACGCAGGACCGCCACAGATTCAAGCATTCGCGGGCAAGGCCGTGAAGCAAGATCGCGTGTTTATGGTGCCGGTCGAACTCCGTGGCTTACGCAAAGACGGTCGCCACGCGATTCACTCCCGTGCCGAGATTGTTCTGGTTTCGGCACTGCCGTCTGCTCCGCCGGCCGATCGCCCGCCGCCCGTTAGCCCGTTACCGTACGACGTGGCGGAAGCGTATCGCGAGTGGTTGTTCCACGGGCCAGATCTGCACGGCATTGAGCGGATGGAAGGCGCTTCGGACTCCGCGTTTATCGGCACGGCGTATCCATCGCCATTGCCGGCCGAGTGGTTCCGCTCGCCGCTGCGGTCGTCGTGGGTGGCCGATCCGCTCGTGTTGGATGCCGCATTCCAGATGATGATTCTTTGGACGCAAACCCGCCACGGTTCTGGCTCGCTGCCGTGCTTCGCCAGCCGCTATCGGCAGTATCGCAAGAACTACCCGGCAGACCCGGTAACCGTTGTCATTCGTGTGCGGCGCGACGATGGCAAATTCGCCCGGGCGGATATCGACTTCCTCGATCCCGAAGGCCAGGTGGTGGCCCAGATGCAAGACTACGAATGCATTATGGAGAAGACGTTGAATGAGGCGTTCCGCAACAATCAGCTTGTGCCGCAGTGATGGTCAATAGATCCCAGTAGAAGGAACACACGGGTGCGAAAGTGAACGCGCTCGTGCCGCTTCATTCGAGATAAGCAGAATCGCCCGAGTTCACGCACCAAGTGATCGCCCGTTCCTTCATCTCTCACTCCTCACCCACGCACACCGGATGCCGTCCAAAGACCGTATCGCCATTGTGTCTGTTGCCGGTCGATTCCCTGGTTCGGGGGCCGATCTTGTCCGGTTCCGCGAGAATGTCACAACGGCGGCCGATTGCTCGCGCGAGGTTCCGCCCGGTCGCTGGGTGTTGCCGCCCGAGCAATGCCGCGATCCGCGAATCGCGAACCCGGACACCGTCTATTCTCTCCGCGGCTATTACCTCGATCCCTTCAAGCCAGACCTCTCCGGGTTAACACTTGATGCGGCGTTGGTGGAACAACTCGACCCGTTGTTTCACCTCGTTCTGGATGTGGGCAACCGCGCGTGGCATGCGGCTCGCACCGAGAACGTGGATCGCTCGCGTGTGGGCGTGGTTCTCGGCAATATCTGCTTGCCGACCGATAAAGCCTCCGATTTGTGCCGCGAAGTGCTGGGCGGGAAGTTCGGCCTTCCGAGAACAAGCACGCACGCACTTAATCGTTATGTCGCAGGGTTGCCAGCGGGTTTGCTCGCGAATGGCCTTGGCCTTGGTGGCGGAAGTTTCACTCTCGATGCCGCATGTGCGTCGTCGCTTTATGCGATCAAGCTCGCGGTCGATGAACTTCTCGACGGGCGTGCCGATGCCATGTTGGCCGGCGGTTGCTCGCGGCCCGATAGCCAGTACACGCAGATGGGCTTTGCTCAACTTCGCGCGCTGTCGGTGTCGGGGCACTGTTCGCCCTTCGATACCCGCGCCGATGGTTTGATGGTTGGCGAAGGCGCGGGCATCTTCGTGCTGAAACGTCTGACCGATGCGCTCGCACAGGGCGACACCATTCTTGGCATTATCGCCGGTACAGGGCTATCGAACGATCGCCACGGCAACCTTCTCGCACCAGCGAAAGAAGGCCAGCTCCGGGCGATGCGTGCGGCGTACGAACGAGCCGGATGGAAGCCGCAAGATGTGGACGTGATCGAATGCCATGCGACCGGCACACCCGTGGGCGATGCCGTGGAATTCGAGAGCCTGCGCGAACTCTGGGGCGAAGCCGATTGGAAAGCTGGCCAGTGCGTTATCGGGTCGGTGAAGTCCACCGTTGGCCACTTGTTAACGGGTGCCGGTGCGGCCGCGCTGGCGAAGGTGTTACTGGCGATGCAAGCGAAGACGTTGCCGCCGCAAGCAAACTTCGTCGCCCCCGCTCAGGGCTTGCGCTATGGCGGCGGCCCGTTCCGCGTGCTTGCGAAACAAGAACCGTGGACGCAACGCGATGCGTATACTCCGCGGCGCGCAGCGGTCAGCGGGTTCGGTTTTGGCGGCGTGAACGCGCACTTGCTTCTGGAAGAGTGGACGGAGCCACGCGGCACGTTCGTTCGCGCGCACCCAGCCCCCACAACGCACATGCCCATTGCAATCGTTGGCATGGCGGCACACTTTGGACCGTGGGACGACTTGCGGAAGTTTCAGGAACACGTGCTCGGCGGTGAAGTTGGCTCAACGGTCGCCAAGATGAACGGCTGGGGATTCGCCACAGAACCAAGCCCGCCTGCGCTCGGGATCGAAGAGTTGGTCTTCCCCATCGATCGGTTCCGCATTCCGCCGAAGGAACTCGAAGAGACGTTGCCGCAACAACTCCTGATGTTGAACGTGGCGGCGTTGGCGCTGGACGATTGCGATTCACGCACGGATCGCGCGACGGACGCAAACCAAGAGGATGAAGCAGCCGCGAACACGGGCGTGTTCATTGGCCTGGCGCTCGATCCGAACACCACGAATTTCAATCTGCGGTGGAGTGTGCTGGCACGCGGTGCGCGCGATGATGCCGATCGCGCATCTCCGCCGCTCTCCGCCAATCGCACGATGGGCGCACTGGGAAGCATCGCCGCGAGCCGCATCGCGCGTTCGTTTCACTTCGGCGGACCAAGCCACACGGTGTGCAGTGAAGAAGCGTCCGCCGCTTGCGCGATCAAGCTCGGGGTAAGAGCACTGCGCAGCGGCGAGATTGATCGCGCGGTTGTGGGCGGAGTCGATTTGGCCTGCGACCCGCGTTGTGTGTTACCTGGCGAAGTGACGCAGCCCGGTGAAGGCGCAGCGGCGTTCGTGCTGAAGCGGTTGGCCCATGCGGAACGCGATGGCGACCGCGTGTATGCCGTCATCAATGGAGTGGGTGCGGCGAGTGAGCCGACTGCCGCGTTTAGTCGCGCGGAAGCCGATGCCGGTCAGCAGTGGGCCGGTGCCATACCCTTCGATGCCACTTCCGATGTGGGCGAAACCGGTGCGGCTTCTACAGCGGCATCGCTTGCAAAGGCGTGCGTGGCGTTGTGGCAAGAAGTGCGACCGGGGTCGCCTGCGCGATACTGGTTGCACGATTCCGCGGCGGGGCCAAGGCGAGCGGTTGTCACCGCGGCGAGTGTGGATGGCTCGCACTATGCGTTGCTGTTACAGGAACACGCGGGGAATGCTCAACTCGCAGCACACTCGGACCGGAGCCAACCACTCGCGGCACGCGAAGAAGCGCTCTTCGTGGTTGAAGGCGATACGCCTGCGGATTTGCTCGATGGGCTGAATCGCTTGCACACGCTCGCGGTTGCGGCGAGCGGCAAGAATATCGAAGCCATAGCACAGAGTTGGTTCCAATCGTCTCCGCTGGCAAACACTCGCACGCGGGCGGTGTCGCTTGTCGCACGGTCTGTTACGGAGTTGATCGAGCAGATTGCTTTTGCGAATGAAAATCTGCGAGTGAACCCGCACACGCCGCTGCCAATCACGGCAAAGCCGGCCTTGCGTGATCGCGTGTTCTATTCGCCGCAACCACTCGGAAATCAGGCGAAGTGCGCGTTCGTATATCCAGGGTCGGGCAATCAGTTCGATGGCATGGGCCGCGATTTGTCCGCGCAGTTCCCGGCGATCCTTCGGCGACAGCAGGCAGAGAATGAACTGCTGCACGGGCAGTTCGCCCCGGAGCATTTCTGGGATGGCGTTGCCGATTCCGCACCGGCACGCGAATTGATGTTTGGCCAGGTTACGGTTGGCTCACTTGTGAGTGACATCCTGGTGTCACTCGGTGTGCGTGCGAATGCCATGATCGGGCTGAGCCTGGGGGAATCGGCGGGCCTCTTTGGCGTGCGGGCGTGGTTATCGCGCGACGAAATGTTCCGGCGCATGCGGCGTTCGTCGCTGTTCGTCTCCGATCTCGCACCGCCTTACAACGCGGCCCGCCGACACTGGCGAATGCGAGATGATGAACCCGTTGACTGGGCAATCGGCCTCATCAGTGCCTCGCGAAGCGAGGTGGCCGCGGCGCTGCGGCTGGGCTTGCGTGCGTTCTTGCTGATCGTGAACACGCCAACGGAATGCGTGATCGGCGGAATACGGGCTGATGTGGCGAAGTTGGCCGCGATCGTGGGTCAACCGCTGATGCCACTAACGGGCGTGACACTCGCGCACTGCGAAGCAGGCGGCGTGGTCGAAGAAGCGTATCGCGAACTTCACACTCTGCCGGTTGAAACGCTTGCCGGCGTGACGGTGTATAGCGGGGCGTGGAGCCGAGTTTACGAACCAACCGAACAGAGTTGTGCGGAGTCGATCACCGCGGGTTTATTGCAGACAATCGATGTACCCGCCGTGATCGAGGCGGCGTATCGCGATGGCGTTCGCGTGTTCGTGGAAGTTGGCCCCGGGAACTCGTGCGTTCGCATGATCGATGCGATTCTGGGCGATCGCCCGCATCTGGCGCGTGCGGCCCACGCGGCGAAGCAGGACGCGGTATCGCAGGTTCTTCGCTTGTTGGGGCACCTCGCGGCCGAACGTGTTCCATTCGATCTCGCGGCACTTTATGGCGGCCCAATGACGTGCGTCGCTCACCGCGAACCAACCACTCGGAATGCGAATGCCATTGTGATTCCCGTCGGGCAACCGCCAGCCGTTCCGATCGCCATTCCAGCAGTTCGCAAACTCGCACGCATCCAAGTGGAAGTGCCGCCACCAGTCACGCACGCGATTCCTTCAATTCAAGAGTCGCATTCGACGCACCTCGCCACGGTCGCGCCTGCGATCGACTCCGCGATCAATGTGCGGGTGCTGAATATGCAGGCGCAGGAAGCGTTCCTGCGATTGAACCAGCGATTCACCGAAGCCGCCGGTGCGTTGATTCAGAACCAGACATCTTTGCTGCATGCGTGGATGCAAACCGGCGATAACGCGGGCTTGCCCGTTACCCTTGGTAACGGGGCCGATGCTGCGATTCGCGTAGCGGAAGCTTCGATGCCTGCTATGGCGTTCGCACTTGTTCCGGATGCTGTGCCGCGTGCGCTGAACTGGGAGCAGTGTTGCGCGTTCGCGGCGGGGAAAGTCGCGGATGCGCTGGGCACGCGATTCGCCGAAATCGATACCTTCCCCACTCGCGTGCGTCTGCCCGATGGCCCGCTGCAACTGGTCGATCGCATCACACAGATTGAAGGCGAGCCGCTCTCGATGACACGCGGCCGCGTGGTGACTGAACACGCCGTTCGCGCGGATCGCTGGTATCTGGAATGTGAACGCATTCCTACGGCAATCTCTGTTGAAGCGGGGCAAGCGGACTTGTTCCTCTCGGGCTTCCTGGGGATCGATTTCGAGACACGCGGACTGGCCGTGTATCGCTTGCTCGATGCGGTCGTGAGTTTCCACCGCGGGTTACCCAAGGTGGGCGAAACGGTGGTGTACGACATCGCCATTGATGAGTTCACCAAGCAGGGCGATTCCTGGCTCTTCCGGTTTCGCTTCGATGGCACCGTGAACGGCGAACCGTTCATCACGATGCGAAGCGGTGTCGCTGGTTTCTTCACGGCGAACGCTCTTGCGGCGGGCAAGGGAATTGTGCAGACCGCGCTCGATAAGAAGCGGATGCCGGGCAAGCGGCCCGCGGACTGGCGCGATCTGGTGCCGCAACGCGAATGCGCGCTCTCGCCGCAACAAGTGGAAGCACTCCGGGCGGGCGACCTCGCGGCGGCCTTCGGTGTGGAGTTCGCACACCTGCCACTCGCCAGCCCTGCCACACTTCCCGGCGGCATGTTGCGGCTGGTCGATCGCGTGCCGCTGATCGATCCCGCCGGTGGTCGCTTCGGTATCGGCTTCGTGCGTGCCGAATTCGATATTCACCCCAATGATTGGTTCCTCACTTGCCACTTCGTCGATGATCAAGTGATGCCCGGCACGCTCATGTATGAGTGCTGCCTTCACACCCTTCGCGTGCTCTTGATGCGTATGGGGTGGATTGGCGCTGCGGGCGAAATGGTGTGCGAACCGGTGCCCGGAATAAACAGCCGGTTGAAGTGTCGCGGGCAAGTGATCGCCACGACGAAGACCGTAACTTACGAAGTGACCATTAAAGAACTCGGTTATGGCCCCGAGCCGTTCTGCATCGCCGATGCGCTGATGTACGCCGATGGCAAGCCGATCGTCGAAATCACCAATATGAGCCTGCGTATGAGTGGCCTCACGCGGGCGATGCTGGAAACGATGTGGGCCAACGCGGGCCGCGTGGCAACAGATCGCGAACCGCAAACACGCGAACAATCGCCGCGCGTGCTGTACGATTCCGCCTCCATCATGGCATACTCCAACGGTAAGCCATCCGAAGCGTTTGGCCCGCAGTATCAAGTGTTCGATTCCGAGCGAGTGCTGGCACGATTGCCCGGCCCGCCATTTCAATTTCTCGATCGCGTTGTGGCGGTAACCGGCGAACCGTTCGTGTTGAAAGCCGGGGCGGCATGCGAGACGGAATACGATGTGCCGCCCGATGCGTGGTACTTCGACGCCAATCGCGGCACGAACATGCCCTTCGCGGTGTTGCTCGAAATCGCGCTGCAACCATGCGGTTGGTTGGCCGCATATTGTGGATCGGCGCTTACCAGTCCGGAAGACTTATCGTTCCGCAATCTGGGCGGGAAGGCGACACAACATCGCCCCATTACACCCGACGTGGGCACACTTATCGTTAACGTGAAGATGACGAATGTGTCCCACTCTGCGGGGATGATCATCCAGCATTACGAGATGAAAGTGCGTGACCGAGTGGGCGAAATCTACACGGGCACAACGTACTTCGGCTTCTTCTCGAAGTCGCAACTCGCCAATCAAGTTGGGATTCGCGATGCCAAGGTGCCGTGGCCCACGGACGCCGAACAGAGCCGCGCGCGTGGCGGGGTTCTGCCACACGAATCGCCATTCCCGGCGGCGATGTTGCGGATGGTCGATCGCATCGATGCCTTCATCCCCGATGGCGGTCGCGCCGGTTTGGGGCTTGTTGTGGGCAAGATCGCGGTCGACTCCACGTTCTGGTTCTTCCAGGCACACTTTTATCAAGATCCTGTGTGGCCCGGTTCGCTGGGGCTGGAGTCGTTCTTACAACTGCTGAAGTTTGTGGCATGGGAACGCTGGCGGAAAGTGCCGGCCGATGGTTATCGCACCGTGGCGGTTGGCCGCCCGCACGCATGGGTTTATCGCGGTCAAGTCTTGCCAACCGATCGAGAAGTTACGGTTGTGCTTGAAGTCACTGCGGTGCAAGATGACAATCATCGCCTGACCGCTGATGGATTCCTCACTGTGGACGGGCGTGTCATCTACCAGATGACCGACTTTACACTAGAGTAGTCCCCAACCGGGACGGATTCCCGGTGTCGCGTCACCACGCCGGTATGTACTCGCGCATGAGATATAACCAAGTCCATATCGAATCGATTGGGTATGAACTCGCACCAGTGGTCGTATCGACTGCGGAGTTAGAAGCCCGCCTCGCACCGGTGTATCAGGCGCTTAACATGAGTCCGGGGCAACTGGAGTTGCTCACGGGGATCAATGAACGGCGCTGGTGGGAACCGGGTTACCCGCTGTCGCGTGGGGCGGCGAATGCCGGGAAGAAGGCGCTCGCGGCGGCGGATCTCACGGGTTCGGATATCGATGTGCTGATCTACGCCGGCGTGTGCCGCGAGCAGTACGAGCCAGCCACCGCCTGCGCGGTTGCGCACGAGTTGAAGATCAACCCCGATGCGGCCATATTCGATATTAGCAATGCGTGCCTTGGCGTGCTTAACGGCATCGTCGATATCGCCAACCGCATTGAATTGGGCCAGGCTCGAGCCGGATTGGTCGTGTCCGCCGAGACATCGCGCGAGATTAACGAGAACGTAATCGATCAGATGGTCCGCACCAAATCGCTGGAACTGTTCCGCGAATCGGTTGCCACGCTCACCGGCGGTTCGGGAGCGGTTGCGGTGCTGGTGGTCGGCGAGAAGTTCTCCAAGGAGAAACGCCGCCGGCTGGTTGGCGGTGTGACTCAGAATGCGCCGGAATATCACAACTTGTGCCGCTGGGGCGTGAAGTCGCTTCTGCCCGCCACACTTAACACGGTCGAGCGGGTCTTCGGTCATCAGGCGGGGGCGCTCGTGCATCAGGCGGGAGCACTCATGCAACGCGGCCTCGATATGGGCTTGCGGCACGTTATGGTTCCGTTCATGGAAACGCACGCCGGCGAAGTATTGAAATATGGCGTCGATCTCGGACTACGAACCTGGAAGAAATTCCTCGGCACGTTCGGTTGGATGAACGACGACCTCCATAAAGTGATCTGTCATCAAGTTGGGGCGGGTCACCGCGATGCGATGCTCAAGGCATTTGGCATTCCGCGCGAGAAGGAATTTAGCACGTTCGAATTCCTCGGGAACATCGGCACCGTGTCGCTTCCGCTCACCGCGGCATTGGCCGAAGAACGGGACTTCCTCCGCCCCGGCGATCGCGTCGGGCTTCTCGGCATCGGCAGCGGTTTGAACTGTCTGATGTTAGGAGTGGAATGGTGATCGCTCCGAGATCGCGAACGGGTGAAGGGATCAACGATTGAGCGGATGATATGAGTAACACGACCGGCACAGCTTCCGAAACCACGCCTTCGCCCGCAGCATCGCACACACCTTCGCCCCTTCCGGGCTATCCATTCACGCCGCGTGAATTCGTCCGACGCGATCTGCGTATGAGCTATCTGGACGAAGGCACGGGCGAAACCGTGGTGATGCTGCATGGCAATCCCACGTGGAGCTTCTATTACCGCAATCTCGTGCTTGCACTTCGCAACACGCACCGCTGCATTGTGCCGGATCACATCGGTTGCGGGCTTTCGGATAAGCCACCCGCCACGCAGTACGACTACTCTTTGAAGTCGCGTGTGGACGATCTCGAAGCGTTCCTCGATCAACTCGGTTTGCAGGAAAAGCTCACTCTGGTGGTGCACGACTGGGGCGGGATGATTGGCATGGCGTTCGCCGCCCGGCATCCGGAACGTGTCAAGCGAATCGTTGCATCCAACACCGGTGCGTTCCCGATTCCCGCCGGGAAGCGATTGCCGCGCTCATTGTGGTTGGGCCGCAACACGAGCCTCGGTGCGTGGCTGATTCTCAAGCAGAATGCCTTTTGCCGGGCCGCTGCGAAGTGGTGTGCGACGCGGAAACCGCTCTCGCCTGAAGTGCGAGCGATGTACTTGAAGCCGTACGACACACCCGCGAACCGCGTGGCCGTGCTCAAGTTTGTGCAGACGATTCCGCTCAAGGAAACCGATCCGGGCTACGACATCGTTCGCGACACCGCGTTGTCACTCGCGAAGTTCGCGCAGGTTCCGACGCTGCTGCTTTGGGGCCTGCAAGACTTCGTATTCGATCAACACTTTCTCGCCGAATGGCAACGCTATTTTCCGCACGCCCAAACGCACACTTGGCCCGATTGCGGGCATTATTTGCTCGAAGATGCCCAGGATGAAGTGATTGCTCGGGTGCAGGAATTCTTGACGAAAAACCCGATCTTATAGCATGGGCACATCTCCCATCAACGTTGCAACGCACCTGGCCCGCATGGCGGCCGAACGCCCCAACTGGGTGGCGATTCATGTTCCGCTTCGTCGGGTGCGGCCCAAAGGCGAGACCGCACATCGTGCGATCACATTCGCGGAACTCAACGCCGAGGCCGATGCGATTGCCCACGGTTTAATCGAAGCGGGCATCGCTCGCGGCACTCGCGTGGCACTGATGGTGCCGCCATCGCCCGAGTTCTTTGCGCTCACGTTCGCTCTGTTCAAAGTCGCAGCGGTGCCCGTGTTGATCGATCCTGGCATGGGTGTGCGAAACCTGGGGAAGTGCCTCGCCGAAGCCGCACCAGAAGCCTTCATCGGCATTGCGAAAGCGCATCTCGCCCGCCGCGTGCTGCGGTGGGCCACGGCCAGCATTCGCACCACGGTGAATGTGGGTCGCGGACGATTCTTCTGCGACAGATCGTTGTCACAGGTTCGCGACGTTGGCCGTTCACGCGGGGCATACGCGATACCAGATGTGGCACGCGATGAACCCGCTGCGGTGCTGTTCACCAGTGGCAGCACGGGTGTGGCGAAAGGTGCGGAGTACACGCATGGCAACTTCGCGGCACAGGTGGAGATGTTGCAGGCGACATACGGGATCGAACCCGGCGAAGTGGATCTTTGCACGTTCCCACTGTTCGCGCTGTTTGGCCCCGCATTGGGCATGACGTGCGTGATCCCTGATATGGACGCCACCCGCCCCGCCAACATCGACGCACGCAAAGCTGTGGCCCAGATTCGGCAGTTCCGCGCCACAAACATGTTCGGATCGCCCGCAGTGCTGCGGGCGCTGGCGTTGTGGGGATTGAATCAAGATTGGCGGAAGAACACGGGGCCATTGCCGACTGCGGATAGCGATGGCGTTAGTCACGATGATGTACCCACTCGGCTGCCCACGCTGCGGCGCGTGATCTCTGCCGGTGCGCCCGCTTCGGCTGGCGATATCGAACGCTTTTGCCGACTGCTCACTCCTGGTGTGCAGGTCTTCACGCCCTATGGCGCGACGGAAGCGCTGCCGGTCGCCAACATCGGGAGTCGCGAGATTCTGACGGCAACGCGAACTCTAACGGATAACGGCAAAGGCGTGTGCGTCGGGCGGCCGGTTGCAGGTGCAACAGTATATGTTGTTCCGATCAGCGATGTGGCGATTCCGGAATGGAGCGACACGCTCAGGTTGCCGCCCGGCGAAGTCGGCGAGTTCGTGGTTCGCGGGGCGATGGTGACGCGGCGGTACTTCAAACGCCCCGAAGCAACCCGCCTGGCGAAGATCCGTGACCCACACACCGGCGACGTGCTACACCGCATGGGCGACGTGGGCTACCTCGACGACGTGGGCCGCTTGTGGTTCTGTGGTCGCAAGTCGCATCGCGTGGTTACTCTGCACGGTACACTGTTCACCGATCAGGTCGAACCGATCTTCAACACACTATCCGGCGTCTGGCGAACGGCTCTGGTTGGCGTGGTTCGCGAAGGCGTGACGTATCCGGTTCTGTGCGTGGAATGGGATCGCCTGCCGAAGTGGGAAGTGATGCTCGTGGCATTGCGTGCGCGTGCTGATGCCTTTGAGCATACTCGCACCATCGCGGCGTTCTTGCCCCATCAGTGGAGTTTCCCGGTGGATGTGCGGCACAATTCGAAGATCTTCCGTGAGAAACTTGCGGTGTGGGCGAACAAGCAGTTGGGCGAGAACTGGAACCCGGCTCACGCAAGTGGGTCGCGTGCCATGAGTGTGGAGTTGCCTCAATGAAGGCGCTGGTTACGGGCGGTGGCGGTTTCCTGGGCGGTGCGATTGTGCGATTGCTGCGTCAGCGCGGCGATTCCGTGCGGTCGTTGACGCGCTCGAATTATCCCTGGCTCGATGAACTCGGTGTGGAGCAATGTCTGGGCGATCTGACGGATACCGCGGCCGTTGAACAAGCTGTTGCGGGTTGCGATATCGTCTTCCATGTTGCGGCGAAGGCCGGCGTGTGGGGCCGCAAACGCGATTACTTTGATACCAACGTAACCGGCACGGAAAACGTGATTGCGGCGTGTCGCAAGTTTGGTGTGCGGAAGCTCGTATACACTTCCACCCCGAGCGTGGTTCACTCGAATTCCGATATCGAGAATGCGAATGAATCGCTTCCGTATCCGAGACATTTCGACGCCTATTACCCCGAATCCAAGGCCATCGCCGAGAAAGCCGTGATTGCCGCGAACGGGCCGAACCTCGCCACGGTGTCGCTGCGTCCGCATTTGATCTTTGGCCCGGGCGATCCGCATCTGATCCCACGCATTTTGCAACGTGCCAGAGAAGGGAAGCTTCGCCGGATTGGTTCGCGATCCGTGAAAGTGGATGTGACTTATATCGATAACGCTGCCGACGCGCACATTAACGCGGCGAACCGCTTGGATGTGGGTTCCATCTGTGCCGGCAAAGTGTATTTCATTTCCAATGGCGAACCGGTGGATCTGTGGGCGTTCATCAACTTGGTGTTAGCCGAAGCCGGCGTGCCACCGGTCAGTCGCACCATCAGCGCATGGAAAGCGCGGTTCGCCGGCCGCATGCTGGAGTGGGTGCATGGCTTGTTTCGCCTCACCAGCGAACCCGCCATGACTCGCTTTGTGGCGGTGCAACTCTCCACTTCGCACTGGTACGATATCTCCGCGGCCCGGCGCGATCTGGACTACACGCCGCGAGTATCGGTCGAAGAAGGGCTGCGCCGCCTGGGAGAGCGGTTACGCAAAGCCGATGCGGAAGTCAGTCGCCGCTAACACACGGCTTAGGGCTTCATTGCCGTTGTCTTCATCTCTTCGGCCTTCATCACTTCGGCTTTATTTTCTTGCTCTATCTGATCTGTGTAACGAGCAAATTCGATACGCGTCATCAGCCCGTCTTCATCGAGATCCATCTTCATGAATACCTCGATGGGTCGCCCGGCTTTGCGCCATTCGTGAAGTGCAATCTGCCCATCTTTGTCGGTATCTGCGACGGTCAGAATCTGTTGGAAATCGTTTGTTGTCGTGGATGCCGCGGATTTGGGATCACTCTTTTTATCACGGGAATCGCGGGCCGCCATGGCCTCTGCTCCGGCGATAACTTGCGTTTGGTAATGCGTGCGATATTCGTCCTTGTCGATTCTCCCATTCCCATCGATATCGACACGCACGCGCACTTCCCGCAGCTTGGTTGTTAGCTCTTCCAGTTCCAGAACACCATCGCCGTTGCGATCCAGCACACGAAACACCCGGTCCACTTCTTCATTCGCATCGGAGCCGGATTGCGGATTGCCGTTTGCGAGCACCTTGCGGGCGTATCGCATGAACTCATCCCGCTTGATTGAGGGAACCGGCCCGAGTTCCAACCGCTGGATCGTGCGGTCGAAGAGTTCCGCAAGTGGTTTGCCTGCCACATCCGCTTTCCGCCATTCTTCGGCGGTTCCGGCGATGAGCATGTACCACGCCCCATATTCCTCATCTTTGAGCGGGTTTCCCACGCGGCCAGGAAACTCGGCTTCGAGCACTTTCACCCAAATCGCTCGATCGGATTTCACGAACCGTACAGCGCGTTCGGCGGATCGTGCTATCGCCTTCTCTTCGTACTGATCTTGCTCGCTGTTCTCCGCAGCGTTGCACGGTGCGTTGGTTAAGAAGGCACCGGTCACAATTAAGAGACGCGCCAGCGCGAAGGCATTACGCATCGTTGGGCCTCGGGAGAAGTTGGCGAACCGGCAGGCGGGATAATCGGTTTGGTGCGGTGTGCATCAGCGGGTAATGAGAAGTGTACACCGTGGGCGAACGTTTGTCACGACATACCTTCTGACTCTGAGGTTCTTGCGCGTTTCGCCCTTGGCGGGAATCGTAGGTGCTGCTGCCAGTCGCAAAATCGCGTTACCCCAGCCTTCTCGCAATTCAAGCCGTTTATTTCGTTGTGCCGATCACTTTTTAGGATTTCTACCCCAGCA
>JBGSLF010000018.1:0-3563 GCA_041740855.1 Gemmata sp.
TTGTGCGAAAACAAGGGGATTTCGCAACATTGCGATCTCCGGGCGGGAGGGTGGGGTGTCCAAAAAACTCCGCCACCCCAGCGGAATCGCTTGGAAACCGAGCGATTCTGACACCCGAAAATCGGCATCAGTCGAACTTAAGTGCTTGAAGGAAAGGATTCCCCCGTGACACGAGCCGCCACGGCTTCCAACCCGCGCGATCTCGATTGGAGTGAGGAACTCTCCGCCACGCTCGAACGCGGCCGGCTCGGTTTGCTTGCCCGCCGTGAGGCCGATGGGCATTGGTGCGGGGAACTCGAAGGCGACACCATTCTCGAATCTGAGTTCGTGCTTCTGCTCACATTTCTTGGCAAGCTCGACGATCCACGAATTCCAGGGCTAATCAACTACTTGCGCTCGAAACAACTCCCGCAAGGCGGCTGGCCGAACTATCCTGGCGGGCCGGCGGAAGTGAGTGTTTCGGTCAAAGCCTATTTTGCGTTAAAGATTGCCGGCGATTCGCCACAAGCCCCGCAAATGCTGCGTGCGGCCACCGCGATTCGGAACATCGGCGGCGCGGAAGCGACCAACTCATTCACGCGGTTCTATCTTGCGTTGCTGGGGCAAATCCCGTTCGCCGCCTGCCCCACGGTTCCCGCTGAACTCATTCTGTTGCCTCGCTGGTTCTTCTTTAACATTTACGCCATGTCGGCGTGGAGCCGGACAATCTTCGTTCCGCTCTCGGTCGTGGATGCTTACAAACCGGTAACGGTGCTGCCGGAAAGCATGCACATCCGCGAGTTGTTTCTGGAACCGCCCGAAACGCCGCGCTGGCCCGCGAAGCCCACGGCCAAGTGGATCTCGTGGACGAACTTCTTCCTTGGCGTGGATTGCGTGCTGAAGAAGGTTGAACGCTTCGGCCTTACTCCGCTTCGCCGCAGGGCGGTGCGCAAAGCGCTGGAATGGATGCGCGAGCGGAGCCGCGACGGCGAAAGTGATGGCATTGGTGCCATCTTCCCGCCAATCGTTTATCACGCGATCGTGCTGAAAGCCATTGGCCTGTCCGACGACGAACCCGAGATGCAGTGGGTGATGGGGCAACTCGATGATCTGTGCATCACCGAAGGGGATACGATTCGACTGCAGCCGTGCAAGTCGCCGGTCTGGGATACCGCACTCGCGCTGATTGGGGCGATCGACGCGGGCCAACCCGGCGACTCGCCCGAAGCCGAGATGGCCGTGCAATGGCTGCGCGATCGCGAAGTTCGCACAACCGGCGACTGGGCCAAAACCGTTCGCGGGGTCGAACCGGGCGGCTGGTACTTCGAGTACCGCAATGCCTTCTACCCGGACACAGACGACACTTCGATGGTGCTGATCGCACTGGCCCGCACGGGCCACGCGCATCGGCCCGAGGTGCAACCCGCCACCACTCGCGCAGTGAATTGGCTGCTCGCCATGCAGAACAGCAATGGCGGCTGGGGTGCGTTCGATCGCAATATCGAGAACGAAGTGCTGGAGAAGGTGCCGTTCGCGGATCACAACGCAATGCTCGACCCCGCATGCCCGGACATCACCGCTCGCGTGCTCGAATCGCTCAGCCATTACGGGTTCCGCATTGGGCAGAGGCCCGTCGATCGTGCAATTGAATTCGTGTTGGCCCGGCAAGAAGAATTCGGCGCGTGGTTCGGCCGCTGGGGCGTCAACTACATCTATGGCACCTGGCAAGTGCTCGTCGGGTTCGCGGCGGTTGGCTTCGATATGGGCACGCCAGCGATTCGCCGGGCGGTGCGATGGCTGAAGGATGCGCAGAACGCCGATGGTGGCTGGGGCGAGAGCTGCCAGAGCTACGATGATCCAAACACCGCAGGGCAGGGCGAATCCACCCCTTCGCAAACGGCGTGGGCTGTGCTTGGTTTGATCGCGGCTGGCGATGCCGATAGCGCGGAAGTGCGAGCGGGCGTCGAGTATCTCGTTGGCACCCAGAACACCGATGGCGGTTGGACCGAAGGGCCGTTCACCGGCACCGGCTTCCCGCGTGTGTTCTACCTGAAATACCACATGTATCCCGTGTATTTCCCGCTCATGGCGTTGGGCCGCTATGCGGGAGCCATTGGCTGCAAACTCATGGCCGCGAACGCACGTGAATACCGAATCGATGCGGCCCACACCCACACAATGATGCACACGTCTTCCGTTATTAATCGCGCGAACGATTAACCGCTCGTAGCCAACAACTCTGGAGAAGCCATGCGATTCCCCCTTAGCCTGACCACTGATATGGCAGGCTATATGATCAAGAAAAAGCTCCAGCGTAAGCAACGATTCCCGTTGGTGCTCATGTTGGAGCCACTTCATGCGTGCAACTTAACGTGCACGGGCTGTGGTCGCATTCGCGAATATGAATCGACCATCAAGCAAAAGTTGTCGCTCGAAGAGTGCCTCGATTCCGTCGATCAGGCCGGAACGCCGATCGTCAGTATCTGCGGCGGTGAACCGCTGATCTATCCGCAGATCGGCGAGTTGGTCCGTGGTATCCTCAAGAAACGCAAGCACATTTATCTTTGCACGAACGGGATGTTCATCACCAAAAAGTTGCACCAGTTCAAACCGTCGTCGCGGTTCTTCTTTAATGTCCACCTCGACGGCCTGGAAAAGACGCACGACCTGATGGTGGAACGCGAGGGTGTGTTCGCCGAGGCGGTGGAAGGTATCAAGGCCGCGAAGAAGGCCGGTTTCATGGTGTGTACGAATACCACCATCTACAAAGAAACCGATATGGCGGAAATCGACGCCATGTATGGGTATCTCACGCAGTTGGGCGTCGATGGATTCATGATGGCTCCCGCATATGGATACGCCGCAGTCTGCAGCACCAACCCGGATGGCGCTGCCGAGATCTTCCTGACTCGCGATCAAATCAAGCAGAAGTTTAACGAAGCGCAGTCGCTATTCGCGAAGTACGCGATGAATACGTCGCCGATCTATCTGGAGTTTCTGCAGGGTAAACGCGATCTGACCTGCGCCGCGTGGGCAAGTCCAACGCGCAACGTGAAGGGCTGGAAGGGGCCATGTTACCTCATCACGGATGAGCATCACGAGACATTCGACAACCTCATTCAGGACACGCAGTGGGAGAACTACGGCTACGGGAAAGACCCACGCTGCGAGCACTGCATGATGCACTCGGGGTACGAAGTGGCCGCAGCGTTGGGCGTGAACGCGCGCCTTGGCGACAGCCTCAAGATGCTCCGATGGCAACTGACATGAGTGAACAGTCTTCGCCCTCTCCCCTTGCGGGAGAGCGCCCGGTGGTTGTCTTCTTCGCGCTGGAACGCGAGGCGGCACCGTTCCATAAGCTGAAGCCGCAACCCGTTGACTTCATCGTCACTCACGGCGTCGGCCGCGAGAACGCCCGGTTCGCCGCCGGCATCTTTCTCGACACCAATCCCCGCCTCGTCATCTCGGCCGGGTTCTGCGGGGCGCTCGTCCCGCACCTCCGTGTCGGCGATGTCGTCACTTCGCCGCGGTTGGTGACGGTCGATCACCTCGTCGCGACGCCGGCGGAGAAGCGGCAACTGGCG
>JBGSLF010000019.1:0-10571 GCA_041740855.1 Gemmata sp.
CAATAGTGTTCGGCACGGAAATTGCGCACGGGTTGTGTGGTGGGCAGGCGCTGGGTCCGGCCCGCCAACTTGACACCCAATCCTCCGTGCCGCCATGCCCCGCCACAGCAAACCGGCTCTTGCCGCGAAGTCCGTCGGCGGTCTGAAGTACTTCCAACGACTCCAGCCGCTCTTCGCACGACTCCACGACATCGGCACCGACAACGACCTTGCCGGCAACCGACAACTCCACTTCGATCACTACGCCTCCCTCATCCTCTTGTACTTCTTCAACCCTTGCCTCACCAGCCTCCGGGGCATCCAACAAGCCAGCGACCTCGACAAGGTCCAACAGAAACTCGGCGTCCCCCGCGTCTCACTCGGATCGCTCAGCGCCGCTGCCCGCGTCTTCGACCCCGAACCTCTCCAGGACATCATCGCCGAACTCGCCGCCGAGGCCTTGCCCCTGGAATCGGGCCGCGAGGCCGAGGTTTTGCGGGGGCTGACCGCCGTCGATGGATCCCTGCTGCCCGCGTTGCCGAAAATGGCCTGGGCTTTGTGGGTCGATGACACCCACCGTGCCGCCAAACTCCACCTGCACTTCGATGTCTTCAAGGGCGTCCCGTGCCAGGCCACGCTCACCCACGGCAGCGGCAACGAACGCCACCAACTCCGGGCCACACTCTCGGCCGATCGGCTCTACGTCATCGATCGCGGTTACGCCGAGTACCAACTGTTTCAGGACATCATCGATGCCGGGTCCAGTTTTATCGGCCGCATCCGCGATGATGCCGACTACCGGGTGGTCGAGGAACGTTCCCTCTCGGAGGATGCCCGTCGGGCGGGTGTGGTGTGGGATCGGGTCGTCTGGTTGGGAGGCTCGCAAAGCGGCCAGGTGTTTCGCCAGACGCTTCGCATCGTGGCAGTGAAGACCGGCAAGACCGACTCGCAGGGGCAACCGGAAGTCCTGCTGTTGGCGAGCAATTGTCTGGATCTCGACGCCGCGTGGATCGGGTTGGGGTACAAGTTCCGCTGGACGGTGGAGTTGTTCTTCCGGTGGTTCAAGTGCATTCTCGGGTGCCAACACCTGCTATCGACCTGTCAGAATGGGGTGGCGATTCAGGTGTACTTGGCGTTGATCGCGAGCCTGGTGATCTCGTTGTGGACGGGGCACAAGCCGACGAAGCGGACGTTCGAGATGCTGTGTCATTACTTCAGTGGGTGGGCTAGCGAATCGGAGTTGCTGGCTCACATCAAGAAGTTGGACGAGCAGAAGAAGGCGAAGTCGAAAAAAGTCTGAGACCACCCGTCGAGAGTTTCTCGGCCTGAACCGGGGTGGCGTTGGACGCTGCGCGGTGACGAACGCCACTCACCCGATGTCGTCGGGGTTCATGACCTTCACGAGGCCAACGCCACACGCCGACAGGAGCCGAGACGGAAGCACGACCACTTCGCACCAAGCACAAATACCGTGCCGAACAGTATTGCCCCCGCCCCGTCCTTTCCCCTGCAATTCGGATGCACGGATCATGCACGGAATACCGTGCAAAACGGTGTTTTTCGGTGTGATTGGGTGCGAATTGTGTGAGGCGCAAGTGCAGGAATTCCAAGGGTTTCCGCATTGCGCTCACTTCTTGGCCTGAACCCCGCGAGTAAGGAGTAAGCTGGCGGGCGTGCGGTTCACCCTGAATCGCTGCGCGGCAGGGAGATGATACGCGAAAAGCGTTCGCTCGGCCGTGTGCCGTCTTTGTCGTACTCCCGCTTGTTCTGCGAGCTTTGGCGGGTACGATGTCTGCGAAGCGAGTTGTCGCCTCCCACCACTATCACACCGACCGCTCGCACCTGGAGAATCAAACCTATGTTCCGCCTCTTTGCCTGCCTCACCCCACTCCTGGCGATTGCCGTTGCAATTCCCGCCATCGCACAGGAACCCAAAGCGCCGATGACCATCGGCAGCATCGATCGCAAAGATCCCCGCATCGATATGCTCATTCCCAAGGATGCCCAGATCGAAGTGCTTGCGGGCGGCTTCAAGTGGACCGAAGGCCCCGTGTGGGACAAGAAGAACAACGCACTGCTATTCACCGATATTCCAAATAATCGCGTGGTGCGATGGTCCGCGAAGGATGGCATCAGCGATTTCCTCAAGCCGAGTGGCTACACCGGCAAGGAACCGTTCACCGGAGCTGAACCCGGTGCGAACGGCCTGGCCTTCGACAAGGCCGGCAATCTCATCCTTTGCCAGCACGGCGATCGCCGCATGGCACGGCTCGGGAAAGACGGCAAGTCGTTCGAAACGGTGGTCGATAAGTACATGGGCAAGCGATTCAACAGCCCCAACGATCTCGTCTTCGATAAAGCCGGCAATCTGTACTTCACCGATCCGCCGTATGGGCTACCGGGCCAGATGAAAGATCCTGGCAAGGAACTCGATTTCCAGGGCGTGTACCGGCTTAACCCGAAGGGTGAGTTAACGCTACTCACCAAGGAGATGACGCGGCCCAACGGCATCGGCCTTTCGCCCGACGAGAAGACGCTGTATGTCGCCAATTCCGATCCCGATAAGGCGATCTGGATGGCGTTCCCCATTAAAGACGACGGCAGCCTTGGTGCGGGCAAACTCATCCACGATGCGACCGAATTGGTGAAGGCCAAGAAGCCCGGCCTGCCCGATGGCCTGAAGGTGGACCAGAAAGGGAACATCTTCGCCACTGGCCCCGATGGCGTGTTCGTGTTCGCCGCGGATCACACCTACCTTGGCAAAATCGTGATCGGCGACCGCAACGCGAACGTCGGCTTTGGCGACGATGGTAGCGTGCTTTACATTTGTGCGAACGACAAACTCGTGCGCATCAAGACCAAGACCAAGGGCCTCGGGTTCTAAGTATCAGGCACACGCGAGCGGCCGGGGTAAACCCGGCCGCTCTGAGGAGTTTTTGCATGCCTCTCTCTCGTCGCGAATTGCTTCGCACGGTTCCGCTCGCCGCTGTGGCTGGTATGGCCACGGGTTCACGTTCCCGGTTGGTGGCCGACACCACTACTCCGTTCCCCGGCATGATCGTTCGCATGGAACAGCCGCGGAACCTCGAATCCCCGCTTGCCGCCCTCAAACAAGAGCATGTGCCGGCGGAGCACTTCTTCGTTCGCAGCCACTTCGCGGTGCCCACCATCGATGTGAAAGCCTTCAAGCTCACGGTTGAAGGGCATGTGGAGAAGAAGCTCGAACTCACACTCGACGAGGTGATGAAACTTGGCCCGGTGACGAAATCCATCACGGTGGAGTGTGCCGGCAACGGCCGCGTGTTCCTCGCTCCGCAAGCCCGCGGCTTGCAGTGGGGGCATGGGGCCGTTGCGAACGCTTCGTGGACGGGCGTGCCACTGGGTGCGGTGCTGGAGCGCGCGGGTGTGAAACCCGGTGCTTCGGATGTCGTTCTGATTGGAACCGATGTCGGAACCATTGCTGAACCGGCCACGCCGGGGCCAATTCACTTCGATCGCGGAATCCCGCTGGCCAAGGCGAAGGCCGATGAAACATTGCTGGCGTGGAACATGAACAACGCGCCACTTTCGCCCAGCCATGGCGCTCCGCTTCGTGCGGTCGTCGGCGGGTGGTATGGCATGGCGGCCGTGAAGTGGCTCAATCGCATCGTCGTTACCGATCGCCCACATAACGGCTTCTGGCAAACATTCGATTACTCCGTGTGGGATCGCACGGCGGGCATTACTCCGCAGATGGTGCCTGTTACCGCGATTGAACCCAAAGCGGTGATTACCTCGCCAACGCGAGCTTCGTTTGTCAAAGGTGGCGCGGAGATGATCGTCACCGGTGTGGCGTGGGCGGGCGAGAACGCCGTGGCGAAGGTGGAGATCAGCACCGACGCAGGCAAGACGTGGTCTGTGGTGGAACTGCCAAAAACGCAACCGCTGGCGTGGTCGCAGTGGCAATGGAAGTGGGCGGTGCCCAAGGCGGCGGGGCCAATGAGCCTGATGGCACGCTGCACCGATACCAAAGGGCGCACTCAACCCGAGAAACGCGACATCGATCGCCGCACTTACATGATCAACCACATGATTCCGGTGGATGTGACCGTGCAATAATGCTGCGAATAAGCCCCGGCAGCGCCATCGCCATGCCGGGGCTTTTGTCATCACTTCGCCATCACTTCGCCTTCGCCAGGCTCTTCACCCATTCTCGCATCAGAGCCAACCCAGCTTCGTCCACGCGTGACGAAGAGAGTGGCGGCATTTGCCCCGGTCCACGCAGCCCGATGCGGTGAAGCAACACGCTCCGATCAGGCGCACCCGCAGCCACCAACTCCGCGTCCTTGAGGTTGAACGATTGGTGAACCGGCTTCACGCCCAACACGCGCATCTTGTCGAGTTCGCGCGCGAATTCCAGCTCCATCAGCGCGTTCCCGCCGCCCGCTTCGATATGACACGACGAACAATTGGCGTGCAGCCAAGAACGCGCGCGGGCGGTGAGATCTTGCTTCGCGTCGTACGGGTCCACGAGGCGTTTGGGATCGGTAAGCGGGCGAGTGAGGAGCGATCCCGGCTTCGGCTCGCGCTGATCGGCTTGCGGCTTCGTCGTGGCATCTAGCCCGCCTTTCACCTCCGAAAGCCAGTCGATCTTGTACATCCCGGCGTGTTCGAACGCGCGAAGTTGATTATCGGTGCGGCCGTTCGCGTAGGTGTGATCCTTGTTCAATTGCAACTCGCACAGCCCCAGCACATAGTTCTGTGCCCGGCTATGGCAGACCATGCATTCGGCGCGGCTGGGGTAATGCCATTTCTGTTCGCGTTCGCCCGTCGCGGTCTTCACCTTGAATGTGCGATCCATGCCCGCGGCGTCCACGAGTGTGGCGTCGGTTCCCTCGTCGTTCCAGATGTAGCTATAGCCGTACCATTCGCCCGCCTGCTTCGTCATGAAGCGCGTCTCGACCCACTTGCGGCTCGCCGCGTCGCCTTCGGTTTCTTCGAGCGCGAAGCTCTTGATGATCACGGTTTGGTTCGGGAAGTTCCAACCGCGATTGCGTGTGGGGCTGATCCCTTCGCCTGCCGGTAGCGCGATGAAGCGCTCTTTATGCAAGCCGTCCGACCAGAACGACGCGTTCACCGAATAGGGCACCACGCCCGCCTTCACGATGTGACCCTTCACCGAATCGTACAGCCCGCTGTCCGTGAGTTTGCGCGGGAAGTTGCTGATGGCGTCTTTGTCCGGGTTCACTTCGAGCGTGAAGAAGCCGCCATCGCCTGACGCACCGTGATGGCAGATGAGCAGTTCGCCGTCGGCATCGTGGGCGAACGCCGTGAGCTTCAGCGTGGTGATGGCAATCTTCTTGTGCCACAGAAGCTTCTCGCCATCGTGCTTGGCCGCCCAGATATGGCCGGTGCTGTAGTCGCCATAGATGTAGGCCCCCACGAGGTCCGGGTGTTTCTTCCCGCGATAAACCACGCCACCGGTAAGCGATCGCGCCTCGGAGTGGCTGTGTTCCACCGTGGGTTTAACATGTGGCGTGGGGCCGAGCTTGCGTTCCGCATAAAACGGGTGGCCTCCTTCCCACACGCTCCAGCCGTAGTTATCGCCCTTCTTCACCAGGAACGCTTGCTCCCACAGATCTTGCCCGTTGTTCCCCACCCACAGTTGCCCGCTCGGTGGGTCGAAGGTGATGCGCCACGGGTTCCGCAAGCCATACGCCCAGGTTTCCGGCACGAATCGCTTATCCGCAACGAAGGGATTATCCTTCGGCACGCTATAAGCCTTGCCATCGGCGGGGTGATCCACATCGATGCGCAACACCTTGGCCAGTGGCAAATCGGTGCGTTGACCGGTGACGTTGGTATCCGAATCCGAGGTGCCATCGCCCGTGGTGAGATACATCATCCCATCGTTGCCGAAACACACTGCGGCCCCGTTATGCCCATCGGAATCCCACTCGAACATTGGCTTCGCGGTCTTGGGGTCGATGGTGAACGGCGGCTTCGTGGTCATCGTGTATCGCGTGATGCGGGCTTGCTTCTTCGTTTGGCCTTCCGCTTTGCTGCTCCAGCCGATGTACACGAAACCGTTCTCGGCGAACTTCGGATGGAACGCCACATCGTAGGCGGTGCCGCCATCGGGCGTGTCGAAGAGTTTCACGATGTCCGCGTCTTTCGCCGTAGTGGCGAGCGGAATGCGGAACAAGGTGGTGGGGCCATAGCTGCGCGGTTGCGTCAGGAGAAGCGCTTCGTTCGAACCGGGAATGCGTGCGACTTGAATCGGGTATTCCGGCCGGATGTCGTTGCGTGCCCGCACCGATCGATACGGCATGGGCGGGTCCGGAAAGCCCATCACCGTGCTGGTGGTGAGCGGCACGCGCTTCGCCAAGGCGAGCGTCTTGGCGTCCGGCCCAGTGAAGGTGATCGTGGCGTAATCATCCGACTGATGAAAGAACGGCGGGATCTTCTTCTTGGCGATCGGCGCAACGCACGAGAGTTCCGGCTCGGTCCAGTTGGTGTGATAGTCGAAGCGGCACAGGTTCATCTTCCACGCTTCGCCCGGTTCTGGTCGCCCGCCGGTGCGAGCGAAGTCGGTCCACGGAATGCGGCCTTCCACGCTCCAACCCATGTCGGCGTCTTGCCGTTTGTTCAGTGTGCCACGGAGTTTCACGCGGGCATCCATGCGGAACTTCCCGACCTTGCTATCCTCGGCGAGTTTCTCCAGATCGTACTTCGGGTAGAAAGCATCGAACTTGGCCGAAGCCGCGTTCACCTGGAATTCGTAGTACCCGAGCTTGTTCGCATCCGGGCGGAAGAACAGTTCGAATACGTCGTTCTTCCACAGCATGCCATCGAGTTCTTTGATGTCCGCGAACAGGTCGGTATCTTCCATCTCCGCGAAGAAGTACAGATATTGCCGGTCCCACAGGAGTTTCGCCGTGGTGGTGGTGCGGCTCATGCGGGCTTTGTCGCCGAGCCAAGGCAGGTGAAACGCAGTGATCGCCTGGGCTTGCTTCCAGGCGTCTTCATCGCCGGTGCCATCGAGCGTGATGGGCGTTTCGGTGAAGCGGCATTCGAACGCGGATGGTGGTGCTTGCTTCAACGGATCAGGGATCGGATGATCCGCAGCATCGGCCAGTGGCAGACGCGAACCAATCGTTCCCACAATCGCAGCGAGCGCGATGGGAATCACAAGAGCGACGCGGGTGTATCGATGCATAAGAATGACCGGAGGAATGAGCCGAGAACGGCAGGTGGTGAGATGTGTTAAAGATAACCGGATGGAGGTGCCGGAGCCAGCGCGTAGTCGAACCCGAGTGCGGCTATCGGTTTTGGCATCTTGGCGAGCCGTGGCACGTAAGTGCCCGGTTTATCACAAAGGCGAACCATTGTGTGTGAAGACGGGTTTCTGGCACAACGCGCGTCATCACTGACGCGGCTCGCCGAAATCCGCAAACCAAGGTAGGCTGCTTAATCGCCCACACGCACGCTTCGCCCGGCTTGCACGCGCACATTGTCGAACACACGCACCGCACGCGACCCATTCGCAGGCACAACCCACACGGCATAAGTGCCCGGTGGCACGGCCATGCCGACGCGGTACTCGCTCGCGGTCTGCACGGCAACATGCCCCTTTTCGCTTGGCCCCACATCACGCACCTGCGTTAACACAACCTGGCTGGCGCGTGGCAGGTCGTCGCCCAGCACTTCGACCGTTCCTACGAGATCGTTGATGTTCAATTCGTGCGGCTTCCCGGCCTTCACGGTGAGGTTCTCGGCTACACGCACGGGGACGCCGCCCTTTGGTTTCACAAACACCTCGAACGGCCCGCCGCCTGGTAGCACCAGCGGCTTATCGAACTTGGTCTGTTCGCCCGCGAGTTGCCGCTTGGCATCCTGTGTGTGGTACACAGTAAGTGATTCGATCGTTACGAGCCGCGACGCCACCACCGTGAGCGAGTGTTCGCCTTCGCCCGCACAGGCAGAGGAAACAACTAGCGAGAGTGTTAAGAGGGCGATGAGCCGCGTGAGCATGGGAACGCCTCGAATGCGATCAGGAGTGTGCTGTATACATCCGACGACAGCCGAGGGTTGAGAGTTGCCTGACGCAGCACTCCGCAAGAAGTGGGAACAGTCGAAGCCATGATTGGCGATATGCTTGCGTATGCGATTCATGTAAGGGGTGATAATTTCGCTGTGGCCTGATGATTTCAGTTCGGGATATTGTTTCGCGGAGGGGGGTGCCGGTAGTGAATGAATGAATCCGCCGGTGCCGCACGTGCGCGAGCGGGGGTGGAATTAGAGCTGTGTCTCGGCCACCTCGATGGCCCGCAAGAGGCTCATGGCCTTGTTCACGGTCTCTTCGTATTCGCTGGCGGGCACGCTATCGGCAACAAGACCGGCTCCGGCTTGCACGTACGCGGTCTGGCCCAGCAACACCATGGTGCGCAGGGCGATGCACGTATCCATATTCCCACTGAAATCGACATAGCCCACTGCACCGCCGTAAGGCCCGCGCCGATGCGGTTCCAGTTCGTCGATGATTTCCATGGCACGCACTTTGGGCGCGCCGCTGAGCGTGCCCGCAGGCAATGCGGCTCGCAGTGCGTCGAATGCCGTTAAGCCAGATTGCAACTGCCCGGTCACGGTGCTGGAAAGATGCATCACGTGGCTATAGCGTTCCACAGTCAGTAGGTCGCCGATTTTCACGCTGCCGATCTCGGCCACTCGCCCCACATCGTTGCGTGCCAGATCGACCAGCATGATGTGCTCGGCCCGTTCTTTCGGGTCTTGAATTAACTCCTCGGCGAGCGACTTATCTTCCTCTGCTGTCGCACCGCGGCGACGGGTGCCCGCAAGGGGGCGATTGGTGACCACGCCGTTCTCGACTCGGCACATGATCTCGGGCGACGCTCCCACGAGCGTGACCTCGCCCGCCCGGACGTAGAACATAAACGGGCTGGGGTTCACGACCCGCAACGCGCGGTAGATATCGAACGGGCGGGCGCGTGTCTCGGTGCGAAATCGCTGGCTCAGCACGATCTGGAACGCATCGCCGGCGTTGATGTACTCGCGAACTTTCTCCACAGCCGCCTCGAACTCGGGCTGCGTGAAGTTCGATTTCACTCGCGAAAGCGGCGATTGCGAACCGGCGGGTCGCGGTGGCGTTGGGTTGATGTCCGTTAGCTGAATATCCGCAACGCCCCGCTGCAACCGCTCGACGAGTTGATCCACGCGTTCGCACGCCTTCACGTAACGCAGCTTCAGTTCGTCGTCACTCACGCCCGCTTCTGCATTTCCCATGCCCAGACTGTGCGCAACGACCAGGATCGTTTTGGCGACGTGATCGAAGATCACCATGCGATCGTAAAACCCGAAGCTCAGATCGGGGATGTTGCGATCGTCTGGTGGGGCGTTCGGTAATCGTTCCACATAGCGAACGGTGTCGTACCCGGCATAGCCCACCGCTCCCCCGCAGAAGCGTGGCAACCCGGGCAAGTGTGGTGCGCGATACGCCGCGATCATCGCCTCCAGTTCGCGCAGCGGGTCTGCGGCTTCACCTTGAACCAGCGTTCCATTCGCATCGCGAGTGAGCGTTTTGGTGCCATACGCTTCGAACGTGCGGAACGGCCCAGCCCCCAAGAAACTGTAGCGGCTAATCCGTTCTCCACCCACAACGCTCTCGAACAGGAACGACCAGTCGCCTTCCTGAATCTTGCAGAACGCGGACACGGGCGTGAGCGTGTCCGCGGTCAACTGGCGGTACACCGGTACAACCGTGTGCCCTTGAGCGAGCCGGGCAAACTCATCGAACGCGGGAAAGTGCGGCATACGAGCCTCTGGGAAGGACTTGCTTATTGTCGCGGTCGAGCCTCCAAACGGCGAGTGGGATGGCCGGCGAGGTGGGCCTTCCGGGCGGGTAACGGAAATTCCGCGACTATTCGCGTAAGATCGGGGCGGTCCGTTCGCTAGGATCGTATCGCCGGAGAACGTTATGCCCGCTCCGCCCAATCTTGCCCGCCACGAACCCGCTCTGTTGCTGTGGGCGACCTACCAACTTCCGAGTTGGGTGCGAGGCAAGCTCGACCCGGCCGACGTTGTGCAACAAACCCTGATGGAGGCGGTTCAGGCGGCCGACAAACTCGCCGGCCGGCCGGACCACGAGGTGCTGGCGTACCTGCGACGCGTGTTGTCGAACAACCTGATCGACGCCGCCCGGAAGTTCGCCCGTGCCCGCGAAGACCTCGCGCCGGAGGCGCTGGCCGAATCGTCCGTGCGGTTGGCCGACTGGCTCGCCGCAGATCACACTTCGCCGAGCGAACGGGCGGACCGGAACGAACGGTTCGACCAGCTCGCAACCGCACTTGCGGGCTTGCCGGACGCCCAGCGGCTGGCGGTCGAGATGCGCTACCTTCGGGGGATGAAGGTGACCGACATCGCCCGCGAACTGGACCGGTCCGAGGGGGCGGTCTCACTCCTCCTCCACCGGGCCGTGACCGCCTTGCGGGTGGAACTCGCCGAACCCGACGCCTGAACCAAGGAATCGCTCATGACACCCGACCCGCGAACCGCCGCGACCGGCGCGTACGAACTGGAGGAGGGGATGCGGCTCG
>JBGSLF010000020.1:0-1926 GCA_041740855.1 Gemmata sp.
CCGGGGTGGTCTCAAACAGATCCACCAGTCGGCCAACCTCGGCGTCGGGCAAGGAAATACGGATCACGCGTTAATCCTCAGTCGGTCAGAAGTCATCCCGAGGACAGAATAGACAAAAGCAACCGGATCGTGAATCAGGAATCGCACAATCCGTGACGGGGTTTTTAATCTCGTGAACGAGATAACGGCCGCTGGGCGAGCGAAACACCACGGGCTGGTTAAAGGGAAACTGCTCGCGTTGCCACGGGGGAAGCACCATCGGCAAACCGTCTTCACCATACACGTTAATCCGGTGGTACCAACTAACCACTCGGTAAACATCGGATACGGCATAACGTGCTTTGGGCAATGCTTCTTGAAGTTCCTTCAAAACCTGCTGGCGCTGCCACGGGCCAAGACCCATCACGGTACCAACGTGCATAAAGCGAAAACTCGGCCGGATTCCGAGATCCAGGTACAGGGCATGCGGTGTATCGTGCCAGGCAATGAGTTCACCATCTTGCAGTTGCTTATCCCTGAGAAAGTCCGCCACGGCTCCCAGCTCAACGGGATCAAGCGCACTGGAGTTGTTCGACCAAAGCGAAGCATTCTTTCGCACTTCGCGGGGAGGATCCAGATCGAAGCACTGGCTCCAAGTCGACAGTCTCTCGGTATTAAACGCCGGGTTGTACTCCGAAAGCTGGCGGTACATCCATGATGCCCTTCGCGTTCTAATGTGCGAATCCATTAGCTCTTCATTTTCGCGGATCGTTAAGACGGTAATGACAACGACAACTTGAAGTGCAATCAGCGCAAAGGGGATTGGCCATCGATTGGCGGCAAAGAGCGAGATCATGAAAAGCGTTTCGGGCACATGCACATAGTTGAATTGCCGCTGTAGCAGCAAAGCAGTGAGGAGCCATGTCAGGTAAGTGGCAGCGAGAACGGAGCGTCGGAACACGATCGGGTCCGGGCTATTACGACCGCGTAGGTTCCACACCGCGAGCGGAACCGCGACCAACGCAAAGATGCTATATGGCGGAAAGTAATCGAGTTGCATCGCCAGGCGAATGCCAAACTCCCGGCGAATCATCGACGCGTAAGCTGAGTTCCAGTTTCGCCAGACATCGATAAACGGCGACCACGCACCCGTGCCAATGAGCCAGGCCAAGCCCGCCAATCCCATAACCAATCCACCGGCGAACACCGCCGCAAGATCGCGAAACGCCGCTTTTCGGGTCGGGAACCGATTCGCAGTCATCAACCAGACGACCGCCGCGACGATGAATAAATGGGGTTTGATCCAGCATCCGACTCCCCAGATCACGCCTTCCCAGAACGCCGGATATCGCATGGCGGTTGTGCGAACCAAAGGTGTCGAAACACCGGCTGCAGTAGTAGGAGTACCCGCGGGATTGGCATCGCCGGTGAGCGTCGCAGGGGCCAGTCTTCGCATGCGCATGGTCAGGGCAATAACAGCAGGAAGCATCATCCAAACATCGCGCTGCGTGTGGTTGAATTCGTAGGTGAAGGGGTAGAACAGAGCGATTGCCGCGGCAGCCCATGCCACACCTGCCGGTGAAGCTCCCGCTTGTCTGGCCCACTTCAGAAGCAACACGACAGTCGTCGCCACGATACCCAGATCGATGAGTCGCAGGACCTCGGGACTTGGCCCCATCATCAAACGAATCAAGGAGAGCACCCACACAAAACCAGGCGTGTTGGTATCGAACACATCAAGGTAATGCACACCACCCGAGAGAATGTTCCTCGCCGCGACATCGTAAAGTGTGGCATCGCACCATAATCTCGACTGATGCCGATTCTGTGACGGTCATGCAGCAGGTGCGAGCGTGGTGAGCAAGAGTTCCCGCACGGGCTCCGGGAGTTGTTCAAGACCCATGGTTTGACCGGCCTGTGGCAAAAGGGACTCGGCCCACAGCCACC
>JBGSLF010000021.1:0-27676 GCA_041740855.1 Gemmata sp.
TGCTGGGGTAGAAATCCTAAAAAGTGATCGGCACAACGAAATAAACGGCTTGAATTGCGAGAAGGCTGGGGTAACGCGATTTTGCGACTGGCAGCAGCACCTACGATTCCCGCCAAGGGCGAAACGCGCAAGAACCTCAGAAGATTGATCTTCGCACTTGCAACCCGCACGCACACACGCGACAATTCAAATCACGAGAATGATTGCGATAATCATCCTCACCTGCCCACCTGCTGGAACCACACCCCCCAGGGTTTCTACCCATGCCCACGCCCCGCCTTCTGGCGGCTCTGCTCGCCACCACTGTTCTTGCGATTTCTTCCAATCGTTCATACGCCACCGATGCCTCGCTCCCGCAACCGGGCGACATCAAGGCGATGGCCATTCATCCCGCCAAGGTCACACTCGTTGGGTCCGATGCGGCGGCTCAACTGGTGGTCACCGCGACGCTCGCCGATGGGCGGCTTGTGGATCTGACGCACGATGTGAAATTCACCCTCGCGAATGCGAACGCGGCCGAAGTGCTGCCCACCGGGCGCGTGCTGCCGCGAGCCGATGCCACCACGGAAATCGTGGCCACCTATGGCGAAAAATCCACGCGCGTTCCGCTCGAAGTGAAACAGATCGCCGATCACCTTCCGCTGAACTTCACCAACCAGATTGTTCCCATCTTCACCAAGCTTGGGTGCAATAGCGGGGGCTGTCATGGGAAGTTGGCGGGGCAGAACGGGTTCCGCCTCTCACTGCTGGGCTTCGAGCCGGATCTGGACTTTATGACGCTGGTGAAAGAAGGTCGCGGCCGGCGATTGTTCCCCGCGAACCCCGACGCCAGCCTGTTCCTCATGAAAGCGATTGGCAAGACCGCGCACGGCGGCGGGCGGAAGATGGAACCGGATTCGGATGAATACAAGATCGTGCGCCGATGGATTGCGGGCGGCATGCCGTGGGGCAACGAAAACGATCCCTCCGTAAGCCGCATCAGCGTGTATCCGGAACACCGCGTCATGACACGCGGTTCCAAGCAGCAGTTCGCGGTGTATGCCCATTACACCGATGGCACGATCGAAGATATTACCCGGCGTGCACAGTATGAATGCAACGATCCCGAGATTGCAGCGGTGGACGCCAACGGGCAGGTTCGCACGCTCACGATGAGCGGAGAAGCCGCGATCATGGCACGCTATCAAGGGATGGTGGCGGTGTTCCGCGCCACGGTACCGCTTGGAGTAACCACGCCGAAGTGGACATTCGAACCGAAGACGGTGGTCGATTCGCATACATCCAAGAAGTGGAAAGAACTCGGCCTGATGCCTTCCGAACTGTGTTCGGACGAAGTGTTCATCCGGCGGGCCAGCCTCGATATTACTGGCACGTTGCCCACACCGAAGTTGGTGACCGAGTTCGTCGCGGACAAAGATTCCGCCAAGCGCGACAAGCTCATCGATCGCCTCGTGAATTCGCCGGAATACGCCTTTTACTTCGCGAACAAATGGGCCGACATTCTTCGCGTGAAACGCCGCAATCAGCAAGAACGCGCCGAAGGCACTTTCGCGTTCCACGAATGGATTCGGGCACGCATGGCGGACGATACGCCGTACAGCACGTTCGCTCGCGGCGTGCTGGCGGCCAACGGCGACGAACGCAGGAACCCGCCCACGGTTTGGTTCAAGGAGATCGATAAGCCCGAGAGCTTCGTGGACGATATGAGCCAGGTGTTCCTCGGCCAGCGATTGGCGTGTGCGAACTGCCATCACCACCCATACGAGAAGTGGAGCCAGGACGATTACTGGGGCCTCGCCGCGTTCTATGGCCGCGTGGGTCGCAAAGAGATTCGCATGCCCAGCAGTAACCCGAACCAGAACGATAACCGCGTGCAGGTGGTGTTTACGCGTTCCAACGGGAGCGTGACGAATAAGCGAACCGGGAAGGCCGCGGATCTTAAACCGCTCGACGGCGACGCACTGGTCGTTTCTTCCGAAGAAGACCCGCGGCAAAAGCTCGTGGACTGGATGGTGGATCCCAAGAATCCGTTCTTCGCGCGTGCGGTGGCCAATCGCTATTGGGCGCATTTCTTCGGTCGCGGAATCGTGGATCCGCTCGACGATATGCGAATCACCAACCCGCCCAGCAACCCGGAACTGCTCGACGCGCTGGCCAAGAACCTGATTGATAACAAGTACAGCTTGAAGGAACTGATCAAGACGATCTGCAAGAGCCGCACTTATCAGCTTTCGAGCGTGCCCAACGAGTTCAACTCGGCGGATAAGCAAGCGTATGCCCGTTATTATCCCAAGCGGTTGCAGGCGGAAGTGCTGCTCGATGCGCTGTGCCAGACGACGAACAGCCCGCAGCGCTTTAACGGCTTGCCCACCGATCGGAACGCCCCGAACCGGGCGATCATGCTGCCGGATGAATCGTTCACGTCGTACTTCTTGGATGTCAACGGTCGGCCGCAACGAATCAGTGCGTGCGAGTGCGAGCGCGTGAACGAGGCGAACCTCGCGGCGGTGTTGCACATGCTCAATAGCGATGAGGTGCAGCAGAAGATCACCCGTGGCGGCGGGCGGGCGGATCAACTCGCCAACGACGCCACGCGGCCCGATGCCGAGAAACTCGAAGAGCTATTCCTCTGGGTGCTGTGCCGCAAACCGACGGCGGCAGACTTGAAGGCGGGCCTCGCCCACATCGAACAGCAACTCGCCAAGAACCCCAACGGCGGCCGCAAGACCGCGTACGAGAACATGCTTTGGGCTCTCGTGAACACCAAGGAGTTCGTCTTCAACCAGTGAGTGTGTCACGCTGTCGCACGCTGTTGCCGCGAAGCCCGCTTGCCTGTGCAAGTGGGCTTTGCTGTTTCCGTTAATCGCTGGCGATGCTGAGCGATCGAATCTGGTACACCACGATCTTTAACCTTGGCGAATCGCGGCCGATCACAGAGTAAACGCCGCCGTAGAAGTTTGGAATCGTTTGTGCGGAGAGCACATCGTCCCACACCACGGTTGCAATCGGTATCGCATCGATTGGCGGGCGAATCAGAATATCGCCCGGATGTGGGCGATAGAAGCCGTGCGCGTCGGGGTATGCGGGCAACACAAGTAAATCGCCCGGTTGCAGGATCGATGCGCCTGGTATGGCCTGCTTCATGCCCGCGCGTTCGCAGTAATACTGGAAGCCCCAGTGCCCGACAAACCAAACCGTGCTTCCCGGCGCTTGCGTTGCGGCGATGTTGGCGGCTTGCTCCGCGCAATCCTTCTCGGGCCACGCATCGAACGTGTCGATCGCCGCGACGGCGATGCCTGCCCCAATCGCGAAACGCACCACCCACGCGGGCAGCGTGCGGGCGCATTGCGTGCGTTCCACCCGACTGCACGCCCGTGCCGCCACGATGCCGCCCACCAGTACCAATCCAATCACTCGCCGCGCGCCGGCGAACGGAGTGAGTGCGAAGTAGCCCGCCAGTTCGAGCAGAAGCCAGCCCACCACGAACAGGGAATCCGCGTTCATGCGTAACAAACGCACTTTTCTGGGCCGCAGCAATAGCATCGCCGCGCAACCCGCCAGCCCGAACAGGAACAGCGTGCCGAACACGGTCCACAACACACTGGCAACAGAATGCTCCGCGGGAATCGGAGGCGGGCGTTCGAGCAACACCGTTAAGCGGTGGGGCAGGACGAGAATCAGCAGGAACCCTGCGGCCCACAGTGTCGCCGCCACCGCCAGATAGCGCCGCGCGACACCCAGTGCCGCCCACGCCATGAGCGTCACCCCGATGCCCAGACAGCCCACATGCCCAGCGAGCGGAGCCGCGAGGTTTAGTTTGGTTCGCACGAACGCCGCCAGCGCGGTTTCACCGGGCCAAGGTTGTGGCCCCTGGCTCAGTGCGTGACAAATGAAGTGCGATTGCCCATAAGTTTGAAGCAGGAACAATTCCCACAGTGCGAACACCGCGAAGGCGACGAACGCGCTGAACGCGGCGAGGCGAAATTGCCGGTGCGTTAACCCGTACCACACAATCGCGGGCGGAACCAGAAGCGCCGTATACTTCGTCTGCATCGCCAGGCCGGCCAGCAATCCGGCTACCACTGCGAGCCACCACGAATGGCGATCACTCGCCCGCGCGAACAGTGTCACTGCCGCAAGCCCCAGTGCCAGCGCGGGAATATCGAGCATCAGGTTCACGGTCGCAAGCACGGCTGGCGAGAGCAACAGTAGCGGCAACACACGCGTTTCCATCCCCTTCGCGAAACGACGCAGCAGATCCGCCATCGCCCACGCGCCAAGCCAAAGAAATGGAAAGAGCCACAACTTTAATGCCCAAACATGTTCGCCAAACACACGCATGCCCAGAGCCAACCAGTACGGAATCACCGGCGGGCATAGCACCTGAAACGCCGGCTCCGGGAACGTGTACCAGAAGATCTCGAAGCCATACGGATCAAGCGGATGGGCGGCGATGTGGCGGGCGAACGCGAGATATGCGGTGTCGTCCACCACAACGGGCTTCGCGATATTCGCAAGCGTAACGATGAGCGCAAGAACGAAGGGCAAGCTCAGGAGCTTCACAAGCCGGTTCCGGTCCGTCTGGGTATTCTGCGGCACGGATGCTAAAATACCGCAGACGCGTAAGATTTCCACTCGCGACATCCACTCACGACAAACGGGAGAGCGGTGACGGACACGCAACAGACACTCGAATCGCGCACGCCGGACCGGGCGTTGTCCGCCTATCTCCTGGGTACGCTGGAATTCGATGTGCTGCTCGCGTTTCAGCGCCGCCTGGTCTACGAGATTAGCGGCGATCGCACTTCGGCCGCGCTCATTGTGTGCGATCACCCCGCCGGCATCACCATTGGCCGCGAAGGAAGCCGCACCCATGTTCGCCCCGGTCCGGAAGAACTCCACGCACGCGGGTGGCCGGTGCGGTGGCTCAGTCGCGGGGGCGGCGTTCTGCTTCATCAGCCGGGGCAAGTCGCGTGCTATCCGGTGTTGCCGCTCGATGCGTTGACACTGTCGCCCGGTCGCTACCTTGAACAACTTCAGCAACTGATTCTCGAACTGCTCGCCGAATACGCCGTGACGGGTGAACCGGATACGGAAAGCCCCGGTGTGCGGGTGAACGGGCGGTTCATCGCGCAGGTGGGCGTTGCGGTGCGCGATAATGTGTCTTGTTTCGGTATCGTTCTCAACGCGGATCCGGATCTGGAACCGTTTCGCATGGTGCGTTGCGGCGGCGATGCGCGGCCCATGACTTCGCTCGCACGCGAGTCGCCGCTTCGCGTTCGCGTTTCCGGGGTTCGCCAGCGTTTCCTAGAATTGATGGCAGCCCGGTTTGGTTTCGATCGGGTTTCCATCTTCCACACTCATCCGGCTTCGCTCTCGGGATTGCCACGCCATGCTGCCGCTTACCGTACTTGATGCTGTGCCCAGTTCCGCAAGCCCACCGGAACGCACCGGCGGCCGCTTGCCAGGCTGGCTGAAACGCCCGCTGCCTGCGGGCAACGGCAACGCCTTCACGCAAAACTTGCTCGAAGATTTGCGGTTGGAAACAGTGTGCGAAAATGCCCGCTGCCCGAACCGCCCGGAGTGTTGGTCACGCCGCACGGCCACCTTCATGGTGCTGGGCAACGTGTGCACGCGGCCTTGCAGTTTCTGTTCCGTTCCGAAGGGACAACCACTTCACACCGAAGACGACGAACCCGCCCGCGTGGCCGAAGCCGCCGCTCGACTGGGATTGAAGCACGTCGTGATTACCAGTGTAACGCGCGACGATTTGCCCGATGGTGGTGCGGATCACTTCGCCCGGTGTGTGCTCGCGGTGCGCGAACGCCTGCCGGGTGCGGCGGTGGAAGTTCTCACGCCCGACTTTCTCGGCGACCCCGCCGCCATCGATCGCGTGACCGAAGTGAATCCGGATGTGTTTAACCACAACATCGAAACCGTGCCGCGGCTTTATCGCGTGGCACGCGGTCGCGCGGAATATCGCCGCAGTCTCGATTTGCTCGAACGCGTGAAACGCCGCGCGCCGCACATCGTTACCAAGGCGGGGCTGATGCTCGGCATCGGAGAAACCATCGATGAATTGTTCGATGTGCTGGCCGATTTGCGGACAATTCAGTGCGACATCATTACTCTGGGACAATACCTTGCTCCCACGCTGAAGCACAGCATTCCCGTAGCACGCTATGTTCCGCCCGAAGAATTCGATGCCATCGCCGCCAATGCCCGACTAATGGGCTTCCGCAAAGTGGTCGCGGGGCCGTTCGTGCGGTCCAGTTACCACGCCGACGATATGGTGCCCGAGTGAAAGTTCCCATCACTCTTGCGGAGTTGGGTTCCAACCGGGTGAACTTCAGCCTGTGGTATGTGCGATGTGGCGATCGCCTCTTTGCGGGCGATCGTGTCGCCGAGGTGCTGATTCCGGGCGCGACCTTCGATGTTCACGCACCAGTAAATGGCACGCTCGTTGAACAACTGATGTTCCCAAACGATGCCCTTGTCACGGGGCAATTGTTGGGATGGATTGAAGAACAGTAAGCGTTCACCACCACAAGACCACAACCGGCAACGCGGCCGCGTGAGAAGTTATCCGGCGAGTTGGTTTCGCCGCTGCTTGTTCGGGCCGATTGCGGGGTTCTCTGTGGCGTGTGGTGATACCCGGATTCCGCCATGCCCAAACCCGTGTTCCTCGCGTTCGATGGCCTCGATGGTACTGGCAAAACCACGCAGTGCCGCTTGCTCGTCGATTGGCTCCAGAGCCAGAAAATCGCAGTAACCGCGTGCGCCGATCCGGGCGGCACGGCCATCGGGCAAGAGCTTCGCAAGCTGCTGCTCTTTGGTCGCGAGCATCGCATTGCCGTTGCCACAGAAGCCATGCTGTTCATGGCGTCGCGTGCGCAGTTGGTGGAAGAAGTCATTCGCCCCGCTCTCGATCGTGCGGAAGTTGTGGTGGCGGATCGCTTCACGCTGGCAAATGTGGTGTATCAGGGGCATGCCGGCGGAATGATGCCCGAAGAACTCTGGACGGTCGGCAAGGTGGCAACCGGCGGCCTTGAACCGGATCTGACACTTGTCTTCGATGCACCTCTGGACGTGACAGACGCCCGCCGCAACCGCGAACCGGATCGAATGGAAGATCGCGATATCGACTTCCGCAAGCGCGTGCAAACGGGCTTCCGCTTCGAGGCGGGCATGCGGCCGGATCGTTACCGAATCATCGACGCGACCCCCGAACCGGATGCCGTGCAACGGGCAGTGCGGCGTGAAGTTGCCCGCTTACTTGGCACGCACGGTTGGAACATCTCCGCCGAAGGATAGTGACGCGGATTTCTGGCAGGAGCCATCATGTCCTGGGATCGTGTTCGCGGTCACACTGGCCCGAAGCAAACCTTTCGCACGGCGTTCGATCGTGGTCGGCTGGGTCAATCGTATCTGCTGGTTGGCCCGGAAGGCGTGGGCAAGAAACTCTTCGCACGCGAACTGGCCCGCGCGCTGTTGTGCGAACGCCCTCCTGCCCCGCTCACGGCATGCGGTGCGTGCCCGGCGTGTGCCCAGGTTTCCGCCGACACACATCCCGATCTTCTGGCACTGCGCACCCCTGAAGGAAAGCACGAACTGCCGGTGGACGAAATGCGTGCGTTCTGCGGTCGCCTTGCACGCAAGCCCGTTCGCGGCGGACGCAAAGTTGGCATCATCGAAGATGCCGACGACTTCAACGCCGAGTCGGCCAATAGCTTTCTGAAAACGCTCGAAGAGCCGCCGCCCGGTGCGGTGCTGCTTCTCATCGCCACCGGCACGGATCGCCAGTTGCCAACCATCCTCTCGCGCTGCCAGATTGTGCGATTCAGCCCGCTGACACCGGCAGAACTCGCCGAGGTGCTCCTGCACGAAGGCGTCGCGGATGCCAGCCAACGCGAGCGAATCGCGAGGCTTGCCGGCGGAAGTGTGGCACGCGCACTGGCGCTGAACGATCCCGAGATCTGGCGCGTGCGTGAAGAATTGATCGCGGGGCTAACGGCCGATCGCCCTAACTTCACCCGCCTGGCCGAAGCGTGGGCCAAGTTTGTTGAGGAAGCCGGCGACGACACCGCCGCGAAACGCACGCGGGCATCGGTGGTGATTGGCTTCATCATCGATGCGTTGCGCCAATCGCTTCGGCTGGCACTCGGGGCGGGCACTGCGGCGTTCGACGCAGCCGAGGAATCGCGACTTAAGGTATTCGCCCAGAGATACGGCCCGGATCGACTCCTGGAATTGATCGAAAAGTGCGTGGAAGCCGATTATCGCGTCGAACGGCGGGTGCAACTGATTCTGGTGATTGAATCGGTACTCGATCAAATGCTTAGCCCATCGCGAGCGGGCTAAGCTGGCCCGCGATGATTGCGGAAGTGTTGAAGTGGTTTTTGGCGAGCCGCGTGTGTGAACACGATGATTTCATCTTGGCGCTGATTTGCTGTTTGCAGACTCACAGCGGCGTTGTTAGCCTAACCAGGCGTAGCGCAGTTAAACGTCCTAATGTTCACGCGGCTTCGTTCTCGAATGCCATGATCGCAACGGTTTGCCGGGCCGGATTGACGAAACACGCGATGAGCCATAACTTCCGACTTCTCGGCCACACCGATGTGAGTACGACGATGGTCGACACGCATGGGCTGAACAAGGGTGGACGCGGCGTCAAAAGCCCGCCAGTTGAGGAGTGAGCCTCGCACAAGCCCATTATCATGTTATTGAGCGAGCAGTCGGCGTGGGCCAGTTGCGGAAGTCGAATGCCAGCAACGTGTTGCTGGTCCAGAAGGGCTTCCATTGTGAACACCTGTACCGAGTTTATTGTGCGAAGCCTCGCACAATAAATCCCTGTTCGGCAAGCACCATCGTGAGGTGGGCGTGTGGTGCAGGTGTGTAAGAGAAAGGCCCCTAAAATTGCGTGACGCCGCCATCCTGGCGGCAGACCGGCCGGGTTGCAGGCATAAAGGTAGTGGCACAGAGTTCTGACGTTGGGTAGAGTGCGTGTGTGGATGTCTGTCGGGGGGGATGGGGGGCGTGACCGCAGCGGTCGTCGCCCCCCATCCCCCCCGACTAGCAGATCAGTTGCTATTCTGACGGACATGTGCGTGTAACGGTGCGAGTCCGCAAGGTGAGCGTGTCCCGCCATCCGGGCGAATGCCAAAGGTACAGAAGCTGCTCAGCACCGCGTGGATCAGCTGACAGAGGTGACAAGCCGAACCAGTCGCTGCATCTAGTTGAAGCGGTTGGGAATGAGTTGCAGTTCTGTCGAGGTTGCGTTGGAAGTCATTGAATAACAACCAATTGCGGCAAATCTACATTGGGATTGTACAGCGGCTGCATCGAAGGTGAAGGGCCAATGCTGCCCTATTTCTGCCCTTCAGGTCCAGCAAGGATACGAAGCGAGTTTGCCACGACATTTGTTTCGCGTCGCGGTTCAGTTACACTAATCAAGATCGGATGGCCGCTCCTTCCTGATGCTGACCACAGGTGATCCGCGACAGGCACTGTCATGGCAATCTCAGCTCAGGTCCCAGCGATTCGCGGAGGATCGCAGACGCCCCAGCGGTGCCCTTCCGAAGCAAGGGGACAGTCTTGCCTGGTTCTGCGCCCAAAGCCGGATCGAAGAAGGCTGCGGCTAAGCCACCCGTGGCAAAGCCCGCCCCGCCTCCGCCCGTAGCTGCGCCGTTGACGGTGGATCTGGCCGCAGAGCTGGCGAAGGTGATTGAGGCCCCCTATTCTGGGTTGGGCGCAAGAATCAAGGATCTGACATTTCACTGGGCGGCTAAGGGTCTCGACGTCCGTGGTAACTTCTACTACCTCGCGTTCCGCGAAGGGCAGCCGACCGTCGACGAGTTCATCAAGTTGCTTTACGACCACGTTCCGTACTTCTGCCTGACGCGGAAGGACCGGCAGAAGCACATCGACGAATGGAAAAAGTCCGGCGAACTGTTCCACATGCAGGACATGTTCGACAAGGCGAGGAAGCTGCTCATTCGCGGCAAGGAGTCGGGGAAGACGGTGGGCGAGCCGGGAGAGATGATCCTTTTCATGCTGCTGGAGGGGATGCTCAAGGTTCCCCAGATGTGCTGCAAGATGGCCCTGAAGACGAGCGAAGAGATGCCGGTCCACGGGTCGGACGCGATCCACTTGGCCTTCGACCCAGCAACGAAAAAGCTGGTGCTGTACTGGGGCGAATCGAAGCTCTACGGCCAGCTCTCGAACGCGCTCGACGAAGTCTGCACATCGATCCAGGGCTTCATAACCGTCGAGGGCGGGAAGAAGCCTAGGGACCGAGACGTAGACATCCTGTGCGACCACATGAACGTCCCAGACGGTGATGCGAAAGACGCGATCCTGAGGTACTTCGATCCGTACAACGACGAGAGTAACGACCTGCGGGAGGTTTATGCATGCTTCGTCGGTTTCGACTTCGCCTACTTCAATAAGCTGGCTGGGCTGGACAAGACTAAGGCGGAAGCGGAGTTCCAGAAGCAGTACCTCGACCGCATTCAGAGCGCGTGCGAGTTGTTCGAGAAGAAGATCAACTCGAACAAGATGCACAATTTGAACTTCCACTTTTTCTTGATCCCGTTCCCGTGCGTGGACACCTTGCGGAAGCTGTACCTCAAGAAGTTGCAGGGGTGACCCATGATCCAGGAGGTCGCGAACAGGATTTGGGACCGCCCAGCGTTCCGTGAAGAGCTGCGCCGCCTGCTGCGTCGCAACCTTCAGGAGTACGTTCGCGTTGCTGAAGTGCGCGACGAGGTCGAGGAGGGCGCGCTGGTCCGGCTGATCCAGTCGGCGACGAACCTGGCGGCGACGGCGCAGACCGACAAGAAAGAAGCGGCTTATCGGATCGCGTCCTCGGCGTGGTCGATTTTCGGTGACCAGTACGGGGACAGGCTGCGGGCGCTGCTCCACGTCATCTTCGGCCGGATGGGAAATTTCCCCGCGATCAGGTTCTTGTTCCGCGAGATTGCCAATACCTCCGTGGCTGACCGTACCCTGCTTCCCGGCGAGGGACTGGGCAACCCCGTGTGGCTAGAGATCACGTCTCGCGAAATCGACAACGAAGTGCGGGTAACCGGGGATCGCGTGTTGACCCTGACCGACTTCCAGCGTCGTCTATGGAACGCGCTTAACACGGGGAAGTCAGTGACTGTCACCGCGCCAACCTCTGCGGGGAAATCGTTTGCGCTCCAATACTTCCTGGGCAGCCAACTCGCTCGCCGGGCGGACTTCTTCGGCTTGTACATCGTGCCGACGCGGTCGCTGATTCATCAGGTGTCGGCATCGCTTAGGGCAATCGGAAGAGAACTTACCGGCGACGATATCGCGGTTCTGACCATACCGCTATCCCCAACCGAGGCGGGATTTCATTCAGGTATCTACGTGCTGACCCAAGAGCGGCTGCAGATACTCATGGAAGCGGCCCCGACGATGGCGTTCAGCATGGTCGTGGTGGACGAGGCCCAGACGGTTGCGGCAGACAGCCGGGGAGTAATCCTCCAGACCGTCATTGATCAGCTCCGACGTGTCAGTTCCGAAACGCAGTTCCTGTTTAGCACGCCCACGGTCTCGAACCCGACCGTGTTTGACGGGCTGTTCGGATTCGCCGCTACCGAGCAAATCGATGAAGTGGAAAGCCCGGTCGCCCAGAACCTAATTTTCCTCGACGGTGATGCGGTTGTCTTGGATCTCGTTCGCATAGGCGCGAGAATAAGCGATGTGCGTGAGGCGCTGGGTTCCGTTCGGATCGGGATTGATCTGCTGCAACCGGCCCAGACACTCGCCACGATGAGCTGGCACTTCGGCCGGGAGGACCAGAGCCTGGTCTATGTCGGGAGCCAAGCCGCATCGGAAGAGGTCGCCGGGATGATCTCGCAACTGCGGCAGCCGACCACAATGGATCAGCCAGAGGAAGTTCGTCAGGAACTGGATGAGCTTTCGAGGTTTCTGCGTGAACACGTTCACCCGCAGTACCTACTGGCGGACACGGTCTTGAACGGCGTCGCGTTTCACTACGGGCAAATGCCGTCGGTCGTTCGGCAGTCCATCGAAGATTACTTCGATGAAGGGCTGCTTCGGTTTTTGGTCAGCACCAGCACCCTGCTGCACGGCGTGAACCTGCCAGCCAAAAACCTCTTTCTGCTCGACCCCACCAAGGCGGGGGAGTGGCCGAACACGAACGCCGACGCAATTTCAGGTCCCGAGTTCTGGAACCTGGCCGGTCGCGCCGGTCGCCTCGGGCGTGAGTTCGAGGGGAACGTCTTCATCATCAATCAGGGGAAATGGCGGTCGAATCCGTTAGACGAAAGCCGTCGGCAGTCGATCAAGTCGGCCCTCGACGAGCAGGTGAAGGACAAAACGGCCGACTTGGTGAAGTTCATTCGGAATGTGGCGCACGGCTCGGGCCAAGAGCAGACGCTGGAAAGTACCTTCGTTCGGCTTTTCAACGAGTCGCGGCGCGGAACCTTGGATACGACTCTGTCGCGGATCTGTGGGGGAGACATCGCTTCTGCAGCCGAGGTCAAGAAAGCGGTGGAGGCGGCCATACCGGTCATCAAGTTACCGGTCGAGATCACGGAAAGGCACATTACCGTCTCTGTCTACCGTCAGCAGGAGATGTACGAGGCGCTAACGAATAAGGTGAAAGAGAACGGGCCAACCGATTACATTCCACCGCACCCGATGAGCGACTGGAAGCCAGCCTGGACTGCGATGATGCGTCTATTGAAGCGGGTACACAACCATTTCGAGCACTTGCCTACAGCGGACAAGTCGCACACGTACTATGCAGGGCTTTCTCTGCGATGGATGCGAGGCAATCCGCTGCCTCAACTGATTACCGACGCGATAGCTTACAGAAAGAAGACCAGGACTAGGGAGCCGAACGTCGCGACGGTCATTCGTAGTGTGATGAGCGATATCGAGACGGACTTGCGGTTCCGCTATGTGAAATACCTGGGCTGCTACATCGACATCCTGCGCCAGGTGCTGCGCGACACGGGTAACGACTCGTATGCCACCAGCATCCCAACAATTCCACTCTACCTTGAATTGGGGGCGGCATCGAAAACGATGGTCAGCCTGATCAGTTTGGGTTTGTCTAGGACGACTGCTGGTATCATTGCAGCGAAGGCGGCGAACCCAGGAATGAGTCAGAGCGAAGCTGAAGAATGGCTTCTTAAGCAGAATCTTGAGGGGATGGGCGTATCGGGAATTTGCATCCGAGAAGTCGAAAAGCTTTGGCGGAAGTAATAGTGGGCACCGTTCAGATTGGCAGAATAGTTACGATCGGCTGCTTGATGCATTTTATAAAAGATCGCCAATCTCCCGCAATACTTCTCTCACTCCACATGCCGGTAGGGATTCACCTCCGGCAGCAGCCCTTCGTTGCGGATGCGGGTTAGTTCTTCATGACTGATGATCCATTCGCTCGCTACACCTCGGCCGCATTTCTTCTTCTGAGCATGCACGCGACCGAGGCGGCACCATTCGCGGACGGTGAATTCGGCCTTGCCGAGCAGCTTGGCCACTTCGGCGGTGGAATACCAGTCCTTGATGGTTCGCTGTTGCACAAGCAGGTCGAGGCTTTGCTCGATGCGAGCCAGTCGGGCCAGTAATTCATGGTGATCTTGGGTGCTCATTCATTCCTCGCTATCGATCATCATGTGTTCGTGCTGTGGTTCGGGGTGATACTTGGCGGTGTTCCGGGTTACTTCGCTGTTTCGCGGCTATTCAGGTAGATCCAGGTATGGGCGGCGTCGAGCACCTTGCGGAGCAAGGGGACGTTATCACGACTAAAGCGGCTCGATTCGATCCAGGCATCGCCGTTGCGATAGAGCCGAACGACGTTCAGGGTGTGCTTGTGGCCGGTGCGGGTCTTCTTGCACCAGATGTTGACCTTGATGGTGCCGATGCGGATCTCGTGAACCGGTTGCTTCTTTCGCATGGGGTGGTCTCTGTGCTACAAGTGTCAGAAAGAAAGGTCGACACCACATCACCGTGATGTCGACCGGGGTTGGGCCTTCGTCGAAGGGCAATTCTTCGTGAAGGACAACCTTGGCGTGAGAACAGGGGGCTAGCCTGGTCTCACGCAAAACCTTGGCTGAAAAAACCTGAGCTTAATAGTCCTGCGGTAGCAGGATCGTGGTGATCGATCGGTCCCCTTCGGTGATGATGTAGAACACGATCTTTTCCTCGGTGACGTAGCGGGAGAACAGACGATAATCCTCAATGAGGGCCTCGTTGTTCCTGCTACGGTCTTGCGGGTCCAATTCTCCCCAGTCGCCACAGACATGGCGTTGTAAGCCATGCAAGATGTCTTCACGAGAGAGAACGAGCTCCGCTCCGGGAGTAATCACAACGACTCCGACTTGGAACAATCCAAGAAGTACAGATGGTTTCATGGCTTCAATCCTGTTGAAGAGGGCCGACGGGATTGCATCCCGCCAGCACGTTGGTCATCCGTTACACTTGCTCTTCACTGAACTGGTTGAAGGTGTTCCTCTCCCAGATCCAATTGAACGCCATGTCCGCCACCTTGGCGACGATGAGGAGGTCGTCCCGACCATAGGTCGTGGCGTACCGCTTCTCGTTGCCAACCCGGTAACATCGGGTGATTTCGACGTTGAACCAAATCCGTCCATCCTTGGCGGTGTTGGCCCAGATCGAAGCCTGAATGTTTCCCAGGATGATCTTGTGGTCCGGTTCCTTGTCTTTTTCCTTCTCTTGTGCCATATGCACTCCTTAGGTGAATGTTCGAGTTCCTATTTCCTGATGAACCCGAACGGTTGTTGTTACGTGACGGCTTTTTCCCAGCCGTCACACGCGAAGTGGGTGGCCCGGAGGCCAACCCAAAAACCAGCACAAACCTACTTGTAAACCGACTTCCCTCTTGCCCTGGTTCGGCAAGCGGGGAGTTCTTTCTTGGCCATCACCGCCGCAGTGATCAGGCTGTCGATGTCGGCGGCGGGGATGAACTCCGAGCAGTAGAACTGCTTCCCGCCCGCCTTCCAGCGACCCACCCGCAACACGAACTCATCCTTCCGCCAATTACCGGCGGGGAAGACAAGAACGGCCACGTTGTCGGCCATGAAACAGGACACTTCCTTTGGCATGGGGCCGTCGTGAAACGGCATACGACACTTCGTGCAGAAGCGTTCGTCCACACGCGGAGGAAAGAGTCGAGTCCATAACCAACTTGATCTCCAACGACTGCGATAGTTGCGTGAGCGATACATGCTCATACCTGGGTTCTCCCAGTGATTCGGCTCGGCGTCGTTCCACTGAACGTCCGCTTGGCCTACGGTTTACGAAGACTGCGACTCCGTTGTTTTTCCCTGCTCCTGGAGTCAGGAGCGATGAAACCCATGATGAGGGAGTCAGCGAGCGGCACCTCCCTTCGGGCGACGCGAACCCATGACGAGGGGCAGCAGATCCGGAACGGCCAACACGTTCACCGGGATGCGCCGCGCTTCAGGCGACGCGGCCAGACAGTCCGTGAGTCGCTCGGCCTTCGTGCGAAAGACCGTCAACAGGGTGATCTCGAATCGACCTGCCTGAGCGAGTCGGGCGAAGGCCGGTTGTTGGGCGTGTTCGCGAACGTCTTCACGGAGCGTTTGCAGAACCCGATCCCAGCGACCATGATGTCCGGCATCGACGCGAACGAACCCAAGTCGTTTCGGCCCGTCTGGATTGAGGTAATAGCCGCTTGGAAGGCCCGGCCGGTCCAGTTCGGGAAACTGCCGTTTCAACTCTTCGGGCATCAGTCGATGCCGGAACTGCTTCGACAGGCAGCAGAACTGCAAAATCGCGTAGGCTCGAAGTTTCGCCGGTTCGGAGAGCGGCCCACTGCGTTCTTCCGGCAACCCGGCCTGCTTGGCACCGGTGGCCGTGAGGTACCAATAATTGGCTCCTCCGTGCAGAGTGTTGGACGCGATCAGGTGCCGATTCCGGGCTTCCTTCAGCACCTCCTTGATCCGACCGGGTGCGGCCTCGGCGAATGCCGGGAGACGCTGCACGGCCGGAAACACCGTCAGGCGATAACGCATGACGTGTTCGAGCAAGGCGTCGATGGCCGACGCTGTTTCGGATTCGGCTTCAGGCTGTTGCCGGGTCATGGTTCACCACAGTTCGTAAGGAAGTTCACGTTCGGCACAGTGTTCATGGAAGCTCTCGACCTGAACGGGGCTGTACCGTCCGGCGGATTCGATGACGCGAAGGATGCGACGTCCTGCACCCATGAGGAACGCATCGGGATCCTTGATCCGATAACCCGCTTTGGGGAGTGAATGCTCGCCCACCCAACCGGCAGCCAGGCGTGGATGCTGACGCTGGTAGTGGACGTAGACCGAAGTCAGCAGCAAGTCGTGATCCCACTGCTCCCGTCGGGGAAGTCCGCGTGCGGTGCTGCCGAAGAGCGATGCGGCCAGCGGACTGGCGACATAGACTTCCATCGAGATGGCCGCCCGACACCAGCGCTCCTGGCAGAGCCGTGAAACCGAATCGGGGTCTGGCTCCGGCTTTCCGGGACGCCAGGCGGCCAAGGGCTGAGTCGCCGGCAACAGTGGATGCACGTTGATGCAGCGTCGTTCGATCCAGCCGTCTCGGGCCATGCGGAGCAACTTTCTCCGGGCCGCTTGGGTATCGGGTAGATCGGGCCACCAGCACTCCTTGGCCTGACGCAGGGAGACCATACGAACATGCCGGGTGAGGGCTTCGAGAATGCGGTATTCGCGGGACGTCGGCGTCATGAGCGTTTCCTCCCGCGTTTTTTGAGGGGTGTCGGTGCGGGTGGCTCGAATTCGGCAAAGAGTTCGCCCAAGGCCGCTTCATCGCTCGGCGACAGGGGTTGAGAACTCGCTTTCGTGTCGATGATTTCATCAGTCCACTGTGGACCCGCTGGGGTCGTCGGAATCGGCACACTGGCTGGGGAACTTGTTCCTGCCGAAGACTCACCCGGCGTGAAAGAACCGCGCAGGATCGGCCAGGGGAGTGCCTTCCGGCGTCGATACTCCTCTTCCGAAATGTGGAATTCGGATTCGATGACCACCGGGAGTCCGCCATACTGGGCGTATCCCGCACCTCGGCTAATGCGGAGGATGCTGCGGAAGGGATGATCGCTGGTGAGCAGAATGTCATCCAGCGTCAGACGTGGAACGACGACTTCACTCAAAGACGCTGACTGTGTCACGTTCCCCAGACGATCGCGGGAGTGGGTGATGCTCTGCTTCCAGTCGACCGTTTCCCCGCTGATGCGGATCAGGCGTTGTTGATCGTCACTTGACGACACCGCGAACCATTGCCGCAACCGGCAGTTGGCTTCGATCGCCGGGATGAGATTGGCCCCGCCCTTCTTGAGGTCTTCCATGCTCTGGTTGGCGAGAATCACGCCGACGCCCATGCTGCGGGCGAGTTGCAACATGTATTCGAGGTTGTCGGCCACCATCCGTTGGAATTCGTCGATGACGAGAAAGACCGGGTGTTTGCGTTCGACTTGCGTGGCGGCGGCCAGCAGCATGTAGTTGACCAATCGTCCGATCTCCGGGGCTCCGCTGGGCGCCAAGGTCGCCGGAAGGTGGAAGTACAGCAGTTGCGGCTCAATAAACACCTTGGTGAGGTCGATGGCCTGCTCCACGACGTCCGCCGGATGACCCGTCTCGCCGGTGACGTTCAAGGGAGCACAGGCGGCTAATCGCTTAAACACCTCATGAACATGAACGCCGGCTTTGCGAATCTCCGGGTTGAGATCGCGTTTCTTGGCGCTCATCATGACAGTGCCGATGCAATCGCTGAGCCCGGCAAAGGTATCGACCTGAGGAAAGGTCTTAACGGTGTGGTAGACGACGGCACCGTTTGCGGAACCGAAAAAGTCTCGGCCATAACCGGCCCCATAATTCAGCCCACTCGCGGAACAAAGAATGTCGGTTCGCGTCAAGAGGTCGAAGTCCTTCCAGAACGGCTGGGTCATCGGATTGAAGGCAAAGGTCGGTTTGTTTCGCTGGTTGGAAAAAACCTTCAAGGACGGCTGTGATCGTCCGCTCTTCGCACGCTGTTCTGCAGCAGCTTGCAGAGTCGCGAGCAGTTCGAGCGTGTCGGCCTTGAAGTCGAGCACGATGACGCTGCAATCTCCGCCCATCACTAATTGCTCAATGAGCGGGCAAAGAAAGAGGGACGTTTTGCCGGAACCGCTGTCACCCAGTCCGTGAGCATGCTCCTCGAATACCTTGCGGGGAACGAGCACCGGGCTACCGTCGGCAACGACTCGGCCCAGGTACAAACTGGTTCGTTCGGTCGGATCTTCGGATTCCTGGATATTGGTGAGGATGCCCGTGACCTGCGATCCCGGAGTTTCACGTTTTCGGTGTGCGGCGGCAAACAGCAAAACCGGCATCGAAGCGGACAGCGTGATCATCCAGGCGAATAGCGGCGGCAACGTCCCGACCATCAGGAACGTCGTTAGCCAGACCAACGAGAGATAGCGGAGCGTTTCGAAGAGAGTAGCTTGCTTGGCGGCGGATTGTTCGCCGATCGAGCGATGATGTTCGAGTCCCCAGGCGAGCACATCCGGGAGCGGAGAACCTTCCCAGCGAATCATGACCAACGCGGAGAGTATCGTGATGAAGATCGCTCCGGCCCAACGGTCGCGATGGTTTCCCACCGGTGACTGAACCAGGCCCGGAAGCAACGCGGGCTGATACTGGAACCAACTGCTGAGACTCTCGCGGAGAATCTGCCAGCGGGACTGGGATAACTCTTGGGGTAGGGGAATCACCGCTGCGGCCAGCGGCAGCGCCAACAGGAGCAGTTTCCCGACCGGAGCGGCCGTCCACAACAGTAGGGCGATGCCGATCGTGGTTAGAGAGGCCAACAGCCACAGATTCTCCTGACAAGTACTTTGGATTTGCTCGGCGATCGTCCGGGGCAATGGTGAGGCGGTACTGACTACCGACCAGTGCCGACCGAAGGCGTAGACGAAGAGTCCGAGACTGACCGCCACGATGGCGATTTGTACGACCCAAGGTGTACGGTGATGGACGAACACCAGCAGCACGGCCATGAGAAAGGCCGGATGCAGCAGATGGCGCGCTTCCTGAGTCGATATCCAGCAGGCCAGGAAGTAGACAATGACCGGAAGCGAGTAAATCAGGTCATACGGTTCGAGCCAACTCCACCCCGTCATCCGGTAGAACAAGAGCGGAACGATGCTGAATACGCCGCTGAGAATCAAGCCATACACGGCTTTGCCGAGGTGGCTGTCGGGTTCCGCTTCCCGTGGCAGGAGACGCAGTTCCGGGAGCGTCTCGGGAAGACGATCGGCTTGCACCGGGTTTCCGGGGGATTGGTAGTAGACATCACGCATGGTGGGTTATCGCTTGGAACATCAAGAGTTCGGGAATCACGGAGAGATGGAGCAACAGGCCACGCGGCCAATCGTGGCGGTCGAGAGCCTGGCGCAACGCCGCCCCCTTCTCCGGGGTGGCCGTGATCAGCACCAAGCGGAAACGGCCTGAAGCCAGCAATTTCAGGAAGTCATGGGTTTGCGAACGCAGATGAATATCGCCGACGCATTTGCGGGCGACATGGTCGGCGGAGCCGCCAAAATCGACGCGCAGGAGTTCGAGAACATTCCCCGTGTCATCATGGCAGTGGCAGGCATCGGCCCAGCGTTCCGGGAACCAGGGGAAGCGTGCCAGAGTTTCCCCGCGGGTGAGCCGGGTGCGGGGATGTTTGCCGAGTGTGGCGTAGAGCAAGGCCGCGTATTCGAGCGGCAGGGCTTGCGGACCGAGGGAGTCACTCCGATGCGCTCCCAGGCCCATTAACTTCCCACCGGCTGCACCCAGAACGTAGTAACGATGCGGATGCTGCAAGGTGAACTTGGCCAGATAGTGGTGACGGCAGAGTCGACTGACGATTTTGGTCACAGCGGTCTGCGACAGACAGGGAAACAGTGTTTGACGCAGCACGGCCACGGTGGTCAGACGGTGCCGTGCGACGTGAGCCAAGATCGCGCGATCGCGCGGCATCAGGCGTCCGGTGGTTGCCGTTGGTTCGCTGTTCATCGCGATTACCACAGTTGATAAGGAAGATTGCGGGCGACACAGTCGGCATGGAACGCTTGCACCCGTTCGGTGTCGTAGGCTCCGCCGAACTCGATCACACAGCGGACCACATTGTCCGCATCGACGAGAAAGGCATCGGGCACCTTCTCGCCCTGGCGGGTGTGGGCCAATTGGTCCTCACCGCGCCAGGCATCGGCCCATTGCGGGGCGATGGTTTTCAGACGCAACCAGATGGCGGCCACCCCCAGATCGTGGGTGGCTTGGGTCGGTTGTTTCAGTTCCCCTCGGCTTGAAGCACCGAAGAGTTGGGCACCCTGTTCACTGGCGATCCAGACCGTGCAGGGATGCACGGCCCGTAAGCGCCAGCGTTCCTGACAGCGGTAGGCGATACTGCCGAGATCCGGAGCAGGATCACCCGGCTTCCAGTGAATCAGCGGCCCCTCCAGTGGTGGCAGTGCTCTCGTCGGCACGATGATGCGACTCAGCAAGCCTGCCTGAGCCAGCCGTTTCATCCGGCGTCGGGTGTTCGCCAGTTCCCCGTTCCACCACTGCCCGGCCAGTTGTCGCTGGTTGAACAGGCGAACTTTGAGCGCGAGAGCCTGGAGAATTTCCCGATCGCGTTCGGTAAGATGGAGGGGAATTGGGGTCACGATGCTTCACCCTCGGGTGGTCCCGGCGGCAGGGGCTGATCCAACGGCGACGAAGCGGCCTTCAGCGGCTTCTTGCGCGGCTTGGATTCTGGAGCGGCGATTTCCGGCACCGGCGGAAGACTGCCGACGGGGTTTGTCGCGCGAGGAGCCTCCAGACGGGGCACTTCTCCCAACGTCTGCTGCATCACTTCGACGGCTTGTGCCGCCAGGTCGCTCGACGTCAGTTTGGCGGCTTGGTGACGAAGCTGAGCGGCGACTTCGGGTTTGCCTTCGATCTCGTAGCGACGAGCGAGATCTTCGAGGTGACTTTGTTGTTCGGCTTGGGCGATGGCCTGCAAGCCTTCGACTCGGGAACTGATGAGTTTCGCCGAGAGGGCGGCGAAGCGTTCCGCGAGTTGATCGAGGAACTGAGCAAGAATGCGACTCAAGGGATCAATCCTCACTGCAACGAGGGGAGACTGGGTTCTTGCCTGACCACGGTGATCAGGACGTATGCAGTGATACCGCAAAGCCGCGCGCAGCCGCGTGGCAGTCTGGTAGCATTCTTGGTGCAGAAAGGAGAGATCTTGGATGGATGGAAAGGACTTGCAGTTGGTCTACCTGGACCCATTCCTCGTCGATCGGCTGCGCATCAACAAGGGCTTCGCACTAACAGAATTGGCCGATGAGGTGGAAATTGACCACCGCACTCTCAAGAAAGGCATCTATCGGAAGAACGGAATCCTTCCGGCGAATGCGAAGATCCTGGCCGATTATTTCAACACCGAGGTCGTGAAGCTGCTGGCCCCGTATGATCCGCGTTTCCGTGCGACGGAGCCGTTGCAAGGACCGGCGACGGGATCTACCGAATGGGAATGTGAGGGACACCTGGATCAAGGCCGCCAGACGCCCAACGGTCTGTATTTCATTGTCTGCCGGATGAAGCACCGCCATACCCAGGGTCGATTGGGGCGGGGCAAGTTCTACCACCTCGGTTGGCTGTCTGCGAAAGCCAAGGAGGAGATGCGCCACAAGCTGTCCCGGCATGCCGACACCTGTTTCCGGGTCGGCACTCACCCGAACCTGGCGACGAATTTAGTTTCTACACCGGCGACGGATCATGAAGGCTGGTGGGTCATCGATGACTGGGTCAGCGAGAAATCACTCAAAGACCATTTGCAGAGCGAAGCTTGGCCGAAGGCCGATCGCCCCCGGCTACTTCATGAGATTGCCTTGGCGCTCGATACGCTGCATGGTGCCGGGGTTATCGCTCGCGAACTAGCCCCCGCGCGCATCTTGCTCGCCGAGAAGGACGGGCGGGTGGTGCTGACCGACTTCGAGTTGGCCAAACTTCTCGATGCCAGTTCCTCGGTGTCGAGGGACTGGCCGGAGGATCCGTTTCGTGCTCCCGAGATCGATGGGTCCACAGCTACGGTGGCTTCCGATCTTTACAGCTTCGCCCAGGTGGCCCTGGCGGTGTGTGGTGGGCAGCCCGGCGTGACGACGGAAGCCGCCACGGTATTCACGCAATCCGGAATGCCTAAGGACATGGTCCGGTTCTTCCATGATTGCTTGCAGGGATTCCCTTCCAAACGACCTCAGTCGCTGGCACCGGTGCTCCCCAGCTTGGCTCGTTGGCGAGGGAAAAAATGAGCAACGTGATCGAGTTGCCCGAGGAACGGTCGCGTTACGGGCGAGATTTGCCAATCGTAGGCGTGCATGCACTCAGTGAACAGGTCTTCTGCAACCGGGCCGGGTTGCTGGCACAATTGATCGAAGCGGATCGTGGTGACGAGGAACCGGAACTCGGTCCGAAGCTTGATTGGTTCGGGGATTACGACGACAAGTTGCTGGCGGAAGCGATTAGCGATGCCTGGGGTGAAGTTCGTTATTGGGCGACCTGGTTCATCCTGTCCCTGGCGAGTTTGCCGATCTTATGGTCGCTGGTGGGCCAGTGGTGGGGGCGTGGTCCGGGCTTCGTGGCGATCTGGCTTGGCTGTTTGCCGATTCTCTTTTGTGGAACGCAAATCTATGGGACGTTCTCCCGGCTGGTTCAACTCATCCGAGCCCGGTCGGCCTGGAACCACAGTCCCGCAACAACCATCGACTTCGATTCGGAACAGGTGCGAGAAGTCAACTGGTGGTCCTTGCGGAAAGCGGGGTTCGACTGCCGGGCACCGCTCGATCCGTATTTCGATCCGGTGCTCCGACTGACGGGCAAGCCGTGGCGCGTGTTGAGCAAGGATCGCACTTTGCGGATTCCGGTGATTCGCAAACATCGCGGTGACCGGAGTTGGGGGCCGCAGCATCTGGCCCGGATCGCGGCCTATTGCCAGTTGATCGAATCGCAAGAAGGGGCGGAAGCCCCGTTTGGGATCTTGCTGTTTGCGGGTTCCTATGACGGCCTCATCCTGCCCAACAGCTTGAAGTCCCGTGAGCAGTTTCGCCGAGCGTTGGTCGCTCTGCGCGAACTTTTGCGAACCCATGATCAGGACACATTGATCGCCGCCGGGCCGAGCGACAACCGCTGTCTGGGTTGCCCTTGGGGGATTCCCCAACTCCCGACCGAGGAATCGGCCACCATGATCGGCGGCAAACGACTCCCGCCGAAGTTGACCAAGGGCAAGGACGGCCAGTGGCGTCACTCGTCCTGTGCCGATCTCTTTGGGGAAGTACCGCCCCATCTCTTTGCCATCGAGTTGGAAATGGTGCTGCCTCGTCCCGTCGATCCGGTCTAATGCGGCTATTGACCTTCGCCCCGTCGCGTGAACCAGTCAACGACCCGGGTCAAGAGTCGCGTGCCGGTTGAATCGGGCACCGGCAAGCGGAAGGTAGCAGAGAGTTCAAAGAGATCGTTCAACCAAGCTCGGCGATCCGGGTAACGCGCATCCGGATCGAGAGCCAAGCCCCGCAGCGTCACCCGATTGAGCAACTCGCGTAACGACCGGGGCAACTCGCCACAGCGGGGATGGATCTGGCTGGGTGCGATGAGCATGCCAGTGGCCTCGGCCTGGAACTCCGGGCGTCCGGCCTTGCCTCCCAGTCCGTCGTAAGGAACGACCCCGGTCAATAGTTCGTAGAGGATGACCGACGCCGAGAACTGATCGGCGTGGAAGCCGACCACCGGCGAAGCCTGGGAGATTTCCGGGGCGGCATAGATCGGATGCCGACCATCGCCTTCATGACGGCGTGTGGTGGTCTCGACTGTCCAGGCGCTGCCGAAGTCGATCATCACCAAGCGGCTGGGGTGGCTGGTCAGCACCAAGTTGGCCGGTTGCAAATCGCCATGGGCCAATTGCAAGGATTGATGTAAGCGGTTGAGCCCGTTGGCCAGCCCATGAATGAGACGCACCGCTTCGCCGGGAGCGACGGGTGGCCGGCGTCCGTTCCGCACATGCTCCAGGTAATCGGCCAAGCTGATGCCTTCCATCCAGGTCAGAACGACCTCGGTCGATTCACCTCGGCGTTGCCACTCGACACAGCGGGGGAAGGCATCGTGCTTCAGACGGCGGAGAACACGAAGGCGTTGATCGAGCCGGGGACCAGGCTCCAATTGTTGCACGATAAAGAAATCACCGCCTGGCCCGGACCGGGGGTCAAAGGCCCGGTAGGAACGCCGTGGCCCGACTTGCTCCAGAAGAAAATAGTCCCGACGACCGATGGTCCGGCGTTCGAGATAGGGCACCCGGCGGCCGTGAATCGAGACGGTCGGCGGGTTCGCTCTTGGGTGAGGATGGGCTTCGGACACGGTGGGTGATCACTCCCAAATGCAGTGCAGGTGTCAGGGTACGTATGAATTCCCACGGGTACCTCAGACTTGAGCGGCAGAATAGCTGACACCTGCACGGAATTCCGCTTTCGGGAGTGCGCTGCAACTGCCTACATAATCATGGCTTTACGTTTCGCCTTGAGCACGCTCGACCTGGCCGAATGGGCCATCCACCAATGGCCAAACGGCCGGCCGGGCGCGGGGTCAACCGTTCAGCCACGAAGACGGCCATCAGCTGTGGCGCTGTTCACTCATCCAACATCCCTTTTTTCACCAGGAGATCGCCATACTTGCGCAGGAGTTCCGCGGCCTTGTTGATCCCCGGTACGTCGTTCGTGCTGAATCCACCCGGGAACGCGCCCAGGGGCCGGTCATTGGTGCCGGTCGCCTGAAGTTGCAAGTTGTTGATGCCGTCTTGTGACTCGGCGAGTGCCCCTTTACCCTTGAGATACCCGAGCGACATGGGGCCTTTGCCACTTTTGCGACGACCGTATCCTTCGGAGATGAAGGGACTCAGATACGACTTGACGTCGGGCAGGTCGCGTTGGAACTCCCGTTCCAACTGGGCTTCCTTGATCGCAGCTTCGACCCGGGTCGCTTCGGCCTTGAGCCCTTCCTGAATCGCCCGCTGCTCGACGGCTCGCAACTTGGCTTCCTCGGCGGCTAGCGTTTTCTCCGCTGCCGTCAGTTGCTCGATTCGCTCTTTCTCGGCTCGGAGCTTCTCCTCCTGCCGCTTGGCCTCGGCGGCAACCAGTTCCCGTTCCGATGCCTCGATCCGTTTGGCATTCTCCTCCTCGGCCTCGCGACGGGCTTTCTCTCGGACGGTCGCCAATCGTTCCGCTTCGGCTCGGATGGTGCTGGCCTGTCGGTTGCGGAGCGTCTCCTCCAGGGTGAGCGGAGCGGGCGGCAAGGAACCGGTCTCTTGGGTCAGGGCTTCGATCAGTTGTAAGCGACGCTCGATTTGCGTGGAAGCGTCCGTCATCTGTCGACCCAGGTCATCCAGAGCCCGCAAGAACTCCGGGGACAGTTCCAGATGAGCTTGTCCGCTATCGAGCGGGGCGGCCAGCACGCTCAGCTGTTGTTCCCAGCTCACCAATCCGGTGTCGTTGGTCGGCACCCGTTCAAAGAGTTCTACGGCCAAGTTCAGATGCTTGTCGCTGCCGGCGATCCGTCGACCGGGATCACCACCCAGAATCGTTGCCGAACGAGATTGCCAGATCGCGTGCTGCTGCTTTAGCCGTTGCAGTTGTGTCCGGGCTTGCGCAATCTTTTCGCGGGCTTGGGCCATCCGCACATCGGCCACGGCCCGTTCGGCGGCCTTGGGATCGGCTTCCGTGGATGGTGAAGGCTGTCCGCTCGGTGGCGTGGAAGCCTTCGGTTCGCTTGGTCGACTCGACGGCGAGCGGTTCTGCATGAACAACGAATCGGACGATGAGCCGAAGTTATAGACGATGTAAAGAACGAGCCCGATCCCGACGAGCATCGCCAGCATGAACTGCATGGACACGTTGCGCGGTCGGCCGCCCATGGCCGGGGGGACACCACTACTCATACTCCGACTCCTCTTGACCAAAGTCCTCGCCATTCTGGATGGAAGCGTCTCAAGACGGACACTGCCCTTCGAGCGTCTCGCACACCTCTCACGGCTCTCAGGTCAAGAGGAAGAGCAGCGGTACTCCAGTAAACGCGACGCCGATGACCACAATAGCCACGATCACGGAGAGGATCATCAGCGCCACCGATACGATCCGCGCGACCGGATAGCGAAGAACGATCTCCGGCTCGAACAATTCTTGCCAAACCAACCTCGTGGCCACCACCAGGGCGAGGATCCCGAACCAGGGATCGACCCCGCGCACGGCTCGCCAGTAGAGATAGACTCCCGTCCCGACCAGCAGCCCCGTGATCAGGCCGAGCACGAGATGGCGGTAGGTCTGGGGTGGCGTGGACATGGGTAGCATCTCACGTCGAGCCAGTTCAGCGGTCACTTCGCGCGGTCCCCAACCGGTAAGCACATACGGGCCGATGATCACTGCCGGTTCCCAACCGTAGATGGGACGGCGGGTCACGGTGGCATCCTGCCAGGCTTTGGCTTTCTGGGTATGGGTTTCGATCGTCTCGCGGCAGAGATCGCCATCGACCACCTGCACGAAGGGACCCAGCCAGTCGGGAACCTTCTGGGTCAGTTCGACCACGGCGGGCGGCATCACAACCTGACTATTGCCGATCGACGTGCGCACGGCGTTGATGACGATGTGTTCGTGTTCTTCGCGTTGCCGCAGGTGCCGCCCCTGGCCACGAACCTCGGTCGTCACTTCCTCACCGATGACCTCTTGGCCGTTCCGACTGCGTGGCCGCTTGGCATCGACGACCCGGGTCGATTGACTGGCCCCCTGGTTCTCCTGCACCACCACTTGCTTGAAGAAATCGTACCCACAGCAATGATTCGGCTTCCAGGCGATGCGACCGATCATCTTTGCCGTCATCAAGCGATCCAGCAACGCGCGAAACTCCGCCGTGAAGTCATTCACGGCATCGGTCAGAGCGGTATTGAGTTGTCGGCGGAGAAACAGGGCCGGTTGGGAGGCGACATCCGCATCGACGACGCTCATGCTCGGGGTGGCTTTCCACTTGGCCCGGGCGAGCATGGCGTTCAGTTCGGCTTTGAGGGCTTTCTTGCGTGCGTCGTCGTGAGTGGACCCGTGCCCTTGCCGGAATTCCAGATTGGCCAGGCAGGCTGCGTGTAACAGCGTCGAGACGTCCTGCTTGCAACTATAGAGGCGTTCCAGACTGGCGTTATAGGCTTGAATCAGGGTGCCACGATCCAGTTTCCCGGGGGGAAGCTGATTCCAGGGGAACAGCTCCCAGATCGATTCTCCCAACAACGGAGCCAGTTGAGCTTCGGGGAACGCGGCAAAGTCGACACGATGGATAACAGGATCGAGGTGCTTGGAGGCTCGGTCTTCCAAAAGAAGCGCGGCGTCCGACTCGCCCTCATCCAGAGCGGTATCGCTCATACCTGCCTCCCACCATCCGGGCAATATTCCTGTGACAAGTAAATATTCTACCCCGGTCGATGGGGGTCGTACCAGGGAATTTACGCTCTGAATGACAACGAATGGGCTTCAGTGGCGGAGCGTCCAGCGGAGCCGGAACGGGTCGCGGTCCGCCCCAGCGGGGCCGACCCGGTGCGAGCAGCCAGCGAGCAG
>JBGSLF010000022.1:0-38479 GCA_041740855.1 Gemmata sp.
CGAACAGCACTGTGCCGATGATGCCGAGGATATACCCCACATGCGTTGTACTCTCGCCCGTCCGATCCATGCGTCCGGTACGCATCGCAGTGAGATCTTTGCCACCCATGATCCAAGCGGCGATTCCGAGGGGAGCGCAGATGACGAGACTTAGGATGCCGAGAACAAGAACCAAAGTTGCCCGGTGCGGCGCGACCGGCCTGTACTCGTCGTCGTCACTGTATGAATCGATGCTCATACTCTACTCCGCAGCCGAACTAAGTGGGATCTAACCAGGTGCTCGGCACGACGCCTTGCAGGATCGACACAACAACGCAGTAACACAGTAGTAACCAACTTGCTGAGGCTCGCATCCGGCCCAGCGGGCCACTTCAGTAGTCTTCAGTTGGTGCAGCGTAAACTAACCGACGATCGCGAGGTCGTCAAATGGTAATCGCGTCAAATTTTTTTACATTCGCAACGCTGTGGCGATTTCGATTTGACACATTGCGAATCGTGTTGCACTAGGTATACAGGCGAACAAGTCCACGTCGCCTTCTCGGTGAGCCGTGTCAGATGAGCGACCGGGTTCTTCAACGGTGAGCCGCGTAAGTCTTGCGAGTGGCTTGCCCCGTGGCGGCAGATGCCTAACATAGCGCCACTGTGTGCGGTAACGGATGAATGCTTGAAGAAGTTGCTTCGAATCGCCGCACAATCACCTACCTTCAAGCCCACCCTCTGAAATGCCGGGTGGGCTTTTCCACACCAGGACTTCCGCAATGAACAACATCCCGTGGTGGGGTTACGTTATCCTGGCCGGTTTGGCGTGGGGCACCTATGTGCCCATCATTTTCTATGGTGGCACAGAACTCACCACCAAGCCTGGCACCATCGGCGGGCGGCTCGCGTCCATCCTGTGCGTGGGCGTGGCCTACTTCGTGCTCGCGGTGCTGGTTCCGCTCGTGCTCATGAGCATGCGCGAAGATGCCAAGCCCGAATGGAAGATGAACGGCCTGGTCTTCAGTGGCCTGGCCGGTGTGGCCGGTGCGATCGGCGCGATCTGCGTGATCTTCGCCAGCAAGGCCGCAGTGGATTCGGCCAAGCTCGAAGGGATCAACCCCGCGACGTATCGCATTTACATCGCCCCGCTCATCTTCGCACTCGCCCCAATGGTCAACACGCTACTGAGCCTGATCTGGCATCCGAAGGCGGGCGACCCGTGGCACTTCGGCTTTGAAGTTCCGGGCTGGAAGCTGCCGTTGGGGATTCTGCTCGTCGCGGCCGGCACGTTCCTGGTGCTCTTCTCGAAGGAAGAAGCCGAGGTGAAGAAAGCCGCATCGCACAAGCCGCCCGCACCCGCGCCCGCACCGGTTGCCGCGACCAACCCCAACGACCACGCGAACCCGTCAGCGGGTGCATGATGACGCCTGATGAGGCCGTGAAGCGGCTCAACACGATCCTCGCGCACGCCTGGATGATCCGCACGTTCCTGAAGCATGCGGACGACATTCAGGAAAGCGACGACATGCTCGATGTGCCCCGCACGTTGTACGACAGCGTGCGGGCCGTGGAGCCGGCATTGCAGCGCGGCGACCACGCCGACTTCCTCCGCCGCCTGAAGGGGAAGCTCCCCAAGCTTCGCCGATCGGCGGAATACTTCAGCGCCCACTTCAAGGAATTCTCGGCGCACACCAACTTCGAAATGGCGGCGACATCGCTTGCGGGCGTGGTGCAGGAGTTGGAAGAAGTCTTCGCGGCGCTCGATTGGGAAGCGGTCAAGGCATTGCCGCCCGTGCCACGCGCTAACCCGCCCGAAGCCCAAGCCGACGCCGAGGAGCCACTCGACCCGCTCGACGACATCGAGATCCCCGAAGTTTAACGCCGATCGAGCGACGAAGTTTATCGGCGATGATTCCAGTCGTCGCGGTCGTACTTCTCTTCGCCAAGCCGGCGCACATCGTCCCACGGCACCGGGGCGTATTCGGTGTCCGGCTGCCATTCCGCAATAAGCAATTGCTTTACCTCGTCCACCGTGGCAGCAAGATTCGCGACGAACGCATCGTGCGGGCGATGGCGGCGATACTCCGGCTGGCGTTCCGGTGCGTTCAGATACTTGGCAATCTGCTGAAGATCGAAGCCGCACAGCAGCGTGCCATGATGCAGGAAGTGCCGCCGCTTGCGTTGCTGCGCGTTGCCGGAGAACTTCACGCCTTCGGCCGCGAGATCGCTGGTTCCTTCGATCACCGCGTGACGGGCGAGATCGCGCAGGGCGTGGCACATGCGACCGAGCACATAGCGGTTCGAGGCGGGGATTTCGTGCAAGCCCGGCGCGTGATCGTAGGCAAGCACGAGGCTGAAGCAGAGGCAACCGGGGCCAAGCAGCACGGTGCCGCCGCCACTGGATCGCCGCAACACCGGCACGCCATCGGCTTCGCACGCCGCACGGTTCACATCAATCGCCACTGATCCACCCGCCCCCAACACCACCGCCCAAGTGGGCCGCTGCCACAGGCGCAACACCTCGCCTTGCTGCTGTTCCTCGGCGGCAATAAGCAACGCTTCATCGAGCGCCAAGTCGGCGGCAGGTTCGGGAAGTGTGAGATCGAGCAAGCGCATCGCGTTGACCGGGCGGCGTGTGGGCCATATTTGTGACGGCACGGTTAATGTACCCGTTAACAGGAGAAAACCATGGCCACCCCGCGACTCGCGCACAATGTGTTCTTCAAGCTCAAGGACAACGCACCGGCCAACGTGGAGCATCTGATCGAGGCGTGCAAGACGTACTTGAACGTGCAACCGGGGATCGTGTTCTTCGCCGCTGGCGCAGTGTGCGCGGAACTCGATCGCGACGTGAACGACCGCGATTGGGATGTGGGGTTGCATCTGGTGTTCGTGGATAAAGCCGCGCACGACGCCTACCAGGACGACGCCACGCATAACCGCTTCATCGACGAGAACAAAGCGAACTGGGCAAAGGTTCGCGTGTTCGATTCTCTGGTGTAAAATGGTCCGCACGAGTTGAGCACGCGAACGGCTAAGCACAGGGCCACGGATGGTTAGTAAATTCTTGACGCTCCTTCTTGACGAGCCGGAAGCGTCAGCGACGGATCTTGTTTAAACCGTCGCTGACGCTTCCGGCTCGTCAAAACTAGAATGCCCGATACCATGCCCGAATTCACGCGCCTGCAACTGAATGATCTGCCCGCGTTCTTGCGGAAACACCGGCTCTCCGGCGGTCGGGTGCGACGGGTGCGGTTGCTCTATCCGCGACCGCGCGAAGCCACCGTTGAGTTCCACCTCACCGTGCGCGAGATCGCCAAAAGCGCGACACCCGAAGCGAAGCCGGTGCGGTTGGTGCTGCGGTTGGAAGGCGTGGAAGAGTTCCGCATTCAGATGCGGCCCAAGATGCCGCGCATGCGGATCGAAGATGCCCGCATCGCCTACTTGAACGGGCTGTATTTCGTGAATCTGGATGCCTGGGGACTGGAACCCGGCGAGCAACCGCGACTGCACGATTTCCGGGCGAGTGAAACCTATGCCGCCGGGCGCGAACTCGCATGGGCCGAGATCACGCCGAAGTAATGCGGAATTGTTACGCCAGAATGGGCTTCACCACTTCGCCGTGAACATCGGTCAGGCGCATGTCGCGGCCGCCGAAACGGAAGGTGAGCTTCGTGTGATCGAAGCCCAGAAGGTGCAGCATGGTGGCGTGCAAGTCGTACACTTCGACTTTATCTTTCACCGCGTGGTAACCGAAATCGTCGGTCGCGCCGTGAACGGTTCCGCCCTTCACACCGCCACCGGCGAGCCACACCGTGAAGCCGAACGGGTTGTGATCGCGGCCATTGGTTCCCTGTGCCACCGGCGTGCGGCCGAACTCGCCGCCCCAGATCACCAGTGTGCTATCCAATAGCCCGCGCTGTTTCAGATCTTTGAGCAACCCCGCAATGGGCTTATCCACCGCCAGGGCGTTATCTTCGTGCCCCTTCTTCAAGTTCTGGTGTTGATCCCAGCGATCGTGGCCCAGGTTTTGGCACAGCAGTTCCACGAAGCGCACGCCCTTCTCCACCATGCGCCGCGCCATCAGGCACTGCCGACCGAAGACTTCCGACTTCGGATTATCTAGCCCATACAGAGTTTTGGTTTCGGCGGTTTCTTTGGAAAGATCGGCGAGTTCCGGCACGGCGGATTGCATGCGAAAGCCGAGTTCGTAGTTGGCGATGGCCGCTTCGAGCGTATCGGCGTCGCCACCGCGTTGGCGTTCCAGATAGCCCGCATCCAGCTTGCGCAGCAGATCACGCTTGGCCGCTTGCGACTTCGCCGATTCGCCCCGTGGCGGAGAAAGATCGGAGACCGGCTGTGTGCCCTGTTTGAACAACGAGCCTTGATACGCCGCCGGCAAGAAGCCGTTGCCGAAGCAATCAATCCCGCCGGGCGGAATCATCCCGCTGCCCACCACCACGAAGCCCGGAAGATCGCGGCACTCGCTACCGAGGCCATACGTGACCCAGGAACCCATGCTCGGGCGGCCCTGTTGTCCGTGCCCACTATGGAAGAAGTAATTCGCGTTGGTGTGTTCGGAGAAGTTCGCCACCATCGAGCGAACCACGGCGAGATCGTCCGCGCATTCCGCAACGTGCGGGAACAACTCGCTGACCGGCAAGCCGCACTGGCCATGCTGCTTGAACTTCCACGGGCTTGCCAGCGTGTTGCCGATGTTGTTGAACTGCGTCGGTTCCACCTTCCCCGGGAATGGCTTGCCGTTGTACTTCTCCAACATCGGCTTGGGGTCGAAGGTGTCGACTTGCGATGGCCCGCCATCCATGAAGAGCACGATGACGGACTTGGCCTTGGGCTTGAATTGCGGCGGCTTCGGTGCGAACGGATCGGGTGCGGCAGTAACTCGGCCATCTTCGGCCAACAACGCCGCGAGCGCGGCCGCCCCGAATCCGTTCACCGAGTGCGTGAGAAGTTCGCGACGCGAAAGACGAGAATGCGGCCGAAGCATGCGGGAACCTCACAAACGCGACACCCACCCGTGGCGCTGGCGCAATGCCCGCAATCGCCGCGAGTGGGTGCCAATCATCTTACTTCATTCTGGCCCGATCATCACGGCAGTTCGAGCACTTCGCCACCCGATTTTGTAATCGCGGCGTTCAAGGTCTTGGTGTCCACATCCTTGCTAATCGTTCGCACGGAGCCATCGAACATCGCTACTTGCGGCCCGCGACCGAAGAAGTTGCCGAGTAACTTCGTCATGTCCTTCTTGGGGTCGAACTCCAGTTCATCCGGTTTGCTCCAGGGCACGGCATCGGCGGCGGTCACGCACATGATCGTATTGGAAGTGCCATCGGTGATCGTCTGAAGCTTCGAACCCATGATCCAATCCCAGCCCGCGCCGTTCCCCACGAACACGCGATAATGCGTGTTCGTTTCGCCGGCCTTTCCGCCGGGCATGGCATAGATTGGGGGCATTCTCGCCAGCAATTTCTTGTTGTGCGCGCTATCCCATACTTCATCGAGTTTGAACTCTTTGAACAGATTATCTTGTTCGATGTATGGCAGGATCAGCACGCGCCAGCTGAGAAGCGGTTTGCCGGTGCGGTCGCACACCGCGGCGGGCGGGCCGTTATTTTCGGCATCGTGGTAATTGTGCCAGGCGAGTGCGATCTGTTTCATGTTGTTCATAGACTTCGCACTGTTGGCCGCCCCCTGAACTTTGGTGCGTGCTCCCAAGAACGCGCCGCCAAATGGCAGATCGCCCGGGATGGAAATTGTGAGCCGCGTTTCGTTTCCTAACGTTGTGAACTTCGCTTTGGTGATGGCGTCGAGCGCACCTTTCATCACCGTGGCCAGATCCTTCAACTCGGGGTTCTTCACTGCTTCAGCGATCAGATTCTTGAACTCCGAACCAATCACTTCTTCTTGAATCAGGTTGATGGCCGCGCCGAGTGCGCGTTCGCAGTTGGTGGCTTCGGCCGCGGTGGCGGTCTTCACTCGCACATCGAGCGTGGGATCTTTCGTCACATCCACCGTCGCCGTGATGCTGATCGCTCGGAAGAGTGGTTGGATTGCCCGGATCGGTTCAGGCACATCGTTGCCGCGAATCTCATCCGGAAGGTTGGCCGGGTTAACGCCTGCGACCACCGCGAACTTGCCACTGGCGGCATCCTTCAACGCAGCGGTCAGCGGACCCTCGAACGCCTTGTGCGGCTTGCCATATTCGGCTTCGCTCATGTTGACCAAAATCAGCGCCGTTTTGGCATCCGGGAACAGAATCTTCGCCTCTTCTGCATCGGAGAACGATTCTTTCAGCGCTTGCGATACTTTCGGCTTGTCGATCTCTTTGTGGAACGACACAACAAAACCCACGCTTCTCGAATCGCTCTCAGCCGTAATCTTCGGCATGAAGAGAACTAGAGACTTGACATCTTCGGGCACAAAGCCGCCGCCCTTCTTGATCTGATCATTGAACAACGCGAAGAATTCGGGATCGGTCTTGCGGGCACGCTGCACAATCGGGTGATTCCAGAGCTTCGCGACATCCACATGTGCGAACATCGCGGCGTTCGCGGGAACGAACCGCAGCCCATCGGTCAGATCCGCATTGGCAGGTGCCTGGGCCGCAACCGGCGGATCGCCGCGCAGAGTGAGTATGGCCACGGCCATCGCGAGGCTGAGTGCCCCGATTCCGAACCGCCAGGTGAATGAATTCGATCGCATCATGATGTGCCTCGCCCTTCGAGTTTGTAACCGTTCGTGATGTGCCTATCGCCGCAAAACTCTTCGCCGGCCAATCCAAAATATTCCGCACTTTCCGCAAACCCCGGAGCCGGTTCTGCGTTGAATAGATATGACGCCGCAACGGAATGGCGATTTCAAAGGTTTTCGATCGGATTAACCGCTACCGTTATCCTGCCAACCGATGAAAAAGTTGGTCCACTGTGTGCAAATGCCGACTGCAGGTTGCATGCGCGTCCATAATAGTTAAACTATATTTAATTGATACTGCCTGATCGTCCCTTGTTGGGACTCATCTTGACTTTACTACGAATCGGATTCGGACTTGTACTCGCACTCTAAACGACCCACCTAAACTACCCCGGAATACCCAGGCGAGGTTTGCAATGTTTGGAACTCTCCAACACCGACTCATATTTGCAGCGGTTATCCTGACCGCGCTTGCATCGCTCCCCTTGATGGGTGTTGTGAGTGCTCAACAACCGCGATATCGCAACACGTTTGTTCCATATATGCCACCAGGTGCCTGGCGACCGCAACTGGCCCCAGGCATGCTGGGCGTGAATGGTAACAACGCTCAGGGTCAGAACCAGGGTCAGAATCAGGGCCAAAACCAGGGCCAGAACCGCGGCAACATCGGCGGCAACATCGGTGGCAACATCGGTGGCAACATCGGTGGTGGTAACATCGGTGGTATCGGCGGCAATATTGGCGGCATCGGTGGCATCGGTGGAATTGGCGGTATCGGTGGTGGAATTGGTGGTATCGGTGGCGGCATCGGCGGTATTGGCGGCATTGGCGGCATCGGAGGCGCTGGCGGGATGATGGGTATCGGCGGCGGTGGTGGCGGTGGTGGCAACTTCATCGTGATGATGCAATCGATGCCCGCCGGCTATCTCGGTGGCGGCGGCGGCATGGGTGGCGGCATGATGGGTGGGGCATGATGGGTATGGGTGGCATGGGTGGAATGATGGGCATGCAAGGCGGAATGATGGGTATGCAAGGCGGGATGATGGGCATGCAAGGCGGAATGATGGGCATGCAAGGTGGCATGATGGGCATGGGCGGAATGGGCGGCGGTATGAGCATGATGGGGATGCAAGGCGGAATGATGGGCATGCAAGGCGGGATGATGGGCATGCAAGGCGGGATGATGGGTGGCATGGGCGGCATGAACATGCAAGGCGGGATGATGGGCATGCAAGGTGGTATGATGGGCATGCAAGGCGGAATGATGGGTGGTATGGGTGGAATGAACATGATGGGCATGCAAGGCGGTGGCATGATGGGCGGGAAAATCGGCTTCAGCGGCGAGTACGGCAACTGATTTCAGTTGAGTCGAGTTGCCTGGCGAGTCTCATCAGATGCCTACTCTTCTCACTCGGGAGGGTAGGCATCTTTCGTTTACCGAACATCTCTTGCCAAGATGCCAATAACGATAACCGCACCATTATCACGGAGATGCAGAAGCACCCAGTAGGCGCTTTGCGTTAAGATGGGTTAAGAATCGGCCCAAACGGGAGTATCTACTTGTGATGCGCGTGGTTGGCGTTTCCTTGCACGAAATGCCCGGAAACAAACGGTTGCGGCCCCACGCATCACGACTCAGGGCCACGTTCATCATTCCGTTCGCTCGCCCACACGAATCGTGTCCCACTTCATACCTCCAATAGGGGATAAGACCACATGCGTTTCTATTCCAAATCCCCAGCGGCCCGCAATACGCGCCGCTCGATCCTCTCGGTGGCGGTCGCACTCGCGATCGGCACCGCATTGTTGCTGCCCGGCGTTGTGAGCGCCCAAACACCGATCAAGCCGGTGCCAGCGCCGGAACTCGATGGCGGCGTGGCATGGCTTAACACCGGCAAACCGCTCAAGCTGAAAGATCTTCGCGGCAAAATCGTTATCCTCGACTTCTGGACTCTCTGCTGCGTTAACTGCATGCACATCATGCCCGACCTGGAGAAGTTGGAGAAGAAATACCCCAATGAACTGGTAGTGATCGGCGTCCACTCCCCGAAGTTCGACAACGAGAAAAGCACCGAGGTTGTCCGCAAAGCCGTCCTGCGGTACGAACTGAAGCACCCCGTGGTTAACGACGCCGAGCACAAGATCTGGAAGGCCTACAACGCCCAGTGGTGGCCAACGATCGCCATTATCGACCCCGAGGGGAACGTTATCGCCGGTGCAGCTGGCGAGCCGCGGGTGAACTTCCAGGGGATCGATAAGACCGTCGCCGGTCTCATCCAAAAGCACCGCAAGAACAAGACGCTGGACGAGACCCCGATCCGGTTCGATACGGCCAAGTTCCGCGACGGGCCGGACACGCCGCTGTACTTCCCGGGCAAAGTCGTTGTCGATGTGAAAGGGAAGCGACTCCTGATCGCGGATAGCACGCACCATCGGGTTGTGATTACGGACATGGACGGAAAGATGATCGCCATCGCGGGAACGGGCCAGCCGGGCCGCAAGGATGGTGCGTTCGACCAGGCGCAGTTCGACGACCCGCAGGGCATGGCGATACAGGACGACATCGTTTACCTCGCAGACCGCAAGAACAACTGCCTCCGCCAGCTCGATTTGAAGGCAAAGACCGTCCGAACCATCCCCGGAACGACTCGAACGTTCACTCTCCCCGGCACACCACGGGCGATGGAATGCACCCCGTGGGATGTGTGGCTTGAAGGCCCGTATCTGTTCGTCGCCATGTCTGGGTCGCACCAGATTTGGGTAATGGATCTGGCTAAGCGCACATTCAATCCATTTGCCGGTGATCAAGCGGAGGAGATCAAAGATGGGCCGCGGAAAACCTCACAGTTCGCCCAGCCGAGCGGTTTGACCAGCGACGGTAGCTACCTTTACGTTGCAGATTCCGAGGTCAGCGCGGTCCGCCGCATTCCGCTGGATGGCGTTGGCCCAGTCGAGACACTCGTTGGCCGCGGGCTATTCGTCTTCGGCGACCGCGACGGCCCCGGTCGGGTGGCCGACGCCACGGCGCGAATGAGCACGGAAGCGTTGCTTCAGCACTGCGTTGGCGTTGCTCACCACAATGGTAAGGTCTACGTCGCCGATACTTACAACAACAAGATCAAGGCTATCGATCTCAGCACGGGGATGATTACAACCTTCATCGGCGGCCCACCCAAGCCAGGGGCTGAGCCAGTGCTCAACGAACCGGCAGGCCTGAACATCGCGGGCGACACGATGTATGTCGCGGATACGAACGCACACCGCATCCGAGTAATCGACATGAAAACCAAGGAGATCAAGACGTTGGAGCTGAAGGGCGTGTCACCGGTGGAACAACCCAAGCCGGAGCCGAATCCGAAGAAGTAGAAGTAGAAGTAGAAGAAAGAACCCGGCCACTGACGTGGCTCGGCTCACCAAGACGCGACACGGCTCACCAAGACGCGACGCGGCTCACCAAGACGCGACACGGCTCACCAAGAAGAAAGACCCGCGTTAGTCATGGACTAACGCGGGTCTTTCGCATTCACCATTCACGTTGCCATCGACGCGTTTCGCCCCATCTCCCTATAATCCCGAATCCCCACTTCGCCGCGCGGAATCAGGAGCCGTCATGCACGACCGCATCGCCTATACCGGCATCACCTTCGACGATCTGCTATTGGAACCGGGATACAGCGATCTGGTCCCACGCGATACCGACGTTCGCACGCAGCTCACGCGGAACGTCCGCATTAACATTCCGATCGTCTCCAGCCCCATGGACACCGTAACCGAAAGCGAACTGGCCATTGCGCTTGCACAGGAAGGCGGCATCGGGATCATTCACAAGAATCTGAGCATCGCATTGCAAACGCGCGAAGTCGATAAGGTGAAGCGGAGCGAGAACGGCATCATCACCGATCCGATCACACTTCCGCCAGACGACACGGTCGGCCACGCTCGCCACATCATGGAAGAACACCACGTGAGCGGCGTGCCCATCACCGTGGGGCCAGAAAAGTTGCTCAAGGGAATTCTGACTCGCCGCGACCTCAAGTTTCTCGACGATAACGAGCAGAAACTGAGCGAAGTAATGACCAAAGAAGGACTGGTTACCGCGCCCGAAAACACCACGCTCGATGTGGCAGAGAAGATCCTTACGCGAAATAAAGTGGAGAAACTTCTTCTGGTGGACGATCAATTCCGTCTGAAGGGGTTAATCACGATCAAGGACATCGACAAGATCCTGAAGTTCCCCAATGCGTGTAAAGATAAGCGCGGGCGCTTGAAAGTGGGGGCGGCGATTGGCGTGCGTGATCTGGAACGGGCCATCTCGCTGATTGAAGCGGGTGTGGATGTGCTGGTGGTCGATTCCGCACACGGGCACAGCCTTAACGTGATTGAAACCGTTCGCGAATTGAAGCGGTTGCACAACATCGATGTGATTGCGGGAAACGTGGCGACGGCCGAAGGCGCTCAGGCGTTGGTCGATGCCGGTGCGGATGCGGTGAAAGTGGGGATCGGGCCAGGCTCGATCTGCACCACGCGGATTGTCTCGGGTGTGGGCGTTCCGCAGATGTCTGCGATTGCGAACGTGGCCCGCGGGCTGGCTGGCACGGGTGTGCCGCTCATCGCCGATGGCGGAATTCGCTATTCCGGCGATATGACCAAGGCGCTGGCAGGCGGGGCCTTTAGTGTGATGATTGGCGGGCTGTTCGCGGGGTTGGATGAAAGCCCAGGCCAAACGATTTTGTATCGCGGCCGCTCTTTCAAACAGTATCGCGGAATGGGTTCACTCGGAGCAATGGTGGCGGGTAGCGCCGACCGATATCAACAGGGCGGCGTGATCCACACCGGCCAGGCCGGCAACGGGAAACTGGTGCCGGAAGGCGTTGAGGGGCGAGTGCCGTATAAGGGCCACCTCTCGCCCTACGTTTATCAACTGGTCGGCGGCCTTCGCGCTGGCATGGGATATTGCGGCTGCAAGACTTTGGAAGAATTGAGGACCAAGGCCCGGTTTATCCAGGTAACCGCGGCCTCTGTCCAGGAGAGTCATCCACATGACATCTTTATTACGCAGGAAGCACCGAACTACAGTTCCGCTGAGGGCGGCGGCGAAAGTAGTTAGCTTCGCCTGCTTGATCGCGGCACTCAGCGGTATCGGGAGCTTGGCCCTGGCGCAAGATCCCGCACCGGCGACCGACGGGCTACCCGTCCCGCCAGGCTTCGCACAGGCCACCAAGCAAGGTGGCGATAAATTCCCCGCCATCAAAAGCGATCCGAGCAAGTACACCACGCTACCGCCGCGTGAAAAGATCTTCGAGATGCGGAGCAACGATCAACTCGAAGACATCATCATGCGTTTGATCCGCGAAGACGAGAAACGTCGCGGGGCCACGACGGATGAAAAGACGCTCAAGTTCCCGGCTACGCAGGAAGCCGGTGAGGGGCAAGTGTTCCGCCCGCGAACCGAATATGCATCACCCTTGCAAACGTCGTACTTCGCGACGTATGTTACGCACCGCCGGCTCCACTTCGAAGAGAAGAACGCCGAGCGCTATGGCTGGGATTTCGGCATCATCCAACCGCTGGTTTCCACGCTCTACTTCTACAAGGATGTTCTCCTCTGGCCTAACAGCCTGGCTTCCGGTTGTGCTTATGGCTTCTGGGATACCAACGTGGGCAAGTGCCTGCCAGGAAGCCCGACCCCATACATGCTGTATCCGCCTGGGCTAACGATCACCGGCACCGCCGCCGAGGGTGTGATCTTGACCGGTGCCGCGTTCATCTTCCCGTAAGGTTTCGCACTCGCTCCGGGAAGTTCCGGGTTCTGGGTTCCGGGTTTTGGGTAACACGGCTCCAGGTTTCAGGGAGGAAGCCACTTCAGGCAGGATCACTCCTGTCTGTGAGAAGCCTCCAATCTGCTAACCTGGAATCCTGGAACCTGGAACCTGGAACCCGGAATTTCTCGGGTAAATCAACTTATCACGCACATCGAGCGTTCGATCGCTTACGCCGACGAACAACAAGCACGCCACCCATAGTCATGCCGAAAACGACGAGACTTGCCGGCTCGGGAATTGTGGACGCTCGAACCTCAAGATTATCAAAGTACGCCGTGTACTCAGAGGCATCGAAGCCTGGATCATCAATGGCAAGCATTTCCAGGTAGGCCCCCCGGAATACATCAGATGTGGTACCACTATAGAATGGCAACGTGCCGATGGATTGGCCGTTGACAAACAGCCCCGCCGTTCGGGTAAGAAAATCTAACCGCATTCCCAATTTGTAGTATTCTCCCAATCCTGCGGGGGTCTCCAGTGCATAGGCAAAATTGTTATCAGAGTCGAAGGAATAGATGTTGCCGTTTGATGACAAAATCAATTCCAATAAATAATTTCCATCACCATCTATCGCGGAAAGATTGGCGCTGATCAAATCGTCGTCGATTGTCGTTCCGGTTCGCGGACCATCAAGACGGACGTCCACGCTAATGTCGATGATTGGAGTTCCATTCGCGACGGTATCGTAATCCAATCGCCGACGATAAATACCACCCAGAAGCCCACCGCCTACACTGTTGTCGATTTGCGAACCGTTTACCTGAAGCGCTTGCAATCCCGATCGCGGATTGTTCGTTGTGATCACCCCGGCGTCAGGTGAAAAGAACGATCCCCATCCACCTTGACCATTGACGGTCTGACCTGCTGTGAATGTCGGTGGCTCGAAGCCGGTCGCGTACAATACACCTGCTTGACTCGAACTCGAACACACCGCCAGCATCATCACCGCAGCTACGCTGCGAACCATTGGGCGCATCGGCTCAACTCCATGCAGCTATGCGGACCTCTGCCAATCGCAAACGATTTGCTTGGCTGAGACCCACGGATTAAAGGAAAAGTGGAGAGTTAGATGAGTTGATTGGACAAAATTCTTGAAAGGAGAGATCGATTCATTTAATCAACCCAAAGTGATGCTAATCTGACACATTCAATTCAGGCAACGAAAAACATTCAAATACGTACAATTCAAACTTAAGCTACTTTAAATCTTAATAATAAGGTCGAACTGATTGGAACTCGGTCAACACCATGAAGTCGCAAATTTCGATTACGATGACTATAGAGCCGTAGCATCAGGCCGGCAGACAAACTCGTAACGGAATTCCACATCTTCTTTTGCTGAAATGAATTCATGACCAATACGGCAACACCCTGGCTTTTCCCACGCACGGCCTATCTGCACATTCCCTTCTGTGCCCATCATTGCGGCTACTGCGACTTCGCCGTGACTGCGGGCCGCGATCATCTCATCGAACACTACCTCGATGCCCTGACGCTGGAACTCGCCACGCTGCAAGAACCGCACACAGTGGAAACGATCTTCATTGGTGGTGGCACACCGACATACCCCAGCCCGCAACAGCTTCGCCGCTTGCTCAGTGCCATCAATCTTTGGCTCCCGCGAACGACTTCGCCAGAAGCCGAGTTCTCGGTGGAATCCACGCCCGATAGCCTGACCGACGAGAAAGTGGCGTTGCTCGCGGCGAACGGCGTCACGCGTGTGAGCATTGGCGTGCAATCGTTTCGCCCGGAATCGCTCGCGGCGCTCGATCGTCGCCACACCGCGGAAGAAATCCCGCGTGCGGTGGAACTGGTTCGCGGGCACAAGCTGGCGTTGTCGCTGGATCTGATCTTCGCCGCGCCGGGATCCACGCCGCAAACCTGGGCCGCAGACCTCGACGCCGCACTCGCGTTGGCTCCCGATCACATTTCCACGTACGGCCTGACCTACGAGAAAGGGACGCCGTTGTGGAAGGAACAACGTGCCGGCCGCGTGAAGACCGTGACCGAAGACGACGAACTGGCGATGTACGAACACGCCATCGATCGCCTGACCGCGGCGGGCTATGAGCACTACGAAGTGAGCAACTTCGCCCGCCCCGGCTTCCGCTGTCGCCACAATGAACGCTACTGGGCGAACGAGGCGTATCACGGCTTCGGCGTGGGTGCGGCTCGCTATGTGAACGGCATTCGCGAGTTGAACACGCGCGACACGCAGGCATACATTCAGCGGATGCTCTCGGGGGAATCGCCGACGTTTCAGCGCGAGCAACTCGCCCCGCGCGATCGCGCATTCGAGACGGTCGGCACGCAATTGCGTCGCGCGGGTGGCATCGCCCGCGCCCGCTTCCACGAGCAAACCGGCTTCGCGCTCGACGAACTTCTTGGCGTGCGCTTGTTGCGATTGATCGAGAACGGGTTGCTTAACGATGACGGCGGAAGCGTGAAACTCACACGCCGCGGGCTGTGCGTGGCCGACGGCGTGATCGAAGACTTGATGAAGGCCAACGACGCGTGAAGCTTGAAAGAGAGGAAGAGCAAGAGAAAGTGAAAGAAGACCCGGGCGCAGACCAATCGTTTCAAGATGTCATTCGAGTGCGTAATGGGGCAAGTGTCTTTAGCCCCGAATGGGGCGTCCGTTAATAGCCCAGGGTGTAGCGAGGCTTGGCGAGCGTAACCCCGGGAACAAGGATGGTGTCGCCCCTACAGGGCTTGGGGTTTATTGCCACCGCGTACCCAGGGTTTGCTCACTTCGCCTGTGGCTTCGTTCGCGGCACCCTGGGCTATTATCGGTCGCCCCTGCGGGGCTAAAGACAATAAAAACCCACGCGACTTTCATGCTTGAAACACTGTGACGGAGCACGGCTCACCAATTTCTTCCGGTGAGCCGCGTCGCGTCAGCGACTGGGTTCTTTCAAAGCTCACGCTTTAATCAGAACCGCTCCTTCGCCGTTGCGGAGTGCGAGCGAAGTAATCACCGGGCCAAGTGTGCCATCGGCGTTCACCTTGCGATAGCTGCCGCCGAGTTGGTGCGTGGTCGCGGTGTTGTTCGCGGTGGTGCCGGTGCCCACGCCGAGCGTGTACGAGAGCGGCTTATACAGCACCAACCCGTTCTCGTAGTTCCGCTCCAACACTTGATAAGTGAGCGCTTTGTTCGCCGGGTCCGCACCGGTGGCGAAGACGCTCATCTCGTCGATCGGTTGACCCACATCCACCGCGGCGGCGGGCGTCCAGTGTTCGTTCCAGGTTGAAGATGGGTTCGATCCGCCGAAGAACATGAGGAAGGTGCGTTCGGCGTCGGCGACCAAGTAGTAGTAGGCGAGCGTGGCCAACTGCGTGCGGTGATCGATCGGCGAACCGCCCGCCGGGTGGCTATCGATCACGAGATAGCGCGTGCCGGAAGCGAGCCGACTTTCCACCAAGTTGGCGACATCGCGGACGTTGGCCCAGTTCGCCTGCAATGGGCGAAGGGCGAATTCCTCGAACGCCGCCGTGGACCCCGCCGCCACGAAGTTGCCATCCGCTCCGCCGCCCGCGGTGTTCGCCATTATCCAGTTCGGAGCAATCGCGCGGCTCACGGCGGTCATCAGTGCGCCGGAATCGATCCCATACGCCGCCGTGGGTTCCAACACCGCGATGCCCGAGAACGGCACCTTGCCCAGCGCGTTATCCATGAAGATGCCATCGGCCAGCGGGTTGGCTTGCAACAACCGCGTATGGTAATCCGCCGCCCAACCGCGCAACGCCGGCGACGAAGGATTGGTGACGAAGCGCATCTGCCCGTAATACGGATAGAACAACCGCGATTCGTACGTGAAGCGGGCGTTCATTCCCGTTTTGCGGGCCGCGTATTCGCTATCGCTCAGATAGCCGTCGCCATCTTTATCCGCGGCGTAATCGAAGGCGGGAATGGTGCCGGCTTGCGCGCCGTTGGCCCCCACATAATCGCGGCCGAACACGGTCTTGAGTTCTGGCCCCTGCCCCGCCGTACCCGCTGTGACGCGGAAGCGCACATGGAACAATCGATCGCCGCCACCGATGGAGGCCGCGATCCAGTTGGCGGGCGGATCGAAGGTGATGGTGCCGTTCTGCTTCAAGCCATTGGTGCCATCTTGGCCCACGGAAAGCGTTCGCCACGCGGTGGGCTTGCCCGTGGCATCCACGGCCGAAACATATTCCCACACGCCCGACCAACCCGCACTCGCCCCGCGCACCAGCGACACATTCATCTCGCGGAACTTGTCGGTATAGCCAATCGCGGTTGTGGTGCCGGTTCCGCCAAAGGTGACGTTGAAGCTCCGCCCGCCCCGCGCCGCAGCGGTCACATCGGTGGTCACGCCCGCGCTGGTGGTTTGCGACACGCCCCAGAACCAGTTCACCGGCTGCGACGACGGACTGGAACCGGTGAAGGCGGTCGCCTTCGAAACGTGATAGAACGCCAGTTCGCGCGACACGCCCTTGCTGTCCGCGTACGCCAGCCAATCCGTTAATAAGCCGAGATACAGGTTCGACACGTTGCTGTAAATGAGCTGCGGCGTGTCTGGCGATGTGGCATCGATCGTGGAGAGGAACCGCGTGTTGGGCACCACCAGATCCACCGAGTTCCGCAACAGATTCAGCTCGAACGCACCCATCGGGTTGCCGCTATAGGCGAGCTGCGCAATGCGAATGTGATCGTAGTGGCGCGGGATCGTGGGGTTCGGAATCGGAATCGCATTCGAGTTGGAAGCGGTGAAGGTGAAGTCGCTATCGCCGAGATTCCCTTCTGCATCGAAGGCACGCACGGTGAGCGTGTGCGTGCCATTGGCGAGCGTGGAAGTATCGAGCGTCCACGCGGGTGAACTCCCCGTTGTCACTTCCCGCAGCACGCCATCGAGGCGGAACTCCACCCGCACCGGCGAACCAGTCACAACCGCCCGAAAGGTGATGTCGCCCGTGAACGTGCTGCCGGTTCCGGAGTGGGTAATCGCTACGGTGGGGCCGTTGCTCGCGCCGGCGGGAAGCGCTTCGAAGTCGTCGAAGGTTACGGTGCCCGAATAGCGTGCCCCACGCCCCACGCCTGCCACGCCGCCCGCACTGATCGCGGTGTCACGCACTTCCAACGCGAAGTCGGGTGTGTCGCCCCACGACCCATCCGATGCGAGCCACTCGCCGGTATCGGTGCGATAAACATTCGCACGCAGCCGATCGCCCTCCGCGGTCAGTCGCACGCGAATCCACTGATTGCTGATGTAATCGGCGGACTTCACGCTGCCAATCACCGTTTGCGTGCCGTTAACCACGCGAAGGATTTCCACTGTCAGGCCGCGTGTGATGCTCGCGGCGTAGTAAGTGGGCGCGGCGGTGTTCAGGTTCGATCCGCGAACAAGCACCTGCGCCGGGATCAGGCTATTCACATACACAGCCGCACCGGCGGTGACATCGGCGGGAAGATCCGTAGTTGTCCAGGCGCGCGACGCCGTGGTGGAACCGCCCGATGACGCCAGCCCACGCGACGGGCTAAGGGCGATCGCACTGGTGACAGCAAACGAACCCGCCGCGCCCGCGTTCCACGTTTGCCAGCCCGAAGGAAGCGCGTTAACCGCAGTGCTATCGAACGAGTTGGCCACTCCGGGAACCACAGGCGGCGTGACTGGCGCGGCGGGCGTTATGGTGAAATCGTCCAGCCGCACTTGCCCCGAATAGGCCCCGGCGCGGCCCACACCCACATAGCCCGCGGTCGCAGCCGCCGTGGTGGTCGCGTTAATCGCCACCGTTGGCGCAGTTTGCCAACCGCCGCTGGCGTTCAAGCTTTGGCCGGTGTCGTCTCGCGTCACTCGCACGGCCACCGAGTTCCCCGTGGGAACCAGCGACACCTTCACCCATTGCTGCGAAAGGTACGCACTGCTCGGGCTGGTGATCGAGCCAAGCACCCGCGTCACGCCGCCGTTCACTTCCACCAACTGCACCGTGAGGCCGCGTGTGACCACGGCCGCAAGGTATGTGGGCGTTTGCGTGGCGAGGTTGGAACCGCGAGCGAACACGAACACCGGAACCAGCGTGTCGGCACGCACCGAAACTTCAACCGCATCGTTGCCGCCCACCAGCTTGCTGGACCACGCCAACGCAGCGGTGCGGCTTGTGCCATCGGTAACCAGCGCGTTGGAACCTTCCAACCCTAGCCCCGGCGCGGTGGAGAAGCCGGTTGAGCCATCGCTCACCCAGCGATGCCAATCGGCGGGCAAAGCCGGCGTGATCGCCGAGTTGAACGTTTCCGTTATTGACGATGCAAGGACTTCGCGCGATTCCAGCGATTCGACGCTCAGGCGCGGGCGGTGTGTGTTCATCATGGCCGGTCCTGGCTCCTGCGGGTCGGGTGGACCTCTGAAAGGTCGGCAATCGACTCGGCGAGGCAGGACAATTTGCGCAGCGAGTTTCCGATGAAGCGGAACGACAGGTGGCATCATTCAGATGAAGGGCGCAACGCGCACGACATGACCTCTTTCACAGCCGGCCTGAACGAGGGAAATTCAGGCTTCGAGGTGTTTGCGGGTTGCACGAGAAGCGCGGATTACGAATGTGCATTACGGTTCAACAGAGTCACCACCCGGCCCAACCCGCACAACGCGAACAGTCGGGAACAGCGGGCCGCCTTCTATGGGGTGATCGGCGAGCACAATCACGCGGTCGCCCTCGGTGAGCGCGCCAGATTGAAACGCATCGCGTACCGCGGCAGATAATCGATCCGCGCCGGGTGCAGCAGGCGACATGCGAACGCCGGTGATTCCCCACACCAACGCCAGCCGCTGCAAGACCACATCGGTCGGCGCAACCGCGACAACCCGTGGCCACGGGCGATGCCGCGTGACCAGTCGCGCGGTTCGTCCGGTGAGTGTGGGGGCGACGATGGCCGCCGCACCGATCTCCGCCGCCAATGCACACGCCGCCGCGGTGAAGGGATCGTCGATTCCCACGTCGTTTCGCTTGTAACGCATGGCCGCACCAATTGCCGCCGATTGCAGGTGCGCTTCCGTTTCCAAGGCAATGCGGTGCATGCACGTCACGGCTTCAACGGGATATTCGCCAATGGCGGTTTCGCCCGAAAGCATCACGGCATCGGTTCCATCGTAGATGGCGTTGGCCACATCGCTGGCCTCGGCTCGCGTGGGCCGCGGATTGGTGCGCATCGAATCGAGCATATCCGTGGCGGTGATCACGGGCTTGCCCGCCGCCCGCGCTTCGGCGATCAGCATCTTTTGCGCAGTGGGCACTTTCTCCAGCGGAATCTCGACGCCCAGATCGCCGCGCGCCACCATGATGGCATCGAAGGCCGCAACGATTGAAGCGGCTCGCCCCACGGCTTCGGGTCGCTCAATCTTGGCGAGAACGGGCACCGCAAGCCCCACCGCGGCGCAAGCGGTTCGCACTTCAACGGCTGCCTCCGGGCCACGCACGAACGATACCGCGACCCAATCCACGCCGGCTTGCGCCGCAATCGCGAGTGCATTGCGATCGCGCGGCCCAACGGTGGGAATCGTCAGTGGTGTATCGGGAAGGTTCAACCCTTTGTTGGGCTTCAGCAGACCGCCAACGATCACGCGTGCGGTGAGCGTGTTGCCATTAATGGAGCGCGATTCCAGTTGCAGTCGGCCATCGTCCAATAGCATGCGTTGGCCGGGCCGCACATCGCCGAGCACTTCCGGTTCTGTTAGCGTGAGGTCGCCTTCGTTGATCGCCTGCGAAGTGAGCGAGAACGTCACCAGATCGCCGGGAACCAGTACTCGCGGTGCCTGCAGCATCACGCGGAGTTTGGGGCCAGGCAGATCCGCCATCACGCCCGCCACCTTCCCCACACGGCGAGCCGCTTCGCGAAAGCGGGCCACACGGGCCAGATGCTCTTCGGCAGTGCCATGCGAGAAATTCACGCGAGCGACATCGACCCCGGCACGGAGAATCGCTTCGAGCCGTTCGGGGGTATCGCTCGCTGGTCCGAGTGTCGCCACGATCTTCGTTCTGCGATTCATGCGAAATTCCTGTCGGGTTGCCGCGAATAACTTATTGCACGATCGGCGAAGCGAACGCGCCAGGCCACATGTACCGATTCTAACGAACGGGTGCCGGCTCGCGGGGCGGAATCTTCCATCGGCCCGACCTATCGAATGGCGTAAGAACTCCCCACTGGTGCAGTATCTTCTCCTGCGTAGAATACAACATCGATTCGCCCGCAAGTTGCGGACGCCACATAAGCCCCGGTTTGTTTCCTGAGGAGTTGCGGTAATGGCCAGCCAACATGTCATCGAGTTGAACGAGAGCAACTGGAAAGAGCACATCGATAGCGGGGTGCTTGTGGTTGCCGACTTCTGGGCACCCTGGTGCGGCCCGTGTCGCGCGCTTTCGCCCACCATCGATCGGATCGCCGATCAGTTCGCCGGCAAAGTGAAGGTGGGCAAACTGAACGTGGACGAGAACCCGAACATCGCCGTGAAATACGACGTGATGACGATTCCGCGCATCCTGTTCTTCAAGGGTGGCGAAACGCCGGTTCACCAGGAAGTGGGCGTGATCTCGGCGGACGATCTCACACGCATTATCAACGAACATCAGGCGTAATCTCTTCCGGCATAATCTGGCGGGCCGCAATGGCTCGCCGTGCGTCGCAACAAGCCCATCCGTTCACTACAACGGGTGGGCTTGTTATATTCCGCACATTCCGCATCTTGCCTGGCCCTTCATTTCCTCGCTCATTCCGCCGATACCACACTGTGTATCTTTCCGTCCGGGCAGGAGGCTACGGGCATGGCGAACGTCGCGGACGAATCAGCAGCGTTGCACCAGCGCGAAAAGCAAGTGGCGCAGCGCGAACTCGCTGTGGACCGCGACCGCGCCGCGTTGCAAGCCGATCTCGCACGCTTCCAGACACTTCGCAGCGATTTCCACATTGCGGCAGCCACCACGCGCGACGAACTTCGCACCGCGTGGGCCGCCGTTGAAGTGAACCAGAAGCGTGCGAGCAGCGATTGGGCCGAAGCGAATCGCTACTTCACCGCTCAAACCGCGGCGCTCGATGCGCGTGCGGCCGAGTTGGAGCAACGCGAGAAAGCGGCCACCGATCGGCTCGCCCGCGTGGAAGCCGATGCGGCCGGTTTAACGGAAGAATCGCGCACACTGGAACAGCGCGTCTGGAATGCCCGTGAAGCACTGAGCGAACTCGAACGCCGCCGCGACCGCATTCGCACCGAGATCCTCGGTAGCACGCTGCCCGCGTCGTTACTCCCCGACGAAGCCCAGGCACTGGATGAACTCGCACTGCGTGAACGGTTGCTCGATCGCGAGAAAGCCGCAGTCGCTTCACTCCGTTCCAACCTCGAATGCGAATCGGCGGACCTCAACGACCGCCGCCGCCTTGTCGCGGAGCAACTCGCGGACCTCAGCGACGCCCGCATTCAGTGGCAACTCGCCGAGCGGCAAACAGTGCTGGAGATGGAAGACCTCGCCCGCGCATTGCTTCGCCGTGAGAAGGAACTCAACGAGCGCGAGCAGCGATTGATCCGCGCCGAAACACGCCGTCGAGAAGAAGCCCACGATCTGTGGCGGCTCCGCTTGCAGCTCGAAGTGTGGCGAACGAAGCTCTCCGCGTATGAACTTCGCTGCCACACCGAACGCGACGAACTGGAAGCGGCCACCGAACGGCGCGTGAGTGCGATCGCGCGACGCGAAGCCGCGGTGAACGCCACCTTCGGCCGGTGGGAACAAGCCCGCACCGCAGACCACGCCCGATTGCGTCGCGAACTGGAACAGTGGCTCGAAGATCGCCGCCGCTTGCAGCGAGCGCTCGAAGAATGCGAACGGCGAGAACAGGCCCGCAGTGCGGAACTCGCGACATTCGCCGCGCGTGCCCAGGCGGCCGAGCAGTTTGTTGCCGAGGCGTTGCACAAGGCGGGCGACACACGCATCGCACGCCGGTTGCAGCTCTTGCGATTGCGGTGGGAGCGAGTGTTCCATCGCAAGGTCGCGGAGTTAACCGCCGAGCGTGCCACGCTGGCCAACGAACGCACCGCGATGGAACAGCGTTACCAGGAACTCGGCAACGCCAAGATCGAAGCAACCAAGCGGGACGAAGCGAACGAGAACGCGCGATCCACGGCCGCCCGCACCGCACTGGCAACCGTGACGGGAAGCCCGTTGGCTGCGCGGTTGAGCCGCCCGCCGGTTCCATCGGTCGAGTTAGCGGAACTGCGTGATGAAGTGGATCGCCTCGCGGCCTCGGTGCTGCGAATGGAAGCACCCATTGACACACCCGTGCGGGCCACCGAGTTGCGACCGTTCCAGGGCGATTCGCAAGCCGCCTGAGGGCGAGCCACCCTCGCATTTAGAGATCTGCGGATCATTCAGCTTTGGCTGAAGATTTATCCGCAGATTACGCAGATTACACAGATTGGAAAATCACAAGACAACGAACAGAGATCAACGAGGCCCACATCCTGACTTCTGATTTCTGCTCTTCGTTTTGAAATCTGCGTCTTCTGTGAAATCTGCGGATAATGTGTTTTGGTTTTAAGAGTTATCCGCAGATTACGCAGATTACACAGATTTGAAATCAGAAGACAAATAACAGTGATCCATGAGGCCCACATTCTGACGTGCGATTTCTGCTCTTCGTTTTGAAATCTGCGTCATCTGTGTAATCTGCGGATAACTTGCCTTTGGCTTAAGATTTATCCGCAGATTACACAGATTCGAGATCAGAAGACAAACAACAGACATCAGAGATCAATGAGACTCACTTCTTCGTTTGTGCCTGCATTTCCTTGAGCCAGGCCGCGAACTTGTCCGGCGAATTAATCTTCCCTTCGTCGTATTTCCCGAGCACCTTCACCTTGCCATCGGCCATGGGCTGTAGCACTGCGTAGAGCGGCAATCGCTGATCCTTGAACACATCGAACTTGAAATCGTCGTTGGCACGCGCTTCATCCTCGCGAGCGTCTTTACCGGGATCGGTCGTGAAGAGATTGGTTGGCACTTCGTCGGTATACATTTGCACTCGCTCGAACTGATCGAGCAACTCATTGACTTTCGCCTGGGGGAATACGGTATTTTCGTTGTATTTGCAGTTCGAGCACGTCACGCCGGTGTAATCCACGATGATCGCACGCTTGCCTGTTTGGGCACCTTCGGTTCGCACGCGTTCGACCGCGCCGGGCAGATCCGTACCCCAATCCAGATGTTTGGGTTCTGGCAAGAGGAACGCATCGACCCAAGAAAAGATGGCCCCGTTGGGGCGTTGGGGTCTGCCATCGGAGTGCTTGAACATGCCAGGGAACAGATACAGGCCAAGCGTCAGGAACGTGAGAGCAAAGAGCAACCGAATAACCCCGATATTCGATTTCTCTTCATCGTGCGGCAAGCGATACAGGTTCAGTAAGTACAACCCGCACGCCACGGAAATGGCCACATACGCAGCCAAAACCAGATCGTAAGTGAAGAATTCCGCAGGGGAGAAAATGCGAAGTTCCGCCGTGCGGAAGAACTTCAGTGCCGCGGCGACTTCCAGAAAAGCCATGACCACTTTCACGCTATCGAGCCATCCGCCAGACTTGGGCAGCGACTTGAGCAACCCTGGAACCAGAGCCAGGATAAAGAATGGCAACGCGAACGCGGTGGCGAACGCAATCCCGCCCGCGATCTCGCGAGCCGTGGGCACGGCAATGAGGCTTCCGCCGGTGCTATTGGCCGCCGAGATGCCAGCGAACCCACCCAGGAACGGCGCGACACAGGTGAAGCTAATGATCGTGAACGCCAACGCGCCGAAGATCGTGCCGACCACGCCGCCCTTGGATTGCTTGGATTGCAATCGCCGCACCATGAAGTTCGGCAGTGTGAGTTCGTACATTCCAAACAGGCTCAACGCCATGACCATGAAGATCAGGCCAAGGAGCACATTCGTGACAGGGTGAACCGAGAGCGTGGCCATGAACCGGAGCAGCGCGAACGCGGAGAGGCCAAGCACAACGATAATGGTAGCGCAATATACGCCAGCGAGTTTCATTCGCTCGCGAAACGACCCATGCGCGTGTTTGAGAAAGATACTCACGGTGATCGGGATCATCGGGAAGACACACGGCGTCACCAGTGAAATCAATCCCCAAAGGGCAGCAGTGACGACGAACGCACCCAGACTTTCATCCTTCGAAGTTTCGGTAATCGCTGATGTATCGAGTGAATCTTTCAGTGTGTTCAGTTCGGCACGATAGCGATCGATCGGCTTCGGTTCTTTGGGCGGGTACAGGCCAGCCGAATGCGCCGGGCGATCCGGTTGCGGCGCAAGTTCGGGGCCACCGGTGCGAGGTGGCGTTACCGGCAGCGGAGCGCCAAGTGCCTTCTCCACCGCTGCCACAAACTGCGACTCGATTGGCACCGGTTCGCCATCGAGCACTTCCAGCGTTGCTGCGGGTAAATCGGGCGGGCGACTGAACACGCAGTTGGCGTCGTTACACCCTTGAAAGCGCGAGCGATCGCCGAGAATCACCGACTTGGCCCCCATAGTCGCCTTTGGGGATACCACGGCCTTGAGTTCCCATGTGACCGGGCCAAACGACACTTGTTTGGTGAACTTCTCGCCATCGAGTGTTTCGCCCGGTTTCTCGGCCCATGTGAAGCCGGCCGGATCTTTCGCATCGGCCACGAAGATCAGATCACCTGCCGCCGGAAGGGCGATCTTCGTCTTCTCGCTCTGCCGCGCATCGGCCGGCGTAATGGGATAAGTCCAGACATGGTTCGCCACGTTTGGCGTCATGGTGACACGATAAGTGACCGTTTGGCCCCGCTTCGCCTTGGCCGGAATAATCTCCGCCGACAGCGTTCCGGTATCCGCGAACGACGCCAACTCCGGGTCTGCGGCGGGCGAAACAGTTGAGTTCAGCAGCAGAACTGCGAACGCGGGGAAGGCGAAACGCCACATGGTTCACCACGCAAGGTAAAGGAAAGCCCGCGGGGCCGTGTCCCGCGGGCTTTTCAGGCGATTGGGGCGACATATCGGTCTGCCCCTTGCTACTAACTCATACTCTGGTCGCCGGCTCCGCCTTACATCGCGCGGAGTAGAAGCGGACTCGCGCGGCCAATGCGACGCTGAGTTTGGACTACTTTGCCAGTGCCTTGGCCACTTCTTCGGCGAAGGCCTTTTCCACCTCAACCGCCGGGCCATCGAGCACCTTGAGTGTCGCCATCACCGGCACATCTTTGGGCGGAAAGCAGTTGTTCTCATCGCACACACTTAACTTGAACGCAGCAAGCTTAATGGTTGCCTCACCCGCCTTGGCGCGTGGCGATATCACCGCCTTGCGCGAGTACGTCACCTTGCCTTCATGGTAACGCATATCCAGGATTCCAATGGCCGGTTCGGCCTTCGATTTGCCGCCCGGTGGGTCGATCACGTCGCCCACAAACACAACCGCATCGGCCGCGGGGAACGTGATCTTGTTAACCATTGAAGCCGCACCCTTGTCGGCTTGCACCATGGGATAAGTATGGTAGCCCTCGTTCAGTTCGACCGTCACGCTGAATGTGACAGTCTGCCCAGGCTTGGCCTCGGCGGGGCTGAACGATGCGTCCACCTTCTTCACCGCTTTCTCGTACCACTTCTGCCCGGCCGAAGATTGCGGAGCCGCGGCAACAGCAACGGCCACAACGATGGCGGGGATCAGCGCGAACATCCGTTTCGTGCGCATGCGGAATACTCCTGTTAAGGTTGCCCACAGACGCGATGGCTGCGGGCGATTGTGCTCACTTCACTGACTGCAGAGCGTTTACTTCTTGGGTGCAGGTTCTTTCGGTTCGGGCGGTGGCGGTTCCACACCCTTCAGATTCAACGTCGTTACAGCTTTGGTCGCGAGATCAACCACACGAATGCGGTGGGCGTTGGTGTCTGCAACATAGAGTTTGCCGCCCGCGTAACTGATGCCGGCGGGTTCGTTGAACATCGGCGGGACCAACCAACCCCAGTCGCCGGTTCCGACGAAGGACTTTAACTCGCCGGTCTTAACATCGAAGGTCTTGATCTTGTTGTTATAGGTATCAGCCACATAAAGTTGGCCATCGTTATAGGTGACGCCGAGAGCATGTTGCAGGCGGGCTTCCGGCTTGGGTGCGTCGCCTTCCACCTGTCCCGGCCCATCCTGGTCGCCGAACACGAACAGCCCACGCCCGACCAGCGTTTGCACGCGGCCTTGCCCCCCAATCGGAAGCTTCCGCAGAGCGCTGATTTCCGAATCCGCGACATAAAGATACTTACCATCCGAGGCCAACCCGCTGGGTTGTGCGAAGTTCGCGAACGCCAGTGGACCATCGCCAATGTTCTCACGCCCGCTTCCGGCGTAAGGCACAACTTCTTGCTTCTTCAGATCGTACGTCCAGATTTGATGGTGCCCGGCCATGGCGATGTAGAGCATGTCGCCTTCAATGAGCAACGCCCACGGACTATTGAGGCCGATGGTTTTGGCGGGCACGGGGCGATCAAGTCGGCGGTTGGTGATGTCGCCCTGCTGAGTGCCATTCCCCGCGACGGTGCGAACGGTCTTCTCTTTCAGATCGAGCGCGCGAACGGCGTGATTCTTCCGATCCGCCACGAACAGCGTATCACCCAGCAGTGCCATGCCCTGCGGATCGTGGAATTCAGCTTTGCCGAACACACCGTCGGCGTAGCCGGACACGCCCGACCCGGCGGTTGCGATCCAGTTCCCATCCAGATCGGTGATGACGATCCGATGATGCGTGCTATCCGCAATGAACAACCGCTTCCCCTTCGCATCGGCCAGCACCTTACCGGGGAAGAACAGCGGGGTGTCGCCCGATTCGCGATACTTGGCCAGGTCGAAGCGAATCGGTTTGTCGTCCAGCGTCTTCTTCTTCTTGTGTTCTTCGACCAATCGCCCGATCACGGTATCGAGCACTTCGTAATTCCCTTCGCCCGAGGTGTAGCCAACGATGTTCCCCTCCGGATCAATCAGCACAAGCGTGGGCCAGGCGTCCACCTGATAACGATCCCAGATTTTGTGATCCGCATCGTTGATTACCGGGTGTTCAATCTGGTAACGCAGCACGGCCTTGCGGATGTTGTTGGTTTCCTTCTCGCTATCGAACTTTGGCGAGTGCACGCCAATCACCACCAGCTCATTGGGGTACTTCTTCTCCAGCTTGGTCAGGTCGGGCATGACGTGAATGCAGTTGATGCAGCACAGGGTCCAGAAATCGAGGAGGATGACCTTTCCCTTCAGGTCTTTCTTCAGCGAGAGTGGGCCGCCGGTGTTGAGCCACGCGATTCCGCCATCGAGTTCCGGGGCGGGAACGGCTTTGCGTTCCGGTTCCGGTTGCGGCGGCTGAACCGGTGGCGCTTGCGGTTCGGGAGTGGCCGCCGCCTGGTTGCTCATCACACCGTGAAACACGCCCATTCCGAGCAGAATGGCCACCGGCAACGCGATACCAACGATCGCACTGACAACAAGCGGCCAGCGGAAGTTCGGGCCTGGCCGACCAGGGAAGTGGGGCGGCGTGGGTTCACTCATCGTGTCGCTCCTCGGTTCGACGGGTCGTATGACTCAGATCATAGTAACCGCAGCAGCACTCCGGGTGAAGCGCGGACCTTGCGGCCAAGTGCATCTGGAGGTGCGACTATGAATCCGCACGCAGCGAACATGGCCGGTGGTTGATGCGTAGTTCAGTTATCCCGTCCAGTCGGGTTTGCCTTACAACCCGCGAACGGAAGTTTTGTAACACGATGGTGTTCTATCCGGTGTTCACACTTGGCCGGGATGGTATGATGTGGTAGACGCTACAGGCTCTATCGTTCAGCTTTCGGAGGCAGTTCGTCATGTCTGGTTTGAAGCAACGAATACTTGCAACAGCCGTGATGGCTGGTTTGGCAATAGGTTTTGTCGGAATTGGCGTCCGCCTTTCGACGGCGCAAGAACCCAAGGCCGCACAACTCGCCGATTTGCGTGATGCGGTAAAGGCCGCCGATAAGCGTGGCGAGAATGTTAGCGAAGTTGCCAGCGCGCTGGACGCACTCGAAGCGGCACTCGCCAAGGGAATCGCTGGCGGCAATGGCAAAGAGGCTCCGCCCGAGCTTGTCGCCCTGCGCGATGCGGTTGAAGCGGCCGGGCGCAAAGGCGAGAACGTGGGCGAGATTCGCTCGCAACTCGATCTTGTCGAGAAGGCCATCACGGGTAAGTCGCTCGCGCCGCCCAAGCCGCTGCCGCCGCCCGAAGAGCCATTACTACCACCAAACAATGGCGGCCGACGCCCCAATTTCTTCCCGCAACAACCATTCATGCTACCCGAGTTCGCACCGGGAGGATTGGGCATCAACCAAGCCGACATGCAGAAGGCCCAAGAATTGATGCAAAAAGGTTTCCAACTGCGATTGAAGGACCCCGGCAATAAAGAAGCGATCAAGATGCTGGTAGAAGCTCGCGAAATGATGCTCAAGGCGATGGCGGGTGCCGGCGGTGGCGATCTGGTTCTACCCGAGGGTTTCCCACTCCTGTTCCCGAACGACGGTTTGGGGCTAGGTGGGCTGGGTGGGGGTGCGGTGCCCGAGAAGTTCCGCCTGGGCGTGCGGTTGGTCGCGTTAACACCGGTGGTGCGTGAGCAACTCGATCTGGACGGTGCCATCGGCATTGCCATTACCGAAGTCATCCCGGCATCCGCCGCCGATAAAGCCGGGTTCAAGGCCAACGACATCGTGATTGAGTTTGCGGGCAAGCCGGTCTCGGACCTGCCAGAAGATTTCACCCAGCAAGTGCGTGGAGCCAAGGGCGGCAACAAGCTCAGCGCCGTCGTGCTGCGAAAAGGGAAAAAGGTTGAGTTGAAGGAGATCGAACTCGACGAAGTCGATCAACCTCGCGCGATTCCTAACGTCGCCCCCGGATTCCCAATGCGTGGCATTGAGAATCCGGGTCGTGATGGCAACGAGGGCCGAATTGGCAATTCCGTTTCCGTGTCCATGGTAAACGGGAGCTTCACCATCAAAGCCACGCAAGACGACGTGGAGTATCTCATCACCGGCGGCGAAAACGATGATGGCGACACTTCGCCCCGCAAGATTACGATCCGCGACGGCGATAAAACCACTAAAGCGGAATCGCTGAAGGACGTGCCCGAGCAACATCGCGAGAAGGTGGAAACGCTCCTCAAGAGCGTGCGTCCCGGCCGGATCAACGTCCGGCAGCGTTGAGGCAACGATGCGAACCGATAACGAAAGCCCGGCGCTAGCGCCGGGCTTTCTTATTGATTGAGCGGAAGAACCCGAATCCAAAGGCGAGCCATGCTTTGTTAGCGCAATGCCCAAAGCTTCAGAGCGAGTACTCTTACTGCAAAATTTTACTGATTGGTGCGTTGCGACACGTTTTGCATTGTTCCCGAGGGCGATTCGGAGATGGTCAAGAGTGTTCGCCTGAGCAACCCGGTGAAGTGCTGGGAACACGTGAATGCAAGAAGTGAAATTTCTCAATGCCGACATGTTCCGAGCCCACTGTTACGACTTAACTTACGGGCATCGGGCGTGTGGGAGCAAGCATTCGCCTGCCGCCACACGAACAGCCAACTTCCCATCACCCCGCCCGTACTTCCCAGTAGGTTGGAACGCCGTAGTGGGTGTGGACCTTTTTGCCCCAACGCTTGTCGGACATGTTCGGCCACTCGGACTCGTTCGTGTTGAAGCTCTCCGCGTTCTCCAGTTCTTCCTTGGTCTTGTCGAACACGTACACCTGCTTGTCGGCCTTGAACGTCAGGGCAGCCCACGGGATGGGAAAGAGCTTTTCCCCCATCCCCAGGAACCCCCCGAACGAGAGGATCACGTAGGCCGCCCGCCCAGTCTCCATAGCGATCATCAGGTTCTTGATCTCCCCAAAGCTTTCCCCCTTGGGGTTTTGGACAGCGCCGCCGATCACTTTGTTGGCGGACATCACGTCTGCTACTTTCATGCTCTCTGCTGGTGAAGTGCCGGATGTTGGTCGGCGTCCGCCGACACTGCCACAACGCCGAACTCGCCGGACCGTCAAAAATGGAAGCAGGTCTGGGTGCGGAACGACCCGCCCGGAGGTGATCCGAGCGGGCCTATCGTGAACCGAGGACAGCCCCCGGGTTACGTCCGGGCCAGCGGCTTACCGCGGGTGTACCCGGCGACCGGTGCGGCGAACAGCCGGAAGGTTGGGCCAGCCCCAACGTATCCGCCAGCCATCGCCGCCAGCATGGAGGTGAAAGTGCCGAAGAACGTCCACCACGTCACTTGCGTAGTGACTTCAGCGGCCTCCCGGGCAGCCTGTTCGGCCTTCGCCTTGTTGGCCGGATCCTCGATCGCCGCCCTGGCGTCTGCCGGTGCTGACTTCACCTGCTGCTTGAAGTCCTCGATCTGCTGCGGAGTGTACCCGGCCCGCCGGGCGGCCGCCTCGAAGTCCCCTTGGGTAGTGTTCTGAGCGGTGGCGCTGGCCATCGACGACCCGGCCGTTGCCACCCCGACCATCGCGTTGAACCCGGCCTGCACCCCGCTGGCCATTAGCCACAAGAGCATGGCGAACACCGCCGCCCACACCATCAGGCCGTACATAGTGGCTTCCCGCTTGTTCTCCCCGGTGGTCAGTTGGCTGGCGACGAACCCCCCGGTGAACAGGCACAGGCCAGTCACAACGATGGCGTAGATCGCGGCCGCGATCCCCAGGCCTCTGGCACTCATGTTGTCACTTACCGAAAACCCGATGGCTCCGCCGAGGAGGGTGAGTAGGAAGTAGAGTGCCAGGGCTAGAACCGCCCCGGCCGCGATCGCTCCCCAACTGATCCGGCTCCGTACCGGCACCAGGTCTTCGACATCAACAGGCAGGCTGTTGGTGATATTGCGGTCTGTCGTCGCGGTAGTCATTCGTGGTCCTCGGTGAGCGGCAGGGGCGGAGGCTCCGATCCCGCAGCCAGGGAAGTAAGCATTCATGTGCCGTAATCCACAACGGCACGACACTGATAGACCTTTGCATTAACCGTGCCGCCGCTCGAGCAATCCGTTGCAACCGGACAAACCCGTACAGGCCCAGACCGGCTTCCCGACGGCCCAGTGCCCAAAACTTAAGAGGGAGTACTCTTACTGCAAGGGGTTACTGATTGAGATGTTGCTACACGTTTTGAGTTGTTCCCGAGGGCGATTCGGAGACAGTAAACAGTGCTCGCCCGACGAACCCGGTGAAGTGCCGGGAACGCGGGAGTTCAAGAAGTGAATTACCTCACTACCGACGCGTTCCAAGCTTCTGTTACGCTCCTGAGGTTGCAAGCATTGTCCGTCAGGAGCCGGGTTCAGCTGTTAAAGTTCACTCAACACAACTCATCGAAGGTAACAGTTGAAGCACCGATCACTTCTTGGCGGCCTTCTCGAAATACTCCTTCGATTCCTTCACGCCGGGCTTGATGGTTAATCCGCCCTTCTTCCAGTCAGCGGGGCACACTTCGCCATGCTTTTCGAAGTGTTGCAAGGCGTCGAGCACACGCAACGATTCGTCCACGCTTCGTCCAAGTGGTAGATCGTGAACCGTGGCAGCGCGGACGACACCCTTCTGGTCGATGAGGAACAAACCGCGCAGTGCGATGCCCGCTTCCAACAGCACGCCGTAGTCCGCGCTGATCTTCTTCGTGAGGTCGGCGACGAGTGGGTAACCCAACCCGCCAAGGCCACCCTTTTCTCGCGCTGTCTGAATCCACGCCAGGTGCGAGAACTTGCTATCGATCGAGCAACCTAAGACTTCGGCCCCGCGATCGTGGAATTCCTTGATCCGATCGCTAAACGCGATGATCTCGGTGGGGCAAACGAAAGTGAAGTCGAGCGGGTAGAAGAACAGGACGACATACTTGCCGCGATAGTCGGATAGTTTGACCTGCTGGAACTCTTCGCCCACAACCGCTTCGGCGGTGAAATCCGGGGCGGGTTGGGTCACCATGACGGACATCGGTTTAGTCTCCGTGTGTATGATCGAGGCCAGTCGCGTACCAGCCTACGTTCACATCATTACGGACCGAGTGCCACGTTTCCAGCGGATCGGGCAAGCCAAGTGATTGGTAAGCCCAATAAACTCGCGAAGCCCGCACTCTTTTTTAAGGCGGGCTTCGATGCGAATCACTTGCGTGTGAAGCGTCGCCAACCGGCTGCGGTCAAGCCGCCGAGGCCGATCAGAACCGCCGTGCCGGGTTCCGGCGTGGCAACGGTATCCGGCGTCGGCACGGGCGTAGGGGGAACCGGAACCGGAACCGGCGTTCCTTCACCTCCGTCGCCGTCACCCGAACCAATGGGATCGGGTGGTAGATCCGGATTCATACCCGTTCCATCAGGCCCCAAACCAATCACCCACCAACCACCCTCGGGAACGCCAATCTGCCCTTCGCCAAGCGGATTGCCGTCTTTGTCCGTAACGCCGACCGTGAGCACACGGGAACCGTCGGAGGCGGGTTCGGTGAAGTTGGCCGACAACTGATTGGCTTCACCCGCGGGAACTGCCGTTTGCGGTGAACCGGAAGCCTGAGTTCCGCCTGCGAAGCGCGGAAGGCCACCCGAACCGTTCGCCACTCCTGGGTTAGTCAGCGTCGCGTAACCATCCGTGGTTGGCAGTAGCACTGGTGTGCCATCGCCGCCAAAGAAGGTGGTTCCGCCGCCTGTCGTGGCCTGCACATTAGGACTGCCACTCAGTTGAGTAACGGCAATCGCTGGTGAGTGGGGAGAATCGAACCAGAACTCGGAGTAATCGGCAGGGGCAGCGGCTCCCGCCGCACCAGCTGCAAGTGTTACCCAGAAGCCTTCCGCTCTGGCTAAACCCGGCGTGATCAACACCCCAGCAGCTATGCCGATCACGACGACCCACACTGGTGCTCGCCGCATAATACACCCTTCCTGAAACTCGTGAATCCATTTGATTGCCCGAACTGCGGCGAACCATACCGGTGTGACTTGAAGAAAAAAAGTCGAAATTGGGGGATCAGAGGATATGGACAATTGTTGAACAGCCGGCTATTCACGCGGCGAATGAAAAACCCCACCGCCGCGAATACGGGGTGGGGTTTGAGATGAGTTTTGAGCTTATTGAAGCAAGAGATTGTTCACAGCAGATCAGGGCATGCCGGCTCCGCCGCCATCGTCGGGAGGCATCATTGGATCGCCACCGGCACCGCCTCCGCCTCCGCCGGCTGGAGGCACAGGTGCGGGAGCGAGTTTGTTTGCTTCGCCTAGCTTCGGTAACGCCGCAACCGGCTCCTTTGGCGGCGTTTTCCCGCCATACTCTTCATGGTCGAGGTACATGAGTACCGAACCGGCCACGATGGCGATGAAGGTGATGAACAGCATCATCACGTAAGCATCGCTTCGCGCGCCAGGACCCGAGCTTTTCTTTTCTTTGGCTTTCGCCTTGCTCTTGCCCGCGTCTTTATCCTTCGCTTTGGCCTTGGCCATTGTCGTTCTCCGGGTGCTACGTGTTCTTAACGATTACCGGTTAAGGCCTCGGCCGGCCGAACCAAATCCCCGCGGCGGGGCAAATCACCAGCGGGCAACCGATCAAGTGGGATGTCGGGGCGTGCCGGGATAAAAGTGACAATGGATTCTTTCGGGAAGAGATTCAGGCCACTCGTCACTTTAACTTTGCCCAGATACTTCCCTTGCCCACCTTCCGTGCGATAGATGTCGAGAACGGTGCCAACGCCGATACCTGCATCGATCCCAACGCTAATAGTTAACAGGTCGCCAGCCACGCGAGTGACCTCTCCCCGCAGGTTCGCGAGCACGGGTGGTGGTGGCTTATTGATGGAGCGAAGAACGGTGCCAGAAGCAGTGCCGCCGGTGGCGAGGAGATCGGTGACGCGGCCTTGCAACTCTTCCACCTTGCGGGCGTTGTCGTCCGCAATCGCAAGTGCCAGGCGAGCTGAATTCAACGCCTTCACTTCTTCGCGCTTGGCTTCTTCTGCGGCCAAAACGAGAGCGACGCGGTCGTTTTCCAGATCGGTATTTCGTTTGCGAACGGTATCGAGTTCCGCGACCGTGCCGGCAAAGTTGGTTTGCAGTTTGGTCGCGTCCACATCACCTTTGAACAGCGCATCTTGCTGGCGTTTGAAGTCGGCATCCGACTTCGCGGCCGCATCGGAGATGGACTTGTTCGAAGTCGAGAGATCTTTGTTCCGATTCTGCTCGGTTTCGAGCAATCCTTTGAGCGCCGCTTCGCTGGCCTGGAAGCGTTGGAATTCGGTCTCGCGGGCAGAGCGAGTCTCCTTGAGTGCGGTTTCGAGCGACGAAGCGCGAGCCTGCCAGTTCGTTCGCGTGACGAAGGCCTGCGCCGTGAGGTACATCCATACGACGGACGCCACCATCACCACGAATGTCAAGATTTTTCCGAGCCAGGTCATGGTCCATCCCTCGTAGCGAATCTGTAGCGAGTCTCCGGTCGCTGATGCTGCCGGCTCTGGATTGCGTTAGTTGGCACCGCCAAGTTCGGTCAGTCGTTGCGACAACTGCCGCTGCCGGCGGAACACGGTTGCACGTGTTTCGTACACATTAACTTCGAATGTCGCGAGGTGGAAGAGTTCCGCTTGAACCGCTTCACGAACGGCGATCATTGCGGCCAGCCGAGCATCATCCACCAGCACTTTCTGGTTCAGGTCGAGAACCGCGTCGCGGTGTTTGGCATTAAGCAGAGCCAATCGCTCCACTTCTTTCACATCGTCGGTGAAACCGGTCATGAGCGTATCAACGCCCCGCAGCGGTCGCGCGTCTGGCCCGATGACCGGTTGTCCGAGTGCGGTCAGATCGAGATAGCTGGTATCCTTGCCCGCTTCGTCCTTTTCGTAAAGCGGGTTGTAGAAGGCGGCACCGGCTTTGTCGCCTGGGTTCCCTTTCTTGGTCCAGGCCAACCGGCGATCGAGTTCCTTGCGGCGATCGTTGCGGCGTTTTTCGCTCGCCTGCAACGTCTTGAGGTTATCGCCCCAGATCCCGCTCGCGAGATTGGCCGACCGCGCGAGCGATTCGGCTTCGTCCTTGATCATGGCGAAGTTAACCGGGTCGTTCCCCTTTTCAATCCGTTCGGGGATCGGTTCAAACCAACCCGGTCGGAGTGCGAACTCGCTCGTGGACCAGGCCAAGATGCCAAGCCCGAGAATCAGGTTGAGGTACGACAGAAGTTTACCGATGAATGTCATCGCCATGTCCTGGTTTGGGGCACCGAGCGCGTTTCCGTGTCAGTTCCCGCCGACCTTGGGCCTTGGGGAGATGTTGAGCAGTTCTCGTTCGCGTGCTTCCAGCACCGCTTCGAGCCGGTAAACCTCGTCAAGGGTAACCGCAACCTCTCGTTGAATGTTAAACAGCACTTTCTCGATGTCGCCCTGCTTGGCAAGCATCTCATCGACATCCGCTTTCACCTTCGTGAATCGATCCTGCAGCGCTTTGAGTTGCGTTTCGCGGATGCCCACGAAGTTCGCTTCCTTCGCTTCCTGCTCCACCCACTTGGCTTTGAGATCGGCCTGCCGGTTCGCCAGATCCGTGCGATCGATCGCCAGGCGGATCAGGGCACGGCTCTGGGTCTGGAAGCCGGTTTGATCGACAGGAATGCTCAATCCGACCCGTTCGGCCATATCGAGGAATCGGCGAGCTTGGGCCACGATGGTCGCGGTGTGTCTCCGCAACCCGACGACCAACGCCACCCGCTTCTGCCAATCGGCGTCGCGATCCAGGTGCATGAGCAAGTGGGCCACGCGTGCTCGCCGTTCCGTGTCATCGATCGGCTTGAGCCGGGAGGAATCGACGGCATTGATCTTTTCGAGTTGCTTGGACTCGTCCGATTCAGGAAGGGTTTTCGCGTCGGCCTCGGGGGCTTTGGGCGATTCCAGCACCGCGTCGAACCGCTTCTTGAGTTCCTCTTCCAACCCCGCCACATTCTCTTCGGCGATCATCGCGAGAACGGCCTGCCGCGCTTCGTAGGTCTCGGGTTGGTATTGCAGCCAGTTCGCGAGTAACTTGAGTTTCGTCTCGGCGTTCTCCGCATTTGCGGTCAAAGCGGCATCGATCATGGCTTTCACACGCCGCACTTCCGCAAGCTGCGTGGGAACGGCAGGACCGCCCAGAGCCGGTATGGCGTCATCGCGGTTCGGGTCGCTGGAGGTGCCCGGAGCAGACTTGAAATAGGTTTCGAGTAGAGCCTTGCTCACGGTGCGAGTCTGGAAGCCACCGGCCAGCGGCACGCGGAAAGGAATCTCCGCTTCGGCATCGGCGGGCATTTGAGCGGGATCGCCGGGATCTGCGCCGAGCGGAAGGCCATGCAGAACGAGCACATGACGAACCCCCGCTGCGGCGATCGTCTGGCGACCTTGCCAGTTTTGCGTGGCAAGATAAACGACCCCACCCGCGGCCAGCAGGTTAAAGAAGATCAGCAGCTTGCCGAGAATACTCATAGCTTGGGAACTCAGCACAGGGCCGACGAAATATTCTGTTAATCGATTGTGACCAACGCTCTGCGGGTTGACAAGCGAGGAACCAAGACAAACCGCGGAACTGCGGTTAGATAGGAAGGCGGCGCTGATTGTGTCGCCTGCGCCTGGTTCCTGACACGCGAATCAACCGGGAGAAGTTGTCAGAACAACCATCTTATCCTGTTTCTGGCCAAGTTCCAAAAGTCCGGGATTCGCAACGAATAGGAAATTAGACTATAAGGATGGAGAGTGTCACGGAACGCCGGCGGCCCCGGGGTTCGGTCCACGATCACGGCCGGAGAGCCAGGCACATGGCTTCGGAAACGAGCACCCCGCCGCAACTTGGCAACTACGACATCTTGTCGAAGATTGCCGATGGCGGGATGGGAACGGTGTATAAAGGTCGCCATCGCGGCACCGGCGAGATCGTCGCCGTTAAGGTGATTGCCCCCACCACGGCAAAGAATCCCGTCTTGCTTCAGCGTTTCGAACGCGAATTCATGGCCGCCCGGGTGCTCGATCACCCCAACATCGTGCGGGCGATTGAGTATTGCGGAGCCGGCCCACATCCGTTTCTGGTCATGGAGTTTGTAGACGGCGAATCGATCGGGCAGCGTGTGATACGAGCCGGGCGGTTCGACGAAGCCGAAGCGGTGCGGCTCGTTGTGCAGGTGTGCGAAGGGTTGCAGCGGGCACACAAGCAAGGGCTGGTGCACCGCGACGTGAAGCCAGACAACATCTTGATTAGCCGCGAAGGCGTGGCCAAACTTACCGACCTGGGTCTGGTGAAAGATGCGGAAGACGACCTGAACCTGACCAAGACGGGCCGCGGGCTAGGAACGCCGCACTACATGGCCCCCGAGCAATTCCGCAATGCCAAGGGCGTGGATGTTCGCTGCGATATTTATTCGCTAGGAGCAACACTTTACGCAATGGTCACGGGCCATGTGCCCTTCGAGAACACCAGCCCGCTCGATTGCTGGATGAAGAAACTTCGCAACGAGTTCCCGCCGCCGCAAGAGTTGAACGTGGTGATCTCCGATCGCGTGGATTGGGCCATCCGGCGGTCCATGAGCGCGGAGCCGGATCGTCGCCCGGCAAGTTGCCGCGAGTTCGTCGAAGATTTGACCGGCCAGAGCCGCACCGTTCCTCAACGCGCCGCACCCGTTACCACAACAGCCGATCTGTGGTATGTGGTGTATCGCGATGAAGAAGGCGTTGCACACACCGCGAAGGGAAGCACCGAGGGCTTGCGAAAAGCTCTGCGTGATCGACTTCTGGGCGATGCCAGCGCGATTCTGGTGAGCCGCACCAAGACCGGGCAGTTCCAGTCTCTGACAAGCACGGCCGAGTTCCGCGATCTGGTGGTGATCCCCGCGAGCATGCCAACGCCCGGCCCACGCACCGCCGGCGAGCAGTACGGCCGCGAGACTCCTGCAGGTGATGACGACGATTCCATCCCTTACTCCGAAGATCCCGAACGCGTGCCACCCGCCAACCAAGCGAACCGCACCGGCCGACCC
>JBGSLF010000023.1:0-3572 GCA_041740855.1 Gemmata sp.
CTTGGATGACGAGGTGATCGACCGGCTCATCGGGTTAAAGTGCGACCCGAACTTACTGCGGAATCTGTGGGATGGGTCCGACTTGCCATTCCCACAAGCGAGGCGCGGTAAACAGGGTTCACTACCTGCGGATCAGTAGGCATGCAAGTGCCCGCTGGCAATGGTGCAGTTGCGTTCTGCGATCTCATTGGCTTCTCATTTCCTGAAAGGTAAAAAAATCCTACTTCATTCGCCCTATCCTCATTGATACCCTTCGCCATGATTCGCACCCGTCTTATGACTGCGGCGGCCTTCGCCATGCTACTCGGAACAACGGTTGTGTTGTCGGCTCCAGATGTGGCCCCACCACCGCGACCGAAAGTGGATCTCACGGGTTATCGCACGGTCAAGGATGCCATTCGCGCCAATCCCAAGGATTTCAAATCGTCTGTTGGTAATGTGGCCGCGGGCTATCTCGGTTTGCTGATGGGCGAGAAAGACGCCAAGCCGATCGTGGAAGCCGTGGCACCGGGTTCGCCTGCGGAACGCGCCGGGCTGCAAGAAGGCGATATCCTCGTCAAGATTGGTGAATCGCCGGTAACATCCGTGGTGGAAGCACGCGATATTCTTCGCGGCACGCTCGCCGGCGATTCCCTGGTGTTCACGCTTTCGCGCAGCGGAAATAAGATCGCGGTGAAGGCCACACTCGAACCCGTAACCAAGCCGCTCGCCACCGCCGCAACCGGTCGCGCGATTCTTGGCATCACGTTGGGTGCGGCAACGAAAGATGGCGGCGTGAAACTCGACGCGGTGACCAGTGGCGGGCCAGCCGAGCGCGCCGGACTCAAGGCAGGCGACGTGATTGTTAAAGTCGATGGCAAGGAAGTTTCAGGGCCTGACGGGCTTCGCTCTGTGCTCGGCAACAAAACGCCTGGCGATCGGCTCGAACTGATCGTGCTGCGCGGCGAAGAACGATTGGAGAAATCGCCGGTGATGGAAGCCGAAGAACGCGCGACCGGCCGCGGTGGAGTTGGCGGGTGGGATGATCGCGTTCCGAGCGCCTGGCGCAAGCCCACTTATAAACTCGCCATCGTTGGCATCGAATACCCCGATGTGAAACACAACGAGAAGATCAAGGATTCGGACTGGGAAGATTCGATGTTCAGCAAGGCCACATACACCGGCCGATCCGCGACCGGCGACAAAGTCTATGGCAGCATGAACGATTACTTCAAGGAACTGAGCTACGGCACCTTCGAGGTGGAAGGGAAGTTTGTGGGTTGGGTAGAAGTGTCGAAGAAACGCATGGAATACAGTTCCGGTAGCGGCACGAGCACCAAAGAGAAGACCTCGCTACTCACGGAATCGCTCGATCTGTTCACCAAGAAGAATGGCAAAGATTCGCTGAAGGAATACGACGGCTTCTTCTTCCTCTACGCCGGTGGCCGCGTGCAGACCACGCGCGGCGGGTTGTATTGGCCGCACCGTGCGAATGTGAGTTATGGCGGTCGTCGCCTCCCGTACTTCATTGTGCAAGAGGGCGGCTCACGCATGAATGACATCAGCGTGTTCTGCCACGAGTTCGGCCACATGCTCGGCTTGCCTGATCTTTATGCCCGCCCCGAACAACCTGGCAGCGAGGGTGTGGGTGTCTGGTGTGCGATGTCCAACCAGATTGGCGGCGGACGCCCGCAACACTTCTCCGCCTGGAGCAAGGAGCAACTCGGTTGGGTCAAGCCTGTGGTGATCGATCCGCGCGTGAAGCAGAAGTTGATTCTCGCCCCGATCAACGACGACCCCACGCAGTGCTACAAAGTGATGGTGCGGCCCGATGGCAGCGAATACTTCCTGCTGGAATATCGCCGCAAGATGGGCTGGGATGGCCAACTTCCCGCCGAAGGATTGCTGATCTGGCGTGTGACAAATAACCGCCCGATACTGGAAGAATCGCACGGCGTGGAAGGCGCACGCGGACCGGGCACGCGGCCCGATCTGGTGCCATACCCGAGTTCGTCTAACACTGCTTTCACGCCATACACTTTGCCCAGCAGTCGGAGCCAGCTTGGTGGCGGGCTGCCGGTTTGGATCACGAACATCCGCAAACTGCCCGATGGCCGCATTAGCTTCCATGTGGGCTACGAATATCAGTGATGACTTGTGCGTGATCGTGTTGGGTTCGGAAGTGACGAATCAGAAACGCGGGTCGTGCGAAATGGCCCGCGTTTCGCTTGAATGATGAAGTGGAACTACGCCGTTGCCAGGGTGGGGCTTTCGCTCAGTGTCACATCGCGGAAGCGAATGCCGTTGGAGTCGTAGAAGATGATCCGGTCGTCGTCGGCGGACCAAACCGCGCTGGTTCGCAACAGTCGCGGCCCTTCAACATGGAACACCATTCCGCATGGCCGTTCGCCACGTTGCAGCGGCGTGCGGAATAGCGGCGTCTGCGTTGGATCCAGCGCGTCTTGTTCACACAGCACATCATGAACGAATGCGGCGAGTTCTTCGATCGCGGTACACGCCACCACTGCCTGCGACATCACAAATTCCCCCGGTTGCAACGCTGGTGCCGGAACAATTCGGCATGATGGCGGTGCAGTTGCCGGGAACGCGGTTGGAATGTGCGGCGAATCGCGGGGAATGTGCTCCGGTTCTACCAGTTATGCAGGCGACGCAGCGCATCGTACACCACAATGCCCACCGCGGTGGCGAGGTTCAGGCTTCGCACATTGCCAGTGGGCATCGGGATGCCGATCAGCGAATCCGCGTACTTCGCCCGCACGCCCGGCGGCAATCCCTTCGATTCCGCGCCGAACAGCAAGCAATCGCCATCGGCGATATTCGCCTGCGTATACGGCCGATCCGCTGGCGTTTCGACGCACCAGATTCGGCCCGGCGCAATGGCTTGCTCGAACTCTTCAAATGTGATGTGGCGAACCCAATCGACCGCGTCCCAGTAATCGAGGCCGGCCCGCTTCAGCGCGCGATCATCGAGGCGAAAGCCCAGGCGGCCAATCAGGTGAAGCCTCGCACCGGTTGCCGCACACAGTCGTGCGACGTTCCCCGTGTTAGGCGGAATCTCCGGTTCCCACAACGCGACATGCAACATCGGCAACTCCGGTCCTGACGATCGGCCGCATTGTATCGCCGCTAACGCATCCGAAGTAGGAATCTCACCCGCAAGCAGGCGAACACTGGTACTGGTATCGCGTCCCACGGGGGACAATTCCAGGTGTACCGTTCGCGATGGAGGGTCTTTTCCTCATGCCGGATCGATCTGCTGAATCTCCGCCGTCTCGCTACCGCCTGGATGCCGTGGCTCTCACGTTGCTGCTCGCCGGTGGTGTGCTGGCCGCGTCGGTTGCGACGTATCGCCCACTTGCGGGCCGCGAGAACCTCCTGGGCGGCTTCGGCGATGAACTCGCCCGCCCGCTAACCGATGCGCTGGGTTGGGGCGTGGCGCTGTTGTTGGCGGGCTGGTTCGTGCTTACCGGCTTGCTGATCGTGAATCGATCGCCGGTGCGCCTCTCGATTCGCTTTCTCGGTTGGGGCGTGCTCACGGTGTGTGCCGCCGTGGCCGCCGATTGGTTCGGGGC
>JBGSLF010000024.1:0-25459 GCA_041740855.1 Gemmata sp.
CAGGGCCATTCCTTTATTCACTCTGGGGAATCCCGATAAGCTTCCTTGCGGTCTCGGGATGGAGTTGAAGTAATTCGATGGCTTCGGGTCGGCTCTTTGCATCAACATCGGCCAAGAGGTGAATCACCACATTGCGAACCGCAGCCAAGACCTGCGGAGCCGTGCCCTTTCGCACGCGACACGTATCCTCGCCCAACGTCACGTCACGAACGTAATGCAAACTGTTTTCGATTCGCCAGTGGTCACGCAAGATCGTCAAAAGTGTCGCCGCATTCGCACGCGTCATCGAAAGACTTGTGATCCCGTACACCACCTCCACCGTCTTCTGCTTGCTCCCCACCGTACGCTCTCGAGTGATACGAAAACCCTGCTTCAACCCCTTCCACTTCTGTCCCAACGTCAAAATTTGCGTTGTCTCCAACGTCCGCTTCTCGATCCGTCCGTGTCTTTTCTCTCTCGTCGTAGCTACCCGATCTGACGGAGCCGACCTGGCGATTTCTTCAGGGGGAAGTGGCCGCCGCAATTCCTCGGGCGGCATGTTCAAAGGCGAATCCGGCTTGCACGTCGATCTCCAATCCCGATTGGTTGTCCTTCACGACGAGGAGGTAATCGCCTCCTCGGTCGATCACCTGTTCAACTAAATCTCGCTGGCAGAACATCGCATCCCCGACCACGACTTTGCCTTGGAGCGGCAATATCCCCAACAGTACCAGAGCGGCTTTGTGTTCGTTGGTTTTGGAGTCGACACGAACCTGGGCGAGCACAGCTTCAACGGCAGGAGCATAAGCAGCGACAAGATGTTGACCGGGTATGTCACCATCTCGGCTGCCTCGCAAGGTCTTGCCATCAATGGAGATTTGCTCGAAGGTGCGGGGTTCGATGCGATATCGAATCCATTGAGACAGGATGGTTTCGAGTTGCTGTGCATCGAAGCGTCGGAGAGTCCTGGAGAGAGTAGATGCAGTAGGGGTTTTGCCTCTTTGAAAACCGAGAGCATGAGCCAGTGGTGTTCCGTGTTGTCTTCCGAAGCGTGCAATTCCTTGGAGACTCTTGCGTCCCAAGAGCATGGCGAGAACAACCAATCCCATAACAGCGGGTAAAGGGTGAACGCGACCGTGTCGGCTGCGGGGATCAGGAAGAGTGGCGAGGACCTCGCAGAGAGTGGAAGCCGGCATGGGTGATCTCGTAAACAACCGGAAACGGGGTGCCCCATTTACCCATCACAACTCAATCCCACAATATGAAACAAGGAATGGCCCTGTGAGCACAGGGCTTGGTGTTGGCGTGATTGCTTGACGGTAGGGCGGGGCGGTCCTAGCATAACTGTCTTACAACGTATTTCGGATTGATCGCGAGAACCGCCATGGCAGTACCCAAACGACGCACCTCCCACTCTCGACAAGGCCACCGCCGCAGTCATCACCACATTACAGCGGTGCAAATTCAGTATTGCCCGCGCTGCAATGAACCGGTGATGCCGCACCGCGTGTGCTCGGAATGCGGTTATTATCAGGGTCGCGATGCGATCGTGAAGGATGTCGAAGACAAGAAGAAGTGAAAGAAGACTACCTATGCGGATCGCGCTTGACGCCCTCGGCGGCGACCACGGTGCGGCCCCGAATGTGGCCGGGGCGCTCCTCGCCCTGAACGCGGAACCCGATCTATCGGTCGCTCTGTTGGGCGACCGCCCTCAGCTTGAATCCCTTCTGAACGCCGCCGGTTCGGTTCCAGCCAACCGGATCGAGCTGATCCATGCGCCCGTTAATGTGGACATGAAGGAAAAGCCAGCCGAGGCATTGCGACGCAAGCCCGATGCCAGCATCTTCCGTTGCTGGCAACTGCTGGCAGAAGGTGCAGTCGATGGGCTTGTGAGTGCCGGGAACACCGGCGCGGTAGTGGCCGGCGCAATAAAGACACGCAAATTCCTCAAGTGCGTGCAACGACCCGGCATTGCCACGGTCATGCCAACCGCACGCGGCCGTTGTGTCATCATGGATGTTGGCGCGAATGTCTTCCCCAAGCCGCGGCATCTTCTCGAATATGGCGTGATGGGTTCGGTCTTCGCCAACAAGATTCTCGGCATCGAGCGGCCCACCATTGGGCTAATGAATGTGGGTGAAGAAGAAGGGAAGGGGCACGAACTGGTTCAGAAGACCTATGAACTGTTCCGCTCCGGCCCGTTCCGCGATCGATTCGCAGGTAATATCGAGGGCCGCGATATCCATCGTGGCGCGGTCGATGTGTGCGTTACTGATGGTTTCACCGGCAATGTCGTGCTGAAGTTGAGCGAAGGTGTCTTCGAATTCGTGATGCGCATGGTCGATGAAAATGTTATCGGCGTGCTTGATACCGAGCGAGACAAAGCGCTCGGGGCAATGTCTGGCTTGCTCAAGAAGTTCCACCATAGCTCGATTGGCGGCGCTCCGCTCCTGGGTGTCGATGGCGTGTGCGTGATCTGTCATGGCAGTTCCAAGGATCGTGCCATTGCCAGCGCACTGAGCGTTGCGGCACAGGGCGTTCGCCTTCGTGTGAACGATGCGATCGTTGCGGAACTCGAAGCACTGCCGCACAGTACCGATGCGTGAAAGACCAATCCGAAGCCCCCTAAACCGCGATGGGTTGGGGGCTTCTTCGTATTCAGCTCCAGAGCCAGGGAACGATCATGTCACGCACGGCATTCTTATTTCCCGGTCAGGGTGCCCAAACGGTGGGTATGGCCGCCGAGTTGTGTCGCACTCTTCCCGCCGCAAATGCGCTCTTCGATCGCGCGACCCAAATCCTTGGATACGATCTGCTCGCAGTCTGTGAGCATGGCCCCGCCGAGCGGTTGAATGCCACGGATGTGAGCCAACCGGCCATCTTCGTTGCCAGTCTGGCGGCTCTCGAGCAACTTCGCGCCACCGAGCCTGAAATCTTTCCGACTGTTGTTGCAACCGCGGGGCTAAGCCTTGGCGAATACACGGCTTTGGTGTATGCCGGTGCGATGAACTTCGATGAAGGGTTGAAGGTGGTGCAAGCACGCGGGCGGGCCATGCAAGCGGCCGCAGATGCGACGCCTTCAGGAATGGTAAGCGTGCTGGGGATGGACGTGGCCGATGTAGACGCCCTCGTGATCGAGGCTCGCAGTGATGCCACGCTGGAAATCGCGAACTACCTGTGCCCCGGCAATACCGTGATCTCGGGAGCGTTGCCCGCGATTGAGCGTGTCGAACAGTTGGCCGTGGACAAGGGCGGCATTCGCACGATTCGGTTAAGCGTGGCGGGCGCGTTCCACACGAACTTGATGAAGCCGGCGGATGACACGCTCGCCACAGCTCTCGCGGCTGTGCCGATCCAGGCACCTGGTGTGCCGGTTTGGTCCAATGTGGATGCTAAACCGCACACCGAACCGGCGGAAATCCGCGCCCTGCTGGTGAGGCAAGTGGTTTCGCCGGTGCGATGGGAAGATACCATTCGCGGATTGCTGGCCGAGGGCGTGGATCGCTTTTACGAGATCGGCCCCGGCCGCGTTCTCGCCGGGTTGCTGAAACGTGTGAATCGCAAATCGGACATTCGCAATATCAGTGCGTAAGCATCAGTGTGTGGGTGTGTGGCGGTCGTGCGTGTCGTCCAATTCATCCGATTCACTATTTGCGCGAGCCATCCGCATCCCCGCCTTGCCGCTGAATCGCCAGAACAGGCCGGGGTGAATCAGGAACTCGCAGAAGGTGCTGGTGATTAGTCCGCCAAGAATCACCGTGGCCACCGGGTACAGAATCTCGCGGCCCGGTTGATGCCCCGCCGCCACAAGTGGCACCAGTGCGATTCCTGCCGTGAGCGCCGTCATGAGCACCGGTGCGAGTCGTTCCAGGCTGCCACGCAGAATCATCTGCTGAGAGAAGCCTTCGCCTTCGTGTTTCATCAGGTGAATGTAATGCGTGACAAGCAGAATGCCGTTACGCACCGCGATTCCGCCCAGTGAAATGAACCCAACCAGTGCGGCAACCGTCAGTGTTTGCCCGGTAATCACCAGTGCCAGCACTCCGCCGATGAACGCCGTGGGAATGGCGTTGAGGATTTGCAACACGATGCGTGGCGACGGGAAGAGCATTGATAGCACCAAGAACATGCCGATGACAGATACCGCCGAGAGGATCATGATCATCCGCGTGGCGGCCTGCTGACTTTCGAACTGCCCGCCATATTCCACAAAGTAACCCACGGGCATTGGCACATCGCGTTTCACTGCGGCCTCGATGTCGGCGACAACGGAAGCGAGGTCGCGGCCCACGGCGTTGCACCGCACCACGATCCGCCGACGTGAGTTCTCGCGTTTCACCTGATTGGCCCCGGTATCGCCGCCAGTCATGGGCGTGATATCGGCGAGATGCCCGAGGTGAACGTGGCGGTGCTCGCCGGGCAATTCCAAGTGCAACTCCGCCAGGTTCGCCACATCCGCCCGATAGGGCTCATCCAACCGCACGACCAGATCGAACCGGCGTTGCCCCTCGATCACTTGCGACACCACTTCGCCGTTCAACGCGGTCTGCACGAAACGGCCAACATAGGCGCGATCTAACCCGTGAAAGGCAAGCGACTCGGGTCGCAGGCGAATGTGAATTTCGTCGACCTTTCGAATAGGTTCGACCGCCAGTGAACTGACACCTTCAATCTGACCGACCGAAGATTTCACGCGGTTGGCCAGATTTTCTAGCGTATCCAGATCGTCGCCGAACAACTTGATGGCGATTTGGGCGGTGTTTCCCGAGATCATGTGCGAGATCAAGTGAGCCAGCGGTTGCTCGATTTCCACTTCCGCACCGGGGGCCGCATCCATTACTTCATGGCGAAGTTGTTCGAGAACTTCGGCCCGGAGAAGGCCGCTATTCGGGTTGAGTTGCACGATGATGTCGCTTTCATTGGGCGGCATCGCGTGCTCATCCAGTTCTCCACGCCCGGTCTTTCGGACAAAGCTCACAATCAGAGCGTTGGGATTCTCCGGCGTCACACGCAAAGCGGCCAGCGCGGTATCGACTAATGCTCCGGTGCGGGCGCTTTCTTCGATCGAAGTGCCGGCCGGCAGAATGAGCGTGAGTTGGGCCGCACCTTCATCGAATGGTGGCAGGAAATCTGCGCCGATGGTGGTAAGTCGCCACGCGCTATAAGCCACAATGAGCCATGTGAGCACCAAGAGAATTCCGGCCCGCCGCATGCTGAAGCGAACAAGATGCCCGGCCGCCCACTTCAGAACACGCAGTAGCAAGCCATCATCATGCGTGGCTCGGTGGTGCTCACTTGGGTTCAGACTCGCCTTTGGGGTGGCGCCACGACCAAGCAAGTAATAGGAAAGGACCGGTGTGATCGTGAGCGAAATAAGCAGTGAGGCGAGAATGGAAACGATATATGCGATGCCAAGCGGCGTGAACAATCGGCCTTCGATTCCTTGCAGTGCGAAGAGCGGGAGGAACACCAGTATCACCACCGCCGTACCGAATACGATCGACGTGCGAACCTCCACGCTCGCTTCGTAAACCACCCGCAGCGGTGGCCGGGGTGAAGCGGAAACGCGATTCTCCCGCAATCGCCGATAGATGTTTTCCACGTCCACGATGGAGTCGTCCACCAGTTCTCCAAGGGCAACGGCGATGCCGCCCAGAGTCATCACATTGATGGATAATTCGACACCGAACACGGTCCCGATGAGCTTGAAAACCAGTACGGTAACCGCCAGCGATAAGGGAATGGCAACCAGTGAGATGGACGTAGTTCGGAAGTTGAGCAGAAACAAGAACAGCACAATCAAGACCAGCACTGCCCCGAGCACCAGAGCCTCGCCGACGTTGAAGACGCCGCGATCAATGAACGCCCGCAGTTCGTACAGATCCGGTTCAATGATCACATCGGCGGGCAGCGAAGGAGTTAGTTCCACAAGTGCGGCTTGCGTGCGTGTGGTCACATCGCGGGTATCGGAGTTAGGTTGGCGAGTGAGCGTGAGAGCAACGCCCCGAAAGCCATTCACGCCTGCATCGCCGCGACGAACTTGCATCCCTTCCACCACGCGTGCTACATTGCCTAGCAGGATGGGCCGAGGTGGTTGCTCGCGTTTGGCGTTTGGCTCGGTGACGTGGGCAACATCTGGAACCTTCACGGGAATCTGCTTCAAATCTGCGATCACTTGTTCATAACTCGGGCCAATGCGACCAATCACCCGGATCGGTTTTTCCATTCCTCCCACTTCCGCGAATCCGCCGGTGAAGTTCACGTTATTGGCCTTCAAGGCGGTATCGACATCGTGGAGCGTTACGCCGTATTCGAGTAGTGCGGTAGGGTCCACAAGCACGTGATACTGCTTCCGCCCGCCGCCCATAACGGTGACCTGTGCCATGCCGGGCACCTTCAGTAACCGTGGGCGGACCACCCAATCGGCCAGCGTTCGCAGCGAGACGGCACGCTTCACTTCGGATGGGAACACCAGTTGCTGTTCCTGCCCCGCGATGGTCGCACGCACCGATTGGTCGCCATCTGTGGCAACTTTTCCCCACGCGGCACCCGATACTGGCACCGGTTCCCATGTGGCCAGATTGTGGCGGTCTTTCACCTTCCACGCCAAGAGTTCCGGCTTACTGCCGGGCTTCGGCACGCGTTCGGCGTAGTACTCCGTCCCGGTTACCGGGATAAGTTCCCCGCCCTTCGGCCCATTCTGTCGTCTCAGCCCCGCGACGAGGAATTGCCCCATAATCGAGCTAACCGGAGTCATCTGCGGGCGGGCTTCTTCCGGCAGATCCGCTGCCACCGTCGCGAGCCGTTCCTGAACGGTTTGGCGTGCCACACGCAGATCAGTGCCCCAGTTGAATTCCACATAGACGATCGACAAACCGAACCCGGACTGGCTTCGCACATCTTGCACGCCGGTTGCGCCGAGCATGGCGGATTCGAGCGGGTATGTGACCTGCAGTTCCACCTCCTCGGGTGCCAGTCCGTGCGCCTCGGTCATGATGGTGACACGCGGGCGGTCCAGACTCGGGAAGACATCGATCGGCATCGTGGTTGCGAGGTAACTGCCGTACAGCAGAACGATGAGCGCACCAACCACAATGAGTGGGCGATGGCGGAGCGAAAACTTGATAACCGCGTTTAACATGGCTTGTCGATCAGAATGAGAGTGGGAGCCAAACAGTGTGCGGATTCATTCATTCACTACCCGCACCCCCCTTGGCGAAATAATATCCCGAACCGAAATCATCAGATGGAGGCGAAATTATCGCGCCTGTGATGAAAATATTCTGTTAATACGCGAATATTACGTCTGTAAAAGCAACTCCCGTATCAACTGTTCCGTTCATATCGCGAATCATTTCGCGAAGCGGTACTCAGTGGGCGTGGTCGTGATCATGTCCGCCGCCACCGCCGGCGGCCGCTTTGATGGCTCGGTTCAGTGCTGCTGCGGCGGGAGTCTGCACAACAAGTTCGGCCGCGCTGACGCTTCCATCGCGGGCAATCACAACCTCATTGCGGTCTTCGTGGAGCACGCGCACCGGCTTGCGGCGGAACACGTTACCAGCTTGAACAAACACGAACGCTTCGCCACCTTCGCGCACCATCGCACCCGCAGGCAACACGAACACATTGTCTCCGAGTTTCTCAACCGGAACGCGAATGCGAACACGTTGACCCGGGCGGTATCGCCAGACGAAGAAGGTCATACCGTCGCGTTCGAAGGTGCGGGCTTCGTTCTCCAACAAGAGAAAGAAGCCGAATGTTCGCGCGATCGGATCAACTTGATTCGACAGGTGATGAATGATCAGTTGAGGTGCGGGCGACCATGCACCCGTTGGCTCGTCTGCGAATTCCACCTCGATCGGGATGCGCTTTTCGGCCGCGTCTGCCAGAGCCACCGCTTCGGACTTGAACGCTCGACCTTCGATGAGCAAACGCTGATGGCTGGCGAGCAGGCAAAGTGTTCGCCCCGCTTGCACCTGTTCGCCAAGTTGAACCAGGAGTTCCTGGAACTCGTACAACGTCTCCGATCCAGCCGAGAGAACGGACGTAATCTTGTTCATTTGCGGGGCCACAATTTCGATCTCGGTCGTGGCATCTCCGCGTTCGGCCCGATCAATCTGCTCCTGCGATAGCCCAAAGACTGCGAGTTGCCGGCGATGCCCTTGCACCTGTGTTTTTAGCCGGTTCACGCCGTTGTCTTCTTCGATCAGTTCAATCCCAGGCTTGGTGCCCGCGTCTACCAATCGTTTGGTCTGATCGCGCCGCGTGATCGCCGCAGTGAGTTCTTTCGTGAGTTTTGCGAGGTCGGTTTGGGTGCTTTGAACGAACTCGCCGGCGAGTTGCAACTTGAACAGCGGATCGCCCGGGCGCACGGTGTCGCCGGGGCGAGCTTTGATCTCGACGACCGTCCCTGCAATCCGCGTCGTCACGTTCTGATCGCTCTCGCCCGGTCGATCGGTGATCGATCCCGGAATCACCAATTTCCGCCAGTATTCCTGCGGTTTGAGTGTGCGAATCGCTCCTTTATCGTTCAGCCCCAAATTGGCCATGGCTTGCGGCGTGAGCGTCACGCGGTCGAGCGGAACTTCCTCGTGGTCGTGCTCATCTGCGTGAGGGTCCGCGGCTGCTTGCGAAGAGAATACGAATGGTTTCCATCTTTCGCGAGTGAAGTACGCGGCCGATACCAGACCGCCAACAACTGCCACATAAAGCAACGCGAGAAGCAACTTGCGCAAGGCCATGATCCCCTCAGGGGTATGGTGTGGTGAGTGGATTTGTTTGGAGGGAACGCAGTGAAACCCAGACGCGAACGCCGGGCGTGCAGAGATGGGATCGGCTAGTTGCGCAGAACGAGATACACGAGATAGAGCGGCAGAGGCGGGCGGTGCGGAGGTGGATCGAGGAAATCCGTTACGAGTGCCGTGCAAATGGGAAGACAGACCGCGACGGATAGCGAAAGGTCCGCCATGGGCGGGTGCGCGATGGGCGGAATCGGTGCTGCTTTCAGGCAGGGTCGCGGGTTGGCGGCGGGGCAATCCGGGTCGTGCTCGTGTTGCGATTCCGGGTGGTCGCTGTTTTCAGATTCTTCTTCTGTGGCGATGGGCGAATGGTGATGCGCTGTGCACGTGCAGATGCAAAACGGGAATTGACCCGCCAGCACGAACACCACGAGCAGCAGCCGCACAAGCATTCACGCTCCTACATGAACTATGGGATCATCCTATGCCAAAGTATGGAATGGTGTCAACACGCTGCTCGGCCTGCAAGGCGGCGGTAAGGTTTATCTATCCATCTTAACCGGCATGGTCCGCTTCATTCTTGCATTCGCTCAGAGCCGTGATGATTCGCGATTGACACCATCCCGCCTGATGGAGATACCACGCAGACAACGATTCACAACCGCATCGCATCGTTTGGGAATCAACCTTTGACGGGTGGAGGCATGAACCGAACGGCACTCCTCAGCTTGTGTGCGCTGAGTACCCTTGTTGGAGGCTGCGATTCGGTAAGACATCGGGCCGCTTTCCTAGAAAACTCTATCGTCTTCCAACCACAGGCGTACCCTGCGGGCGATTGGGCCGTCGATCGGACTATCGAAGACGCCTGGATCGACTCGACAGATGGTGTTCACCTGCACGGTTGGTTCGCCGCACCCGCTGGCGCATCGCGCGCCGTCGTGTTGTTTACTCACGGCAATGGCGGGAATGTCACGTCGCGGAAACATGTGATCGAGCTGTTCCGCGATCAGATGCAAGCAACGATACTGGTGTTCGATTATCGCGGGTATGGTCGCAGCGAAGGAACCCCGACCGAAGCGGGCGTGCTCGAAGATGCGCGTGCGGCCCGTCGCTGGCTTGCAACCCGCACGGGTGTTCGTGAAGGCGATATCGTTGTGGTCGGCCACTCGCTCGGCGGCGGCGTGGCGGTCGATCTGGCGGCCAAGGATGGTGCGCGTGCGTTGATCCTGGAAGGCACGTTCACCAACCTGCCCGATGTCGCGGCGAGCTTCGTTCCGCTGCTCCCCGTTCGCGCGGTGATGCAGACAAGTCTGAACTCGATTGCGAAGATTGCCAGCTATCACGGCCCGCTTCTGCAGGTTCATGGCGATGAGGATGAGATCGTGCCCTATCGACTGGGCAGGGCGCTGTTTCAAGCTGCGAATGAGCCAAAGCAGTTCGTTACCGTTGTCGGTGGCGATCACAATAACCTCTACACTAAATCGTACGTGAAAGCCCTGGATCGCTTCCTTGGCGAGTTACCTCGGCCATGATGGCGATGTTCACGATTCACATGCCGACTCAAGGGAACTGCGAAACGATGGTGCTCCATGCGGGTGGTGTTGCAGCGAGTGCGCGAAGCGAAGGTTGTGGTTGCGGGCGAGGTTGTCGGCGAGATCGCGGCCGGTTGGCTCGTGTTGCTTGGCGTGGCCCCGGACGACACACCCAAACACATCAATTGGCTTGCTGAGAAGGTGGCTAACCTTCGGGCGTTCGATGATGCCGCCGGGAAAATGAACCTGTCTGTTCAGGATGTGGCGGGGGCGGTTTTGGTTGTGAGTCAGTTCACACTCTATGGTGATTGCACCAAAGGTCGCCGGCCAGGGTTCACCGCTGCGGCAACGCCCGTTGTTGCGGAACCGCTGTATGAAGCGTTCGCCGATGCGCTGCGTTTGCTGGGTGTGCCCGTTGCCACGGGTCGCTTCGGGGCCGATATGCAGGTCTCGCTCGTCAACGATGGCCCGGTTACGTTTGTGATCGATGCTCCGGGTTAACGTGTGTGCGCGTGAAACGAGTGTCGCACGGTTCTGTCCCGGAAGTGCCTCTGACGAGCCGGAAGCGTGAGCGACGGGTCTTGCTCAAACCGTCGCTCACGCTTCCGGCTCGTCAAAACAGTCAAAACATCACACACAATCCCAGACGCTTCCGGCTTGTTGCGTTCCGATACTTTCGGAACAATCGAGCTGCGATGCCAGCAGATATCAGGCCCGCTGGCGAGCCGGTTGCGGAAGTGTTACGCCCGATAGCCACACCAAGCGGGCGGCACTCCACACCGCCAGCCCGATCCACCATCCGCCTAACACCACGATACCGAATAGCCCGCCAAGCAACCCGAACTGTTCGGGCCATGTGGAACGCGGAAAGCGCGCGCTCATAATCGCCAAAAGCCCAAAGCCGATGAACCATGTCATGGCGATGGTCACCGGCCCCATCCATTCGTTGGGTGCTGGTGGCGATTCGCTTTCGCTCGCACGCACACTCTCCATTGCAGGTTCTGGTTTCGCGGCAATCGCTTTCTTGCCCGGTTCAGTCAGTGGATCGGCTGTGTTGGTCTTGGGTCGGGGTAAAGGGCTAAGCCAGCCCAGTTCCTGCGCCCGGAGCGTGACGCCAACGGGCGACACCGTTACGCGAACCGCAGCGGTTCCGGAACCGGTCGCGCGAAACGTTAACGGATCGTCTGGTGTGGGTGCGGGTATCCAACCTCGATCGCGCTCGACACCAAGGGCAAAGCCCTCCGCCGCTCGCAATCGCAGCGTGTTGCTGGTCGCGGTTTCGCCTGCAATCGTTGGTGTAACCGCGTCGAACGCTCCCGCCGCCCGATTCGAGCTTCCCACCCATGTCAGTTCGCCACCTTCTTTCGCGGATCGCCGTAACCACACTTGCACACGCTCGCCAGCCTGCGACCACCATGCCACGTCCGTTCCCTTAACTTCCGCGATTTGCACGTTCGGGAAAGTCAGTTCCAGCAAGGGCGGAGTTTGTTTGTTGGACCAACGCACGGTGCCGGTGGCATCGGCTCGCCTGACACCAACGTGCCACAGTGTATCGAGGGCGAACGCCGGGGCTTCGATCATCGGGCGAAGCGTGGGCCGCAACTCGGTGGGGGTCGCACCGATGGGGCGGAAGACTCGCACCGCCGCGCGAGGCGATGGCCAGAGTTCGCCGACATCCGCAAAGTCGCGCGTGAGGGCATCTGCTGAAAAATCGATGGCTCCCACGCGCGTCAATTCTTCGATCACCACACCCTTGGCTCGCAAACCGTAAGAAGCATCTGGTTCCGGCTTGTTGCCGCTTGAAAGCGGCTTGGGGAACCGCAACAGTGGTCGCTCGGTCACTGCGTTTCGCGGGGCGAGCGTCAGAATCACGAGCATTCGCCCGGCGGTTGGCCCCTGAAGATCGAGACGCAGATTTTGGAACCCCGCGCGAGCCGGTCGCATCGACCAATCTCGCAAGGTCGCCAGTGAACCGGGATCGAGCGAACGAACTGTGACGCCCAGAAGTTCGAGTTCGGAAGGGATTTCGAATGGGAGTGAGCTTACCGTTCCTTGCTCAACGCGGACAAGGTAACACGCGGTGAGTTCCGCTCCGTTCTCGGATACATCCCAGATGCAGCCCTCGCGAACCTTGACCAATGCGGTTCCGCCGGCTCCGTCTCGCCAACGAACATGCACGGCTTTAACCGCACCAAGATCCGCTTCCGTCCGAATCGGCTTGCCGTTAGTGTTTGTCTGGCGACCGATGCGACCGACAACCTGAACCTGCTTCGCATCGCCCGGCACGTCGACAGCGAGTGTTGCAGAGGGCACTTCAGGAACGCCAAACCGGAACTCGCGTTCCGACCCGCTTCCCCCAACCGAAACCACGAAGCTCGCTTCAATCTGGTGCCATCCGGCTCCTGGTAATGGGATGGCGATGGCTCCCAGGCGTGGCGCGGCGGGAAAGGCGGGCTTGCCGTTAACGGTGACTCGTTCCAACCTCGCATCGGAAAGTGGAAGTGTGGCAACCGATTCGGAACCCATCACGCGAACGGTGAATTTCGCGGTCACGCGAACGATTCCATCATCAACATGGGCGGCGTAGTCCGCGGCGGTGAGCACAACACCTGGTGGCGGTGGGCTTGCAATGGCCGCGAGGCGATCGAGGGCCGTTTTGGGGGCAATTACTTCTTCCAGGCCGTTCGCATCCGGCGGCAAAAGGACGATTGTTACCGGTTCCAAAGGTTGCGCAGTGGAGTGCGAGAAAGTGAACGCGCTGGCCGTTAGAACTGCGATCGCCGCAAGTGGAAGGCGTGGTCGCCCGCGTGCCAGCACCATGCCAGCCATGGCGAGCAATCCGAGCACCATGGGCACGGTTGCGGCGCGCTGCCACCATGGCGGCCCAAGTTGCCCCACGAGTCCGGTGCCAAGCAATATCACCGCGAGCAAGACCGCGCAGAGCGGATGCGTTCGCCGGCCCGCAGTCCACGCCAGGGCAACGAGCAACGCCGCGAACCCCATGCCCGCGGCATCGGCCACACGCGCATCGGCCACACACACGACTTCTTCGGATGTCTGCAACACCAGAGCGGCGGAATCGGATATTGGATAATCGCCCAGTAGTTGCGGTTGCTCGGCCATGCTGGAACGATCGCGAGGAAAGGCTGGCCACGCGGGAAGAACATCGGGAGCGAACACCCACCAGCGATCCATTCGCCCGCCCGTGCCGACACCCGGAAGCCGCGGCTCCGCACTGCGCACCGGGATCAATGGGCCACGCGAATCGGGCTGCAAGCGGTAACGCACTTCGAAGCGTGCCGGGGCTTCTGCCGGCAGCGGAAGATACAACACGCCTTCCGGAGAAACCCGCAAGCCGCCCGGTTCGATCCATCGCCCTTCAACGGTTGCCCCACGCATCCGAGCACCTTCGGGAAGCACGATGGGCAATGTGGTGGCAACCGCCGACACAACACTGCCGCCGAAAATCGCCAGCACTTCCGGCCCGGAACGGACCGTTGTCATGAGATAGACACCGGAGAAATTCCAGCTTCGTTCGGGGTTGTTCGCGGTCGGGACCGGTTCGGTCCGCGGAACAAGCTGATACAGGTTTGCACCTAGCATCTTCACGCCCGCGAAGGCTTCGACATTGGCTCCGCCCGGTAAAGTGGCGGTCGTTTCTACTGTGATCTCGCCCGTGGCGGGTCGAGCGAAGGCGACGACCCAGAGTTGTGCCGGCCAGGGAAACGCAGCGGGCACGCAACGCCGGACGATGGCACCGATTGGCACTTGCACGGCCGATGCGATGGCGTTTGCCCCGCTCGTGACACTCCAGGTGCGTGCGGCGAAGCCACCATCGGGTTCGGCAACCAACAGGGCCGGCAGTGCGCCGGATTTCACCCGGATGGCGAACGAGGTGATGCCAACGACTTCGGCCCCGAGTTGCTCAACGCGCGTTTTCATCGCGGCTTCGAAGATGGGGCGGGCCGCCCAAAGTTCAACCGTGCCATCTGGATCGTTGCCGCGATAGCGAAAGGCCGCACGGGGTGGCGATGGGCCAGTTGGGATAAACGGATCGAACCAACTTGCCCGTGTGGTTCCGACGCCCGCTCGCGCATCGGTTTCCCATTCTGGGCCAGGATAGATCAGGAGCAACCCGCTGCGTTCTGTTACACCTGCGATCGCAAAATTCGGAAACGGCAGGCGTGTGACCGGCGAACGGAGCGCTGGCCCGCGGAACTCCAAAACAAGCTCGATCGATTGCCCGCTGGTTAAGGGTCGCGCGAGTTCGACCAGCACGCCTCCTGCAACCGGCCCCGCATGGGCGATCATTTCGTTCGGTCCGGACGACGCCGGCACGAAGACATATCCGGGCGGCGTCTTCATGGTGAAGGCGAACAGCGGCCCACGCCGAACCCGTAATGCGACGCGAACCGTGGCCGCGGCGCGTGCTCCTTCCAACCGCCACAGCACGTGTTCCGTGGCCACAATATCGGGTTCCTGAACGCCCACGCCCACGATCGGCAGGCGGCGAAAGCCTCGTTCCACATTCGCGGGCAACAGCGTGCCCGTGAGGTTCAGGACGCGCGTTTGATCTGCCGGCATTTGAGATTCGGTTAACCGGTAATCGCCCGGGTTCCACGCTTCCAGCTTCGAGCCGGTCGTGAAGCGAATCTCCAGCGATTCTTCATCGACAATCGCCCCTACGGGCCGCACGGCGGGAAGGGGAGTATGGGCAGGGCGAGTGGGATCGGGGAATGGGGCCACAGTCGATATCAGAACTTTCCCACCGGCTCCGGGTTGGCGAAGCGTCACTCTTAACACGCGAGGTTGATCGGCTTCCGGTTGCGGATCGATCGCCCAACCCGCGCGATTGTTCACCATCACATCGGTTATTCGCAAACCGGGATCAATGGTGAAGAGCCATTCGCCGACCGTTCCTTTCGCGGGTCGCAGCACATACTCGAACACGCCGGTGAGTTGCCCCGGTGCAATGTCGTAGCGAGCGGCCAGAGTTGCCACGGTGGCCACACCGGGATTGCCCAACGGGCGAACGGACAGATCCAGACGTGTGCGGCCGCCGAATCGCACACGCCAGAGCCGCGACGAATCCTTACCCTTGACTGGAAACGGGCCTGTTAACAACACCTCCGACGAAGGCACGGTTGGCACTTGCCTGGCGGGCAACTCCAGTTCCAGGATCGCAAGCGGGGCTTCGGGCACACGCAGCTCAAACCGCAGCTCGCCCGGTTCCGTGATACTCGCGGCCGACCACGCAAACTTCAGTGTGCGTAGCCCGGTATGATCCACCCAGACACCCACTCCGGAACCGCCAACCGGCACGCCGAACACCGCTTCGTTTCCGTCGTTCCAGGTGGCTGTTCGCGTTGCCAGCCGGAATGGTTCAAGCGGAACAAATCGCGGTTGGGTGCCATCGTGCACCAGATCGATTTCAGCGGTGCCCGTTAATTCGCCCTTATTGAGTGCGGCCTGATAGCGTGCCGCGGTGATGCGGGGTGCGGGCGAAGTGTGTGCGGCCTGGGCCGCCGCCTGAACGCGCGACTCGAACACATCGCGTGGCAATCGCACGAAATCGTCAGGTTCGAATTGCTTCCGCAGTTCCTGAAACTGGTTTTCCGTGGCCCGCAATCGTTGAATGGGAAACGGATCGGGGAGCGATTGGGGCGCGTGCGACTTGGCGAGGAATGCGAACAGAGCGCCGGGGCCGCCAACCGCGTGTGCCACCGATTGCGAGCGTGATGGTCGGGAATCGCCCGTGAACCCGACACTCCCGACAACAACAATGCAGGCGAATGCCACCAGCCAGCGAATCATCGCTCAGCCCCCCACGGGAGTGACAGGCGTTGCACCAGCTGAGCCTATGCTCGACTGCCGGCCGCGTGCCGAGGATGGCATTGGGAGTCTGGGGGCCGAGGCTTCCGGCACGCTGCGGCTGAATCCGGGCATGCGGGTGATTCGCCGGCGATGCGACCACTTCGCCGCGGCCAGCACCAACAACACCGCGAGCGCCGCCAAAAGGCCCGGTTGCGCGGCACCCACAGTTTGAGCGGCCGGTTGAGGATACAACGCTGCCACGATGCCGATGATCGCCGCGAACACGGCCACCGCAGGCCCGATCAGGGCTCCCGAGAGGCGCGCCAGAAACAGAACCAGAACGAACGCCACCACGGAGCACGCGATAATCATTGCGGTTCGCGGCACGCGAACAATCGTGAGCGGGGCGAGAGTCGATTGCCGTGCGGCCACACCCTCTGCATCCTCCGCAACACTGATGGCCACTTCTTCGCCTGTGCGAAGCCACCATTCCATCGAATCGGGCGATGCGGTGGGACGAGGTGTTAAGCCGGTCGCCCGTGGCCACCAACGAAACTCGGCGTTGGCTCCGTTAAGCAGGAGCGGAACCGTGGAATCGGGAACCGTGACGAGCCAACGCACCGGGCCACTAAACGCGACTCTTGGTAACTCCGGCGGAGAATAAAGCGATTCGCCCATTCGCCCACGCGCGGCCGTGAGTTGATAACGAACCTCGATCACAGTGGTGGCACCGGGCCGCGACGCGGGCAACGCAACGCGGAAGTCGCGGCGGTCGTCGCTGCGAGAAACCGGCGTGGCCTCGAGCTTTTGGCCGTCGCGATAGAATTCCGGAGTCGATCCATTTGAAGACGAGGGAATCGTGAGTTCGATCGAAGGCGTGAGCCAGCGTCGCAGCAGGAATCGGGCGCGATAACTCGTTGCTGCGTCGCCACCGCCCCAGGCTTCAATCAATCCTCTATCCGCCCAAACCACCGCCGCACCGGTATCCGGGTTGGGCCGGGCTTCCAGCGCCAGCGGTTCCGTGCCCGATGCGGTGAGCGTGAGCGAGGGCAGAGTGTCGCGATCCGGAGTTGGTTCAGCAGGCGTTTCGAGCCAACCGGGTGAAGTGGTTGTGATCGTGCGACCCATCGCCGCGTTCGACCACACCCGCACCGTTGCTTCCGCACGCGTGGTGCCGGTTGGCCAGAGGAATCCCACGGGGATATCGATGGGCGTGGATTCGTCGGGCGATCGGCCAATCGGCAGCGCGTAGTTGAAAGTTAACGTGGCTTCTTTTGCATCGGCCGGTGGGGTGAAGCTCCACTCGCCTGGCCCCACAATATCCAGTGCCGGCACGGTTCGCAGTGCCGCCGGTGAAGTTGGGCCGCGAAAGCGAATGGGCCGTGGCAAAGCTTCCGGCGATCGAAGCGTGATGTGCTGAACGATCACCATTTGCCGATCGCCCAGTGTGACATCGGCCCGCGTGTTCGCGGCCAGTGGCGGCCGATAGGCGTTCCACGCCAGAATCACGCGAGATAGCCCCGTTTCCGCCTTCCCGGTCACCACCGTGATGGCTCGCGTCGTTCTTCCAACGATCTCTTGTGCTGTCTCCAGTGGAACGCCCCAGGCCACGAATTCACCGGCCCGCTCGCGTGCTTCTCCGCGAACCTCCAGGCCATCGGACACTGTTGCCATCACGGTCGTGTCGCGTTCCACCGCACCTGAAAACCGTGGGAGTGGAATCGATGCAACGGAATCGGTTTGGCCAACGGGAAAGGTGGCGGTGAGAACCAGATCGAAGGATTGTTTCTGCGGTGCGGCCAGGCGAATGATCACCGGCACGCGCAGGCCATTGACCGCTCGCAAGCCAGTCGCCGCCCAGAACCCCTCACGCAGTTCGCCTTGCTGCACGCCTTCAACCAGTTCCGGTGGCGAAGCTTCCAGCCCATGCCACTCGATCGGCACGTTGATCGTGAGAGATTCTGCCTCGGTGCGAATCGGCGTGATCTTTAACTCGCTGCGGATTTGCCAGCCAGCTTCTGTGAGCGTTAATCGATAGTTAGGAGTCACGCGAATGGCTCCTTCCTGCGGGCGAGCTTCAAGCGTGAACAGTGGGCTGTTCACGGGCATGGTGCCTGTTGGCCCGGTGGTGAGGCGGAAGAACGCCACGGTTCGATCGTCTTCCGGCGGTTCGGGCGGCTCGGCCTTCCGCATATCGGGGCCGTGACGAAAGGCGAAGCGTGTGTGCGGCCCCGCGGTTACACGCACGGTGCCCGTTTGCCGGAGCACATCGAGTGTCGCGAAGGGGCCAACACTGAATGGCCCGCCATATTTTGCGTCGCCTGTCTTGGGGCGTTGCTGACGAGTCACGGCAGTGATGACCCAATCGGAGGCCAAAGATCCTGCCGGCAGTTCAATGACCCAGACGGGCTTGGCGGCGTCGGTTGGGCGTGTCACTGTGGCCGGTGGCACCGGCCCAGCTTCGGCTGCAATCGCCGAGCGATCCGCACTCAGATCGGCGGTTGCCGGTGCGACCACTTTCCAGGTTCGCGATGGCCCGCGCAATTTGAACTTCGCCGTGGTCTCCACCACGCCTTCGGTCAGCAGAACTGCCACGTCCAGTTCGGACGATTGCACCTGATCGGCGGGTTGTGCGGCTGTTGCTGGCGGGTCCCAGGTTACCTCCAGGGAATCGGCTGGCCCCAGTGGATGACCGCCTTCGCGACCGGGGCGGGAGGCCAACTGCTTCACATCGAACGCGGACACGCGGCGGATTTCCGGTGGGCGTGTGGGTTGTGCGGAATCGGGCGTTCGTGTGGTAAGGCTCACGAACTTCACATCTGGCCCGGGCGGCTCGAATAGCAATGTTGTGATCACAGATCGCGGCAACCCCAACTCGAAGCCCAGTTCGGGTTTCACTCCGCGCACCGTGATGGGCACTTCCAGATCCAGAGTGAGCGTGTGTTCGCCAACCGATTCCACGAACACCGCGAAGCCGTCGTCGGTGGTATCCAGTACGGGGAGCTTGCTGCCGTCGAGTGCCGCCGTCACGAGGAACCCCTTGCGACCTCCGAGTGCAACGGCGGTTTGAGGCTGCAGCGTGCGGAAACTGTATGTGAGCTTCAGCATGGCAACGAGTTGCTCGCCGCGTTTCTCCACACGGCCGCGAATCGCACAACCGCTCGGCGGCGTTGGCTTGCGTGCGGCCAGTTGCTTCTTTAAGAGTTCGAGTTGATCGAGAACCTTTTGAAGCTCTTGCGGGGTGAGCTTGATCTGTTCCGTGGGGCCGTTGCCCGCATCACCCACCCAAAGATAAGTGCCGTCTGGCAGGCGAACAATGTTCGGTTCGGCGGGTTTCTTGGGCGGTTCTGGTGGCTGAGCATGCGCAAACAAAGTGAAAACGAACGCGAGGATTACAACCGCAGGAATCCCGGTTGCAAACCGCATTCGGATCCAGGGAAATGAGGGGGCCGGCATCGCAGTTCTCTGGCCGGGCGGGGCGCTCGCCTCAATTGAACAGTATACCCAAACCCCGGCCCCACACCGACCCATTCAGCCCGGATTCCTCCCCTGGTTTGCCTGGTTCGCCCCGTTCTGCTGTTTCAATCCGCACGCCAGGACCAAGCACAGGCTTGCGGTGAGCAGCGCGAATGCCAGTGTATGCGTGCCATACACCAGTGCCAGATCGGCGATTCGGGTGCCCAGTAAGCCCGGCGTTGCCATCAGTAGCCCCGCTGCAATCAGCGATCCCACGACCGCACGCCGCACTCGATGTGGAAGATCCAGAGTTGTGGCATAAGCCAGCGCTGCTACCGGAATAAGCAGCACGACCGCGTGATGTTTCCACGTTCGTTCGCTTAACAGCAGCATGCCCAGCACAATTAACCCGCACTCGGCGGCGAATCGCCAGCCCTGCCGTTCGCTTCGCGGGCTGCGACACAGAAACATCACGGCAACCGCAAACGCAAAGGTGAACACTTTTACCACGATCCAGGTGGCCGGGCGGCCGATGTCCACGAGGTTGTGATACGCCGCCGGTGCCGGGATATCGCCTTCGGGAGTTTCGATGTAAGTGATAAACGACGGGCTGGCGGTGAACAGGCGGTACACCCAGCCCACGAATGCCTGATTGGGGTGCTCCGTCGTGATCTCGCCCTTCAGAAGTGGGCGCTCCACCATGAGCCGATACCAATCGGTGTGGAGTTCGATATTTCGCTCCCACCCGAACATGGCACCGGGCACAATCGCCAGCCACAGCACGAGGCCAACCGCGAAGCCCGCCACAACGCGACCGGCGCGCTTCCAGATGAAGTACGCCAGAAACAACAGCGGCGTGACCTTGCATGCGACTGCCAACGCCAGCACCAGCCCGGAACTGAAATCGAGGCCGCGCCGGTACAGTTCCAGGCAACCGGTGATGAGGAACAGGATGAAGATGTTGATGTTGTTGTGCGTCAGATCGCCCATGATCGCGGGAAGAGTGAGAAGAATCGCGGCAGCCATGACGCCATCTGGCATTCGCGCGGGCGAGTAATTCTCGGGTTCAGCGGTTCGCGCATTCGCAGGAGCAACCAGGCGGAATGTCCACACCGCCGCCAGCACCGCCATGAGCACTTTCGCATAGAACCACGCCATCGCACCGATGATCGGCGGCAGTTCGGCAAAGGGCCGCAGCACGATCGCCATGATCGGCGGGTTCGGGTACTCGTTCTTGCCGATGTAGATATTCGTTCCGGTAAACACATCGTGAATCATCGAACGCCAGCGAAGGAACGCGGAGCGCGATTGCTCGCCGGAGTTGCCGGGCTTCATCACCTTCCCGGCGTATTTCACACTGATGATTACCAACACAAGCGCGAGCAACCCCAGGAAGAGTTGCCGCGCGCGTTCGGGGCGTTGGCGGAAAGCCGTGAGCAACTGCGGCGGTGAAAGGATTGGCATTGCGGGCGCATCCGTGCGCGAGGAGGGGAATGGAGAGGGATTGCAGCCGCGATCACGCCGCGGGTTCCACCGTGACACCGAGCGGTTGGGCACCCTTGGCGGCTTGCACCGGGTCTGCCCCGCACGAATGCATTTGATCGGCCTTCAGTTCCGCGACTTCCAGCGTGCCCACCCACACAACGGCGCGGCCCTTCTCGTGGGCTTCCATCATCAATTCCACGCAGTGCTCGACGGTGTAACCGAACACCTTGCGAAGCACATGAACCACGAAATCCATGGAGTTCACATCATCGTTGTGAAGGATGACGGCATAGGGCGGCTGGCGGCGGGTTCGTGTCTCGGTGTCGGTGTCCGTATCCGGCATCACGCCGGGGAGCGGGTCGGCCGAGGCCATGGCGATCTCCGTGAATATTTCGATAAGCCGGATTATAACGGTTGCCGCTGATGGGGGAAATGGCGAACAGATTGGGCTTCGCGGTGTGATTATTTCAAGAAGAACGCGCGCCATAAACGGCGCGGCTCACCTGATATTTCAGAACAAAGTGGTAGGTCGTTTGGGTTGCGCGGTGCCGGGGCGCAAGCCGTTGACGTATTCGTAGTACCCGCCGAGTTTGAATTTCTTCGCGGTGTTATCGGACGACATGTATCGCACGGTGCCGAAGATCTTTCGCTCGGGTGCCCACGGACGATCGAACAGCCCGAAACACCAGAGAATCCCGGTGTACGAGTTGGGATCACGCCCATCGAGTGCGTACTTGTTGTTCAAGTATTCCAGCACCGCGTAGGCTTCCGCTGGTGTCTTGGACCATTCCAGCACCTTCTTCCCCCACAGCATGCGCAGATAGTTGTGCATGGAACCCGTGGCCACGAGTTCTTGCTGGGCGGCGTTCCAGAGTGGGTCGTGCGTTTCCGCCGCTTCGAATTCGTCCAGCCGATACAGATGCTCGCGCGCGTCCGCTTCGTGGTTGCGGAGTGTGGCTTTAGTCCAGTCCAATAACACCACTTCAAGGGTTCGTTCGCCGCCGGGAGAGAAGTCGAAAGTTTCGAAGTTGAAGTGAGGTTGCTCACCCGTTTGCCAGCTTACGTTAAGGCTATTCGCGTTCGGTCGCAGACTCGCGGCTTTCGCGAAGTGCCACTGATATCCCACGTCGCGCCAGGTGATGGCTTCATCGAGAAAGCTGTTCACGCTCGCGACGCGGGTGAAGAAGTCTTCGCGTTTGCCGCTCGCGCTGGTGTTGAGTTCGGCTGGCGTCCAATCGTTGCCCAGAACCGCCTCGACGACTTCTTGAATCGAGATGTGCCCATAGTGAAGGTGCGGGCTTAACCCGCTGGCGGCACTCCGCTCGGGCGAGTCGGGTTGGCTACGCCCTTCGCCATACCGATTCAGCTTGTGCGTCACAAATTCCCGCAACGCAGCACGTCCCGCCACCGTTCCGCCTTCGCGATCCGCGATTGGCGTAACGCTCTGATCGAGCGGTAACGAACCGACGAACGCACTGATGTCTTGTGTGGTGTCCCACGGGGTGAACGGTGCCGCGAGGTTCGCTTTCACGAGATTGGGAAGTTCTGGCTCGGCGATCGCGCGATTCCGCCATGCTTCGGCAAATTGCTTGTGAATGCGTGGCCGCAAGTGAGCCGCAGCCGATACCGCGAGGCCGAGTTTCGCGAGCGGAACCAGAGAGTTGCCATCCACCACAACGACGGGCACATCGCACTTCGCCGCGATCGCGTGATTGTGAGCCGGAACAATGTACGCGGGGTAATCGTCGGTCACGAGGGCGCAGGCGTCCGCCGCGAGTGTACGCACCAATCCGCGGCCGCTGTTATCGGGCGTTTCGACGAAGGGCCAGTAACTCACGCCCAGCTTCTTTGCGGCGGCGGCGTTGTCGCGCATTCCTTGGAGGATGAACGTGTGGTGCCGCGCGTTGGCCCACGGGTAGTTTAGCTTGAGTGCTTCGTACACCACGAGCGGCTTTTTCCACTCGATCGCGAGGCGAACGGCGTGATCGAACGCGTGATTGCTGTGCAACCGCCGGAACATCTGCGGCCAATACAGCACATACTTCCCCGCCAAGTTGGCAGGGCGGTCGTTCGCGGCACGAATGCGTGAGTCGTTGAAGCTGTTCATCAGTCCTATAGTAGACGCCATGGCAGAACGAATTCTCGAAGTGACCGACCTTCATAAACGATACGGAGAAACAGCCGCCCTCGCGGGTGTTTCTCTCTCCGTGGATAGCGGAGAACTGTTTGGCTTGCTTGGCCCCAACGGTGCCGGAAAGACGACGCTGATCTCCATTCTCAGCGGGTTAACCGACGCGGACGCGGGCGAGGTGAAGCTTTTCGGCCAACGCTTCAACATGGGGAATCGCGATCTGCGGCGATGGATTGGAATTGGCACGCAAGATCTCTCGATCTATCCCGATCTTTCGGCCCGCGAGAACCTGCGCTTCTTCGGCAAGCTCTACGGCATGGGCGGCGCATCGTTACGCAACCGCATCGAAGAAGTGTTGGCCGCAGTGGGGTTAACCGAACGCGGTGACGATCGAGCGGGCACGTTTTCGGGCGGCATGAAGCGGCGGCTCAACATGGCGGTCGCGGTGGTTCACGGCCCGCGCTTGCTGTTCCTGGATGAGCCCACAACCGGCGTGGACCCGCAAAGCCGCAACCACATCTTCCGCCAGGTTCGCGCGCTCAACGAAAGCGGGCTAACCGTGGTTTATACCAGCCATTACATGGAAGAAGTGCAGGCGTTGTGTGCCCGCATCGCCATTCTCGATGGCGGAAAGGTGTTGGCTTGCGATTCGCTTCCCGCACTTCTCAAACGGCTCGATGGCCGCGTGCGTTTCCGGTTGGCCACGGCGATACCAGGGCTTGAAGAACAACTCGCAGCACTTCCGCGGGCCAAGCAGGTGAAACCGATTGATGGTGGCTTTGAAGTGACGACCGATTCCGTGCCCGAGTTTCTGCCCGAAGTGATGCGGCTTGTGACCGAACACGGCGCAACCATGACCGCGATCGAACCGCAAGAAGCGACATTGGAGCGGGTGTTCTTGCACCTGACAGGCAACGAACTCCGCGATTGAAAAAGCGTTGTGAGTGGGATTCTCACTCGGAACCCGACGAACCGGAAGCGTCACAGTACTTTCAAAGTTGAAGTGACACATGGGGGCACCTAAACTCAACTGTATCAAGTGGTTGAGAAAAGGGGTTCCCGTGTGCCACTCCTATTGTACTCTTCGCCCCGTGACGTCCATCAGGTTGCCAAGCAGGCTCTGAAGAGTCAGTTGTCCTTTCAATGCCCTGCACGAAATCGGCTCCCGACACTTGTACCGTCGCAAGTGGGTCGTTGCCATCGACGAACACCGCTGCCCCTTCGCTGGGCCGAATGAATCCATGCCAGCCGTGTGCGTTGTGGTGAAGGGTAATCGCCCTTCACGTTTGGGAGGCTTGCGATGACAACGGCAACGAACACCATTTTGGCCATCGATCTGGGACGACACAAGAGCGTCGCGTGTATTTGTGCGAGTGCGAGGAGACTGGGCTTCAAGATGCGACAGGACGGGCTGCGGAACGCATGTTCAGCCCGCCCCGGAATCTTCGTTTTGACTCAAGTCGGTTGGCCATGAGAGCGGTTCGGCCTCTGGCGGGCCCCAGCCCTGCTGCAACTCCCGGTTGCCAGGCAGCCAGAAACGACCCAAGAAGTCACGGGCGATCTCGTGATGCCGCAGCATGTGCCACATCTGCTCGGTGGTCAACGCCCGATTGGTCATCTCGCTCCGCCGATCGGCGGTCTCATTCGCCGTCCGAAACTCGCCGGTCTGGTGAGCGATGCGGTTCCGAATGTGGATCAGCTCGCGCACATCCTTGAGTAGTTGCTCAGGGAACGGGTCCGGCCACCGGTCCATCAGGACCTTGAGCTTGTTCTGGATCGAACTGCGGAGGAAGTGACCGGTTACTTCCCCAAATACCTCCTGCAAGTAGGGAGCCTCCACGAACAGGCAGTGAGACAGAACATAGTCGTTCAGGGCGGCCTCAATCGCGACGGCCGCGAAGACGGTCGAGACGGCGAGGTTGTCCCAGTTGTCCTGTCCGATCACCTTTCCGTCATACACGCGGGCCGGATCGACTGCTTCCCGATGGCGGCGCGATATCTCCAACAGGCACTGATGCTGGTAGTTGTCGGCAAAGCTAGGCATAACGCCTCCCGCTGAGCGATACGCGGTCGATTAGATGGGAAGGACACGAGCCGAGTCCAGCGGGTTCATGCCGTCGCGCCTCCGTGTGCCGAACTAGTGATTAGACGGAAACATTTCCGTCTAATTCGGGGATTGGTTTCAATAGTGTTCGGCACGGAAATTGCGCACGGGTTGTGTGGTGGGCAGGCGCTGGGTCCGGCCCGCCAACTTGACACCCAATCCTCCGTGCCGCCATGCCCCGCCACAGCAAACCGGCTCTTGCCGCGAAGTCCGTCGGCGG